>CAVYVC010000022.1:0-226676 GCA_963771845.1 uncultured Alphaproteobacteria bacterium | reverse complement strand
GCGTCGTAGCTACCATTTAAAAGCTCGGTGGCCATCGTGGCGTATGATCCATTGCCGAGGTCGGCTGAAATCCCGATAACCTTCAATATCTCTGGAACATAGACGCGGCGGTGCCCGCACGCGGTCCGACGCCAACGCGCTTCTTGTCGAGCCCCTGTGCAAGGGTAATATCGGATCGCCGCAAGACCACGACTTGAAAAGAGTTATCGTACATCGGAAACAGCGCACGCATGTTCCGGAAGGTTTTCCCGCCGGTCCAATCGCCGGTGCCATTCCAGCCCTGCAGGCCCACCCCCATCGTAATCATGCCGAGCTGCCCACGCCGCTATCGATGAGCTTCACGTTGTGGACCGGGCCTTGGGTCGGTAAGGGGTTGACGGTGACGCCGAGCTTCTCCGTCAGGATCTGCGCGAGTGCATCGCCATAAGGATAATATACCCCGCCCGGCGAAGCCGTCCCCAAAGTGAGAGACTTTGGCCAATCGGGGTTGGCGGCCAGGACGGTTGTCGAGGTCCAAATTGCCAGGAAGCAAGCCGCGAACACGAAAACAATAAACCGGCGCATCTGTCTCTCCCTGATTTGGGCACGCACTGCATGCAGCGCGCAATCACAAGTCTCCTGCAATGAAATCGCGTCTCCGGATCGCCTCGCCGGGGCTCGGGACCACGTCAGATTTGGCTTGCCGTTACAAGATCAAATCACGGAATCGAAACCGGCGAAATGGGGTTCAACGGTCAATTTTGCACTGCGGAAATTTCACGCTGCACATGTCGGTTCAGGGTCAAAAGCGGAGGTTACCGCACTGCAACATGGCCATCTGCTTCACCTCGATTAACAGACATAACCGATAGCCGAGTTCTACCTGCCGGTGGCCGAGCCTCTCGGCCGTTATGCGCCGGCGACGCTTGCGTGCTCGAAAGGGAGCGGCTGCAACCTCGATATCGTGGCTTGGCTTACGCCATAGGTCCGCGCGAGATCGGCCTGCGTAGCGCCTTCTGCGAGTTGCTGGATAGCCTCCTGCCGTTGGCGGCTGGTCAGAGCAGGCGGGCGCCCAAAACGCACGCCACGGGCCTTGGCACGGACACGGCCGTCGCCGGTACGAGCAATGATCAGTGCGCGCTCGAACTCAGGCCGCCCAAAACGGTCAGCATCAGCCGGCCGTGCGCCGTCGTGGTGTCCGCCCAGGCATCCGCCAGCGACTTGAAGCCGGCCCCGGCCTCCGCAAGCTGCTGCTGGTTTTGCTGCTGCCGTACAGAATTTACGCCGTCGGCAAACCGCCGAAAGTTTTCCTCATCGAGCGGGACACTTCAGCCCCTCTATAGGGAAACCCAAGTGTCCCGGCTGGTCAGCTGATCTCCCCATCCTCCAGCTCGGGCTGGGTCAGCCGCAGGTAGCCGTCGAGTTCCCCGTCGAACTTGTGGGTCCCTATAGGGGGGCGAAGTTCGACGCTCCGAGTTCGACGCCTAAGTCAGCTGCCTTCTTCATCATCTTTGGCTTCGGGGCGGGGCGGCCCATCCAGGGGTACCACAGCCCTAAAGCGTCGAACTTCCCCGTCGAACTTCTCCCCCCTATAGGGAAGGGAAGTTTGCACGCCCAAGTCCGACGCTTCCGACACGCCACACTAATTTACTGCTAAGCCGTTGATATTGCCCAGTTATGCTGGTGTGTGGGCCAAAGCCAAAAGCGTCGAACTTCAGCGTCGAACTTGGCCCCCTCGTATTGCCTCATCCGCGAATGTTACCCTGATAGCGCAGTCGGTGCTGACGATCCGACGTCGGCTAATCGGTTGAGCCTCTCGGCTGTCGAGGCTCGCTCGACGGCAGGGACTGTGGGCGGGTCGGGCCCGTGATAGCCCGAGCCGTCCACAGGCCCGGTCAATGGGGCAGCGGTCGTCGTAGTGCGAGGCGGCTCCTGAGCAATGAGCGTCTCGGCAACCTTCTTCCTGAGCGCCTTCAGCAGACGCTGCACGATCGAATGTTGTTTCATTCCGAACTGCTCGGGGTGCTTCTCGATCAGTCGGCCGAGGATGGCGAGCGCAGTCAACTGTGGTTCCGCAGCAAGCCAGTACTCGATCGTGACAACGTGCGGATCGAGCTTGGACGGCATGCGAACCCTCGTCTTATAAGGCCGCTTGGGTCGCCGGTGGGTGGCACGCGGATCGCCGGCCTCCACGGTCGTGCCGAGCGTCTTCGCAAAAGCGACTGCATCCGGTGTTGATGATTGTACTGGCTGCGGCGTGGTGTCCTTGCCGGCACGTTGCTGGCCGCGCGCATCTCCGGGACGACGATCGACGCGATTCCCGAGTTCCTCCTGGGCCGCGCGGATCTCGGCTAAGAGTGCGACCGGATCGAGCGTGCGATACTGCTCGCGCAGCCGCTTCTTCACGGCCGCAGCCAGCCTCGGATGCACCAGCGCCCGCTGACAGGGCGTCGACGGAACATGATAACGTTTGATCACTTTCGCTCCTTCGCGACGCTTCTCCTTCAACTTGAACGACGGCTGGAAGAAGTTGACGTACAGCCGGGCCGCCGCATAAAGGCGAGCCATCACGCGTGCCGTTTCAACGCCGTCGAAGCGGCCGTAGCCCATCAGCCGGCGCACGACCGCACCGTTCTTCTGCTCGACGAACGCCTGGTCGTTCTTCTTGTAGGCACGCGAGCGTGTCACCTCGAGCTTCTGCTCGCGGCACCATGGAACGACGACGTCGTTCATGAACGCGCTATCGTTGTCGAAGTCGACGCCGCGCAAAAGCCAGGGGAACAGGCTCCGTGCGTGTTTCATCGCCTCGACGACGAGCGAGCCGTCGCGCGTCACTAACGGTAGGCACTCGGTCCAGCCGGTGGCGACATCGACCATCGTCAGCGTCTGGATGAACGAGCCCGCCACCGACGTGCCGCCATGTGCTACCATGTCGACCTCGCAGAAGCCCGGCGGCGGACTTTTCCAATCGTTGAACGTGCGGATCGGGACCTCGCGACGGATTGCCGAGTAGAAGCCCGCACGTCGCCGCTTGCCGCCGCTCGCCCAGACCCTTACATCGCCGAGCAGGCGGTCGATGGTTGCAGCGCTGATGGCGAGAACACGAGCGCGATCCGACTCGTCAAGCGTCAATCGGCCGTTTCGCTCAAGTGCCGGCAGCAGCGTCGGGATCATCACCTTGAGCCGCTTGCCGCACACCCGATCCGACGCCTCCCACAGCGCCGTCAGTGCATCTTTGATCGTCGCGCCGTATCTGCGCCTGCGCTCTCGCGATGCCTCGACCTCGCCCGGCATGATAGTCTCGCGTTGCCGAAGTGCGCGCACCGCATGCTTGCGATGCCAGCCCGTCGTCGCGCACAGCTCATCGAGGATGCGCCCCTTCTCCGCTCGCTTGGCCGGCCGGTAGCGCTCCGCCACCGCCGACACCACCTCGCGCCGCGCGCCCATGCTGATCCTTCCCGCCATCGACGACACCGACCCGATTGGTGACGCCGCCCCAGTCATTGGCGGGAACTTGTTCAGTAACATTCCTGGTGAGGCAATGCGCCCCTATAAGGGAAAGAGAAGTTCGACGCCCAAGTTCGACGCTTTCTAGTCCAGGTCTTCATCCTCGGTTTTGGGGCGAGCCAGCCAGAGGTAGGGGACGTCCCCGATCTCCCCGACCCCGATCAGCTTCTCCTGCTCGGCCCAGTCAAGTGCGGCAAGAAACCGCTGACGTCTGAGCCGTCCGACCTGCTCGGGGGTACCCTCCGGGGCCGGTGTGCAGGCATAGAAGGCCTTCCGGACCAGCTTCTGATCGACCATTCGCACTGTGGGTCCATCCGGGGAGATCGGCTGATCGACCCCGTGCTCGGCCAGGATCGTCATCAACACTCGTTTCAGCCGCAGTGCGGCCGTGCGCTGATCCTGGCGCTTAGGCTTAGCCCACGGATCATCCGGCGCTGCTGCCGTCTCCGCCGATCCCGGTGGCAGCCAGTCCACCACCATGGTGGTGATAGGATCGCCATCCTCGTCCTTCTCCGGCGCCTCAACCATCCGCAGCGTGAACGGATATTCCATGCCCTGCCGGCCGCCCCTGTGCTTGCGGACCGCCAGCCGGGTGTTGGTGACGCTGCCGGACAGCTCCTTAGTGCCCAAGCACGCCAGAACGACGTCCCCGGAACTCTCCTTGGAAGAGGCGCCACGGGTACCGGCTAGCAGATCCTTGCCAAAGTGATCGATGCCCAGAACGAAGCACTTGAGCTCCTGTGCAACCACCTTGAGCACGTTCATCACGGCTTGGCCGACGGCATTGTCATACTCGTCCCCGGCCCGGCTGTAGCCGGCACAAGCAGCAATCGTGTCAATCCCGATCAGCCCGAGCGGCAATCCAAACTCCTGCTGCAACGAGGCTTCGGCCTGCCGGGCCATGGCGATCAATTTCTCAACGGCACCCTTCTGCAGCAGGAATGGCGCCTGTTCGTACCAGCGGAATGGAGCGCGAGATAATCCGCCGCATTTCTCCCGCACCACAGCATCGAGCCGTAGCCGCACCTCGTCTGCGCCTTCGGCCGCGATCAGCAGAACTCCACATTGCCGTTTCACAACATGACCGATGAAGGGCTGTCCAGTGCTCAACGATGCCGCCAGATCAAAGAAGGCGAAGGTTTTACCGGCGCCCCATTGCCCCGACATCAGCCCGTGCCCCACAGCCGGCATCAAACCCTTGATGAGCCACGTCTTCAGCGGCCGTGGATCGGGGTCACCGTGACCATAGAGCTGCGGCAGATTGGGGTCCTGCTCCGCCGGCTCTTGATCCTCATCAAGATCATCATCTAGCTCGTCGTCGTCTTCGAGATCTCGGATCCACATCCTCCGGCTCTTCTTGCGGCGGCTCCTGATGCTGTTCCGGCGGCGGCGCCTTACCGGTCCAGCCACCGCCATGGTCGCCCGACAACGGCAGCTCCGGCTTGGCAAAGGCTTTAACGCTGCGCTCAACTTCCCTGCGCAGCCGATTCTCGCCGAGATAACGTTCGCCGATGCCTTGTGGGAACTGCTGCAGATGCTCAGAAATCTGTTCTTCGCTCCAGCTGCAACCAACATAATGGCCCACAATCGTGTGAAAGGTATTGCTCCGGTTCTTTCCGTCCGGAGCTCCGGTGCGGACGATCTGCTCGATCTGGTCGACGGAATAGCCGCTGCCGTTGCTGTCGAAGCTGTGGCCATTAACGGGCGCTGCAGCTGCAGCAGCTGCCTTGCGGCGCTCGCCCCAGATGACGCCCCAATCGAGCACCCTATCGATGTTGGTCAGCTCGCGAACGGTATCGAGCCGGTATCCGGTAATTGTCAGCGCCTTGCGGGTGCACCGGAACAGCTCAACTGCAACGTCCTTTTCGTTGATCTGAAGCGTAAACTTCTTATTGAGCGCAGCGCCGTTTGCTAATCCCCAGATCCGGACGCCTTCGCCGGACGGTGTAACTTCTTGATAGGACGTGACGGCAAACTGCATGAACAACTGCGCCCACAAATCGATGCTGTGTGTGGTGAGATGTCGGCAATTATCGATGTCGATCGCCGCGAATGGGTCGTTCTCGGTCAAAATGTAACTGATGCCATCGCCGTGCCCTGCCTGGACAGCAGCCAACGCTGTCGAATAATCGGTCCACGTGCTGGGATCGCTCGTGCTGGCGTGCCGCTGCGGCTGCGCCGCGACGAACGGCGGCTTCTGCCATTTCCCATTTGGTAGCTGTGTCCAGCGCCACACACCCCATTGCGGCCGCTCGATTAGCGGCGCCAGCGCCCGTGGCAGCTTTGCCAAATCGCGCTGGTGTATGGTAGGTCTCGTATTGGTGTCGTTTCCCACGGCACTTGCCTCAAAATGGCGGCGGCTCTGACTTCTTCGAACCCAGAGCCGCCGCAGTTTTCAGAACTCAATCTCATCGTCCATTTCGTCACCGGCAGCAGCGACTGCTGCCGGCGGCGGTTTCGGCTCAACAGCGGGAGCTGGCTTTGCCGTTGCCACTGCTGTTTGGCCGTTTCCTGCCGCCTGCTTCGGCGGCGGGATTCGCACCCGCAGGCATGGAACCATCTTGCCGCGGAATTCATCCTCAGTTGGAAACAGAACGATGATCTTTCCAACCCAACCACTGACGGGATCACCAAACGCGCCGCGGAGTGTCCGGTTGTTTGTTTTGTTGAGTGGCAAGCCCCTCTCATCGTTGGTGAACCAGACCGTGAGCATCTTCTTCTTGATCGGCACCGACGCCGATCAGTTCTTCAGTGGCCTCCCGGATACGTAGTTTCTTCTCTTGCGGGAGATCGGCTGCTTTAAAGAAACGCGATTGATCGTAGGCTGAGGCTAACAGAACCATGGCGGTTCTCCTTGTATGTGCTGTTGAGTTTGAAGCTCGGTTGTCAGCCGGGTAATTTGACGGGACTATCCTTTCGTGTAGCGCGAGCCGGTCCAGGCTGAAGCTGCGATCGGCAGCTCCAGGGCCCAGCTCGGCTTGCGTGTCATCAAGCGGGTGAATTCATCGATGCTGCCGAAGCCGTTCGGCACTTCGCATACGATCTCATCGTGCACGTGCAGCACGATCGGGTAGCCGGCGGCTTCAATCCGCAGCATCGCATCGGCGAGCAGATCGCGGGCAATGGCTGAAACGATGTTCTCGGTCCACAAGCCGCCATATGCGCCGTTGCCGTGACGGCAGTCGCGGAATTGCCCGGCAGCGTTGTCGACAAACACCACGACCTGGTTGCGGTCGTCCTCGATCTCGATGTGCGGCAGGGGATATGCGAGCTTGCGGGTGCTCGGCAGTTTCAGCTGTAAGAACGCACCGACGCATTTGAAGGCCACACGGCCGCAGGAGATTACCCGGCCGCGCGCATGCACCGCACTCCATGCTGCTCGATCGACGCTATACCAGAAGCGCTTGATCGCTAGATGCGCAGCGCGCCATTCCGCATTGAACTGCTTTACTTCTTCGTCGGAGAAACGATCCGGCTCGAATTTCCGCCATGCCCCAAGAGCGCCCATGTACCCGAACGCCAGATCGCAGGTTTTACCGACGCCGCGCTCGGGGCTGCCCTTCGTGTAGGAACCGGACGGAACACGGAATATCCGGCATGCCGTTTCGCAATAGGGCTCGTCACGGGGATCGCGTGTGGCGTCGAAGCGGCGGTAGGCGTCGAGCTTCCATTCTTCGCCGGCAATCCACGCCAATACCCGGCTTTCGATGCTGCCGAAGTCCGCACCGATCAGCACGTGCCCGGGAGCTGCACAGATCATTGAGCGGGAACAGTCGCCAACCACACTGAGCGGCCGCGCATAGAGGTTGCGCACATGCGCATAATCGCCGGTGGCTATCGCGCTGATCGCGGCTTCGAGATCCTCGACCGTCGGACGTTTCAGGTTTTGCGGCTGGAAGCCTTCACCGGCCCAACGTCCGGTCGCTGCGCCGTGATAGCGGAATGCACCACGGACACGGCCGTCGTCGCCGGCACGGGCCAGCAGTGCATCGATCTTCTTGACTGCTGCTTGAGCGCCGCCAAGCCGAAGCTCCAATGCCCGCCGCACCTGCGGCGGTAATTCGGAATCGAGCAGCAGTTTCTCGATCGCCTTCTTGTCGAGCTTCTTGACCGCGCATTCCTGCTGCTGCAGCCAGAGCGTCAGCCGCGCAACTTGGTTGATCCCAGTAACGGCTCCGCCGGTGATCTCAGCGAGCTCCTGGTCGATCTCAGGCGCTGCGGCTTGTGCAATGCGGCGCGCGGCTTCAGCAAATTTCCGATCTACACAGAAACCGCGCTCGTTGATCCTGGAGCTCAGCTCCCACAGTTGCTGCTCCGATGGCGGCAGCGGCACCAGTCTCTGATAAAGCTCGCGCTCAACCTGCATGTCCTGCTGGCAATAGCCGTAAAGCCGCTGCAGCCGCTCGGAGTCCTCAAACCAGTAGGTTTCCGCAGGATCTTCGTCCTTGTGAGGCCGGCGCGGCTTCGACATCTGATGCATCAGCCGTTCGCCGGCCACATCCTTCCGGTGAGCGAACTCTAATGCGTCAGCAACGGCGCTTAATCGTGCCGGCAACCCATGCGCCAGCGACATCGCCATGGTGCAGCGGTGGCGCTCCAGTGGGATCAATGGCCAGCCAAAACGGGGCGCTAGTAGCAGCTGCTCGATCGCAGTCTCGAATTGATCGTTATGCGCAACAACGATCCATGCGGGATTGCGTGCAGCTTCAATGAACGCCGACGGGATGGGATCGCCCGGTGTCCACAGCTGCACCGGATCATCGTCAATTGCGTAGGCAGCACAGAGAACAGTGGTGCTTGGGTCGGCGGCATAACGATGTGCGCCCGTTGCTTTGAGCACGCACTGGCTGCGTGTTTCATAATCCCGATGCAGCACATGCGCGGTGGTGCCGCACAGGACAGCCTCAACATCTGCTTGAGCTAAACGGTTGAGCATGCGGTCTAGTCGTGGAAATTTTTGTTGGTGGCGATGTCCTGAGCAACTTCGAGCACCAGCTCGCGACCGCGCTTGGACAGGCGTGCGATCCATTCGTCGTGAAAGTGCAGGATGTCGATGATGTTGCGGCGGGATGACGCCGCGTTCAGTTCTTCGCTGATACGTGCCAGCGCCGCGTCGAGGTTTGCAGGCGGGTGGTTTTGTTTGTTCATGAGGCGTGGCCCCTCAAGAGACCCCACGCCTCCAAGCACGCCAGCGCGCGGTTTAGCCCTTCAGCAACGCAGCAAACGGCGCCCGCAGCCTCCATTGCGGCGATCGCTTGAATTTGCTTTGGCGTGGGACGGCCGCCTTCGGTCTTGAGCTCGAGCCCGTAGCAACGGCCCTTATGGATTGCGACCACATCGGGCACGCCAGCGCGCACGCCAAGGCCTTGCAGAATCTTGGCCTCAATAGGCCGGCGGTAACCGCCATTTGCTGGATGGAATGCGAACACACCCGGTGCCGCGCGGACGCGCAGATGGTCGAATACCGCGCGTTGAATTGCGGATTCGGGTTGGGCGCGGCGGTTGCGGCTGCGGCTCATGGCGCGGCCCTATCTGGAAGCTCGGGCCACAGATCGGCATCGGGCTGGGTTTCCATTTGAGGGTTTGTGTCGTGCTGCGAGCTGCTCAGATCAGCAGGCGCCGGCAGCTCATTGCCCCAGCACATCCAGTTGTCGCGCGGGCGGCGGGCAAAGAGTTCGAGGTAAGGGCCGGGATACAGTTTCTCAATGCGGCGGTAGGTTTCGTCCGGCTTCTCGCTGTGCTCGCCGACCGGCGCGATGACCACTTGATGAATGTCGGCGGCCAGCCGGCGCGGAGACCCGCGCGTCGCCAACAAGCAGACCTCGCTGTTGGCCCTAGTGCCCGTTTTGCCTTCACCCCAATGCAGGCCTTTGCCGTCGAGCGCGATGACCTCGGCGTTCTTTGTCGTCTTGATCCAGGTGAAGGCGACGCTCTTGTATTCGAATCCGCACGCCTCAATGACCTGGAGCGCGGCCGGAAGCAGAGGCCACACCACCCACGGCATCAGCACGCAGTCGTCGGCCGCCAATTGCCTGATGAGCGGGGCCATGGCCATGATCCGCTCCAACGGCCACGTGTCATAGTAGCGCTCCGCACTGCGCTGCTTGCCCTTGTGCGACCACGCCTCAAATTCCCATGGGAAGTCGGGACTAATGACGCCGAACTTGATCTTTCCAATGAGCTCTTCGAGGTCGGAGACGGTGCAGCCCTGCTCGGTGCGGGCGCGGTAGCTCTCGCGCTCCTGTTGGATCTCAACCTCGCGCACCGCGTTGCGCACAGCGCGTGCGACCTTGTCACGAGCATCCGCGACTACCGTCTCGAAGTTTTGATCGGATAACGCGCCTAGCGTCCGGGCTTGCTTGGCGAGATTCTTGTCTATGCCCTGCATGGCGAGGGTCGGACGGATGATAGCTGGGGTATTGCGCACCCCATCAATCTTTGCTCGACCTCCATGCTCTCCGCCTGTAGCGAGCCCGACAGTTTCCTTCTGTGCCTGGCGGAGTTGGTCGAGCCGGCGCGTCGCGCGCATGCGGATCTCGACGGCATCGGCTTCGAGATCGCGATTCTTTGCCTGCCGTGCGTAGGCGGCCATCGCGACCGCCTTGT
Source organism: uncultured Alphaproteobacteria bacterium (assembly GCA_963771845.1). Classification (GTDB taxonomy): domain Bacteria; phylum Pseudomonadota; class Alphaproteobacteria; order Rhizobiales; family Xanthobacteraceae; genus VAZQ01. Next base: position 216,584 of record CAVYVC010000022.1, on the reverse strand, counting down.
CACGAAGATCCTTCACTTCATCAACGGATCGCGCCTCGGCCAATGCCCGGCAGGCGGCGTCGTATTTGATGAGCGCGCTCATAATGGCGCGCCCCCGAGTGCGCGCTCAGGTCGTCGGGCCTTCGTCAAGCTCCTTGAGGCGCGCGGCAACGGCCCCCACCAGATCCTCACGGCAGTTCCGCGAGATCCTTTCGACCATGCCTGCCGCCACAAACATCTCCCAGGCCTCCAGCACTTCCTGCCGCGAGGTCGCCACGTCGAGCTGTAACTTGAGCCCGATGAGGACGCGCGTGAGCCGTGCGTCCCGTTGCGTGCGTGCTGCCATCTGGGGGTTGAGCCGCGGAGGGGCTTTAGTGTATGCGTTGAACGTGATCGAAGCCCGCCAGGCCGATCTAAGCTCCGGGGGTCACGTCTGCTTGCCGCTGACGTGGCCCCCGCATTGCAGGGCGGGGGCTGCCATTCCTCCAGCTGCGTCATTATCGGTGTGATATCCATAATGCTCGTCCTTCCGCGCCACAGAGGCGTCGTTTCCGACGCGAGGGACTGAGCCATTGACGCAAGGCCGGACGAACCCGCGCGAACGCGGGAGGGATGTTTACCCTGATCCCGAACAGGCCTGCCCTATCGCGGGGGGAGAAGCCGCTTGGTCTTCACGCTCGAACTGATGCTGGAGCTGTAACGTCCAAAGCTCCTGGCACTCACGCAACTCTTCCCTGAGTTTCACATTCTCACGACGCGCCTTGTCACGTTCGCCGAGCGCTTTCTTGAGCGCCGCCCGAAGGCTCCTGATTTGCTCCTGCAAATCATCGGTCACGTGCCGTCCCGCGCGTCAGCTTTTTCAGATCGGCTGCGTCGCGGTGGCGGGGGCAAGCGCTCGGTCGGCTGCGCCGTTGCCACCCTGCGCGCAACGAGTTTTTTCAGGCTATCGATTGTGATGCGCCGCGCGCGGCCGTCGAGATAGCTTTCAATCTCGCGCTTTTCGATCAGATCGTAGATCTTGTCGCGGCCGCAATCGAGAAATTCAGCGGCGCCATTGACGCTAGTGACGAACGCATTCTGGTTCACGCGTAGAAGCTTTTTCACATCGCCTCACTACTGTGTGCGGCGATTATCGTTACTCTTGTTTGTTAGTTCTGCAACGACGAAGGTCCCGTGAAATTGATTTTCAGTTTCACGGGGTGCGGGCGTTGTGACGTGCTTGCTTCAGCGCCGCTTCATAGACATGGGTCGGGTGCCGGCGCGGAGCTGGGATAAAGTCGGCCAGATGCTCCAGATTTGGCGTGCCCGCGAGATGGCGTCTGAGCCCGTTCAGTGCCTCGATCAATGTCCCCTTGGGAACCCGTTGCTTCCGGTGGAAGGTAAGTTTGCCGCCATTGCGCCGCGCCGCGTATTCTAGCCCGTAGACGAGATCGCTAAGCCCCGGATAGCTCTTACGGCCGCGCTTGGTGCCTTTCTCGCGCTCAGCGCTGGCCCAACGGAGCGCGCAGGCTAAGGGGTAGAGTTCGCTCTCAGTAGAGAGAATAGGGCGCGCTAGCTGGGAGTAATCCAGCTCGACAGGGACACCCTTGTGAACGGGGTGGCGCTGGTAGAGATAGATGGCTCGCTTCCCCTCGCCGGAGCGCAATTTCAGCCGCTTGGATAAGGCGCTGAGCTGGCGAAGCAGGGTGCTTGCCGTGGTCCCGGTGTCTGCCATCAAGTCCACCAGGGCGCCGCTGTCGGACATGACGTAGACCTCCCAATTGAAGAGAGCACAGAGGAAGGCAGTGGCGGCCCCTGGAGTGCCGGCTAGGCGCGCAAGCTCGGTGCTGGCCGCTTTGAAGACATCGGCAAGCGCTTTGGCGTGCGCGGGCTCGTTCACGGCGCTGCGCGCCCCTTGCCGCAATAGGCGGCCCACGCCTCCATCAGCTCGCGGCGTTTCTGCAGCGCATCACCACGACGATATGCGCGTTCGACTGCGTCACCGGACACGTGCGCCAGCGCAGCCTCAGCGACCTCGCGCGGGAATGTCGTTACCTCGCCGCACCAGTCGCGAAAGCAACTGCGAAAACCGTGCGGAGTTATGCTGTCGCGGCCGAGGCGTTGCAGCACGCGACGCAGTGCCTTGCCTTCGAGTGGACCGTGCCGCCCCGGGAATACAAACTCGTTTTCGTGGGCGGACTGCATACCCTTGAGCAGCCGGAGAGCCGCGCCGGACAACGGGACGCGATGCTCCCGGCCGTTTTTCATTCGCGCTGCTGGTATGACCCAGACGGCGTTGGCGAGATCGATCTCCGGCCATCTGGCACCGAGCACTTCGCCAGTCCTGGCGGCCGTCAGGATCGCAAATTCGAGCGCGCGGGCGCCGGTGCTGGTGAGCTGGCGCAGCTGCGCCATGAAGGCACCGATCTCGGCATAAGGCAGCGCCGCAAGATGCGCGACCGCCTGCACCTTCGCGCGCGCCGGTAAGAGGCGATCCAGATGACCGCGCCAGCGGGCCGGGTTTTCGCCTTCCCGGTAGCCGCGCACGCGCGCCCAATCGAGAACCGCCTCGATGCGTTGACGCACGCGCCCTGCCGTTTCGGGCACCGTCCTCCAGAGCGGCTCGACCACCTTCATGACGGTTGCGGTGTCGATGGCCGATACCGGCAAGGCGCCAATGACAGGATACACGTGGCGCTGGAGCGAGCTGATCCATTGCCGCCCATGCAAGGCGCTGCGCCACCCAGCCTCATGGCCTTTGACGTAGGCTGCCGCGCATTCGGCAAATGTCAGCGTCTTCGCCAGCGCCGCATTTCTGGCGGCAAGGGCGCCCCGCTTGTGTGCTATTGGATCGATCCCTTGCAGCCGAAGCTTGCGGCACTCGTGTGCAAGTTCGCGTGCTTCGGCTAAGCCGACCGTATGGACCGGACCCAAGCCATGGTCACGAAGCTTGCCGTTTGTGCCGAAACGAAAGATCCAGCCTTTCGTGCCGCTATTGCTGACGCGCAGGTAAAGACCGCCACCGTCGGCGTGCAGCCCTTTGCGCTTGAGTGTCCGCACCTTGAGCGGCGACAGTCTGTAAAGGGTCCGCGGCATGTGCCCCAATCTCCGCCCATACTCGTGAGGCCGATGCTAGCCGATGCCCGCAGACGTGTACAGACAGATAGCAGCAAGACAGTCTGGTATTTATGGGGATAATTCAAACGTCAGGCGATATGGGCAGACGGTGACAGACGGAAAGACCGAGGACCTTCGCTCCACGGGCATTACCCCGCTTCAACACTACTACGAGGCAGTCCGCCCCTCTCCGGCGCATCAGTACTTTCGGCCTCGCGGTTGGAGCCGCTTGTGCCTTTTCCCTTAGCATCGCCGGCCAGGTTCTCACGTTCCGTACAAGAGCCAGATTGAGCTTCGCGCCGCCTCCATGCCGGATGCCGTTTGGGCAGTCTCAGGACATCCCCCAAACTTATCCCAGAGGAATGGCAACCCCCCGGTTTTGACATCGTCTAATCCGCTTTCGACACGTCATCAGCGGTTCGCTTGCGCTCGCCTCTCTCAATCATACCTGCCGGAATCTCGTTCCGACTTTTCCGCAACGTTCACCACCATCGCTTTTGACAACAGCAGCTTGCGGTGGCTTGAGATCAACACCTGATTGCCGAACTCGAAGGACCTACCTTCATCTCTCGTACAGTTACGCATCGCCGTATGGACCGGCGTTACTCGTGACACAATGCCAGGAACGGTCATTAGCCGATCATCTATTCGATCATCTCGTCGGCGGTTGAGACCAGCGATGGCGGCACGGTGAGACCGAGGGCCTTCGCGGTCTTGAGATTGATGACCAGCTCGAATTTAGTAGGGTTCTGCACCGGCAGGTCAGCTGGCTTTTCGCCCTTTAGGATGCGATTGACGTAGCTGGCGGCGCGCCGGTGAGGATCAATCGAAATCAGCCCCATAGGAGATCAGGCCGCCGCTGGTGACGAATAAGCGCAAGGGATAAACCGCCGGCAACCGATGCCGGGCTGCCAACGCGATGATCAGTTGGCGATGAACGATCGCGAACCCACTGCCCGTCACAATCAGGCTGCCATTCGAGGAAAGCGCCAGGGCCGCGAGGGCGTGCTCTAACTCGCCGGCCTCGCGCACATTGACCGGGCTCACCTCGATCCCGAACGACGGTGCCGCTGTTTGAATGGCACCCCATAGCCCGATGGCTTGCTGAATGGAAGGATCGCAAACGACCGCCGCTCGCGTCACGCCCGGTGCGATCTCTTTGAGCACCTGCAGCCACTTCCCGGCCATGCCATATTCGGACAGCGTGAAACCGGTGGCGTTGCCACCCGGCCGTGCCAAACTCTGGACGTAACCTGCTCCGACCGGATCAGGGACTTGCGTGAATACAACCGGCACGGTGTGGGTCACCCGTAGCAACGGCTCGGTCACCAATTCGCCAGAGGCCAGAATGACATCCGGCGCGAGCGCGACCGGTTCCGCCGCGTATTTGCGAATTTGCTCGGCATTGCCCGCGCCCCAGTGCGTGACAATCTGTACGGTGCGGCCGTCCGTCCAGCCCAACTGCTGCAGCCCGTCCAGGAATGCCATAATGCGAGCCTGCCCTTCCGGATCGTCCTCGGCCGTAGACATGAGCACGCCGATCCGCCGCATCCCGCCGCTCTGTTGTGCGCGTGCAGCAAGCGGCCACACTAGCCCAGCGCCGCTGAGCAGCGCGATGAACTCGCGCCTTCTCACTCGATCACCTCGTCGGCAAGCGCGAGCAGGGTCGGCGGCGTTATCAGGTTAAGGGCTTTCGCAGTTTTAAGATTGATAACAAATTGAAATTTAGTCGGCTGCATGACAGGCAAGTCGGCCGGTTTCTCGCCTTTTAGAATGCGTCCGACGTAAATGCCGACTTGACGATAGGCATTCGCTAGATCGGAGCCGTAGCTCATCAGCCCGCCCGCCACTGCGAACTCGCGGTTCGGATAGATTGCGGGAATTGCATGGCGTGCCGTTAAAACTGCGAGCTCTACGCGATGCGGCGTGAAGAATGCTCCACCAACGACCAGAAGCGCATCAGCGCTCCGGCTGGCGATGGTCGCGAATGCGCGTTCGAGGTCCTGTTCATCGTTGATTTTGAGCGGGAGGATTTGCAACCCAAGACTTTGGCTTGCCTCCTCGATCTCCCCCAATTGAATATCTGCATCTAGATTTGCTCGGTTCACCAATACTGCAATGAGGACGCTTCTTGGTACAATTGCACGGAGCAAGCCTAATTGCTTCGGACCCAACTGGCGGGTGAACGGCGTAACTCCGGTGGCATTGCCCTCCGGACGGTTTAGGCTTGCAACCAGCCCCGCCCTCACAGGATCACCACCTGCGGTGAACACAATGGGGATTGTCGACGTCGCTCTTTTGGCGGCGGACGCTGCCTCGTTACCGCCAGTTGCCGCGATTACGGACGCTTGGCGCCGAACGAGATCGGCTGCTAGCGCCGGCAGTTGGTCGTATTGACCACGGGCCCAGCGATATTCAATGCCTACATTTACTCCCTCAACATAGTTGGTTTCCTTAAGACCCTCGTGAAATGCACGAAGCCGCTCTGCAGGATATCCATCAGGCGATTGGCTGTTGAGGAACCCAATGACGGGGATCGCCGACTGCTGTGCGCGTGCAGCAAGCGGCCACGCAATCGCTACGCCGCCGGCAAGCGTGATGAACTTGCGCCGTTTCATGCGCTCCCTCAGGCCGAGGATCACACCCTACCACATCGGTGAAAGAAAGCCGTGTTGTGCACCACAGCAATTTTGGCCACCCAATTTCCGCAACGGGTCATTTCTCGCCGCTACCGCACCGCAACAGCGCCGGCCGCTTCACCTCTGAAAGCAGCCGTAACTCGGACAAGGCGGCACTCACACTTCGTGCCACATTAACGGACCAAGTGCGCTGCAGCAAACGAGGTGCGCATGGATTGCAGGGTTTACTCGATGACCTCGTCGGCGGCGACTTGCAGCGTCAACGGTACTGTGAGGCCGAGCGCCTTCGCAGTCTTCAGATTGATGACCTGTTCAAACTTGATCGGCACTTGAACCGGAAGCTCCGCTGGCTTTGCACCACGGAGTATGCGATCGACGTAGGACGCGGCACGGCGAAATATGTCTGCGTTGTCTGGCCCGTAGGAAAGCAATCCACCATCTCTGGCAAAGACAGCGTGAAAATACACCGCCGGTACGTTGTTGCGGGCTGCCGCAAAAATAATAGGTTTTCGGTGGGCCACCAAAAAGGAATCTCCAATAACGACAAGTCCACTTCCCGGCTTGTCTCCGAGCGAGGTTACGACGGTTTCGATTTCGGCGTCGCTACGAACGGGCTCCGTGATCGGCTCGATGTTGAGGGATCGGGCTGCGGCCTCGAACGAGGGCAGATAATGTAATCCTCGACCGGGTGCCGTGTCGGGATTGAAGATCATTGCTGCCCGCTTGACGCCTGGCGCGATCTCCTTAAGCAACTCCAGCCATTTGCCGCCCATCCCCGCCTCCGAGAAGAGGAAACCAGTGATATTCCCACCCGGGTGGGGCAGGTTTTCAACGAAGCCTTCGCCGACCGGGTCGGCAACGGCCCCAAATACAATCGGGATCATCTGTGTTTCCCGCCGCAGCGCGGCGGTCACCGGGGTCCCGTGTGCGAGGACGCGGTCTTACGGTTGATTAAACTTTTTCGTGGTCCTGCTGGACAGGCAAATCGGCCGGCTTCTTGAAAGTCCGACCGGCCATTTTAAACGGAGGCCGTGCGGTGCGGGTCCTTGAGTAGAAACGCGAATGGAATGGTCGCCAGCGTTAGCGCGGAAACGATGATGACGGTGCCGGGAATGCCGATGAGGTCGCCGAGGGATCCCGCGGCCGGCGGTGAAACGGCAGCCGCGCCGATCGTGATCGTGTAGAACACACTGAGCGTTCAAGGCCTGTCGAAACGTGCGCAAACGGTCCGCGTGATTGTCAAACAATGTGGCGCCAAGCAAGCCGACTACCGGCAGCGCCGCCCGCTGCGCGCGTGCGGTGAGCGGCCACGCGACTGCTGCACTGCTGAGCAGTGTGATGAATTTGCGCCGCCTCATTATTCGATCACCTCATCGGCGCGGGTGAGCATCACCGGTGGCACAGCGAGGCCAAGCTTCTTCGCAGTTGTCAGGTTGATTACCAACTCGAACTTGGTTGCCTGCTCGATCGGCAAATCGCCCGCTTTGGCGCCATTGAGGATTTTAACGATGTAGCCGGCGGCCAGACGGAAAAGGTCGGTAAAGTCGGCACCGTAAGATACCAATCCCCCAAGCTCGACAAAATCACGCGTCTCATACATGGTCGGAAGTCGATGTTCCACGGCGCGCTCGACGATCAGCTTGCGCTGTGCGGACGAGAGAAAAGGGCTTCCCCGGACCACGGCGGCTTGCACCTGTTCGCGTGCTTGGCGGATCGCCGCGTCGATGGTTTGGGTTTCCAGATTGGCCATTTCAAAATATTTGAGTTCGAGTCCGAGCGTTTGCGCAGCTTTCGCCTCCGGAGCCCGGAACGGCCCTCCGGCGCCGCGCGGATTGATCACGCCGATCCGGACGAGGCCGGGCAAAATCTCCGTGAAAATCTCGAAGGTCTTGCCAGTGACCTCGATGACCTGGGTGGTAAACCCGGTGACGTTGCCGCCCGGCCGCGACAGGCTCGCTACAAGCCCACCCTGTACCGGATCGTTACCGCCGGCCATCACGATCGGAATGATCGTTGTGGCAGCCCGTGCCGCGCGTGCGGTCCCAGTTCCATCGGTCAGAATGAGATCGACCCTGGCGGCGACCAGAGCCTCGGCCAATTCCACCAATCGATCGAGATTTCCATCGCCCCAGCTGGGAACGAGAGTTAAGTTTTTTCCTTCTACGTAGCCATAGTTGGCAAGACTGTGTCGCAAGGCCGCCATGGTGTGATCGGGCGGTGCTGAAGCCCGCAGAAAGCCGATACGCGCTAGCCCTCCCGTCTGCTGCGCGCGCGCCACAAGCGGCCATGCTGTCGCGCCGCCAAGCAGCGTGATTAACTCGCGCCGTTTCCAATGACCGAATTGCATCTACTTAGTCCGCCTATTCAATGAGTTTATCAGCGCGAAGCACAAGGCCGGCCGGAATTTCGCGGTCGATCGCCTTCACGGTCCTAAGGTTGATCACTAACTCAAAACGGGTCGGCTGCTCGACCGGGATGTCTGCGGGCTTCGTCCCACGCAACACTTTCACTAAGAGCCGCGCCCGCTGTCGCCAGATCTCGGGAAAACGCGGACCATAACCGACAAGGCCGCCTTCCTCTGCCATTTCGGGCCATTGGTAAATCGCTGGCAGGCGCAGCTGCGCGACGCGCGCGAACACAGCAGGGCGAACCACGAAGGTCAACGGAGTCGCCAGGAAGTTAATCGCTTCCACGCCTGCCACTTTGGCCGCGTCGATGGCAGACACGGTCTCCTCCGGCTTGGGGAGAGCGAAGACCGATAGCTCGATGCCGTGCGCCTTTGCCGCATTCTGCAACTCACGAAGATGATCTGACGGCGTGATGTTTGCGTCGGCAATAGCCGCAATCTTGCGCGCGCTCGGCACCGCATCTATCAGAATGTCCAACCGCTTACCGTCGAGGCCGTGCGACAACAAGCTAATGCCCGTGGTGTTGCCGCCCGGCCGCGAGAGTGAGGCCACTAGCCCGGCTTCCAGCATGTCCTCAGTCATGCACACAATTGGAAGGGTCTTGGTCAGCTTCTGCAGCGCACGCGTGGCCGGCTCAGGGGCCAGCACAGCATCGGGAGCTGCCCTCATTACCTCGGCCACCCATCGGTCGGTCTGATCGTCGCGATAGTTGAAACCATCGACGGCAATTTGCCGCCCTTGTAGCTGCCCAGAGCCTGCATCGCAGCGTCATTGATGACCTTCACGGGACGGCCGAACGCCGCCGCGAAATCGAATCCGACCCATCCTCGCCCAAGATTGTGCGGCTCAGCAACCGGTCGCCCGTTGAGAACCGGGCCGGGATAGCCGACCGAGAGCACGTCATAGTTCCAATCGCGGGCGAGCTTCTTGACGCCGGACACCATCTGCCGCGGGGTGAGCGCCGGCCCCGAGGGAAATGAACGGTGCTCGTCCGCTCCAGTGGCAAGGATCTTGACCGATGTTCCCCAGAGCTGCCGCACGGGCGGGAACCACGTTTACTCATAAATCGAGCTTGATCGGTGCGGCTTGATGTCAGCTATGTCCCGATGAACCCCGACAATCCCACCTGTGCGAATTCACACAAGTTCAAGGCGCAGTTCACGGCCCACAAGCGCTGCGGCTCGCTGCAACGATTCGATTGTCACGTTGCCTTTGGCTTTAAGGATGCGATCGACCTGTGCGCGAACTCGTGTTCATGCACTTGGCGAGCCGCGCCTTAGTGATGCCTTTTCGCTTCATTTCTTCGGCCAGCTGCCACGCAATGACTCGCGTGATGGCCTGCGCCTTTGCAGCTTCGCGGATACCCTCTTCGCTCAGAAAATCTTCGAGCGTCGAACCCCAGTGTGGATTCTTGCGCTTCATGTGGTCATCTCCTTCATTCGCCGGCGGGCCAGTTCAATATCCTCGACTGGCGTCTTCCGCGTCTTCTTGATGAAGCCGTGCACAACGCCGAGCCTGTCATCGGCCGCGAAAAACAACAGTCGCGCCATTCGCCTGCTCGGCAGATTGCTCCGCATCTCCCACAAAACCTGCGCCGAGCGCTCGGCATAGCGGCATTCCCATCGGCCAGCCGACTTGCAGCGTCGCGAGATCGCCGCCGATCACGCGCCGATCTTGGGCTGGAAGACTCCGCAGCCATTCGCGTACCGGTTCTGCGCCCCCCGCCGAGCGATAGAAGACGACGGGAATCTCGATCAGCCGCGCAGGCGTCATTGTGACTATGTACTATAAAAGATACGCTATGCGCAACTGCAAGCCATGCACAAAGCTCGGCGAGCACTTTGTCCTGAGCCGTCGCGCGCTTTACCGCAGGCGCCTATCAGAATCGTACGTCGTTGATGCGGGAGATTCGCCGCGAGGGCGTCGATCTTTGACGCCGGAGGCCGCTTCTCGCGGCTAGGCGTTAGGCGCTGGGCCAATCGATTTCGCGGCAATGCGACGTTCGCGCGCTCGCTTGAGCGGAGCAAGACGCTCGCGCAATGCCTCGACCAAGGCGATTTTCTGGCCGAACGACAAGCGCGAAAGGCGACGGCGGCCCTCGGTCTTTCGCGCCAGGATGTCTGAAACATCGGGATTGAGAACTTCGAGAGTTTGCTTGATCGCCATTGCTGTGGTTCCTGGGGCCGTCTGCCCACGAGCGAAACGTATTGCCCTTCAATAGCGGGTAGGGCGGATTAGCGTAGCGTAATCCGCCGGAGTGCTCAGCAAAGCGGCGCAATACGCTTCGCTATTGCGCCCTACAGTCCACTCTCGTGTAAAGATGTGTGGGGGGGGAAACCTCATCGCCTGACGATAAACTCACGGGCGACCTCGGTAACGTGGCATGCGATCCCTCACGGGCAGGGACTGTGCACAACAGGATATTCAGTTAGCGACGATCAGTCAGCGGGTATCGGAATGATTTTGCAACCCATCGTTTTTGGTAAGGTGGCGTAATGCCTGCTTTGGGTGGCTCGTCACTCGATCACCTCGTCGGCGGTCATTTGCATAATCACCGGTATCGTAAGACCGAGCGCCTTCGCAGCTTTTAGATTGATCGTCAGTTCGAACTTGGTCGGCTGCGTCACAGGCAAGTCGGCAGGTTTCGCACCCTTGAGAATCTTGCCGGTATAGACGCCAGCTTGGAAATACACATTTGCGAGGCCAGGCGCGTAGCTCATTAGGCCGCCGGCAGCGACGTACTCGCGATCGCTGTACATCGCGGGAATTGCGAGGCGAGCTGCCAGTACGGCGAGCTGGTCGCGTCGGGTCAAGAAAAACGAATCGGTGCCAACCAGAAGCGCGTTAACGCGATGCTGGATGAACTGTGCGAATGCGAGCTCAATTTCGCCCTCGCTGCTAGCGTTCAAAACAATAAGTTGCATCCCCACCGCGCGCGCACCTTGCTGCGCATCTTTTATCTCCTCCCTAAAACTTGCACGTGTCGGGTTAGCGAGGAAGCCCACTGAAGTGGCCGTCGGCACCACCTCACGCAACAACTCCAGCCGTTTCGCGCCGAGTTCGTTGATTAAGAAACTAACTCCGGTGACATTGCCGCCTGGTCGATTGAAGCTGGACACCAGACCAAGCTCGACCGGGTCGCCGCCGCTCGTGAAAACGATCGGGATCGTCGTGGTTGCCGCTTTGGCCGCCAACGCCGCCTGAGGAGAGCCTGCATAGATCACGGCGACTTGACGACGAACTAAGTCAGTCGCTAGCGCAGGCAGCTGGTCGTAGGCGCCCTCAGCCCAGCGGTATTCGATCAATAAATTCTGTCCTTCGATATAACCGGCTTCATTCAAGCCCTGCCGGAACGCAGCAAGGAGGTTTGTAATGTTGGGCGAGCCGGGATTCAGGAACCCGATCACAGGCATCACCGTCTGCTGCGCGCGCGCCACGAGCGGCCATGCTGCCGCGCCGCCAGTAAGCGTGATGAACTCGCGCCGTTTCCAATGACCGAATTGCATCTACTTGGTCCGCCTATTCAATGAGTTTATCAGCGCGAAGCACAAGGCCGGCCGGAATTTCGCGGTCGATCGCCTTCGACCCTGAATGCTCGCGTCCACATCGGGTCCGACGGTCATTCGATCACAGTCATAAACGCGGCGAAGCAGTACTCGCATTTGTACCGTAACACGACACACGCAGTGCAGCAAACAAGCGTTGTTACTCGATCACCTCGTCTGCCCGCAGGAGGATGGATGTCGGTAACTCTACCTCGATCGCTTTCGCCGTCTTGAGATTGATCACCATCTCGAACTTTGTCGCCTGCTCTGCCGGTATATCCGCAGGCTTTGCACCATTGAGAATCTTGGAGGTGAGTTCTGCCGCCCGGCGATACATTGGTGGAAAATCGACCCCATAGCTCATCAGCCCGCCGGCATCGACATAGGCCCGGAACAGAAACATGGTGGGCACACGCTGCATTCTTGCCATTTCACCGATACGCGCCTGCTGCCTAACGAACAGTGGGCTTGACAGCACCAGGATTATTTGCGCTCCGCCAAGTGCTGCACTTCGAAACGCTGCCTCGAAATCATAGGGCGGCTTTTCCAGCTTGATGGGTAGCATTTGCAGGTTGAGCAATTTTGCACTGTATTCAGCAGCACTGAATTGATCGGCCGTTTGCGCGTCAAACATCGCGGCCAGTCGGGTCCTTTCTGGAAACGCTTGGGTCAGTATTTCGACCTGCTTTTGCGCGAGTTCCAGCTGCTGAAAGATCACTCCGGTGACCCTGCCACCTGGTCGCGCAAGGCTGCCGATATAGCCGCGCGCAATCGGATCAAAATTGACGGCAATCAATACGATAGGAATGTCGGAGTTGGCCGCCAAGACCGCTTGAAGCATGGGTTCAGCGCCGCTGACCACGATCAATGCTGGCCGCGATCGAAGCAAGTCCGTCACCACAGCGGACAATCCGCGAGGGTCATCGACCGCGCCGTAATCGGCCACAAGATTTTGGCCCTCGTTGAACCCGAAAACGCGAAGCTGCGTCAGAAAGGCGCGGTATAATGCCGCCATCGACGACGAGGGATCGGCGATGCCGGGACCGAGAAATCCAATTCGATAAACCTTGCCTGCCTGCTGCGCGCGCGCCGCCAGCGGCCACGCAACCGCCCCGCCGCCGATGAGCGTGATGAACGTGCGCCGCCTCATAGGGCTGTCCCTCCAGCCGACACTTTCAGCGAGCTGACTCTATCACATTCGGAGAGGAAGCGGTTGTGTATCACAGCAAATTTGGCGGCCAATGTCGCAGATGGGTCATTCGCGGCGGGGTCGAGCCAGTGGCAAGTCTGGCCATGTCCGCTATTGCCAAGAACGCGGAAGTCAATTTCAGAGCATCAGTGGCTTCGCGACGGGCCGTTGCGGGTTGATGGTACGGCTGTGGACATGACTCAATAGCCGCGCAGGATTTCCCGCGCCAGCACCCAACGCATGACCTCGACCGGCCCTTCGGTGATCATGAAGCTGCGGGCATCGCGCCACATCTTGGAGACCGGCAGCTCGGTGGCGAGCCCCATGCCGCCATGGATCTGCATGCAGCGGTCGGCAACCCGGAAACCAAGCTCGGTGCCGGCAATTTTGGCCATGTAGCTTTCATGGCGTGCAGCGACGCCGGCATCCGTGCGCGCCGCGAGCTGATAAACAAGGAGCTGCGTCATGTGGTGCTCCATGTAGCTGTCGGCCAGCATGAACTGAACCGCCTGACGCTCGGCGATCGGAGCTCCGAATGTCACGCGCTGCTTGGCATACCGCGCGGCAAGGTCGAGGCAACGCCTGGCGACACCGAGCCCGCGGCACGCCTGATAAAGCCGGCCGCTGGTGATCCAGGTCTGGGCAGCCTTCATCCCGTCGCCCTCCCGTCCGATCAGGTTTTCCGCCGGCACCTCCACATCGTCGAACGCGATCTCATAGGGCTCGTCGCCCATCATGGTCGGCGTGTGCCGCACCAGCGTCACACCGGGCGTCTTCGCGTCGACAAGGAACATGCTCAAGCCGCCTCTGCTGCCCTTGCTGCGGTCGGTTGCGGCAACGAGCTGGAAGAAGTCGGCAGCCCCCGCATTGGTGATCCAGCGTTTGTAGCCGTTGATCACGTAGCGGTCGCCCTTGCGCACCGCCGTCGTTCGCATCGCGCCCGGGTCGGATCCCGCGTCGGGCTCGGATTGCGCAAACGCCGTCACCTTCTCGCCCCGCAGCACCGGAAACAGATATTTCTCCTTCTGCGCGTCGGAGAGCGTGAACAGGACCGGGCGGATATCAGGACCGAAGATCAGCGGCCCGCGCGGGGGCAAGGCGATGGTGCGCGCGAGCTCCTCCCAGACCACCGCCATGCCGAGGAGGTTAAGACCTTGCCCGCCGTATTCAACCGGGACTTCGAGCAGCCACAATCCCAGAGCTTTCGCCTTGCGCTCGAGCTGCGCCCGCACCTCGGGGTGCATGCGCGGCCCGTCCATGGTCTTGTGCTCGATGGGGATCAATTCGCGGTCGACAAAATCGGCGACCGTCTTTTGCAATAACCGCAAGTCTTCGGGCAGGTCGAAATCCATTGCTGCGCGCTCGTCAGATCACCGAGGCTTTGCGCAGTTTCGCGATCCCGGACGCGTCATAGCCGAGTTCCGCGAGGACCTCGCCGGTATGCTCGCCAAGGACGGGAGCGGGACGATCGGTTGCATCGCGGCCACCGTCGATGCGCACCGGACGCCTGATTGTTACGATCTCGCCCTCCTTGGGATGGCGCAGGGTGCGGAAGGTTTCGAGGTGCCTGACCTGGGGATCGTCGATGACGTCGGGAATGTTGTGGACCGGCGCAAACGGCACATCCTCTTTTTCAAGCACCTCCACCCATTCGGCACGCGGTCTGGCGATGAAAATGGCGGCAAGAATGCCGGTAAGATCGACGTAATTTTTTATGCGGGCTTCGCGGGTTGAGAACCGGGCGTCCTGGCCAAGCTCGGGCCGGCCGATCGCGATCAGCAGGGCTTCCCAGAATTTCGGTTGCGAAGAAAGATGCAGCGCAAGCAGCTTTCCGTCGCCGCAGCGGAACGCGAATGAATGGGAGCTGGCGACGCGAGTGAGCGGATCATTGCGGATTCCCATCTGCGTGTGATTAGCGAATGGATCGGGAATGAACGCGATCGCCGCCTCCAGCATGTTGATCTCGACCCGGCGGCCGCGTCCCGTGCGCTCGCGCTCGTAGAGGGCGCCAAGGATGCCGTAGCAAGCAAACATGCCGGTCGCGTTGTCGGGAATGGTCGGGCCGCAGATTTGCGGATGCTCGGGATCGAGCAGCAGGCTTGCAATCCCGCTGAGCGCGAGCCCCACGCTGTCGTAGGCGGGCCGGCTGCAATACGGCCCCGAGGCGCCAAAGCCGGTAATCGAACAATGAATGAGCCGCGGGTTCATTGCGGCAAGCAAGTCGGCGCCCAGCCCAAGCCGCTCCATTACGCCCACCCGGTAGTTCTCGATCAAAATATCGCTGCGCGCCAAGAGCTTCTGAAAGATCTCGCAGCCCGCGGCATTTCGCAGGTCAAGCTGCATGCTGCGCTTGCCGCGGTTATAGGCGACGAAATGCGGACTGTATTGGCCGCCGCGGAAGCTTCGGAATGGATCGCCGCCCTGCGGGTGCTCGACCTTGATGACGTCAGCGCCAAGATCGGCAAGCATCATGCCGGCAAGCGGGGCAGTGATCATCGTGCCGAGTTCGATCACCCGCACGCCTTTGAGCACGTCAGTCAACGCCGCGCGCTCCCGCTCGCCTAGTTAATTGTCTGGCCGCCATCGACGATGATCGAGGCCCCATGGACGAAGCTCGCGGCATCGGAGACCAGGAATGCCGCCACATTGCCGATCTCGTCGCATTGCGCGAAGCGGCCGAGCATCACCTTCGCCAGCGTGCCCGCGGGATCGGCCCGGCCGGAATCGAAATATCCTTTCACCCGCGGCGAAAGCGTGGGCCCCGGGCAGATCGAGTTCACCCGTAGCCCACGCGGCCCGTAATCGACCGCAAGCTGGCGCGTGAGTGAAACGACGCCACCTTTGGCCGCGCAGTAAACCGGCATTTGCGGATTGCCGATGTGCGCGAACGTGGATGCGACGTTGAGAATGGACGGTTTGTCGGATTTGAGCAGCAGCGGGATGAAATCGCGGCACATGTAGTAAACGCTGTCGAGATCGACCTCGATCAGCTCGCGCCATTTCTCCGTTGCTAGCTCGGTGACTGGCGAGATGAAATTGTTGCCGGCATTGTTGACGATGGCCTTCGCGCGTCCCCACTTGCCGGCGACAAAGTCCCGTAATTTTCCGACCTCCGTTTCCTTGCTCACGTCGGCGGCAAAGGTTTCAGCCTTGCCGCCATTCTTCTCGATCGCCGTCTTCACCTCGTCGAGCTTGCTCTGAGTGCGCGCGACCAGCACTGCGGTCGCGCCGAGCTCCGCAACAGCCTCCGCAGTTGATCGCCCGATGCCGGTGCCTGCACCAGTGACCACGACGACCTCTCCTTTGAACTGCAACGCTTTGAGCAACTCAACCATTGGTTGTATAACGATGACCTGTTTTTACCTGTAAGAACAGGCTGGCCTACTCCGCCGCGTGCATCTGCGCGCCTTCATATTCCTTGTCGGTGAGGGCTTGCAGAGCGGGCATCACTTCCCGCGCGAACAACCGGATGTTCCGCTCAGTCAGGTCGCGCGGCAACGTCCCGAACTGCAAAAGACAAAGCAAATTCTGGAAACCAAGCAACCGGTGCGTGTCGGTGAATTGCTTGCGCACGGTATCGGGGCTGCCGCAGACAATGATTCCCTGCTCGATGAGGCTGTCGACCGTGTGCTCCTGCCCGCTCACCGAGCGCTTGTGGCTGCGCATGTTCTTGAGCGACTTGGCCGACAAATAGCCCGGCGGGAACAGCATCTCGAAAGGCAACCGCAAGAGCCGGTTGAACAGGCATTCGATGTGAGGCTTGGCCTCATCGCGTGCTTTTTGGTCAGTGTCGGAAATGTAGACCGGCGTCGACCAGCCGATCTGATCCGAGCTTGCCCGGTAGCCGTACATGCGCTGCGCGCATTCGCGGTAATGGTTGAGATATCGCACCACCGACTGGGTTGGGCTGTAGGCTTGCAGATAGGTGTACTTGCGCGATGGATGCGCCGCCCATTCGATCGTTTCCACCGAGCCGGTGGACGGCGCCCAGATCGGCGGGTGCGGCTGCTGATACGGGCGCGGCCACAGATTGACATAGTCGAAGTGATAGAACCTGCCTTCGAAGGCGAACGGTCCCGGCCTGGTCCAGGCCTGCACCACAAGATCGTGCGCTTCCTGGAAGCGCGCATGTGAAAATGCCGGGTTGTTGCCGGTCGAGTAATATTCCGCGCCGATGCCGCGCACCATGCCGCTGATCAGCCGCCCGCCGGTGATGCAATCGATCATGGCGTGCTCCTCGGCAATATTGACCGGATGCTGGCGCAGGCAGAAGGCACTGCCGAGGATTGCGATCTTGGCCTGCTTGGTCCGGCGCGACAGCGCCGCCGCCATCACAATGGGCGAGGGCATCAGGCCGTAGGCATTCTGATGGTGCTCATTCACGGAGATGCCGTCGAAGCCGAGCTCAGCCGCAAGCTCCAGCTCGTCGAGATAGCGGTTATAGAGCTCGTGGCCCTTCTTCGGGTCGAAATAGGTGTTCGGCAAAACCACCCAAGCGGCGCGATAGTTGGCCGCAGCGCCCAGGTCGAGATCGGCATAGGGCATGAGGTGAAAGAGAAAGATCTTCATGACGACACCCTGCGGATGAACCGAAAGACATCCTCGGCGAAAATTTGCGGCTGCTCGATATGGAGGAGGTGGGCGCAGCCGGGCACGATGCTGACACTCGATCCTGCGATAAGCTCGTTGAGCGCCTGCGCGTAAGCAGGCGGGATCAAGCGATTCTCCTCACCCCAGATAATGTGGGTCGGCACGTCAATGCGATGCAGCCAGCGGTCGAGCTTGGGATTGCACAGGCGCGGCGACCAGGAGAGCTTCGCTGCCGCAGCGCGGTTACGGTCGTAGATGTCCTCGACTTCCGGCGTGGCGCGCCATCGTTTGAGCCACTCGGCCCCATCACGCGCGAACAACAGCTTCAGCAGATCGTCCTCCGAGGATAAGAACATATCGCCGCGCGGCACCCCCTTGAGGCGAATCCCCGCGCTGTTGACCAGGACGAGCGACTTGAAGCGAGCGCTCGACGCCACCGCCATTTCGAGCGCGGCCCAGCCACCGATGCACTGGCCGACAACGTGGACATGCTTCAAAGCGAGAGCATCGAGCAGGTCAAGGTAGAAAAGCGCAAGATCGCGCACATCATCCACCAACTCCGAGTCTTCAGAACGGCCGAAGCCGGGATGGTCGGGGGCGATGACATCGAAATGGCTGGCGAGCCCGGCGAGCGCCGGCTCAGTGCCATCCAGGCCCTGAGCACCGTGTAGAAACAACAGTGGCTCACCTTCGCCCATGCGATGGATATTGAGTTTACTGCCCCGCACGTCGAGAAGCCCGTTCTGCTTCGGCCTGTTGTCGGTTTCGGACATGGCTCACGCTGATGAAGAAAGAACGATGACGCTCATTGGACCAGCAAGCAGCGAGAATGCGAATGCACGTGGTGCCGCGCCGAAAGCTTCACCAGCCGGCCGGAGTTCCGACCTTCTCCGGCGGCTCGTGCGCCAGGCGCTGCGCATCCCATTCCTTCGCAATGATTCTGCGGCCGGTGATCCCATCCGATCGCGCCGACATCAACCAGACGATCGGCGCCATCATGACCTCGGGTTGCACCAGTGTCGAGCGATCGGCCACCTCGCTCTGGGGAATCATCCGCGTGTTGGCAGGCCCGCCGGGAAGCAGCGCATTGACTGTGACGCCGGTTCCGGCGAGGTCCTTCGACCAGATTACGGTCGCCGCTTCGAGCGCCGCCTTCGACGGACCATAAGGCGAGAATCCGTCCATCATCATGGTGAAAAAGCTCGTCACGATGTTGACGATTCGCCCCCAACCCTGATCGATCAGCCTGGGAGCGACCGCCTTGGCCATCATGAAAGGGCCATTGACATTGACGTCGATGGCAGCACGCCAGGCGTCCGCGTCAACTTCGAAAAAGTGCTTTCGCTTTCCAACGAGGACGTTGCCGATGTGCTGCATGCCAAGCCCGGCATTGTTGACGAGGCCGTGTATCGCGCCGAAGTGATCAGCGGCTTTTTTCACTGCGCCGAGGCAATCGGGCCAGTGTGTAACGTCACATTCGATTGGCAGCAGCCTACTCTCCAGCGATTCCTTGCCGGCAAGCTCTCTCAACTCGCGCATTTCGGCAGCGCTCGCCGGCAGCTCCGCCACGGCCACCCGTACGCCGCTGCGCAGGAGCGCAAGCGTCATGGCGCGCCCGAGCCCGCGCGCGCCGCCAGTCACGATGACAGTCTTGTTTGGAGGATCCGATGCGTCCGTCGGCAAAATTCAACTCCACACAATGCTAGATACCGAGGTAGCGCGTCTTCGTCTGCGCGTCGGAGGCGAGCTCCACCGGGCTACATCGATGAACGATACGCCCTTTGCTCATGATAAAGACGATGTCGGCATACCGCAACGCGAAGGCCAGCTGCTGCTCGACCAGCAGGATCGATGTGCCGGCGTCTTTGAGCGAGGCGATGGTACGGCCGAGCTCGCGCACCATCAAGGGAGCCAATCCCTCGGTCGGCTCGTCCATCAGCAGCAGTTCCGGATTGCCAATCAGGGCGCGCGCCGCGGCAAGCATTTGCTGCTCGCCGCCGCTGAGCTTGCCGGCGACGTTACGCAACCGGGCTTGCAGATTGGGAAAAAGCGCAACGACGCCGGCCAAGTCCCACTGGCCGCGGCTGCGCGCGGTCACTTGCAGATGCTCCTTTACCGTCAGCGACCGGAAGACGTGCCGTCCTTGCGGAACGAGGCCAATGCCCATGCGCGCGATGCGATGCGCCGGCAGGTGCGTGATGTCATGATGCTTGAAGACGATTCTGCCGCGTCTTGCCGGCGTGAGACCCATGATTGAGCGCACCAGCGTCGTCTTGCCGACGCCGTTGCGGCCCAACAGGGCCACGATTTGCCCAGGCTGCAACTCGAGCGTCACGCCTTGCAGGACATAGCTGTCGCCGTAATAGGTATGGACGTCCTGAACGCTTAACATAAAGAGCCGTCCTGCGCGGGCTCGACCCGCGCATCCATCAAAAAAATTCTTTCGCTAAGATGGATTGCCGGATCAAGTCCGGCAATGACCATCTAGTCGGCGCCGAGATAGATCTCGGTCACCTGCGCGTTGCTCCGGATGGCATCGACATCACCCTCGGCGATGACGCATCCCTGATGCAGCACGGTAATGCGGTCCGCCAGATCGAACGCGACATCCATATCGTGCTCGATCATCGCAATGGTGATCTCTTTCGGCAGGCTGCGAATCATGCCGACGACACGCACGACCTCAGCCGCAGAAAGTCCTGCGGTCGGCTCGTCCAGGAGCAGGACCTTCGGTTGCATCGCCATGGCCAAGATCAGATCCAGCAAACGCTGCTCTCCGTAGGAAATCGCCTTTGCCGGCCGTGCTGCGATGGCACTCAGGTTCCAGTGTTCCAGACACGCATGCGCCTGCGCAAACAGGCGTTCATTATCGCGCATGCGCTGGTGCATGCAAAACACGGATCCGTCCGCCGCCGCCAGCGCGAGCAGAACGTTTTCCAGGACGGTGAGACGGGGGAACACGTTGGTAATTTGAAAGGTGCGCGCAAGTCCCATCTTCGCCCGCGCGTAAGGTGCAAGCGGCGTGATGTCGCGATCAAACAGCTTCACCGTGCCGCTTGAAGCATTCAGCGCGCCGGAAAGAATGTTGAACAAGGTTGTCTTGCCCGCGCCGTTGGGCCCGATGATCAACCGGCGCTCGCCGGGCTCGATGGCAAGCGAGACGTTGGACAGGGCGCGAACACCGCCGAAGTTGCGTGACAGTGCCTCGACGACAAGGGCGCTCACGCTCCGGCTCGCTCCTTGCGCGCGCCGGCAATGAGGCCGGCGAGCCCGTTCGGAGCAAGCAGCGCGACGAGCACGTAGATGATGCCGAGCACGGTCACCCAACGTTCGGTGTAGGTGCTGATGAGATTTTCCAACAGCACGATCAGGGTTGCTCCCACGGCAGGGCCGACGAGCGTTCCGGCCCCGCCCAGGATGACCATCAGCAACACTTCCGCGGAGCGCACGACATGGACGTAGTCCGGGCTGACGAAGCGGTTGAAATAGACGTAGAGACATCCTGCGAGGCCGGCGATTGCCGCCGCCACAACAAAAGCCGCGAACTTGTATCGCCAGACGTCATAGCCAAGCGCAAGCATTCGGGTTTCGCTCTCGCGGATACCGCGCAAGGCATAACCGAACGGGGAAGCGACAACGCGCGCCAGCACGAACGCGCCGACGAGAAAGAAGAACAGGACAAAATAATAGAACGGCGTGTTGTCGGACATCGACCAGGGCAGGCCGAGGTTCGGCCGCGGGATCTCGGGCAGTCCGTCATCACCGCCCGTGAGCGAACGCCAGCCGAAGGCGATCCCCCACAGCACCTGGGAGAGCGCGAGCGTGATCATCAGGAAATAGCTGCCTCGCGTGCGCAATGCCAGGAGGCCGAACACGACCGCGGTGAGCATGGCGAGGACTATTCCGGCGGGAAGCGCGAACCATACGCTCCATCCCGCCTTCAATGCGAGCAGGCCGGTCGTGTAGGCTGCCATGCCGAAATAGGCCGCGTGTCCGAGCGAGGGCATACCCGCGTAACCGAGCAAGAGGTCAAGGCTCATTGCGAAAAGCGCAAACACCATCATCTGCACGACCAGGCCGGCATAGTAAGGCGAAAGAACCAGGGGGACGCCGGCGAGCACGATCGCGCCAGCGATCCACAGCATGGCGACCGCGTTGCTGGTTTTGATCCGGCGCCTGGCCAAATCGCTCATTCCTGCCCGAATAGACCGAGTGGCCGCACCGCGAGAATGAGTGCCATCGGCGCGAAGATTGTAAACAGCGCAAATTCCGGAAAGAACACTTTGCCGAAATTATCGAGCAGGCCGACAATGAGGCCGCCGACCAGCGCGCCGCGCAGGCTTCCGAGACCGCCGATGATGATCACGACGAAGCCGAGCAGCATCACATCGAAATCAGCACCAGGATAGACCCCCATAATGGGGCCACCCATCGTGCCGCCCAGCGCGGCAAGAAATGCGCCGAGCGCAAACACCGCCGTAAACAGCAGTGACACATTAATGCCGAGCGCGCGCGCGATCTCCTCGTCGTCGACGCCGGCGCGCAGCATTGCACCGATGCGCGTGCCCTCCTGGATCCACCAGAGCAGGCCGGCGACAAGGAGCCCGAATGCAATGATGAACAAGCGGTACGATGGATAAAAGAATTCACCCAGTTGAACGGACTGGCTGAGCATGGCGGGCCTGGGCATGGTCTGCGGGTTGCCGCCCCAGATGAAAATCCCGAGGTCGGAGAATATGAAGAGGAAGCCGAAGGTCAACAGCGTCTGCGGCAGTTCCTGATGATAAAGGCGCCGCAGCAGAAACCGCTCCATGAGAGCGCCGATGAACGCAATCGCAACCCCGCTCGCCAGCGCCGCAAGAAAAAGATTTCCGGTGGCGCGCACCACCAGCAGTCCCACATAACCACCCCAAAGGTAGAACGAGCCGTGGGTCAGATTCAAAATCTTCATCAGCCCGTAAATGAGGGAAAGTCCGGCGGCGAGCAGGAACAGCAGCATCCCGAAGGAAATGCCGTTGAGAGTTTGGACCACCCAGAACATAATGGATCAGGTACGATGTCGGTTGTTTGTTAAGCGACGTTGCAGGTCGCGGCACCTCTCCCGACCGAACTCGGGTTTACCCGGATTCGGCATTTAAAGCTGGCCGCAGTCGGATAAATCCGACTTCGGCTGGGAGAGGTCGGATCGCGGGCGATCCGGGTAAGGGAATCAGCGTCGCATGATGAGTGGTTACCCCGCCCCTCTCCTTCGGAGCGAGGTAAAGTGCAACTCAAGGGAAGCTCGCGTATGGATCCTTTACCTGCGCGATTCGCTCGCCGCAGTGGTTCCGCAGCCGTCCATCGCTGCCCTTTTCGACCGTGAGCACATAGAAGTCCGCAACCAAACCATGGTGCTCGTCGAAGCTTGTCGATCCCATAGGACCTTTGACCTGCACTTTGGACAGCGCCTTGATAAAGGCGTCGCGATCCTCCACCTTGCCGTTGATTTCCTTGATGGCCGCAATCACCATCTTGGCAGCCATATATCCCATATACTGATAGGAACCGGGCAGCGCGCTGTAGCGGGACTTGTAGCCGGCCACGAATGCCTTGTTTTCGGGTGTATCGAGGGTGCCGCAATAGGTGTACGCACTCATGATGCCTGCGGCGCTCGGCGGCATGTCGGTCAGCACCTCCTCGCTTGTAAACGAAGCGACGCCGAACAACGGCATTTTCTGTTTGAGGCCGTACTCGGCGTATTGGTCGCTGATGCGCGGTGCATCGGCGCCCCACATGGCCGCGAACACGCCGTCGGCCTTTGAAGCGTCCATTTTGGTGAGATACGGGGCATAGTCCGAGGTCGCAACATTGGGAAACATCGCGTCGACGACGTTCTCAGGACCAAAGACTTTCTTGATGGCCTCATAGGCTTCGCGGCTGGGCGGGGCGTTCCATCCGATGGAATAAACCTTCTTCCAGCCCATTTTCTTTCCCACCTCGGCGGCGGTCATTCCGAATTGGTAGGAGGATGGAACGAAGCGGAAGATGTACGGGCTCTTCTGCGCGCGGGTGAGGCTTGCGAGCGCGACCGTGCTGACCCACGGGATCTTCTGTTCGTTCACGTAGGGCGCGACCGCGGCGCCGACCGAACTCACCAGCTCGGAGAGCAGGAAATGGACCTTGTCGCGTTCAACGAGCGCCTTGATCTTGGTCAGTCCGGTATCCGGACGTCCGGTGCTATCTTCGAACAGCAGCTCGATCTTGCGCCCCGCGACCGTATTCTTCTCCTCGTCGAACGCCTGCACGATTGCGTCACGTTCCGGGCGCCCCTGCGCCGAGACTGGCCCGGTCAAAGGAAACATTACCCCGATTTTTATCGAATCCGCGCTCCATGCACGTTGCGGCAGCGAGCAAAAGGTTGTCAGTGCGAAGACGGCGGCAAATATGGGTGACAAGCGCATCGCGTTTCCCTCCTGATTTTTCAGGATGCTAAAACATTTCAAAAAGGGAAAGCAAGGCAATCGCGCCGAGGCGGCGCGCCGGATGCGATTATGGGACCTCCTCCTGGCCGAGCGCAGGATTGGCCAGCACGACCGACGTCTCGATCTGCCGTTCGGGGATGTCCCAATAGGATTTGAGCAGCACGGCTTTTTGCTGCGGTGAAACCAACGCAAAGCCGTGTTTTTGGTAGAACCTGATCGCCCACCGCGCGGCGGCCCAGGTGCCGACCAGTATGCGCTGCGTGCTCAGGCGTCGCAGATGCGCGACGAGTTCTCCGCCGATGCCGCGCTGCTGTTTGCCCGGGAGGACGTAAGCGTGGCGAATAAGATCGACGTCGCTCATCCGCTGAAGCCCCATCACACCCGCCAGCATGCCGTCCACCTCATGGCCCCAGAACGTCACGCCCGACGCGATCTCGCGCTCCAACTGGTCTTGCGTCATGTATGGATCGTGCCAGCAGTCGGCCGGAATGACGCCGCGATAAGCCTCAGCGGCGGCATTGATAATGGCCAGGATCGCCGCGCGCTCGTCACCGCGGCAGCGGCGGATATTGCTCAACGGCGAACTTGAGTTCGGACTCTGCATTCGTCCATGGGGTCACTGGGCCCATCAATATCTTTCCAGCCGCTCGATGCGCTGGAAATATTTCGTCCGCAGGCAGCGCACGTTGCTTCCGCATTCCCGGCGCTCGCTCAGCCACTCGACCTGTTCGGAATGAAGTTGGGCGCGGGCGAGGCCGCCGAGCCGGTTGAGGATGGCGAAATAGAGATTTGACATCCGGACATCGAGCGCGGCGAGCTCCTCATTGTCGCAGATCGCGTATTCATCCGCATGGCGCGCGGTGCGGCAGTCAAAGCTTTGGGCGTGAACGGCAGGCGGAGCAAATGCGGCCAAAGCGAGTAGCAGCCCGATGTGACGGAGTTTCATGAACTTCTCCTTTGCGGAACGATTCGCGAGCGCATCATCTTGCTACGAACCGGCTGCGCCTGGTTTGTCGACCGCGCCGCCGCCTTCAGCCCAATCCTTGAAGGCCCCGAGATTGTAGACCCGGTCGTAGCCCATGTCTTTGAGCACCTTGCCGGCCAACGCCGAGCGTCCGCCCGAGGCGCAATACAGAATGACGGTCTTGTCTTTGGAAAAGCTCTTGTCGTGGTAAGGCGACTCCGGGTCGGCGCGAAATTCCAGCATCCCGCGCGAGACGTTCACAGCACCGGCGGCCTTGCCGCTTTTTTCGACTTCCGGAGCGTCGCGCACGTCCACCACCAGGGTATTGCCCTTCTCGATCATCTCTTTTGCCTGCGCCGCCGTGATCCGCGGCACCGCCGCATTCGCCGCTTCCATCATCTGCTTGACACCGATAGCCATGACTTTCTCCTGTTACAGCCGGTGCAAATGCCCGCCCAATGATATCATACTCCGCGAGCCAGGCAGACTCGCGAGCCTAGTCCACCCCTTTGCAAGGAGACAGGACGATGACAACCACCGATAAGGTGTTCGCTGGTTCGATTCCCGAGATTTATGACCGCTTGCTGGTTCCGCTTATTTTCGAGAGCTATGCGCGTGATCTTGCCGCGCGCGTGACCAGGGTCGGTCCCGGAAATGTCCTGGAAACGGCGGCGGGAACCGGTGTGCTGACACGCGCGCTGGCGTCGCAGCTTCCTGCCGGCGCGAGGATCACGGTCACCGACCTCAATCAACCCATGCTCGATCGAGCAATGTCCCGGCTATCGGATGATAACCGGATCAGCTGGCAGCAGGCGGACGCGCTGGCACTGCCGTTTGCAGATGAAACTTTCGATGCCGTCGTCTGCCAGTTTGGCGTGATGTTCTTTCCCGACAAGGTTGCGGGTTACCGGGAGGCGCGCCGCGTCCTCAAGCCGGACGGCAATTTCTTTTTCAACGTGTGGGACAAAATCGCCAACAACGAATTTGCCGATGTCATTACGCAAGCACTCGCTGGCGTCTTTCCCCACGATCCTCCTCGCTTCATGGCCCGCACTCCGCATGGCTATCATGACGTCGAAAAGATTCGCGAGCAGCTGACCACGGCGGGATTTGCGAGGATTTCGGTGGAAATGGTGGACGGTAAAAGCGTTGCCCCTTCGCCGCGTGAGCCTGCGATCGCCTATTGCCAGGGCACTCCGCTGAGAAATGAAATTGTGGAACGGGATGCATCGCGGCTTGAAGACGCCACCAACAAGGCCACGCAAGCGCTAGCCGATCGGTTCGGAACTGGTACGATCGAAGGCCGCATCCGAGCCTATGTGATCCATGCTGTGCGTTGATGCGACAGCGGTCCTGCCCGCGTTCCGGGCATAGCGGACATGGCCAGACTTGCTACTTGCTCGACCCGGGCGCGAATGACCCATCTGCGACATTGGCTGTCACTCGGCATTGATTCCTGCCCGCTTTGCACGGCCCCCATCAAGTACTCCGTTTGATGTGCTAGATATGCTGGCCCCTAAGCTTGGGTGCAGCTCATGCGGCGACGCGAGTTCATCACCTTCTCGGCGGAGCGGCAGTGGCTTGGCCGCTCGCGGCACGCGCGCAGCAACCGGCACCGCCGACGATTGGGTTCTCACGCACTAGGTCGCCTGCGCGAGGCAAAGTACCTTGTCACCGCGTTCCGCCAAGGACTGAACGAAACTGGCTACGTCGAAGGCCAAAATGTGGCGATCGAATATCGCTGGGCGGAGCTTCAATACGATCGGCTGCCGGCTTGGCTAGCCGACTTGGTTCGCCGCCGGGTGGTCCGTGATCGCCGCAGTCGGAGGATTTCACTGGCCTTGCGGCAAAGGCGGCAACATCGACAATTCCGATCGTCTTCGTCAGCCGGGAGGACCCAGTCACGTTTGGTCTCGTCGCCAGCCTCAACCGGCCGGGCGGCAACATGACGGGCATATCTTCTTTGACGGAGTTTTGGCGTCAAAACGACTGGAGCTGCTGCGCGAGTTCGTGCCCGCGGCGACGACATCGCCTTGCTGTGTAAACCCAACACGACTGAAACCGAAGTAGAGCGCAGAGACGTGCAGGATGCAGCGCAGGCGAGCGCCAGCAGCTTATCCAATTCTCAATGCCAGCACCGACAGCGACATCGAGTCGGCTTTACAACAGCTTGTCCGTCGGGGGGCCGGTGCGCTGCTTGTTGGCTCGGCGTGCGTTCTTGGTACAGCCAATCGGGAGCATTTGGTCGCCTTGGCAGCCCATCATTCTTTCCGGCGATTTATGAATGGCGCGAATTCCCCGGTGGCCGGAGGACTGATGAGCTACGGCATCCAGCATCCCAGATGCGTATCGCCAGTCCGGCTTCTATGCCGGCCAGATTCTCAAGGGCGCGAAACCGGGCGACATGCCGGTTATGCACTCCACCAAATTCGAGTTTGTGATCAACCTGAAGACCGCCAAAACGCTCGGCATCGAAATCCCGCCCACGCTTCTCGCCTTTGCCGACGAGGTGATCGAATGATCGGAGGCGGAGTTCATCACGCTGCTCGGCGGCGTGGCCGCCTGGCCGTTCGCCGCGCGCGCGCAGCAGCCGGACCGGGTGCGGCGGATCGGTGTGCTCATGAACCGGACCACTGACGATCCCGCGGGTCAAGCCAGCGTCGCGGCGTTCCAGAAAAGCCTGCAACAATTGGGCTGGAGCGACGGCCGCAATGTGCGGTTCGACATCCGCTGGGGCGCTAACGATGACGAGCGCGATCGCCGAGACGCGGCGGAATTGGTCGGGCTCGCGCCGGACGTCATCCTGGCCGGTGGCACCCTAGGCGTGGCGGCGTTGCAACGTGTCGCCCGCAGCTTGCCGATCGTGTTCGTAGGCGTCACTGATCCAGTGGGCGCCGGCTTGGTCGATACCCTAGCCCGCCCGGGCGGCAATGTTACCGGCCTTATGCTGTTCGAATATAGTTCGAGCGGGAAATGGCTAGAACTCCTCAAGCAGATCGCGCCGCGACTGACGCGAGCGGCGGTTCTTCGGGATTCCACCAATCCTGCCGGGATCGCGCAGTTCGGCGCCATCCAGGCCGCAGCGCAGTCGCTCGGGGTGGAGGTAAGCCCCGTCAGCGTGCGCGACGCTGGCGAGATCGAACGCGCTATTGCGGCCCTCGCCCGCTGATTGCCCACGGCTGGTTCTGGCACATCGCGTCATATCGCTGCGCTACGGAATTTTGGCGTATTGGGGCGCAGTGGTTCGGTCTACATATCAATTGCTCGCGCGATCATTAGCTAGATTCACAAGCGATCGCTCCGACACTGGCGAGCCTGACTATTCTCCGCCGGGTAGGTGAAATTGGCTTGGCGATGGCCTGCATAGCTTGGCGCACTTCCAGGCTTGTGATCCGTTCGTTCGTGGGCGGCAGGGTGGCGAGGACTGGGCGCAACCGGCGCAACAACAGCTGGCGGGAAATGACAAAAGCCGGGTAGATCGAAAGTATCATGGCGATCATGGCGCTTACGCCGTTCAGCCCCGCGGCGTGATAACCGGAACGATACGCCCAGAGCGACAAGGCCGTTCCCAACAAAGCCGATAGAGCGATCCAAGATATCCCGGTGATCCAAAGCAAGGACCGGGTCGATGAAGCGATGATCGCGAGAATCGCAGCTTTCTGCCCTTCGGTCACCAGAAAGTGCTCTCTGGAGCCGAACAGCCACGCATTCGGCGCGCCGTAGACGTACCCGCCTGAAACGGGCTTGAACACGACAAATCTTCCGAAGTCGGCCACGGGCCTCTCCTAGAGCACGCGCCCTAACTAATTTAATTCAAAGCGCCCTCACGCTTGAGATCCTGCGCGACGTCGTCGAGCGCGCGCTCGAGCCGTTCGCTGATTTCTTCAATCTCCTCGGCCTCAATCACAAGCGGTGGCGCAAACACGAGGCGATCGCCGACGACACGCAGCATGAGGCCATGACGTTTCGAGGCAGCGTCCATTCGTGCGCCGACGTTGAGCGCGCGCTCGAAGGGAATGCGTTTTTCGCCGTCGCGCATGAGCTCCATGCCGAGAATGAGACCCTCCCCGCGCACATCCCCGACAATCGGATGCTCGCGCAGCCGTCCGAGCTCGGCCTGCAGCACCGGGCCGAGGCGCTTGGCGCGCGCAACGATGTCGATTTCGGCATAGATTTTTTGCACTTCGAGAGCGACCGCAGCCGCCACGGGGTGCCCGGCGTAGGTGAAGCCATGGGCAAAGTTTCCGTACTTGTCCGACTGCGCCAGCATCGCCTCATGAATGCGCTGGTTGATGAGGACTGCGGAAATCGGTTGCATCGCCGCGGAAAGCGCCTTGGCCGAGGTCACCATGTCCGGCCGGATTTCATAGGTTTGCGAGCCCCACATCTCGCCGGTGCGGGCGAACCCGCAAATGACCTCATCGGCGACGAACAGGATATTGTATTTGCGCAGCACCGCCTGGACCTTCTCGAAATAGGTTTGCGGTGGAACAATCGCGCCGCCGGCGCCCATGACCGGTTCGGCGAAAAACGCGGCGATGGTATCCGGGCCTTCCGTCTCGATAAGCGTTTCCAGGGCCGCGGCCATTCGGGTGGAAAATTGCGCCTCGGTTTCGGCCGGCTCGTGACGCCGATAGTAATGCGGAAACTCCGTGTGCTTGAAAGGCGCGAACGGCAACCCGAATCCGCAATGCATGTCAGGCTTTCCGGACAGGCTGACCGCAGCACAAGTGTTGCCGTGATAGCCCATGGAGCGCGCGATAATCTTTGTCCGCTGCGGCTGACCCAGCGCATGCCAGTAATACCAGGCGAGCTTTATGGCAGTGTCATTCGCCTCCGAGCCCGAGCATTGAAAAACGACGCGGGCCATCGGCACGGGTGCGATGGCAAGCAGCGTCTCTGCAAGCTCTATGGCCGGCTCATTGGAGCGATGCCGGTAGAGATGATAGTAGCCGAGCTTGCGCATCTGTTGGTAGGCAACCTGCGCCAGCCGCTCGGAGGCAAAGCCGAGCGAGGCGCACCACAGTCCCGCAACCGCTTCGATGTAGTCGCGCCCGGAATCATCAAACACGCGACAGCCTTGGCCGCGCGCGATGACCAGCGGACCTTCTTCCTGGTGCCGCCGCAGATTGGTTTGCATATGCACCAGGCTTGCGATGTCGCGTGCTTCGAGCGAGTTCGGAATGTAGGTCATGCCTTGTCCTCTGCTGCCGCGGCTTTGAGCAATGCCTGCGGATCGGAAATGCCGTAGTCGCGTACTGCGGCGCCTTCGCTCACATAGAAGTCGAGCAGGTCACGGCCGACCGCCGCCGGATCGCGCTCGGTGACTGGGCCGAAGCCGCCGGAGCCCGGCGTGCGCATATCAATGAGCGAGCCTGGCGGGGCGTTGAATGCGCCCTTGCTCGGCAGATGTCGCGTGCTCCCATCCGGGGTTGTGAGCGTCACCACGGCAGCTGCTCCGGATTTGCCGCCAAGCAGCCCAAACGGCGGCGCGGTCATCCGCTCCATGCACAGCGCACCGACTGCATCCGCTCGGGCAAGGAGGCGCCATACCCGCCGTGCGCCGCAGCCCCCTCGAAAACGTCCCGCGCCGCCGGAATCTGGATTGATCTCATAGCGTTCGATGCGCACCGGGAACGCCGTTTCCATGACTTCCACCGGCGTATTCATGGTGTTCGAGATGCCGCTCGCAATACAGTTGATGCCGTCCTTGTTGGGTCGCGCGCCGTATCCGCCCTTGACCGTCTCATACGAGACGTAATGCCGGCCGCTACGCGGATCGACCCCGCCAAGGGTCAAGATGGCCGAGGTGCCCTGGCTGCACGCCATCACCTGCTCGGGCATGAAGATCGCCAACGCGCCCATAACCATGTCTGCGACGCGATGGGAGATCTCGTGATTTGCATAAACGACAGGCGCGGGAAACTCCGCGTTCAATACACAACCCTTGGGCGCTCGAATCTCGATGCTGCGCCAGCACCCGGAATTGGGCGGAATAAGATTGTTCGGATCGACGGCGGTCTTGAGACCGCAAAAAACGCCTGACGCCGTCACCGAAAGCGGGGCGTTCATCGGACCTTTGACCCCAGGATCAGTGCCATCGAAGTCCACAATCAAGCGGTCACTGCTTTTGCGGATGGACAAGCGGATGCGAAAGCGCGCGTCCTTGCCGGACTCATCATCAGCAATGCCGTCGCCGTCACAAAAGTCCTCGAACGCGCCTTCTCCATCCGGCAGGTCGATCAGGGCGGCGCGCATCAGGCGGTCCGAATAATCCATCACTTGCGCCATTTGGCGAACAAGCTCCTGGGCGCCGTAGCGCGCCGCGAGCGTGTTCAGCCGTTCGGTTGCCCGCAAGGTAGCGGCGAGTTGAGCGCCGAGATCACCTTTGCGCTCGTCTGGGGTGCGGACATTTGCAAGGATCAGCTTCTCAAGGTCGGCATTGAGGACCCCGCGGCTGATCAGCCGCAGCGGAGGGATGCGCAACCCCTCGCCGAATATTTCGGTGACCGCGCCGTAGCTTCCGGGCGTCGCAGAGCCGACATCGGGCCAGTGGGCGCGCAGGCAGGCATAGCCGATCAGCTGGCCGTCATAAAAGGCAGGCCGCACCACATTGACGTCGGGTAAATGACTGCCGCCGAAATAAGGATCGTTGTGAACAAAAACATCGCCTTCGTGCACGTCCGATGCAAACGCCGTCACAACGGCACGAACGGCGTCGGGCATGGAGCCGAGATGAATGGGCAAGTCAGGTCCTTGCGCCACCATGTTTCCCTGCGCGTCGAACACACCGCAGGAATAATCGCCCGCCGACTTGAGCAACGGCGAATAGGCGGTCTTGGCAAGGACCACCCGCATCTCCTCGGCGATCTTGTAAAGGCTGTTCTTGATGATCTCGAACGTTGCAGGATCGGCTGTGCGCGTGACCTCTTGCATTACGGTCCCACCGTCGCGTTCGGGATGTTTCGAATTACAGCGTGTTTGCCGAGATCGAGCCAGCACCTCCACCTCTCCCCGGAGGGGAGAGGTCGGAATGGGCGCCGCTTTGCGCCCATTCCGGGTGAGGGGGTACGAATCGTGAGGTCGATCCCCCTCACCCGGATGCGAGGCCGTATCTCAATCAACGTGATCGAGATCTGCTCTGGCTCTCTGATCAGTTTACTCATGGCATCCGGGTGAGTATCACGAACCCGTCCTCGCTCATCTTAGCTTGCCATCCCGGTGGCACAAGAATTGTGGATTCAAAGGAACTCGATCACGAGCGGGCCGGGCGCAGTCATGCCCACGTGCATGCAGGCTCGGTCATAAATTGCGGTGTCGACCATTCCGGTTTCGCGAAACCACACCGAACGTCTGGATTTGAGCGGGTTTAAGCCCGGCGGCCTCGGCTGGTCCCGAATGGTGAGCGGCGCAATGGTACCGATCGCCGCGACACGGACGTTGACGATCTCCACCGGCTCGGATCGATTGTCATGGCCGTAAGTGCGCAGGTGCAGATCGTGAAAACTCTCCTTTATCTCGGCGAGTGTTGTGCCATCAACCGGTCGCCGGGGGACCGGCACCAGCAGCTCGTAAGATTGCCGCGCGTAGCGCGTGTCTACGAAGCACTCGAAACGGCGGCGCGCAGATGGAATGCCCGCACGGTCGAGCATGGCGGCTCCTTGTTGCTCGAGTGCCGCGAATGCGGCCTCGACCTTTGCAGGATCGAACGCGCGAGCCGCAGTTTGGAGCGTGTGCACGTAATCGCGCTTGAGGTCGGTACCGACGAGTCCAAGCGCTGAAAAGGCGCCGGGAATGGGCGGGCAGATTACCTCGGTGATACCAAGCTCGCCGGCGAGCGCAACGGCATGCAGGGGGCCCGCGCCGCCGAAGGCGGCCAGCACAAAATCGCGGGGATCATGCCCGCGCTGGACCGACACGATTTTCAAAACTTCCGCCATCGCATGATTGACAACGTCAATGACAGCAGCCGCGGCGGCTCGCGCGTCGATGCCGAGCGGCTCGGCAAGCCGCGTGCGCACCGCATTGGCGGCTGCCGCATGATCGATTGCAAGCTCGCCGCCGAGCAGTGAGCCGGCATCGAGATATCCGAGCAGGAGGTCGCAATCCGTGACCGTTGGCTCCGTGCCGCCGCGGCCGTAACAAACCGGACCGGGATCTGCGCCGGCGCTTTTGGGACCGACCCGCAGGGCCCCCGCCCGATCCACCCAGGCAACGGATCCGCCGCCGGCGGAAACCTCGGCGAGATCGATCACGGGCACGCGGATCGGATGGCCGGTTCCCGTGACCCAGCGCGACATGCTGGGTCCGCCGCCGACCTCATAGTCCGGTGTGGTCTCGTACCGTCCGGCGCGAATGAGACTCGCCTTGGCCGTGGTGCCCCCCATGTCGAAGGAGATGAGGTTCGCTCGAGCGGTCTGGCGCGCGAGCAGCGCGGCGGCGACAACGCCCGCTGCGGGGCCGGACTCCACCGTCATCGCCGGCATCGCGATCGCCTCGGCCGCTTCGAGGATGCCGCCGTTCGATCCCATCACATAAAGCGGCGGCAGCGCATTCCTGCGCGTGATGTCTTCCAGCCGCTTGAGATAGGAAGCAAGCATAGGTCCGACATAGGCACAAACGGCGGTCGTGCTTGTGCGCTCGAATTCCTTTATTTCAGGCAAAATGTCGCTGGAAAGATAAATCGGCAGTTCGGGAAAGGCAGCCTGCAGACGAGCCGCGAGCCTGCGCTCGTGCTCCGGATTGAGAAAACTGAATAGGAGCGAGATCGCAATGGCAGCCACGCGGGCAGCGTTGAGCGCCGTAATGAGCTCATCGATCTCAGCTTCGGCGAGCGGCATCACGACGGCGCCATCTGCGCCGATGCGCTCCGTGATCTCAAACCGGCGGCGGCGTGGAATGAGGACGGATGGCGCGTCCTGGAACAAATCATAGAGGTTTGCGCGCGCCGAGCGCCGAAGTTCCAGCACATCACGAAAGCCGCGCGTCGTGATGAGCGCCGCTCGCGCCCCCGTCTGCTCCAGGATCGCATTGGTGACCACCGTGGTTGCGTGGGAGAGCAGGCTCACCTCGGTGGCGGAGACCTGATATCGTGCCATTGCCGTTTTGAGCGCGGCCAGCACGCCTTCACTGAGCTCATGCGGGGTCGTCGGCACCTTGGCAACGCCGATGCGCCCGCTGGTATCGTCCACCAGGGCCACGTCCGTGAAAGTCCCGCCGATATCGACTCCGATCCGCCAGGTCATGCCATCCCTGCCGTGCACTACCGTGCCGTTCCTCGTTTAGCTCGCAACGTCAGTGTAGACTCAACGCGACCCCATGACTCGTATTCTTCATCGCCAGATCCGCCAGCGATATCCGGTCGCCAGGAGCGGCCATGGCGCGATGATCCGCGATGGCGAGGGCAAGGAATACATTGATGCTTCGAGTGGAGCAGCGGTTTCATGTCTTGGGCATTCGCATCCCGAGGTGCTGGCGGCGATGCGCCATCAGCTGGATCAGCTCGCCTACACCCATACCAGTTTTTTTACGACCGCGGTGGCGGAGGAACTGGCGGGCGATCTTGTCGCGCGCGCTCCTGAGGGAATAGGCCAGGTTTTTTTTGTGAGTGGGGGCTCGGAGGCGATCGAGGCGGCACTCAAGTTGGCCCGGCAGTATTTTGTGGAACTGGGGGAGCCACAGCGCCGCCACATCATCGCGCGGCGTCAAAGCTATCATGGCAACACGTTGGGCGCGCTCGCGGTGGGAGGCCGACAATGGCAGCGGGAAAAGTTCGGACCACTGATGATCGAGACGCACCACGTTGCTCCGGCTTACGAATATCGCGGGCGCCGCAAGGATGAAACACTGCAAGCCTATGGCGAACGGCTGGCGCAGGAAATCGAAGACAAGATTGCGGAGCTTGGCGGCGAGAACGTCCTTGCCTTGGTTGCCGAGACAGTCGTGGGCGCCACCTTGGGCGCGGTGCCGGCGGTGCCCGGCTATTTCAGACGCGTGCGCGATATCTGCGACCGCCACGGGATCCTGCTCATCCTTGACGAAGTGATGTGCGGGATGGGCCGCACCGGCACCCTGCATGCGTGCGAACAGGAGGAGATCAGTCCTGACCTGCTCGCCATCGCAAAAGGGCTTGGCGGTGGCTACGCGCCGATCGGCGCCTTGTTGATCCGAGGCAAGATTTTCGATGCGATTGCTGCGGGCTCGGGTGCTTTCCAGCACAGCCATACTTACATGGGGCATCCGCTCGCCTGCGCCGCAGCGCTGAGCGTTCAGCGCATCCTGCACCGCGACGGCCTGCTCGCGAATGTTGCGACGCAAGGCGCGTATCTCGCCCGCCGGCTCAACGAGCGGTTCGGAAATCATCCCTATGTCGGCGATGTTCGCGGACGCGGTCTGTTTTACGGCATCGAGCTTGTCGCGGATCGTGGCAGCAAGGAGCCGTTCGATCCGCAGTTGCGACTCCATGCCCGCGTGAAAGCTGAAGCAATGGCGCGAGGGCTCATGGTTTATCCCATGGGAGGCACCGCCGACGGCACACGCGGCGATCACGTGCTGCTCGCACCGCCGTTCATTGTGGATGCACCGCTCGTGGATGAAATCGTGGAGCGCCTTGGTGATGCCATCGACGCCGCAACGGCGGGATTACAATGATCGAGAACATCAGCGCGATAACGCTTGCCACGCACGACATGGCGCGCGCGGTGCGTTTCTATCGCAGCCTCGGGTTCCAAATGATCTACGGTGGCGACGACGCGGATTTCACGAGCTTCCGGGCGGGCACGAGCTATCTCAACCTCATCGCGCAAGGCGCTGAGCGGAAATGGTCGTGGTGGGGACGCGTCATCTTTTATCATTCCGATGTCGACGCCCTCTATGCGAGCGTGATGGCGGCCGGATACCGGCCCGACACCGCACCCCGCGACGCCGAATGGGGGGAGCGGTTCTTCCACATGACCGATCCGGACGGTCACGAACTCAGCTTCGCCTGGCCCATCCGGTGAATTGCAGACGCTGCGCACTACTCCGCCGCCACCGCGCGTTGCAGGCGCCATTGTATCAGCAGCGCACGCAATGCCGCCGGCTTGAGCGGCTTGTAGAGCACCTGAATGTCGCTTTTGCGGGCGTTCTCCCGTATGGCCGGCGACCTGTCCGCCGTGATCAGAATGGCCCGCAGATCGCCGCCGAAACGCTCACGCAGCTCTCTGATAGCCGCAATACCGTCGCCGCGATCGAGATGGTAATCGATCAGAAGCCCATCAGGGACTAAGTTGTGATTGCCGATTACGCCAAAGGCTGCCTCGACATCAGGGGCTTTGAAGACGCGACAGCCCCAGCCTGCGAGCAAGGTCTCCATGCCATCAAGGATGGCGGGTTCATTATCGATGCAAAGCACGCTGATTCCCGACAAGCGCGCGCGGCTGAAGTCAAGCGCCTGAACTTGCAGTTCCCTCCGCGCTGTTGCGGCGGCGAGGGGTACCTCGACCGAAAAGCGCGAACCGCTGCCGGGCGCTGAGGCGAGCGAGATTTTGTGATCGAGCACACGCGCAATGCGCTCCACAATCGAAAGCCCCAGTCCCAAGCCGCGAGCGACCTTGGCGCCTGGGTCGAGCCGGTGGAATTCCTCAAAAATCGTTTGATGCTTCGAGCCGGGGATGCCGAGTCCGGTATCGTACACGTCAATGCGCAAATGTTCTTCGTGCCGCCGGCATCCAACCAGCACACGGCCCATGACCGTATATTTGATCGCGTTCGAGACCAGATTCTGCAGCAGGCGGCGCAATAGGCGCCGGTCGGACTGCACCGTGAGCGAACACGCCAGGAAACGCAGATCGAGCCCCTTTTCCAGCGCCAAAGGCGCGAACTCCACTTCGAGCTGACGCAGCAGCTCGTCGATGCGAAAGTCGACGATTTCCGCTTTCATGGCGCCAGCATCGAGCCGGGAAATGTCGAGCAAGGCTCCCAGTATCTCTTCAACAGCGTCGAGCGATGCATCGATGTTGCCGACGAGCTGCGAGTCGTCGTCGGCCGTTTGACGCTCCACCAGGCTGGTGACGTAGAGACGCGCCGCATTGAGCGGCTGCAGGATGTCATGACTCGCAGCGGCGAGAAATCGAGTCTTCGAGATGTTGGCCTGCTCGGCCTGCCCCTTGGCGCGCTCAAGCTCGGCATTGAGTCGCGTGAGTTGCTCGGTGCGCTCCTGCACGCGCCGTTCGAGCGATTCGTTGGCGCGCTCGAGCTCCTCGGCGGCTTGCACGCTTGGGGTGATATCGGTGAAGGTCGTAACGATGCCTCCGTCCGGCATCGGATTGGCGCGCACTTCCATGACCAGATCGCCCTCAGGCGAGCGTTCCAGGAACGGCTCGCCGGTCTCGGCGTAGCGGGCCAGCCGCTCGCGTACCATGGCCTCGATCGTTTCTTGATCGTCGCTGCTGCGCTCCGCCTTGAAGCGCAGGATCTCGTCGAGACTGGTGCCGACGCGTGTGAGCTGCGCCGGCAGCGCAAGCAGGTCTCCGAACTGACGGTTCCAGCATACGAGGTGCAGTTCCTTGTCGAACACGGCAATGCCCTGACGGACATGATCGAGAGCGGTTTGCAGAATTTCCCGGTTGTAATGAATCGCAGCATTGGCATCGTCGAGCAGCTTGAGCGCCGCCTCGGTCGAGACGGTGCGCTTGCGCAGGAGAAGCGACAGCACGAGGCGGGACGAGGCTGCTCCGATTGCGGATGCGAGCAAATGCTCGGCATAGCGCAGCAGCTGGAAATCCGCCTCCGCCCGCGGCTCAATGGGCAGCCCGCGCGACGACGCGTAGCTGCCAAAGGATATGCGGGTGCGTTCCGCGCCCAGATAACGCGCCACCGTGGCGGTAAGCTCCTCGACCGCAACCGAGGAGCGCCGCAGCCGGAAGCCCGGCGGAATGGGCGTGAGCTGGGACGGAACGAACAGGTCGGCCTGCAGGCGCTCGATGGAGGCCGGCGCGCGGCCGATGGAGAAAATCACGTACGCCAGCAAATTGAGCGACAGTGCCCAGATCACGCCGTGCGCAAGCGGTGGCAGGTCGACCCCGAGCAGCGCTTGCGGCCGCAAGGCCGCAACTCCCCATGGCCCTTGCGCGAGCAAGCCCTGGCCGACGATGCCGGCATCGGCAAGAACTCGGGATCAGCAGCGTGTACGTCCACGCCAGAATGCCGATGGTCATGCCGGCCATGGCGCCGCGTGCCGTCGCGCGGCGCCAGATCAAGCCGCCGAAGAAGGCCGGCGCCAATTGTGCAATGGCGGCGAAGGACAAAAGTCCAATCGAGGCCAGTTGTGCATCTCCGGCTAGGCGATAGTAGACGTAAGCGAGAAACAGGATGACGAAGATCGCTGTCCGGCGCACTGCGAGCAGCAAGCCTCCGACGTTCTCGCGGCGGCTGATCAACGTCTCGCGCCGCTGCAGCACGAGCGGCATGATGATGTCATTCGATATCATGATGGCGAGAGCGACCGATTCCACGATCACCATTGCGGTCGCCGCCGATAGCCCGCCGACAAACGCGGCAATCGTGAACAAGTCGGACCGCGCGGCCAGCGGGAGCGCCAGGACAAACATGTCGCTGTCGACGTCGCTCTCGGGAAATGTGAGCAGACCTGCCAGCGCGATCGGAACCACGAACAGATTGATCAGCACTAGATAGAGCGGAAACAGCCAGGCTGCACGCTTGATCTCGTCCTCGCTGTTGTTCTCGACGACGGTAACGTGAAACTGACGGGGCAGCAGCACGATCGCAAACAGTGAAAGCAAAGTCATGGCGGCGAGCCTCGCCACGGCAGGCTCGCGGGTGAGCGCGGCGGCCGCATGCGGCTCTTTCAACGCCTGAGAAAACAGTGCAATAGGGCCGTCGAATATCCAGAACGTGACAAATACGCCGACCGCGACGAAGGCGACGAGCTTGACCAGAGATTCGGTCGCAATCGCGAGCATCAGGCCGTCCTGATGCTCGGTCGCATCGATATGACGGGTGCCGAACAGGACCGCGAACATCGCCATCGCGAGCGCGACATAGAATGCGATGTCGCCGAGTACAGGCTGCATTGTCGCGCTGGCAGGCCCGGTATGCCCGAGAATTGTCGTGAGCGAGGACGAAACTGCTTTGAGCTGCAACGCAATATAAGGAATGGTGCCGATGATCGCGATCAGGGCCACGGTGGCTGCGACGGTCTGCGCCTTGCCGTAACGCGCGGCGATAAAGTCGGCGATGGACGTGATATTCTGCGCCTTCGCAAGACGCACGATGCGCGTGATCAGCGGCGAGCAGAGA
This sequence comes from uncultured Alphaproteobacteria bacterium, assembly GCA_963771845.1. Lineage (GTDB taxonomy): Bacteria > Pseudomonadota > Alphaproteobacteria > Rhizobiales > Xanthobacteraceae > VAZQ01. The sequence continues at coordinate 177,415 of CAVYVC010000022.1, read as the reverse complement.
CCGATGACCAGCATCGGACCGATATAGATGGTCAGAAAATCAAACCCGGTCCGTGAGGCCAGCCCGACGGAGCCGAAAAACGTCCACGACGTGCAGTAGATCGCAAGCGACAACGGATAAATGAAACGGCGCCATCGCCCCGCGCGTCCGAGGCGCCCGGTTTCATCGCCGTAAGTCGCAACAATAAAGAGCAGGCCGATATAGCCGAGCGCAAAGGCGATGACGACCCAGGCCTGCAGCATGAAAAAATCTACTCGGCCGCCCAGGCACGCTCCCTGCGCGGCAAGTCGAGCCGATCCCAGACGTCGACCAACGCCTCGGCAAGAGCGTCGATCAGCGCGTCGTCATGATAGGGCGTCGGCGTGATGCGCAGCCGCTCGCTTCCTTTCGGCACAGTGGGATAATTGATCGGCTGGATATAGATCGCGTGCTCGGCGAGCAGAAGATCGCTCGCCTGCTTGCATCGCTCCGGCTCACCCACGAGCACGGGAACGATGTGGGTAGCGCTCGCCATGACAGGCAAGCCGGCAGAAGCAAGCACGGCTTTGACACGCGCACTGCGCTCCTGGTGGCGCTGGCGCTCGAAGCCCGACGCCTTGAGATGCCGGATCGCCGCCGCCGCGGCGGCGCAGACCGCAGGCGGCAGCGCGGTGGTGAATATGAACCCCGGCGCGTAACTGCGCACCGCGTCGATCAGCGCCAGCCGGCCGGTGATATAGCCGCCCAAGCAGCCGAACGCCTTGGCGAGCGTTCCCTCGATCACGTCGAGCCTCGCCATGGCGCCCTGCGCTTCGGCCTGCCCGCCGCCGCGCGCGCCGTACATTCCGACCGCATGCACCTCATCGGCATAGGTCATGGCGCCATACTGTTCGGCGAGATCGCAGATAAGATTGATCGGCGCCACGTCACCGTCCATGGAATAGAGCGTCTCGAACACAATGAGCTTGGGGCGCCCCGGCCCGGCCCCTTTGAGCAGCTCTTTGAGATGCTCCATGTCGTTATGGCGGAAAATTCGCTTTTCGCATTGCGATTGCCGCACCCCCTCGATCATGGAGTTGTGATTCAAGGCATCCGAGAGGATCAGGCAATCCGGGAGGAGCTTTGCGATGGTGGCAATCCCGGTCTGGTTGGACACGTAGCCGGAGGTGAAAACGAGCGCCGTTTCCTTGGCGTGCAGGTCGGCGAGCTCGCGTTCGAGCTCGATCAGGGGATGGTTGGTGCCCGCGATATTGCGCGTGCCGCCCGCCCCGGTGCCCATGCGGGCGGCGGTCTCGACCATGGCGGCGATCACCTTGGGATGCTGACCCATTCCAAGGTAATCGTTGGAGCACCACACGATCACGTCGCGCGGCCCCGCCGGCGAGTGCCAGATTGCGCGCGGGAACCGGCCGGCCAGCCGTTCGAGATCGGCAAAAACGCGGTAGCGCCGCTCGTCCTTCAACCTGCCAAGCGCATTTTCGAAATAACTGTCGTAATCCATGACTGCGCTGTCCAGCGGAATGCCCGTTTTAGAAGGCTTTCGATCGGTTTGTCGAGCGGTCATAAACGCGCGTGCGGGCGGTCTAATTGATCTCGATCAAGGGTAGTGAGCAGTGAGTAGCGAGTAGTACTCGGGTACTGTGGGGTCCGTCTACTCACCATTCCCCCCTTCACTACTTACTACTCACCCCTAGGCATTACGCCGCGCGAAGGCTTTACTTGTCTCGCCTTGTCTTGCGCCAATTGTGCCTGATTGCGCCTGCCGCTTCAGATCTGCGTAACCGTTCACGTCGAGGACCTCCCGTCATGCCGGAAAGCCGCGCCCGTGGTCTCAACGATGGGCTCACCAACTATGGAGACCACGACTTTTCCCGCTATCTGCGGCGATCGTTCGCGCAGTCCATGGGGTATTCCCGCACCATGTTGGACAAGCCCGTGGTCGGCATCGCCTTTACGCCCTCCGGCTTCAACAATTGCCACCGTCATTTCCCCGAGCTCCTGGCGGCGGTGAAACGCGGCGTCCTGGCGGCCGGGGCATTGCCCCTTGAGTTTCCGACCATTTCGCTCGGCGAAGTGTTCCTGAGCCCGACCAGCCTCAAGTACCGTAATCTGATGTCGATGGACACCGAGGAGATGATCCGGGCGCAACCCATGGATTGCGTGGTGCTGATGGGCGGGTGCGACAAGACCGTTCCGGCGCAGCTCATGGGCGCAATCTCCGCCGGCCGGCCGGCCATCATGCTGGTCGCGGGCCCCATGATGACGGGCCGGCATCGCGGTGAACGGCTCGGCGCCTGTACCGACTGCCGCCGCTTCTGGGCGAGCTACCGCGCAGGCAAGGTCAGCGAAGAGGAGATTTCGCAGGTGGAGGGCCAGCTTGCCGTGACGGCCGGCACCTGCGCGGTCATGGGCACGGCTTCCACCATGGCATGTCTCGCCGAGGCACTCGGCATGTTGCTTCCCGGCAGTGCCGCCATCCCGGCGGTGCACGCGGACAGGCTGCGCGCGGCGGAGGCAACCGGCGCGGCCGCGGTGAAGCTTATCGGCTCGCAGCTTACTCCTGACCGCATCATCACGGCGAAGTCGATCGAAAATGCGCTTCGGGTCCTGCTTGCGCTCGGCGGCTCGACCAACGCCGTCATCCACCTCACCGCGATTGCCGGCCGCGCGGGCATCAAAGTCTCGCTGGATGACATCAATCGATTGTCGGATTCTACGCCGGTGCTGGTCAATCTCAAGCCGGTCGGTAACGGCTATATGGAGGATTTCTTTGCGGCGGGCGGCATGGGTGCGCTGCTACGCGAGCTCAAACCGGTCCTGCACCTCGACGCCATGACGGTGACCGGAGAAACGCTCGGCGAGCGCCTTGCGGGCGAGGAGGCATCGCATCGCGACGTTGCCATCATTGCTGCGCGCGAGGCCGCCGATGGAGCCGCAAGGCGGATTGGTCGCCCTGTTCGGAAATCTCGCACCGCGGGGCGCCATCCTCAAACGATCGGCTGCCGATCCAAAACTGTTCGAGCATGAGGGACGCGCGGTGGTGTTTTCCTCGCTCGCCGATCTTGCAGCGCGCATGGACGACCCCGCCCTCGATGTTACGCCGCAAGACGTGCTCGTCCTCCAGAACGCGGGGCCGCATGCCGACGCGTGCATGCCCGAAGCCGGTTACCTTCCCATCCCCAGGAAGCTCGCACAGCAGGGCGTGAAAGATATGATCCGCGTCTCCGACGCGCGCATGAGCGGCACCGCTTTCGGAACCATCGTCCTGCACGTCACGCCGGACTCCGCTTCGGGCGGGCCGCTCGGCCTCCTGCGCAATGGCGACCGCATCCGCCTCTCCGTGAAGGACCGCCGGATCGATGTGCTCCTGGATGAAGCCGAATTGAAGCGGCGCACGAGCGCAGGCGCGCCGGTGCGGGCGCAGCGCGGCTATGACAAGCTCTACGCCGAGCAAATCCTTGGCGCCGATGAGGGCTGCGATTTCGCTTTCCTGCGCGCTCCTGCGCTCGCGCGATGAGCCGCCTTTATTCCGACAGCTTCTGTTTGCGTAACTGCGGCCTTGCACGCGGGCGATCCCGGATGGCGCCGGTATGCGCTAAAGCTTCAAGGGGCAATGTGGTAGATCCGCGCAAGCCTCGAGCGGAGGCGGACGCAACGCCATCCGCGGTACTGTCAAGGATACAGGCAGCTGATGGCGGTCGAGAGCATTTTCTATTCGGTAGCGGGCATCAGCTGTCGCGGTGCGCTCATCTGGGATGAAGCGGCCAAGGCTAATCGGCCGCTGTTGCTCATGGCGCCCAATTGGCGCGGTGTCATCAAGCCGGCGATTGAGACCGGTCAAATGCTCTCCGAGCAAGGCTATGCGGTCTTCGTCGTCGACATGTTCGGCGAGGGCAACGGTCCGGTCGGAACCGAGGACCCTATGGAGTTCCTCAAACCGTTCATGTCGGATGTGGCGACCATGCGCCGGCGCATCGCCGCCGGGCTCGACACCTTGACCCGCGAGGCCGATCGGCGGGCGATCGGCGACATCAATCGTCGCGCCGCTATCGGCTTTTGCTGCGGCGGCCTCAACGTGCTCGATCTTGCTCGCACCGGCGCAGACGTAGCCGCGGTCGTGTCCATGCATGGCACGCTGGTCACGCCGGAGCCCGCCAAGCGCGGAGACATCAAGGCCGCAGTGCTCGCGGTTCATGGTGCCGCCGATCCGGTCGCACCCAAAGCCGAGCGCGACGCGTTCGAGGCGGAGATGACGGCGGCAGGCGCACGCTGGGCGCTCCTGACGTTCGGCGACGTCGTCCACGCCTTCACCGATCCGCAAGCCAACCACCCCGGAGTGGCCGTCTACAACGAGCCCGCCACCCGTCACGGCTATGCCCTTGCCCATGCTTTCATTGCGGATGCCTTCGCGCGACGACTGTGACGTAACACGCGTAACCGCGCTGATAGCGCTGCACCGCGTCCGGGACATGGTAATATGTCCCTAACCCACGAGCGGAGATTTCCCATGCACAGAGGCTCCATTCCCCAATCGGTCATCGACCGTGTCGTCGCCAAGCGCGGCCGCGCATATGCATTCGAGGGCATGCAGCCTGCAAAAACCGCGCTCGTCGTGGTCGACATGCAGAATGCGTTCATGCTGCCCGGCGTGGCGCATGCGCTCTGCCCCATGGCGGAGAAGATCGTGCCCAACATCAACCGGCTTGCCGCGGCCGTGCGGGCAACCGGTGGCACGGTGGTCTGGATCAAGACGACGTTCACGCCGGACGCGCTGCAGAGCTGGTCGACCTATTTCGAGATCGCGAGCCCCGAGCAGGGCAAGAAGCGCATTGCCGCGCTGACCGCAGACAGCAAGGGACACGAGCTTTGGTCGTCGCTCGACGTAAAGCCCGCCGATCTCGTTGTGGAGAAGCACCGGTTCAGCGCCTTTATCCAGGGCTCCTCCAGGCTCGCGGAGATCCTGCGCGAGCGCGGGATCGATACGGTCCTGATCACCGGCACGGTCACGAATGTCTGCTGCGAATCGACTGCGCGCGACGCCATGATGCTCAATTTCAGGACCGTCATGGTCAGCGACGGCAACGCCGCCGTCACCGACGAAGACCATAATGCGTCGCTCTGCGCATTCTATCTCACTTTCGGCGATGTCATGTCGACGGATCATGTCATTGCCTGCCTCGAGCGCAACGCGCGCAAGGGTCTCGCGGCTGCGGAGTAAGCTCGCAACCCATGCACGGGGGGACTTCTGTTGCCGCGCAGCCGCCGCAAGCGGCGGAGATCATTGCCCGCGCCCGTGCCTTGATACCCACGCTCGCCGCGCGCTCGCGCGAAGGCCGCCGCCGGCGCCAGATTCCCGATGCGACCATCGCGGACATGCAGAACGCGGGCTTGTTCCGTGTGCTGCAACCGAGGCGCTGGGGCGGCTACGAGATGGATCTGCATAGCTTTTACGAGGTGGAGCTCGCGCTCGCCCAAGGCGACATGTCGACTGCATGGATCTACGGCGTTGCGGGTGTGCATCCCTGGTTCATGGCGCTGCTGGATGACCAGGCGGCGCAGGAGGTATGGGGCCGCGACAACTCCGTCTTGATCTGCTCCTCGCTGATGCCGGCGGGCAAGGCCGCGGCCGTTCCCGGCGGGTTCCGGCTGAGCGGGCGCTGGAAATATGCAAGCGGCTGTGCGCATTGCGATTGGGCACTGTTGGGCGCGACGGTCACTGTGTCCGATTCTGCATCCGAAGGCCGCATCTTCCTTTTGCCGCGTACGCAATATCAACGCATCGACACCTGGGAAGTAAGCGGGCTTGAGGCGACCGGAAGCTGGGACATTGTTGTTGATGACGTGTTCGTGCCTGCCTACCGCTCCCAGAGCATGCAAGACAATTTCCTGCTGCGCGGGCCCGGCCAGGCGATCAACACGTCGAGCCTCTATCGGCTGCCGTTCGGGCAGATCTTCGTGCGCGGCATTTCGACCGCGGCGCTCGGCGCGTTGCAGGGCATGCTCGATGCGCTGGTGGACTACGGCAAGACGCGCCGCACGCGCGCGGGGGGACGCGCGGCCGAGAACCCATTCGTTCAGCTTGTCTGCGCCGAGACGGCCGCCGCCATCGACGAGATGAAAGGAACGCTGCACCGCAATTTTCGCAATCTGCACGCCTATGCCGAGGCCGGGGAGACCCCGCCTTTGGCCGAGCGCCTGCAGTACAAGTTTCAATCCACGGCGGTGACCGAGCGCGCGACCATCCTTGCCGCGCGCATGTTCAAGGCGACGGGAGCCGCCGGATTGTCAGACGCGCTGCCGTTCGGCGGCGTGCTTGCCGACCTCATGGCCGGACGGCAGCACATTTCCAATCAATACGAATATGTCGGGAGCTCTTGGGGGGCGGTGATGCTCGGCGCCGAGAACAAGGACTTTATGGTGTAAGCGCGGCCGACTCTGGGGGCTGTTCGCACCTTCGCGCGTTCGCAGGTTTACTCAGGCTTGATATTGGCCGCGCGGATCACCTCGCCCCATTTTTCAGTCTCATCGACAATCAGCTTGCCGAAGGCGGCCGGCGAGAGCGCCAGCACCGTGGCACCGAGGTCGGCAAGTTGCGCCTTGATCCGTGGCTCGGCCAGACCCGCGTTGATGGTCTCGTTGAGCTTGTCGATGATCTCATCGGGCGTGTCACCGGGCGCGCCGATGCCTTGCCATGCGCTCGCTTCGAAGCTGGGCAGGATTTCATCAAGGGTCGGGATGTCCGGCAGCGCGTGCGAACGCGTCGCTGTTGTGACGGCCAGAGCGCGCAACGTGCCGGCTCTGATGTGTCCAATCGATGACGGCAGGTTGTCGAAGGCGACCTGCACTTGCCCGCTAATCAGATCGATAAGCATCGGCGCCGAGCCACGATACGGCACGTGCAGCATTTTGATGCCGGCAGTCATCTTGAACAGCTCGCCACCCAAGTGACTGCCGGTGCCGGTCCCAAGCGAGGCCATGTTCAACTTGCCGGGATTGGCCTTGGCGTAGGCAATCAGTTCGGAAACCGTCTTGACCGGAACCCCTGGATGCACCTCCAGAACGAAGGGAGACCGATTCACGCCTGCGACCGGTGCAATATCACGGATGAAATTGAAATCGAGGTTGCCGTAGAGCGTGGCATTGACCGCATTCACCCCCGTCACCATCAGCAGCGTATAGCCGTCGGCCGGCGCGCGCACGACCAATTCGGCTGCGATGTTGGTGGCGGCCCCTGGTCTGTTTTCCACCACGAAAGGTGCCGCGAGCCGCTCCGAGAGCCATTGGGCGATGAGGCGCGCGCCAAGGTCGGCCGTGCCTCCGGCAGGAAATCCGACCACAATCCGAACGCGCCGCGTTGGATAACCCTGCGCCTGAGCGATGCCCGGGATTACCGGCATTGAAGCAGCACCTGCGGCCATATGTAGAAACTGCCGGCGCGGAATTTTCATCGAGTTTGCCTGTGAAACTGGAAGCTGCGGTCACTTCGACGGGCTTTTGCGTTCTACACCGGCACCGTCAGAGGCACCAAGCGGGTGCGGGTGCCGGATCTTTTGCTTTTCTCGAACTCTGCGCGCTTCCCCCCCGAACGCTTCTGCGTGACGAGACCCGAGTGGTGATCAGGTGTGGCGCACTCTGCCGCGGGATCAGATTGTGCTATGTGTTGGGCATGAATGCGCAGGATGCTCTGGCTACTCTGCGGCGCTATGAGAGCGCGTTGCGCGCGCGCGGTGTCACGCATGCCGCCGTGTTCGGCTCGGTGGCGCGTGGCGAGAATCGGTCCGACAGCGATCTCGATATCATGATCGATATCGATCCGGAGGCCCATGTCACGCTCTTCGATTACGTCGGCTTGAAGGACTACATCGCTAGCCTCTTCGACGGATCGGTTGATGTGATTGACCGCGAGGCTCTGAAGCTCGATCTGCGCGGACCAACGGCCCGAGATATGGTCTATGCGTTCTGACGCAGAGCTGAGCGCGCTGCGCGACATTCTTCGCAACATCGACCTCGCAGAACGGTTCACGCGCGAGCACACGTTTGAGAGTTTCGAAAGGGACGAGCTGCATCTCTATGCGGTTACGCGTTGCCTTGAGATCATCTCGGAAGCATCGCGCCGATTGTCGGAAGAGTTGAAGGCGCGTCATCCCGGCATCACATGGAAAGACATGGCAGGAGCGGGAAACGTGTACCGCCATAACTATGAGAACGTTGTCGCATTGCGCGTCTGGGACGCGTTGCAGTTCGCTTTACCGCCGTTGCGCCAAGTGGTCGAGCAGGAGCTATCAGGTGCCGAGTAAATCGTGTGCCAGAGCTTGCCAAACATGACCCGCCACCTCACTCCCGCCACCGCAACCTTCATGGGCGCCGCTGGCAACAGGCTGATTGCCGACGTGTTCGGAGAGAGTGGCCCCCCGGTGCTGCTGCTGCACGGCGGCGGGCAGACGCGGCATGCCTGGGCCAAGACCGCGGCCGGGCTCGCCGGCAGCGGCCATCTCGCTTATGCGCTCGATCAGCGTGGCCATGGCGATTCCGAATGGGTTGCAAGCGGCGCCTATGCATTTGCTGATTATGCCCAAGACGCCAAAGCCGTCGCGGCCGAGCTCACCCGGCGTTCCGCGACCAAGCCCATCGTCATCGGCGCTTCGCTCGGGGGTATTGCCGCGCTCCTTGCCGAGGGCGAGGCCGAGCGTGATCGCGATACCAGCATCTTCTCCGCGCTTGTGCTCGTCGACATTACGCCGCGGGTCGATCCAAGCGGTGTTGCGAAGGTGGTGGGCTTCATGCGCGCAAACGCCCACGAAGGATTTGCGTCCGTCGCCGAAGCGGCAGCGGCGGTCGCCAAGTATCTGCCGCACCGGCCGCGTCCGCGCAGCCATGAGGGACTGAAGAAGAATCTGCGGCTCTCGCCCGACGGGCGCTGGCGCTGGCATTGGGATCCCCGCTTCCTCGAAGGTCCGCGCGCCACCGGAGTCGACCGGCAGGCGCTCGAAGCCAACTTGATTGAGGCCGCGCGCCGGATCCGAATTCCGGCGTTGCTTGTGCGCGGCGCATCCTCCGAGCTCGTGAAGGAGGCGCACGCCAAGGAGTTTCTTGAGCTCGTCCCGCACGCGGATTACGTTGACGTCAGTGGCGCGCGCCACATGGTGGCGGGCGACCGCAACGACCATTTCTCCGCCGCCGTCCAGTCGTTCATCGACCGGCTGCCGGCAGGAACACATGGAAAGCGATAATGCCGCGTAACGCGTCAGTCTTTGCGCTGTCTCTTGTTGTATTGGCGAGCGCACTGCTCTGCGCGGCGGCGCAAACAGCCCCGCAGCTCGACTATGAATTCTTTAAGAGCCATGTGCAGCCGGTCTTTCTGGCCAAGCGACCGGGCTATGCCCGTTGTTACGTCTGTCATGCCGAGAGCAACAACGCGTTCCGTCTGGAAAAGCTCGCGCCGGATGCGCGTGTTTGGAGCGAGGCGCAATCGCGTCTCAACTTTGCAATGGCTGCAAAGCTCGTTAATCCCGGCGATCCCGATACGAGCCGTTTGCTGCTTCATCCGCTTGCGCCCGAGGCCGGCGGAGACGTGTACCACTCCGGCGGAAGGCAGTTCCTCTCAAAGCAGAATCCGGCCTGGGCCACGCTCGCCGCGTGGGTCAAGGGAGCGACGCCCTCCGCGCCGCGGCACTAGCGGCTGAGCTGGGGATCACGAGCGTGTTGATGCGTTTGGGCACCTCGCCAACGGGCACGACCGCGACAAGCTTCATCGCTCGCGTATCGATGACCGAGACAGAGCGCAAACCGGCGTTGGAGACGTAAATCACATTGCTGTCGGGCGTAAAGGTGACCCAGTTTGCCACCGCCGAGATGGGCCCGTGTCCCGCCAGCTGCAACGACGGCAGCGCGACCTCGCCGTTCAATTTGAGGTTCTCGAGCGAATAGGCGTACACCGCGTTATTGGGGATGCTGGTGACCCAAAGCGTTTTCCCATCGGGCGCGACACCGATGCCGTGGGAAGGTGCGCCCGCGCGCCCCCCATCAGTTTCAAAGTCGGTTTCGATCTTCGGGAGCTCGATCCGCGCAACTTCCTTGCGCGCAGCAAAATCGACCACGGCAAATCCGTTGAAGGCGGTCAATTGCACGAAGATGCGTTTCGGCGAGCCGTCAGCCGCTGCCTCGATTGTCATTGGACGAATGCCCTTATCCAGCTTGAGCTCCCAGACCGGCTGCTCGGTGGCAAGATCGATGACGGTGATGATGCCCGTTCGAATGGATCCGGTGACCACATGCTTGCCGTCCGGCGTCACGTAGACATTATGAAGCGGCCCGTTCACCGGCACGCTCTTCACGCCGGCAAGCGTTGTCGGATCGATGATATCGAGGGCACCCGCCCCGCGGGCAATTCCAACAACCACGCGACCGTCTTTCGCGACAGCGATGTTGTTGGGGTGGCCGCTCAGCGGCACTTGCTTGGCGAGCCTGCCGCTCTTGCGGTCGAAAACATCCAGCGTGGAGGATGCTTCATCACTCACATAGACGCGCGAGGCGTCGGGAGAGAATGCAATTCCATGCGCCCCCTCAATGCCTTTGATCTCCTGCACGACCTTATTGTTGCCGGCATCGATGACGTGAATGCTGTCACCCGCGCTGTTGGTGACGTAAACGCGCACCATCTCCGCCCGGGCAGAGATCGGGACCAGTGCAAGGAGAAAGCAGACACATGCAATGATTCGCATATTTCACCTCAGGGTTTCGGACGCCGACACCAGAGCTCGTGCTACCCGCCTTCTGGGGAAGGGATCACAGCGGTATGAGAGCAAGACAACGATTTTGCAACACGATTTTGCACCCCACCAACGCATGCCGATCGGGCTTGTTATCGCGGAAGCAAGGCGTCTCAGGCGTGAGTCCAGCAGCAGAGGGCATCGCATTTGGCCGAGTAGGCCCGGGGAATTTCACCCCGAGCCTCTCACAGATCCGGACTTGACACTCTCGCGTCATCCGGCTCGTGCCACCGCACGAAGGCTGCCGCCTTCCATTGAATATCGGGTTCCTCCCGTTGCCGGTTGACCCGATCTCAAAGGCGATGACCCACCCCCTTCGCTCCACGGGCATTACCCCGCTTCAACACTACTACGAGGCAGTCCGCCCCTCTCCGGCGCATCAGTACTTTCGGCCTCGCGGTTGGAGCCGCTTGTGCCTTTTCCCTTAGCATCGCCGGCCAGGTTCTCACGTTCCGTACAAGAGCCAGATTGAGCTTCGCGCCGCCTCCATGCCGGATGCCGTTTGGGCAGTCTCAGGACATCCCCCAAACTTATCCCAGAGGAATGGCAACCCCCCGGTTTTGACATCGTCTAATCCGCTTTCGACACGTCATCAGCGGTTCGCTTGCGCTCGCCTCTCTCAATCATACCTGCCGGAATCTCGTTCCGACTTTTCCGCAACGTTCACCACCATCGCTTTTGACAACAGCAGCTTGCGGTGGCTTGAGATCAACACCTGATTGCCGAACTCGAAGGACCTACCTTCATCTCTCGTACAGTTACGCATCGCCGTATGGACCGGCGTTACTCGTGACACAATGCCATAAGCGATCATTAGGGACTGCACGTTCGACACCTCTGCGCTGTTCAGGCAGAGGGTTGGTGACATTGCAAAGGCCGACATGAAAACAACGACTGCAAGGATTTCGCGTCGCGCGTTACTGGCCGCCTCGGTTGCCGCTCCGCTCGGCGCAAGGCTTGCAAGTGCGCTGGCGCAAAGCCAGTTCGTCGACCCGGCAACGCTCAAGCCCGGTGAGTTCAGCTGGAATCCCGAACGATCGCCTGAAGGTCCGGTTGTCATCCTGGTATCCATCCCCAAACAGTGGGTCGTCGTTTACCGTGGCGGCATGGAAATAGCGGCGGCAACTTGTTCGACGGGCCGCTCAGGACATCGAACGCCTGCGGGAGTGTTCGTTATTCTGGAAAAAGACAAAACGCACCACTCGTCGAAATACGACAATGCTCCCATGCCATTCATGGAGCGTCTGACCTGGAACGGTGTTGCGCTTCATGCGGGCAATCTGCCCGGCTATCCTGCGAGCCACGGCTGCGTTCGGTTGCCCCTTGCGTTCGCCAAGCTGCTGTTCGGAATTACCACGCTCGGAACTCCGGTGATTATTGCCGATGCCGATGTTGCCGCTGCGGATCTCAATCATCCCGGGCTGTTGATATCGGACCATCTCGATGCAATGGCGCGCGAGGCCGTCAAAACCGCATCGGCCAAGTCCGCCCACCCGGTCCATGCGACGAAGGAGACCCACCAAGCGTCCTCATTCGTGGTTTCGGCCGCGGACCGAAAGCTGGTCGCATTCGTCAATGGCAATGCAGCCTTCACGGCTCCGGCAAGCATCATCGAGCCCGAGAAGCCGTTTGGTACCCATGCTTTTACCTTGACCGGGCCCGCCTCGGATCCAGCACATCTCAAATGGCTGGCCTTTGGTCTTACTGCCGGTACCGACCAGGCGGCCGCATCAGCCTTGCTCGTGTCGGAAACAATCAAGCGGGTCGACCTCGCGCCGCAGACCGCACAGCAAATGGTTTCGCTGCTTCATCCCGGCTCTACCCTGGTCATCACCGATATGCACAATGCTGATGAACACCAGACCGGGCCGGGCTTCACCATCGTTACCCATGAGGACACGTAATCATACCGGCGGGCGCGAGCATTCCTCGGTTACGCCATTGCACGGGGTTGAAAGAGAAAAGCATTTTTGACGCATGTCGAGGTCGAGCCCGCACATGACGGATTGAGGGCGGCCTTTCTCAATTGCCCTTTCTCAATCACCCTTGCCGCTAAAACGCGCATCGAAGGGATCGGCAGGCGCGGGGCGGCCTGGTTTTGGCCGAGCACGACCAAAAACCGCAACGGCCGATAGCCTTGCAGAATTCATCAGATCAACCTGATTGTTTCCAATCCGTGGTGACGTGACCGGGACAGGCTTGACGCGAACCGTCCTGAACTGCGGCAAGGTCGTCGGTTTTGTTTCCACCGGCTCGGCCGAAGAGGCCGATGGCGGCGGCGCCGCCGCAGGCGCCGTTCTCTCCTGTACAGCCGAGGGCGAGCTTAACGGCCGCGGCTTTTCTTCAACTTTTGTCGCCCAGTGGAGCTGTGATTTCGATGGCATGGCACTGGTTTTCTTGAACCAGCATTTGCGGCCGTCAATTTCACGCCAGGAATACCAGCCCGTTTTCGGATCGCCGGGAACGCTCAAACAATCGATCGCCCATGCCGGTGCGCTCGCAAGCCAGCAGCAGAGAAGAGATGGAATAACGATGCTTTTCGTGACCCGGTTCACTCGAGCGCTGTTCCGACAACTCAGTGGAGTAGGTTGGCCATCAAAGCCACGGCTGCTGCCGATCGCAGCAGCGATCATGCGCGCCATATCTGCCCCCTCTCCCGCCGCGAAAAGTACACCATCCGATTACGGCGCCACTGAGGTAACGACCTTTTGAAGGATGAGCACGACCCGGATGCGCTAGGCGCGCCGTGCTGATTTGTATACCTCGAACACCTGATTGATCAGCGCAGCAACCTGTTTTCCGCTGCGGTCAATTCGTTCGAGTGCACGACGGACCTCATTGGGCATTTCCCCGTAGACCCCGTCCTGGATCAGCTCGGTATAGCCGAGAACGGCATTGAGCGGCGTCCGCATATCGTGCGCGATGTTGAGCAACTGCTGCATCACTTCCCCCGGCACTTGCTTGCCGGCCATGGGGTCCGGCTGCTGCGCTGGCGCTGCGACCGGCCAAGGTGCCGCTGCGCCGCCGAAAAGTGCCATGAACTTTCGCCGCTGCATGGGACTCCTCCACCGGTCGAGTCGGAATGACCGATTCACATGAAGGGCGATTGTGGCCGGTGTCGGGCCTTCCCACACCCTCAGGCGAAGTCCAGGCCGTCAGGCGAGGTCCACTGCAAACCGCTTGAGATCGGCAAGGGAGCAATAGGCCAGGGCGCATTCGTAGGTCGCGCGCAGCTCCACGCGTGGCGCCTGCGATGAAGCGAGCGAGCGCTTTAAAACAGACTGAGTTGCGTTGATTGCGGACGCGGCGGACTGAAATGCTCGACGCTGAGCGTCGTTCGAGTCTTGTTGAGCCCGAGCCTCTCACATGCCAGCTCGAAATCTTCGGCCAATCATCCAGGCTACCGGCCCGCCTCCTGTCATGCGCTTGCCCCAGCTCGAATCGTAATCCTTGCCACCGCGGGTTTCGCGGATGAGTTTGAACACGTGGCGGCAGCGATCGGGAAAATTGGCCATCAGCCATTCGCGGAAGAGATCGCGCACTTCAAGCGGCAGGCGCAAAAGCACGTAGCCGGCCTCGCGCACGCCGGCCGCTGCTGCGGCATCGAGGATGCGCTCGATCTCGCAATCGTTGAGCGCCGGGATGATCGGCGCCACCATGACGGAGGCCGGAACGCCGGCCACGGTGAGTTGACGAAGCGCTTCCAGCCGGCGCGCAGGCGTGGCCGCACGCGGCTCCATGACGCGTGCAAGTTTGCCGTCGAGCGTCGTCACCGATAGCGCGACCTTGACCAGCTTGCGTCTTGCCATGCGCGAGAGAATATCGATATCGCGCAGGATCAACGCCGACTTGGTTACGATACCGACGGGATGCCCGCAGCGGTCGAGCACTTCGAGGATGCGCCGCATGATCTGATGCTCGCGCTCGATCGGCTGATAGGGATCGGTGTTGGTGCCGATGGCGATAGTGCGGGGAACATAATTCGGCGCCAAGAGCTCGCGCTCCAGAAGCTTTGCTGCATCGGGCTTGGCAAATAATTTGGATTCGAAATCAAGCCCGGGCGAGAGTCCGAGATAGGCGTGCGTCGGCCGCGCGAAGCAATAAATGCAGCCGTGCTCGCAACCGCGATACGGATTGATGGAGCGATCGAACGAGATATCGGGCAAGTCATTGCGGGTAATGATCTTGCGGGTGGTATCGATCGTCACCGTGGTCTTGAATGGCGGCAGCTCCTCAAAGCTTTGCCAGCCGTCATCGAAGGCAATCCGCGCGAGCGGCTCGTAGCGGCCGGACCCGTTGGATTGCGCGCCGCGGCCGCGGCGGCGCTCGCGGTCAACCGCGACATCGCCGTCGGGAGGCGCGTTGAGGTCCACGGCCGCAGGGCGCTGGCGGAAATTCTCCCGCCGTGCGGTGGACCGCGGGGGAGCCGCGGTCGGCCGGGTACTTGGCGCTGCCGAAGACTTGACCATGGGATAGACCGTTCGTGAACAAAGCACGAACATAATGCCGCATATAGGCGCGCGCAAGGGGATCGGAAGGGCGAACCACCGGGTCGGCGGAAGCTCCGCGAAATGCGGGGACACCGCCCCTTATATCGCTTCGCTCATCCGGGCAACGACAGGGTCCTACGACTTCGGGCGGCGCAGGGTTTCGCCGAGGCGGGGCATGATCTCGACGAAGTTGCAAGGGCGGAACCGGTAGTCGAGCTGATGCACGAGAATGTCGTCCCATGCGTCCTTGCACGCGCCTGGTGAGCCGGGCAGGCAGAAAATATAAGTCGCGCCGGCCACGCCCGCGATGGCGCGCGTCTGAATCGCCGAAGTGCCGATCTTGGCCTGGCTCACCAGCAGGAACATGGTCGAGAAGCCTTCCATGCGCTTCTCGAACAGCGGTTCAATCGCTTCGGGGGTCACGTCGCGGCCGGTAAAACCGGTGCCGCCGGTCGTGATGATCACATCGATTGCGCAGTCAACGATCCAGGCTTTGACCTGCGCGCGAATGGCGTCGATATCGTCGGTGACAATCGCCCGGTCCGCAACGGTGTGGCCCGCCTTTTCGATGCGCTCGACTAAGGTCGCGCCGGATTTGTCGTCGGCAAGCTTGCGCGTATCCGAAACGGTCAGGACCGCGATCTTGAGCGGGATGAACTCTCTGTCCGCATCGATGCCGGCCATGGATCAGAGTTGGGCCGACTGGAACGTGTTGCAGCTCTTCACCGAGCCCGAGCGAAAGCCCGTATAGAACCAGCGCTGCCGCTGCTCGGAGCTGCCGTGGGTGAAGCTGTCGGGGACCACGCGGCCCTGAGAGCGGCGTTGCAAGGTGTCATCGCCGATTGCCGCCGCGGTCTGCAAGGCGGCTTCGACATCGCCGGACTCGATGAACGGCGGCTTGCCCTGGCTTTTGAGATATTCGTTCTCGCGGCTGGCCCACACACCTGCGAGGCAGTCCGCCTGCAGCTCGACCTGAACCTGGATGTGATTGGCCTCCGCCCGGCTGTTGGCCACCTGCTGAGCCTTCTGCGCCTTCGGCAGAACCCCGAGCAGGTTCTGCACGTGATGGCCGACCTCGTGTGCGATCACATAGGCCTGCGAAAATTGACACGACTTGCTGCCCACATCGCAGCCGTGAAAACGCGTTGCGATCTGGTCGAAGAACGATGTGTCGAGATAGATCTTCTTATCGTTCGGACAATAGAACGGCCCCATGGCCGATTGCGCCTGCCCGCCGCATTTTGCATCAGTTGCGCCGCGATAGAGGACGAGCACCGGCGGGCGATAGGTCCTGCCGTCCTTGGCGAAGATTTCCTTCCAGCGGGCATCCGTGCTGCCCAGCACCTTGTTGACGAAGCGCCCCGTCTCATCCTGGGGCGTAGCGGTGCGGCGCGCGGTCTGCGGCGCCTGCACTTGCGGTTGACCGGAGCCTGAGAGGACCTGCGCGCCGCCGATGAGGAGGCTAGGGTCAACGCCGAGCGCCCAACCGATGATGCCGAGCACCACAATCGTGCCGATGCTCAGCCCGCCGCCGCCGATCGGAAGCCCGAAACCGCCGCCGCCGCCGTAACCGGCCTCGCTCCGCCGATCTTCTATGTTGCCGCTTTCCGGCAGGTCATCCAAGCGCATGGCTTTGCCTCGTGTTGGCCTTGTGCGGCGAAGGGGTCGCCCTTTGCTCCCCGCCAATATAGTTGCTGCTTAATTTTTTCCCAACGCCCGCGTAGCCCGGATTGAGCCAACGGGTCGGCGCGAAGCGCCGCCCGATGACAGGCTCCACGAAATCCGGGGACACTCTTCCCGCATGTCGCTTCGCTCATGCGGGCTACGGGACTACCGGCGCCGATTTGCGATTAAGCCGATTTTTACCTTAGGCCCCCATAGTGCATCACTGTCGGTTGTAGGTCCCGCGTCACCGGCCGCGTCGCCTGAATCAGAGTCCTGAGTCATGGTTGTGTCGCGTCGTGGGGCGCCCGTCCGGGCGCCCCACGTCAGTTTTGCGCCTTCCCAATGCGTGCAAATCGTCCTCGGTGATTGCATTGCCGAGCTGTCGAAGCTGCCGGCCGAGAGCATCGATCTCGTCTTTGCCGACCCGCCGTATAACCTGCAGCTGCAAGGCGATCTCAAGCGCCCGGACGATTCGCGGGTGGATGCCGTCGATGACGATTGGGATCGATTCGCAAGCTTCCAGGCCTATGACGAATTCACGCGCGCCTGGCTCCTCGCCTGCCGCCGGGTGATGAAGCCTTCGGCAACGCTCTGGGTCATCGGCTCCTACCACAACATCTTCCGGGTCGGCGCGCTCCTCCAGGATGCCGGGTACTGGATTCTCAATGATGTCATATGGCGAAAATCGAATCCGATGCCGAACTTTCGCGGCCGCCGCTTTACCAACGCGCACGAGACTCTGATCTGGGCCACGCGTGGGCCGCAGAGCAAAAACTACACGTTCAATTACGAGACGCTCAAAGCCGGCAATGATGACGTTCAGATGCGCTCGGACTGGATGATTGCGCTTTGTACCGGCGAGGAGCGCCTCAAGGATCGTTCCGGCAAGAAACTCCATCCGACACAGAAACCGCAAGCGCTGCTCGCGCGTATCCTTCTCGCTTCGTCTCGGCCCGATGATCTCATCCTTGATCCTTTCTGCGGCACCGGTACCACAGGCGCAGTGGCCAAACGCCTGGGACGCCGCTTTATCGGCATCGAGCGCGATCCGGCTTACGCCGCGGCCGCGGCGAAACGAACCGCTGCGGTCGAGCCCTTGCCGGCTGCTACGCTGGCGCCCTTCATGACGGCGCGGGAAGCACCGCGCGTGCCGTTCGCGGCATTGATCGAACGCGGCATGATCATGCCGGGCACGCATCTGTGCGACGCCAAGCGCAAGGTGAGCGCGCTGGTTCGTGCCGACGGTGCAATTGCGCTCGGCGAAAGGGTCGGCTCGATTCATCGTATCGGCGCGCTCGCGCAAGGCCTCGAAGCATGCAACGGCTGGACCTACTGGCACGTGGAAACGGCAAGCGGCCTCGTCTCCATTGACGCGCTGCGGGCGAAGATCAGGCAGAGTGAGTGATGATCAAGGGCGCGGACTCATAAATCGAGCTTGATCGGTGCGGCTTCCGCTATGCCCCGATAGCGACCAAATTCCGCATCGCAGCGAAATAACGCCATGTGCCATGTGTGGACTCCCGCAGTGCAGTAAAATCTAGCAATTATGTTTCAGCGCCGCCTCTCCTGTGTGGGCCGGATTGGTAGCCACCACTTACTTCGGAGCGTCCACAATTCTCGGTAGCCGGATCATGAACGTTGAGCCGTGGCCAGGCTCGCTTTCGACCGTGATGTCCCCGCCCATCATCTGGCAGAACCGCCGGCTGATCACGAGACCAAGCCCAGTGCCCCCGTATTTGCTGGCTGTAGAGGAAGACGCTTGGGAAAACTCCTGGAACAGCTTGCCCATCTGTTCCGCCGTCATGCCAATGCCGGTGTCCGTAACCGCCAGCGTGATCCAGTCGCGGCCGTCCTCCCGCCGTTGGTGAGCGGCGATGGTGATGGTGCCCTTCTCGGTGAACTTGTTGGCGTTGCTCGCGAGGTTGAGCAGCGATTGCCGGAAGCGGGTCTGGTCGGTGTGCATCGTACCAAGGTCCGCTGGGGAATCGATAACGAGGCGGTTGCCGTTCTTCGTGGCCATTGGCTCGATGGTCTTGGCTACGTCGTCGATCACCGGCGCTAGCGCAAACGTTTCGAGGTGAAGTTCCATGCGCCCCGCCTCGATCTTGGACAGGTCAAGGATGTCGTTGATCAGGGCAAGCAGATGTCGGCCAGCACCAAGCACCCGATCGAGTGGCTCTAAGTCCTGTCTTGCCGCCTCGGCGTCCTCGCGTAGCATCTCGCTGACGCCGATGATGGCGTTCAGCGGCGTACGCAGTTCGTGACTCATATTAGCCAGAAACTGTGATTTATGCTGGCTTGCCTCGGCAAGTTGCCAGTTCTTGTCTTGGATCTCATCGAACAACCGAACATTCTCGATAGCGATTCCGGCCTGATCTGCAAACGTGGTCGCCAACTCAATCTGCTTCGTCGTAAATGGACGCACTTCAGCGCGAGTTATTGAAATCACCCCAATCTTTTCGCCGTCCCGCACCAACGGCACGCAAAGCACGGTGCGATAGTTGCCGATTTTTTGGACAGCAGATAGAGCATAACCCAACTCCACATTCACATCTAAAACGTGGACAGGCTTGCCTTCTAGTATAGCCCGTCCAGCTACCGACCCGGGACCCGGCGCTATAGCATGAACCACGAAATATTCTTTGAGACGCGCATGTTCGTCTTTGGAATGACCATAACTAGCCCCCAAGCGATAACTCTCACCATCACGGCGGAATAGCCACGCATGATCACCATCACAAAGCCGCGAGGCAGATTCAACCAATGTATCGAGCACCGCCTGCAGATCGAAAGTGGACCGGCTGATCACCTTGAGCACGTCGGCCGTGGCCGTCTGCTGCTGCAGCGATTCGCGCAGCTCATTGAGCAGGCGCGCGTTCTCTATGGCGATCACCGCCTGGTCGGCGAAGGTGGAGACCAGCCCGATCTGCTTGTTGGTGAAGGGGCGGACTTCACGCCGGGGGAGGACGATCACTCCGAGAAGCTCGTCGCCTCTAAGGATTGGAACTCCCAACACGGTGCCATGGGGATAGACATCGAGCACACCAAACGTATATTCGGGATCAGCCCGCACATCTTCGATGTGGACGATCCGACGCTCGAGAGCGGTGCGCGCGGCCACTGAGTGTCGTCCGGGTCGATGCGGGTTACGCTCGACGAACTCCTTGAAATCAGGCGGTACGTTGTAGGTGGCCGCCATGCGAACGAATTCGCCGTTGTATCGGTAGATAAATGCCCGTTCCGCCTCGCACAGCTTCGTCGCCGATTCGGTGAGCGCGTCGAGCACGGCTTGCAGATCGAAGGCTGAGCGGCTTATGACCTTGAGCACGTCGGCGGTGGCGGTCTGCTGCTGAAGCAACTCTCGCAGCTCATTCAGCAGCCGCGTGTTCTCGATGGCGATGGCAGATTGGTTGGCGAAGGTCTCGACGAGAGCAATCTGCTTGTCGGTAAACGGCCTTACTTCCAGACGCCAGATAATCATGACGCCCAGCAAATCATCGCCTTTGAGAATTGGTACCCCGAGGAGTGTCCGAATCCCTGCTACGTCTTTCGCGCCGAAGGTGTATTCCGGATCGGCTTGGACATCGGGGATGTGGACCGTCTGACGCTCAAGTGCGGCGCGTGCCGAACCGCTGTGCCGACCAGGCCGAATTGGATTTTGCTGCACAAACTCAACAAGCTCTTGGGGTGCGTTGTAGGCGACCACCATGCGCAGCAAGTCCCCGTCATATCGGTAGATGAATGTCCTATCGGCGGCGCAAAGCCGCATCGAGCTTTCAGCGACTGTTTCGAACACTGCCTGGACATCCAAGGTCGAGCGGCTAATGACCTTGAGCACGTCGGCGGTGGCGGTCTGCTGCTCTCGCGCCTCCGCTAGTTCACGGGTAAGAGCGCTGACTTGCTCTTGCAGATCGGCAAGGGTTGAACTGGCTGGACGCGCTGCCGTTGGCGCGTTGGCGCCCTTGGGCTTCGTCGTGCTGCCGTGCTGCGTTTTCGCTGGTTTACGGCTCATGGTTCGACGCCGTCTCACCGAGCCCTTCCCCTGGGCCGACGACCATACGCTACCACATCAAGGGGGCCGTTGTGCACCACAGCAAAATTTGGTGTCGATTGGCAGGTATGGGTCATTCGCCACCGGGTCGAGCCAGTAGCAAGTCTGGCCATGTCCGCTATGCCCCGAACGCGCAAGTAATTTCACAGCATCAGCAGCTCCGCGACGGGCCGTTGCGGGTTCATGATACGGCTGTGGACATGATTCAAGCTCCGAACTGGAGCCTCGAATCAAGTAGTTAGTCAATTAGTAGTGAGTGATCGATTCCTCACTACTCACTCCCTTGCCCAACGCATGCGCCACGACCTTGCGCATCACGGTGGGAAGCGCCTCGCCCGCGAGATCGGAAATGGCGACCCAGCGCGTGCCGGCCGGCGCACGCGTCTGTGCGTTTACGCTTGCCGCATAAACAGTCAGCTCCAGCGGGAAATGCGTGAAGGTGTGCGTGACCATTCCCGCGAGGCGGCGCCAATTGGGTTTGCGGCGCGCAAGCCGAGGGGCGCAAGCTTCAGCGTTCGCGAGCGAGAAATCCGGTGTCCACTCGCTGGTCGGCACTTCGGTCATGCCGCCCAGCAGTCCTTCTCTTGGGCGCGTGCGCACCAGAATGGCGCCGTCCGCACGCAACAAAATGAAAGCCGCGCCGCGGCGCAGATTGCCCGTTCGCCTGGGCGCCTTGCGCGGGAATGTCTGCGGATCGCCGCGCCGGCGCGCCCGGCAATCCCGCATCCATGGACAGAGCACGCAGGCGGGTTTTTTCGGCGTGCAGATGGTCGCGCCGAGATCCATGAGCGCTTGCACAAAATCGCCGGACCGGCGCGTCGGAAGCAGGCTCTGCGCAAGCTCCCGCAGGCGCGCCTTCGCGCCGGGTAATTCCTGCTCAAGTGCAAAGAAACGCGCCAGCACCCGCTCCGCATTGCCGTCGATCGCAAGGGTTCGCTGGTCGAACGCAATGGCGGCAATGGCTGCAGCGGTATAGGCGCCGACGCCCGGGAGCTCGGCGAGTTCCGCTTCGCTTTGCGGAAAGAATCCGCTCATTTGCTCGACGACCGTTGTGGCGCAGGCATGGAGATGGCGTGCACGCGCGTAATAGCCGAGCCCGGCCCAGAGCCGCAGCACATCATCGAGGGAGGCCGCCGCGAGCGCATGCACGTTGGACCAGCGCCCGACGAACCGTTCAAAATAGGGAGCGACGGTCTGCACGGTCGTCTGCGCCAGCATGATTTCGGAGAGCCAGACCCGATAGGGATCGGGACGCTCGCCCGGGAGCGCCCGCCAGGGAAGGACGCGGCGATGGCGGTCATACCAGGCGAGCAGCGCGCGCGCGTGATCCTGGCTTCTCACTGTGCCGGAATGGCTTGCCGATTCCTCGGGCCAAGCCTTTTTCTTCCGCTGGGCGCTCGCTGCTGCTAGCGTCATCCCGCCTCAATCCGGGCTGTTGTAGCCCGCGTTGAGCGTAGCGAAACGCGGGAACACCGCCCCCGGATTTCGCTCTCGCTCAATCCGGGCTACTGGGTCCCGATGTGACAGAGGGAATCTGGATGAACAAGCCCGCCAAATCACCGCTCCACCGTCTTTCGGACCTTCTGCACAAGACCTTGACCGACGCCTTCGCCAAGCAGGGCTTCGCATCGAGCGAATTGGTGACCCGTTGGGCCGAAATCGTGGGCGCGGAGATCGCGGAGCACGCTCAGCCGGAGAAAATCCAATGGTCGCGGGCGCGCGAGGGCAAGCTGCCGGAGCCCGGCACCCTCTGCCTGCGGGTCGAAGGGCCGATGGCGCTCGATATCCAGCACCTTTCGGGTGTCATCCTGGAACGGGTCAACCGCTTCTTCGGATGGCAGGCGGTCGCCACGCTGCGGTTGCGGCAGGCTCCACTGCGCCGCAAGCGCCTCGCCCCGCGGCCCGCGCCGGATGCTCAAGCGGCCGCGCGTATTGCGGCGGGTCTCACCGCAATCGAGAATGAAGAACTGCGCGCAGCGCTGGGGCGCCTCGGCGCCGCGATCAAGGAGTCGTGAGGGCATACAAGGGCTTGGCGCATTGGCTTGCGGTCGCCACATTCTTGCGGACTATCCCTGGAAGCGAAAATCTTTTGCTTGAGACGGATTTAACGGGCATGGACACGACCACGGAAACGACGGGGGCCCTTTCACGCCGGCGTTTGCTCCTGGCCGGCGCAGCCTTGGTGGCGGTCGCCGCCGCTGGAGGATCAGGCTACTGGTTCCTGAGCCGGCCCGGCACAGCCTTGGCCGAGCCAGCCGGCGGATCCGACGTGCCCATGGCTGACTTGATGGCCCCGGGACCGCTCGGCGATCACGTCCTTGGCTCTCCCGACGCCCCCGTCACCATCATTGAATACGCGTCCATGACCTGCCCGCACTGCGCGCATTTCCATGAGACGACCTATCCGGAGATGAAGAAGAAATACATCGATACGGGCAAGGTTCGCTTTATTTTCCGCGAGTTTCCGCTCGATGCGCTGGCAGCAGCGGGCTCGATGCTGGCGCGCTGCGCCGGCAAGGACAAGTATTTCCCCATGCTCGAGACGCTGTTCTCCCAGCAAAGGGAATGGGTGGTCCAGAAGCCGCTTGCCCCCATGCTGGGCATCGCCAAGCAGGCGGGCTTCACCCAGCAGAGCTTCGACGAATGCCTGGCGAATCAGCAGATGCTCTCGGCCATCGAAGAGGGCCGCAATCGCGCCACCAAGCTCGGTGTCAACTCGACCCCGACTTTCTTTATTAATGGCAAGATCATTCGCGGGGCCCTGACGCCCGAAGAGCTGGACAAGCAGGTCGCGCCCTATCTAAAGGGTTAATAAAGGATTTTTCGCTTTGCTGAGCGAGCCCCCGGACCGCCGCGCGCGACCGGGCGGCGGGGTGGGTGCACTTTTCGCCCGGCAACTCATTCTTTTTGTTGCGGAATCAAATTGGCCGATTCATTCTGCGGCGCGATGCGGCACTCTTTCACCCACCCGGCGGACGTGGGCCTTGCCCGATTCGGGCACGGCCATCCCCTGATGCACGGATCAGCGTCGGCATGAAGCTTACGCGCCTGCGCCTCCTTGGCTTCAAATCCTTCGTGGAGCCGACCGATTTTCTGATCGAGCCCGGATTGACCGGGGTCGTGGGGCCGAACGGCTGCGGCAAATCCAACCTGGTGGAGGCGATGCGCTGGGTCATGGGGGAGACCTCGCACAAATCGCTGCGCGCCGCCGACATGGACGACGTGATTTTCTCCGGCACCGGCGCGCGGCCGAGCCGCAACCATGCCGAGGTCGCAATCCAGATCGACAACAGAGCCCGCAAAGCGCCGGCCGAGTTCAACGAGCACGAGATTCTCGACGTTTCGCGCCGGATCGAGCGTGATGCCGGATCGACCTATCGCATCAACGGCCGCGAGGTGCGCGCCCGCGACGTGCACATTCTCTTTGCTGATGCTTCAACGGGCTCGCGCTCGCCCGCGATGGTGCATCAAGGCCGCATCGGCGAGATCATCCAGGCCAAGCCCGAGCAGCGCCGGCGCGTGCTCGAAGAGGCCGCCGGCATATCGGGATTGCATGCGCGCCGGCACGAAGCGGAGTTGCGGTTGCGGGCAGCGGAGCACAATCTCGCCCGGCTCGAAGAGGTGATCAATCAGCTCGCCGCTCAGATCGACGCTCTCAAGCGCCAGGCGCGCCAGGCGGTTCGCTACCGCAACGTGGCCCAACAGATTCGCAAAGCCGAGGCGACGCTTTTTCATCTGCGCTGGGTTGCCGCCAATGCCGATCTGGCAGAAGCCGAGCACGCCAAGGATGCTGCCGTACGGGTCGTCGCCGAGCGAACGGGCGAACAGGCCACAGCCTCGAGACGCCAGGCGAACGCCGCTGCCGGGCTACCGGCGTTACGGGACGCCGAGGCCAAGACGGCCGCGGCATTGCAGCGCCTGAGCCTTGCGCGCGAGGCACTCGAGCGGGAGGAAGCGCGAGCGCGCGAGCGCATGAGCGAGCTAGATCGCAGGCTCATCCAGCTCACCGATGATATCGCGCGCGAGCAGCGGCTAAGTGATGATGCAATGGCCGCGTTGGCGCGGCTCGCGGCGGAAGAGGATACGATCGGTGCGGAAAATCAGGCCGCCGAAGGGCAGCGCGCGCGCGTCGCCGAGCGCGTCGGGGAGGCCGAAGCGGCCTTGTCCGCGTCGGAAAAGACGTTCGATGAGCTCACCGGTTCGCTCGCGGATCTGACGGCGCGGCGCCACGGATTCGAAAGCGCCATCCGCGAGCACGCCGATCGATTTGATCGTCTGACCGAGGAGCTGCGAGTCGTCGAACGCGAGCTCAATGAGCTCCAGGCGGCAGAGCAGAAAGATCTCGCGGCATTGTCGAATGCAGCCACGCTTGCACAGAGTGCAGTCATTGCGGCGGAGGCAGCCGCGCTGGCAGCCGAGGCGGCGCATTCCGCCGCTCGCCAGGCACTCGATGTCGCGCGCGCTCCGCTGGCCGAGGCGGAGCGCCGTGCACAACGGCTCGACACCGAAGCGAAAACGCTCTCGAAGCTTCTCCATATCGATACCAAGAATCTCTGGCCGGCCGTCATCGACGATGTCGCTGTCGAGAAAGGTTACGAAGCCGCGCTTGGCGCCGCGCTCGGCGACGATCTGGAGGCTCCGATCGATCCCAGCGCGCCGATGCGCTGGGGAGGAGCGGATATCGATCCCGCGGACCCGGCGTTGCCGCAAGGAGCCGAGCCGCTCCTCGATCATGTCAAGGCGCCGGCGGCGCTCGCGCGCAGGTTGCGCCAGATTGGCCTGGTAAACCGCGAGCAGGCGCAAGGTCTCATCGCGCTGCTCAAGCCTGGGCAGCGGTTGGTATCGCGCGAAGGCGATCTCTGGCGCTGGGACGGCTTTTGCGTCTCGGCGAACGCACCGACCGGCGCCGCCCGCCGCCTCGCCGGCAAGAACCGGCTCGCCGACACGCAGGCGGAATTGACGACGGCGCGCGCGGCGGCAGAAAGCAAACAAAGGCTCGTCACGGCCGCAGAAGAGGAAGTCGCCTTGACGGCGCTGGCCGATACAGCCGCCCGCGAGCGCTGGAGAGCGTTGCAGCACGAGGCGGATTCGGCGCGCGATCGATACCTCGAGGCCGAGCGACAGGCGAGCCGCAATGCGGCTCGGCTCTCCGCGCTGGGCGAGGCCAAGGCGCGGCTGAGCGCGAGCCTCAATGAAGCTTCGACAGCGCGCGCCGAAGCGGAGCATTCACTCTCGGCGCTTGCGCCCACGGCCGAGATTGAGGCGCGGCTTGCGAGCACCCGCACAGCAATAGAGGCAGAGCGCGGCGAACTTACCGAGGCGCGCGCACAGGCCCAGGCGCTCGCGCGCGAAGCAGAAATCTCTGCGCGGCGGCTTGCGGCAATCAGCACCGATCGCGCGAGCTGGAGCGAGCGTCACGCAGGCACGGTTTCCCAGATCAAGACGCTGCAAGCGCGTGTGCAAGAGGCCAATACCGAACGTGCCGCGCTCGCAGATGCCCCCGCGATCTTTGCAGAGAAGCGGCGCGGACTGATGAGCGAGATCGAGGCGGCGGAAGCGGCGCGCCGGGCCGCCGCTGATCGCCTTGCCGAGGGCGAGAATGCGCTTGCCGAGGCTGACCGTGACGCGCGTGCGGCGCTCGAGGCCATGGGTGAGGCGCGCGAGCATGCCGCGCGCGCCGAGGAGCGGTTTGCAAGCGACAAACGGCGCCTTGCCGAGCTTGCGCACGAGATTCATGAGATGCTTGAGGTCGAGCCGCCGGAAGTCGCTAAGCTTGCCAGCATCGATGAAGGCAAGGGGCTGCCGCAAGTCGGCGAAGTCGAGGCGAACCTCGAACGGCTGCGGCGGGAGCGCGAGCGGCTCGGTGCGGTCAATCTGCGTGCCGAAGAGGAGCTGCGCGAGGTGGAGACGCAGCACGGCTCGCTCACGGCTGAGCGCGATGATCTCATCGAAGCCATCAAGCGGCTGCGGCAGGGCATCCTGAACCTCAACCGCGAAGCACGCGAGCGGCTGCTCGCCTCGTTTGAGCTCGTGGACCAGCATTTCCGCCGCCTGTTCGCGGAGCTGTTCGGCGGAGGCACTGCCGAGCTGCAACTTATCGAGAACGAGGACCCGCTCGAGGCGGGACTCGAAATCATCGCGCGTCCTCCCGGCAAGAAGCCCGCCACGCTTTCTCTGCTCTCGGGCGGCGAGCAGGCGCTCACCGCGCTTGCACTCATCTTCGCTGTGTTCCTCACCAACCCTGCGCCGATCTGCGTGCTCGATGAGGTCGACGCTCCGCTTGACGATCACAACATTGAGCGCTTTTGCGACCTGCTCGACGAGATGACGCGCTCGACCGAGACGCGTTTCATCATCATCACGCATAACCCCATCACCATGGCGCGCATGAACCGCCTCTACGGGGTGACCATGGCCGAACGCGGCATCTCGCAGCTCGTCTCGGTCGACCTCGAAGGCGCGGTGAAGTTGCGCGAAGCAGTCTGATCGCCAGCAATCGTTATCCTCAACCCGTCATGCGCGGGCTTGACCGGCACATCCATCAAAAAGACTTCAGTCGTCAAAGTGATGGATTGCCGGGTCGAGCCCGGCAATGACGTAGGAGAGTCAATGTTAATGACCGCTGGTATGATTGCCAGCCCCAGGCTTGTCGCCAGCGCCTGATCCCCGCAATTTATTACATTAGCTTAGGCCGTGTACTTATAAATACGGCCTGCGCGTGGCTCAATGTCCGCTTCGCCTCGAAAGCGACCTACTTTGCTACGAGGCAACGGAATGACGCTTTGGCCGAGTAGGCCCGGGGAATTTCACCCCGAGCCTCTCACAGATCCGGACTTGACACTCTCGCGTCATCCGGCTCGTGCCACCGCACGAAGGCTGCCGCCTTCCATTGAATATCGGGTTCCTCCCGTTGCCGGTTGACCCGATCTCAAAGGCGATGACCCACCCCCTTCGCTCCACGGGCATTACCCCGCTTCAACACTACTACGAGGCAGTCCGCCCCTCTCCGGCGCATCAGTACTTTCGGCCTCGCGGTTGGAGCCGCTTGTGCCTTTTCCCTTAGCATCGCCGGCCAGGTTCTCACGTTCCGTACAAGAGCCAGATTGAGCTTCGCGCCGCCTCCATGCCGGATGCCGTTTGGGCAGTCTCAGGACATCCCCCAAACTTATCCCAGAGGAATGGCAACCCCCCGGTTTTGACATCGTCTAATCCGCTTTCGACACGTCATCAGCGGTTCGCTTGCGCTCGCCTCTCTCAATCATACCTGCCGGAATCTCGTTCCGACTTTTCCGCAACGTTCACCACCATCGCTTTTGACAACAGCAGCTTGCGGTGGCTTGAGATCAACACCTGATTGCCGAACTCGAAGGACCTACCTTCATCTCTCGTACAGTTACGCATCGCCGTATGGACCGGCGTTACTCGTGACACAATGCCAAAAGCGGTCGTGAGCAGATGCAGCAAAGCAGCCTCACTATTCGATCACCTCGTCGGCGATGGCGAGCACGCCCGGCGGAATGCTAAGGCCGAGTGCATTAGCGGTCTTGAGGTTGATGACTAGCTCAAACTTGGTCGGGCGCAGGACCGGCAGGTCGGCGGGCTTTTCGCCTTTGAGAACTCGGCCGGTATAGGCGCCAGCGAGGCGATAGGCATCAGTGATACTGGCTCCATAACTTATCAGGCCGCCAGCCGCAACAAACTCACGATACTGGTAGATTGCAGGCACCCTATATCGTGCTGCCAACGCCGCGACTTGTGCCGGCCGCCTATTGAAAAGTTCGCCAGTCCCAACTACGAGCGCGTCTGCTCGGAGTTCCACCAAACGCGCAAACGCTGTATCGATCTCATCTTCGGTGCTGGCATTCAGGATTTGAATTTGCAGCCCCACCGCGTGCGCCGCCTCCTGCATGTCTTTCGATTGAGTCTCGGCTCTGATATCTTTCGGGTTCACGAGCAAACCGATAATTTTGGCTGCGGATATCAAATCGTGCACCAGTCCCAGCCGCTTCGGTACCAACTCGGAGGCCAACTGGGTTACGCCAGTGACGTTGCGGCCCGGCTGGTTCAAGCTAGCCACAAGTCCAAGCGCGACCGGGTCACCTGCGGTCTCGAAAACGATCGGAATAGTAGTGGTCGCAGCTTTGGCTGCGAGGGCTGCGGGCGTTGTGGTTGCTGCAATCACGGTCACCTTTCGACGGACCAGATCAGCCACCAAGGCCGGTAGCCGATCGTAGTGACTCTCGGCCCAGCGGTATTCAATCGTGACATTCTGGTCCGCGATGTAGCCAGTATCGCGTAAGCCCTGCCGAAATGCTTCCGCAGTGCGGAGCATTATGTTCGCATCAGGTGCGCCACCACTCATATAACCGATTACTGGCATTGCCGGCTGCTGCGCGCGCGCCGCGAGCGGCCACGCCGCCGCACCGCCGACCAGCGTGATAAACTCGCGCCGTTGCATGTCCTCTCCCAAGCTCAGGGGGCAGCATTGTATCAGCTCAAACGACTACTTTGATAGGGCTGAAACCGGAATCAAAACCATTACCGCAGTGCACAGCCAATGTCGGAGAAATGGGTCAATCGCTACATATTGAGCGCGTTCCGACGATTGCTCGATGTCCGCTTCATCCCGAAAGCGACCATCAACGGCGCACGATGCGAGACCCGGCGCACACCGCGGAGACTCAGGCGGATTTATTTTTGCGTCTCAGCCCATTTGTGGGTGTGACGATGTTTTCCCAAGCCAACGGTATCAAACTCGTCCATTCCCTCTTCCGCAAGGACTCCAATCGCTCTAAGGGCCTGGCTGATAGGCGAATTAGGCCAGACCTGATCATAGCCTTGCGTTGTCGGCGAGAATCGCAGGCTACCCTTGTCCCAGACGAGCGCATTTTGGCCGCCCTGCCCGCCGAAATAACAAGTGGATATATAGGCAACGGGACAATCGTGGGAGATTTCGATAGCGAGGATTTGCAACTCGTCTGAAAGTTCCTCAATTGGCTTATTGAGCGGCGTCTTCGTCTGCGACGCGTACACCGAAAGCGCTTTTGCAAAATCCTCTGTGATTGGCAGGAGCGAAAAGCTCTGAACCAAGGGACACACAACTGCGGTTTCGAACCGGCGGGCCGCCGCGGTTAGCTTCTCACTCTTTGCGATCAGCGCTGTTACGTCGTGCATGGAACCCGCCTAGCCGGCCAAATTTCGCAGCCGGCGTCCTTGAGGCCCTGGCGCAATCCGCGCATAAGTCCGGCATAGCCCTCGGGCGTTTGTGAGTTGAGGAGCCCGATCACCGGCATCACGGCCGGCTGCTGCGCGTGCGTCGCGAGTGGCCACGCGACCGCGCCGCCGACCACCGGGATAAAATCGCGCCGCTTCAATCGATCGAATTGCATCTGCTACCCCAGCCAACTCGGGCGCAGCATATCGCATTGGTGAGGTCAAGTCAGGGGCTTGCTGCGCTGCGAAAATTCAACCCGGCTAATGTCAGCAACGGGTCAAAACCCGAAGGTTTCCCGAGCTCGCCTATGTCTCCTATCGCCAGAAGCAGTCATTGGCTAAAGCTCACTCAATCACTTCATCGGCACGACCGAGAATCGTCGCCGGCACTTCCAAGCCGAGCGCCTTCGCGGTCTTGAGGTTGACGACGAGCTCAAACCTCGTCGGCTCCTGGACGGGAAGTTCGGCTGGCTTCGCGCCTTTCAGGATTTTGTCCACATAGATAGCGGCGTGGTGTAACTGATCGATGTCGCTCGGCGCATACGAAATGAGTTCCTCCAGCTTCGACGTAACCACGGTACCCATATATCGCTGGCAGCCGATTGGCCGCCGCGAAATTCACGATCTCCACGCGGTGAGCAAGCAGGAAGCGATCCACAAGCACCATCAAAGCGTCTGGCTTCGCGCTGGCAACTGTCGAGAAGGCATTTTTGAAATCGTCTGGGTGACGAACCTCCGCCACAGGCTGTAACGTCAGGTTCAAGGCTGCGGCCGCCGCCCTCGTCTGTTGGTAAAACTCAAAGATAGCAGGATTGGCCGAGTTCCAAAGGATGGCAACGCCGGAGATCCGTGGAACCACATCCTTCAGCAGCTGCACACGCCTCCCCTCCAAGTCCGGTCCGGAAATAGTGAATCCGGTGACGTTACCGCCCGGCCGGGCGAAGCTTTCCACGAGCCCAGAATTGACGGGATTGCCACTCGATGCAAAAACGATGGAGATCGTCTTGGTCGCTCGCTTGGCAGCAAGGGTGCCGGGCGTGCCCGTCGTAACGATGATCTCCGGCGTCAGGCGCACCAGTTCAGCCACCAACCTCGGCAGTCGATCGTCATCCCCCTCTGCCCATCGGTACTCGATGGCGATGTTCTTACCCTCAACATAGCCAAGTTCGCGCAGCTTTTGTCGGAATGCATCGACGACTTTGCGCTCCAATGACGCCGAGGAGGCACCGAGATAACCGACCCGATGAATATTGTTCTGCTGCGCGGAAGCCGCGAGCGGCCACGTCGCCGCGCCTCCGAGCAGCGTGATGAATTCTCGCCGCTGCATGGGCTGCCCTTAGTCCAAGATATTCGTACCCTACCAAATCGTTACAGGGAATGCGGCATAGTGCATCACAGCAAAATCGACCCCTTGATGACAGGTTTGGGTCATTTTCGACCGATCCAGCTGGTTTTCCCTGCCGCTTGATGTCCGCTTGGCTCGAAGAGCGACCTTGGCGTAGAGGGCGACAAGCTGAAGGCGCGTTGAGACCGGCTCCCAGGCCGTGCTGGACCAACCTAGGAGTCGGTGCGCTGCTTCAGGCCTGCGCGCACGAGGTCGATGTGATGTCGCAAGGTGTAGAGCATTGTTGCATAAGCGACGGGCAACCTGAGGTGGTTTGCCTCTTGCTCCAGGCGATCGAGCCGCGTGATCATGTCGGGTGCAGCACCCCCTGAGCCGCGGGCGTTCGCCACCTCGTCTTCAAGCAGCCGCAGCTCCCCATACATGCGCAGAACCTTCGAGCGCATCAGCCAGTCATAGGTGCGAGGAAGCAACCGCATCATCGGATAGAGCACGGCCAGGATGGGAATGAGCAGGATGATGAGCTTGCCGAGCAGCGCCGCCATCCAGAACGGAAAGTAATCGTTCAGGAACGGCAGGCCCGACTTGTAGAAGCGCTGCGCTTCGTTGCTCAACGGAACGTCGATGGCTTCGGGAGCAGGAAACTGATTGGCGCGGTGAAAAATGCTGGGCCCCGAATGGATCTCCATGGCGGCATTGAGCAGCAGGTACTGTATCGCCGGATGCAAATCCTTGCGCACCACGAGGCTCGCCTTGGTCGCGATCAGGACCACGTCGGCCGGCGGCCTATCCTTTGCGATGTCGGTCACCCCCCTGGGCACTACCACTTTGGTCAGGAAGGGATAAAGCGCAACGAAGGCATCGGCGTGCGGAAAGCCGGAAAGTTCGATGTGCTCGTCGGCAAGCAGCTGCTGCACGACCGGCGACTCCCAGGACGTCATCATGAACGCCACATCGATCTCGCCCGCCAACAGCTTGTCGCCGGCTGCGCGCGGCGGCAATGCCAGCACCTCGCCGAACTGTCCCTTCATGCTGGTCCGCTTCATCAGTTCGAGCGCCAGCGCCCGCGTTCCACTGCCCTCGGGCCCTATGGATACTTTGCGGCCGCGCAGAGCGTCGATGCTGCCCAAACCTTCGATTGTGCTCCTGTGAAACGACCACAGCGGCTCGTAGAAGATCGTGCCGAGCGACTCGACCCCTGATGCAGCTCTCGCGCCGAGAATACCGCCGTCGATCAGAGCCACATTCACGCGCGAATTCGCGTTGAGCAAGCTCGCGAGATTTTCAACCGATCCTGCCGTCGGCACGAGTTGTACGTCGACATTGGCGCGCGCGAGGACGGCGCGATAGCGCTGGCCGATGTCATGGTAGGTGTCGCCCTCAGGTCCGGTCGCCATCACGATGACGCGTGGCGGCATGTTGCTCAGCATCACAATGGCCGCGCAGGCGATCGCAACGGCCGTTACGCCGATGGTGATCGCAGGCCAATTGTGTCGCAGGAACTGTCTGATGCCTGAATTCCTGATGCCCCACTAAATGTAGCGGGGATGAATTGGCAGCCCCAGGAAATATTGGCCCAGGACTTCAAACATGGAAAAATGCGCCTGCGCCTGCTGCGAGACTGCGTGCATGTCGCGGAAGCGGCGCTCGAATGCGTTGTTCTCGAAAATCGCGGTACCGCCGGCGGCGTAATGCGCCATATCCACGACCTGCTTGGCCTGCTGCGAAGCATGCGCGCTCGCCATGCGCAACGCAACCCGCTGCTCGGTCGTGATGTTGCCCTGTTGCGCTCCCTGCCACATTTCGCGCATGGCATGTGAGAGAAACACCTTCGCGGCGCAAAGCTGGCTCTGCGCAAGACCAATTTGCGATTGGACGACGGCGTTGTCGCGCAGAACTGTTTGCTTCCCGGTTGGGGCCTTGCCTTTGGCAAGCTCGACAAAAGCATCGAGCGTGGCGCGCGCGATGCCGAGTGCAACGCTGGCAAAGCTCGCGCCGAACAGCTGAAACACGGTGAACCGATAGAGTGGTCCGTGCTGGCGTCGCTCGGCCGGGTTGCGCCCGAACGAGGTCACGCAGAATTCGCCCGGCACGAACAGATCGGTCACTGCATAGGAATTGCTGCCGGTTCCTTTGAGCCCCATCACATGCCAGTCATCGCTGAACGAGGCGCGCTCCTTGCGAAAGATTGCGGTGATCTCGAGCGGCTTGCCGTCAGCGTCCAGCGTGGGCGCGGCGTTTTCGTCAAAGACGTGAGAGTGTCCGCCGAGCCAAGCCGCGTGACGGCTGCCGCTGGCGTAATGCCATGTGCCGGTTACCCGAAAGCCGTCCTTCGTGCGAACGGCCTTGCTGGACCTGCCGAGCGGTCCCCAAGCGAGCAGCGCGCGCGCATCCTTGCCGAAAATCTCGCTGGCAACCTCGTGCTTGAGCGACGCCGCGATGGTGGAGCAGACCGAGGTTTGCGCGACACACCAGGCGGTGCTGGCGTCGGCTTTGGCCAATTCCTCAATCACCTCCAGATAAACCGGCGACGGCACCTCGTGACCGCCGAGCGAGCGTGGCAGCAGCATTCGGAACAGCCCTGCCTGGTGCAGCGCGGCCAAGACGTCCGGCGTCAGCTCTCGCTTGCTTTCGATCTCCGGCGCGGCCGCGGTGAGCAATGCTGTGAGCGCGCGGGCGCGCTGCGTCAAGTCGGACAAATCCGCCTCGTAACGAACGTCGGTAACCGCAGCCCGGCCAGTCATTGCAATCCCACGCCTCGCCTACAGCGGATCGCGCCTAACTCGCTCATTGTAAACAAAAGCACGGTCAGCTCTTCATCGGCGGGTAGTCGCGCGAATAGACCGGTTGCTGCAAAAACCATTTCGGGTCGAATGTCCAGAATTGACTGACCTTGTGGTAGGTCTTGATGGTCTTATTGACCATCTTGCCGGCGTTTTTCTCGCTCCGGCGGACATAGACGTCGATCACGACATTGCCGTGATCGTCGAAGCTGATCGGCCCGCGCGGCGTGTCGGCGAGCGTGACGGAACGCACGGCTTTGACGAACGCGTCGGGATCATCGGCCTTGCCGTCGGTCTTGGCGAGCGCCGCTTCGATCACCTGGCCATCAAGGTAGAAGCAAGCGGCGTAGTGGCCAATCCGCACGTCATCGCCGTAGTTCTTGCGCATCATCGCAATGAAACGGTTGTTTGCTTCGCTCTCCCTGTCGAGCGAATAAGGATTGCTATTGATGAAGCCTTCCAGCTCGTCGCCGTAGGCATTGATGATACTGTCGTCGGCGGTGGTCGAGCCCCCGACGAGCTTGGGCTTGATATCGAGGCCGCGCGCCTGCTTGATGAACTTGATCGGGTTGCTGCCCGCAAGGCCCACGCAGACCGCGTCACCGTCCGGGATTTGCGCGATGTAGGGCGCGTAATCGGCGGTATTGAGCGGCGACCATAGTTTCCTGATCAAACGGCCGCCTTCCTCTTCGAGCACGCGCTGGAAGCCGCCGATCTGCTCGTAGCCGAAAGCAAAATCATCCGCCATGCTGGTCACGGTGCTTACATTCATTTCCTTGCGGACGTAGTCCGCAAGCGGATAGAGCGTTTGCGCCGACGTGTAGGACGTGCGGGTGAGATAGGCGTTGCCCTTGCGCTGAGTGACGTCCTCGGCGCCGGCGAAGGCCAAAGTCGGCATTTTTGCCTGCGCGAGATAATCGAGCGTGGCGAGCAGCTCGAAGGCTGCAAACGGGCCCAGGATGATATTGACCTTATCGCGCTCGACCAGCTCCTGCGCTTTGCTTTTGGCGCCGGCCGGATTTCCGCCGGTGTCCCCGACCACCAGCTCGATCTTGCGATCGGAGAGGATGAAGTTCTTGTCCTTCAGGAAGGTCGTGATGCCTTCCTCGGCATGCAGTCCTCCGGCAGCGAGCGGTCCGGTCTTGACCGTGAGCAGGCCGACCTTGATCGGCACGCCCTGACCGATCGACGGCAGCGCAAACGCGCTCGCGCCGGACACCGCCGCGGCGCCGGCAATGACTTTGCGGCGGCTGATGTGACCGGTCAGTCTTCCTCCCTAAATCGCGACAAGGCGAGCTTTATCACGTATTTGGCTTTGTGCTTGCGCCAGAGCTACAGCACGAGTTGTATTCGAATCGCTCGTTCAATCGCCCTCATTTCTTCGGGTGTGACGCGTCCAATCCGCCGGCGAATGCGTTTTTTATCTGCGGTCGTGATTTGGTCGGCCATCGCTTTGTTTGGTTTTCCATCGATGCGGATCAGCGCTTCTGACGGATAGATCCGGCGCAAGCGACTGGTAACCGGCAAGAGCTGAACTCGATTCAGAATAGCGTTCGAATCATCGTTGGAGATGACTACGGCGGGACGAGTCTTGCGTATCTCGCCGCCACCGCCGACAAAATCAGTCCACCAAATTTCACCGCGACGGATAGCCGGGCCAGTCACTGAAGTCCTCGTCTGGTAAGGTCTGGCCAATCAATTCTTCAGCCCACTCCTGCGCGTCGCGCTCGGCTTCTTCGTCGGCTGCCATCGCCCGATATGCATCCGCTAACGAGCCGCGGAAAGTCGCTGGCTTTTCAAGGACATGCCGCCGCGCCAATGCATCGAGAAATCGGCTAATCCTGCGTGGGCCGATTTTTCGGCGGAGGCCTTCATATACCTCGTCGGATACCGTGATCGTCAGCTTCTTGGTCATGTACGTATAGTATACGTATCGAGCAATCTTGCAACGTGGCGACGTATCGCGGGTGGAATGAGTACGCTTCAGGGGAGATCATGAGCCCGAGGCCCTGAAGTGACCTATCTCACGCATCGCAGGAAACTCATCATTGAACGGGGCCACTGCGATCCTGCTGGCATAGTGCTCAACAGACGATACTTCGAACTGTTCGACTGGGGCACGTGGTTGCTGTTCGAGCACGCGCTCGGGGTAGCCCCTGCGAGCATGCGACCGACTTTCGGGGTATCGATGCCCCTGGTCGATGTCCGAGCGCGCTTTATCGTTCCCGCCAAATCAGGTGACGTGGTCGAAATCAACTCGACGATCGGATGGTTCAGGCGATCGAGCTTCGAAGTGCAGCACCGGATGTGGAAAGATGGCCAACTCGCCGTGGAAGCTCAGGAGGTCAGAGTATGGGTCGAGTTCTGATCCGAACGATCCGATTCGTCTGAGAACAAAGCCAATTCCTGCGCAGGTCATCGAGCGTTTCAGGAGAACCTAAGCGCGCGGCCGCAGCAGTCCCTTGATGATCTTGCGGGTCGGCGTCATGGGCATCTCGCCGATGAGCTCGACGCGCTCCGGCCATTTCATCTTGGCAACGCCGTTGCTTTGCAGCCACTCGCAGATCTCAGCGAGCGTCACCCTCGCTGCGTTGCGCGGCACGACGAACACGCACGCCTTCTCGCCCATGATCTCGTCGGGCATTGGCACGATCGCGCACTGCAACACCTTCGGATGCTTGTCGACGAGCACCTCTACATCGGCGGGATTGATCTTGATGCCGCCGCGATTGATGAGATCCTTCAGGCGCCCCGTGATCCGGAAATTGCCCTCGCTATCGCGCACGGCGAGGTCGCCGGTGCGAAACCAGCCGTCGACGAATGCGCCGTCGTTGGCCTGCGGGTTGTCGTAATACCCGGCGAACACCGAGGGACCGCGGATCTGCAATTCGCCGGAATGAGCGTCCTCGACGGGTTGCCCGCGCTCGTCCACAATTCGCAGCTCCATCTCCGGGGTTGGCCGGCCGACTGATCCGAGCCGCACCGGCTCGGCGTCGTGGGGCCGCGTATTGAGGCCCATGAATAACTCGGTCATTCCCCACATTTGCATGACTTTACCAGTCGGCATCCGCTCCTGCAGCGTGCGCGCAAGCTGTGGCGCGCACACGGAACCCGAGATCGTGGCAAAGCGCAACGACGACAAGTCAGCCTGATCGATGCGATCGGCATGCACACAGGCGGCGATGTGGGCCGGCGCTGCAAACAGCAGGGTGGGGCGGCCTTTCGCGATTGTCTGCACGAGCAGGTCGGGCCGAAACGCAGGCAACAGCAACTGCGTGGCCCCGACCGAAAGCGCGAAATTGATGATGCAGATGCCGAAGGCGTGGGTGAACGGCGCCCCGCTCAACAGGATATCGTTGCTGGCAAGCTCGTACAGCGGAGCGCAAAGGCGGTTGTTCGCCAGCATGGTGTAGGAATTGTGCACCACGGCCTTCGGGGCATCGGAGGTCCCGGACGTGAAGCAGAGGATTGCCGGATCGGATGCCACGCCCGGGTTGCGGATGTCCTCGAACGGGCCGATCTCGATCAGTTGCTGCAATGTTGCAGCGCCGGTGCTAGTCGGTTCGACCGGCACGACATGTGACAGACTGTCGACTTCCTTCCGCAACGCCCGGAACATTTCTGCCGGAACATGGTCGCCGGCCGCAGGACCACAGATCGCAAGGCGCGCCTTGGCATGGCGCAGCAACGGCGCCATTTCGCGCGCGCGATAGGGCATGTGCATGGGGGCGAGAACCGCGCCCATGATCGCGGCCGCAAAATACGCGATCATGAACTCGGGCACATTCGCAAGCTGGATGGCGATGACATCGCCTTTGCGCAGCCCGAGCGCGGTGAAGGCGCGCGCAAGACGCTCGGAGCGCCGCAAGGTCTCGCGGTAGGTCAATGTCGCGTCCGGCGCGATGATGGCGGGCTTGTCAGGCGTCTCGCGCGCAGCCCGCGACAGCCAGCGCGGCACGGTGTCCCCGTTCCAGCAGCCTTGCTGGAGCATGCGCTGGACATGCGCGGGCGCAAATTCAACGCCCTCGCGCAGGCGCTCGGCGTCGGGGCCCATGGCGAAGCGCTGTTGCGGACTCAAGTAACGCTCGTCGCGATATCGCTTGCCCGCCCCCAAAGCCAGAATACGCTGATAGTGGTCGGTGCGAAACCGGCGATGCTCCATGATGATGCGGATGGTGCGCGCCTGTTCGAGCGAAAGTCCCAATCGCGTGCCGATCTGCTCGTCAGACATTCCCAGATCAGCGCGCTCGCGCTCGACGACATCGAATTGTTTGAGGCGGATCGGGTCGCCGTGCCGGATCTGGATGTTATTCGAGAGACGAAAGACGAGATCGCCATAGCTGGCGATCATGCCTTCGGTGACGCCATATTTGTGCGCCGGCACGAGCGCTCCCGTTATTTGTGCGGCGCCGCGGCGTCCGGCTTCGCGCGCGCCGCCTCGCTGCGCAGGATCGGATCCGCAAGCGGCGCCCTGGTCGCAATCGGACACACCCGCATGCATTCGAAACATTGCCCGAACATGGCGTGCGAGCCGGTCGAAAGTTTGTAGAACAGGAGCTTGCTCTCGAGCGCGAGGAGATCGTCAAAATCCTGCGGATCGTGCTCGCGCATGGCTTTCGCCAGCACCTTCGGCATGGCCTCGAATTGCTGGCTCATCTCGGCACACGCCGCCATGTCGTAGTACATTTCTGCCTGCCGGCCATGCTCGTCGAGCTTGCCCGACAGGCACTGAACCGGACAGAATTTCATGCACGGGGTCTTGCCGACCTCACGGTACATGGCGACGCAGGACGGCGCCGGACACGGATTCTCCTTGAGCGGCTCGTCGGGGGCGAGAACGAGTTCCGTGAAGACCGACGCAAAGTACATGTAACCGAACTCCGGGTGCAGCAGGATGTCTCCAGCGAGCGAGCGAGCGCCGAGACCTGCGAGCTCGGCGTGCAACTTGAGCGACTGGAACGGGACGCGCGCGCCGGCTTCGCTGTCCATGTCGGGTGGACAATAGACCGCCGGAATGCCGAACGTATGCTCGATGTAGAAAGCAAGACCATAGGCAATTTTGTAGGCGCGCGCCTCGGTCGAGCCGAAATAGGTGAGCGCCTTGGCCGAGACGCCCCAGGCGCCCCGCGTATTGCCGCCCACCCCGATGGCAACGACCGATTTGACTTTCGGCATCAAATCCGCCGGGCGGTGCCCGGCCGGGGCAACTTTGTTGATGGCGTCGAGATCGGCGATCCCGGCGCAGAGCGCGCCTTTGCGCAGGCAGTAGTCCAGCACCTTGCGCTTTGCGAGTGCCGCATCAACGGGTCGTTTCATGGCCCACACCTGTCGTTCCCGGCTTGGCGAGCCTAATGCATCGCGACCGGATTTGCTGCATTTTTAGCGCAGCGCTCCTTAAGTTTTTTCTTTCCAAACGCGACCGGCGGCGCAACAATCCGCCCGGACGATCTGTCAAAAGGGAAAATGGACATGCCGTTGCTCGAACGGGCCTTCGTTGCTGTTGCATTGTGCGCTGCCGCGGGAACTCCTGCCGACGCACAGGACAAGCTCAAGATCGGACTCATTTCGACCTTGTCGGGGCCGCCGGCCGTCATCGGTCAGCAGCAGCGCAATGGCCTCAATCTCGGGATCAAGCAACTCGGCGGCAAGCTCGGCGGGCGTGAAGTCGAAGTGATCGTCGCGGATGACGAGCTAAAGCCCGACTTGGCAATCAACAAGGTCAAGACCATGATCGAGCGCGACAAGGTCGATTTTGTGGTCGGACCCGTCTTCTCCAATATTCTGCAAGCCATCCTCAAACCGGTGGTCGATCGGGACGCGGTCCTGATCAGCGCCAATGCCGGACCGTCGAGCTACGCCGGCAAGGAATGCAGTCCCAATCTATTCGTCACCTCCTATCAGAACGATCAGGTCCATGAAGTCCTGGGCAAGCACGCTCAGGATTCCGGAATGAAGCGGCTATTCCTGATCGCGCCGAACTATCAGGCCGGCAAGGACGCCATGGCCGGGTTCAAGCGGGACTTCAAGGGCGAGATCGTCGACGAGGTCTTCGTTCCGCTCGGGCAACTGGACTACTCAGCCGAATTGACGAAGATCGCCAATGCCAAGCCTGACGCCATTTTCGTGTTCCTGCCGGGCGGCATGGGCGTCAACTTCGTCAAGCAGTTCCGTCAGGCCGGTCTCGCCGACACGGTTACGTTCCTCTCGGCATTTACGGTCGATGAAGGCACGTTGCCGGCGCAGCAGGACGCCGCGGTGGGCTTCTTCGGCGGGGCAAATTGGGCTCCCAATCTCGACAATCCGGAAAACAAGCAGTTCGTCGCCGCCTACGAACGCGAGTTCGGAGCCGTTCCTGCCACTTACGCGTTTCAGCCCTATGACACGGTCATGCTGATTGCGAGCGCACTGAAGGAGGTGAACGGCAATCTTGCCGACAAGGACAAGGTGCGCGCCGCGTTGCGCAAGGCCGATTTCAAATCCGTTCGCGGGAATTTCAAATTCAACCGCAACCATTACCCGATTCAGGATTTCTACCTGGTCAAGGTCGCCAAGCGACCCGACGGAAAATACCAGACCGAGATCGTAAAGAAGGTATTTGCGAACTACGAAGATCATTACGCGCCGGAATGCCCGATGAAGTAGGGGGGTTAGCGGCCGAAATCGGCGCTTGCCGATTTCGGCCGCGTAACCCGCCGACGAGATTGGCGGCACCGCGCACCCCCCTCCCTTACCCTCCCCCGCACGCGGGGGAGGGAAGGGAGGGGGATTCACTCGCGTTTGTCGAGAATCCGCGGCGCCTTGATGCTTGCTTCGAATTCTTTTGCGAGCGTTCCAAGCGGCAGTACGACGATTTCCGGGCTGACCTCGAACGTGCCCTTGATCACGTTCAGAAGATCGCGGGTCGCGGCCTGCGCGTCGCATCCGCGCTTGATCTCGACGAACAGGCGCAACGCATCCTCGGATCGAACGGTCACCGCTTCGCACTTGAAATCGTTGACCGCGCGCTGGCGAAACAAAAGGTCCTCGAACTCCGCGTGTCCGATGTTCACGCCCTTGACCTTGAGGAACCCGCTGGTGCGATGCGCGTGGCGGACGACCGGAAAGACCGAGAATGGGCCATTGCCGCTCGCGCGGGTCTCGCAGGTTACGAGATCTCCTGACATCCAGCGCAGGAAGGGCGTGATGTTGTTGGTGAACAGCGGGGTGACTAGGAGGGCGCCGACCTGACCCTCTGGCACGGGCTCTTGCGTGCGAGGATCGACGACTTCGATGAAGAACAGATCGGTCCAGATACGGAAGCCGCCAACTTCCCCGTCCTCGGCTCCCATCATGCCTGCTTCCGTCATCCCGAACGAATTGCGCAGGCGGGCTCCCCACAGGAGTTCGATCTTCTCGCGCTTCGCGCTGGAAATAGGCTCTGCTGAACAGATGACGAGCTTGACGGAACCGCCGGCGAGCTCGCGTCCGTCCTCATCGGCGAGGTTGGCGAGGTGGAGTGCGTAACTCGACATTCCCATCCAGACGTCAGGCTTGACCTTGTCGATGAGCTCGAGCTGCAACGAGGAGGGCGTCGTCGTGCCGGCGCCCGCCATGAGCACTGCCATGCCGCATTTCTCCGCAGCGCGCGCCATCATCTGCCCCGCCGGATGAATCCCGAGCGGAAATGAGCAATGTACCCGTTGTAGCGCGCTCACGCCGGCGCAATGGAACACGCGGCAGAAACCCAGCATTGCGGCGGCGAGATCGCGATGGCTGCGCGGATAGAACAACGGCCGCCCGGTGGTTCCTCCCGAGCGCCAATATTCCGAGACGCTGTCACCGTGCGAGCCCGGCAGGCAGAAATCCCTGTAGAACTCGGCATCCGACATGCTGCGCAGCATGTCCTTGTCGAGAATGGGAATCTTGCTCCACTCGGCCGGATCGTCGAGACGCTCGACATCGACATGGTCGAGCTTGCCTTTGAAGAAGCAAGCGCGTCGCGCCTGCGCCACGGCGTGGCGTTTGCGCGCCGATTGGATGTTGCGGATCTCCTGCCTGCTCATCGGAGGCGCAAGCGAAGGTGCGATGGAGCTCATGCGGATTTTTCCGGGAGCAAACTCCCGATCCAGCGCTCCTGGGCGTTGTAAGGCTCGGGCAAGTCGTTGCGCTCCTGCGCCCGAACCATGTCGACCAGACGCAATTGCTTGGCTTGCGTGTCCTCCTCGATGCGTTCGAGAGCATCCGCCAGCATCTGGTAGTCGTCGCCAACCGGGCACACGTCAGCGCACCGGCGGCAGCCGGTGATGACGCCTGCGCCACGCAGAATGCTCTGCCACAGATTGAACATCGTCTCGCTGCGCAGGAGCTCTTTCTTCTTTTGCAAGCTCGACTCTGACAGCACCGTTTCGATGTGGCTCGTAAGCTTGGCAAATCCATAGGGCGAGCGGTACTCATCGCAGGCCGGCCAGTCGCGGTCCCAGTGCCGCACGGCATCCGCCGGACAGGCCTTGAGACAGCGTCCGCAGGCGGGCCCGAGACAAAGACTCTCGGTGCGGCGGCGGCCCGGCTCGACCTCGAGCGAGGACAGCACCGCCGTGAGGATCACGCGTGGGCCGAATTCGGGCGTGAGCAGCTGCAGATTCAGTCCGAGCGTGCCGAGACCTGCCTCCACCGCCGCGTGCGGCAGCGACAGCATGGTCGTCATGTGCTGGGTGGGGTCATCCTGGTAGCGCCACGGATCGACGTGGGTCGGCGGCACGATGATCGCCGGATAGCCCAACTCCTCCAGCCAATAGACGAGCTCGAGTGAAATTTCCTCCAGGGTCGAGATCGCAAGCTCGTCGTTGTAGAACTTCGTGCGGTCGCCCCAGGCAATGATGCGAGCGACACCGCTGTTGAGTTGCTTGGCGAGGACGATGACGCGCCGGTAATCCAGTTCCGTGATGTCGATCGGCCGGCGCGGGTCCGCAGGATCGGGCGGATGACTATTCATCAGCTCGCCGTCCGCAATCCCGACAAGGTCGGCGCCGAGCTCCCTCGCCTTGCGTTTGACATCATCGGCACTGACAGGCTGGCGGAAGATGCCGACCATCGTGTTTTCCTAATCCGTGCGTTCGGGCGCGCCGGCCGCCGCCGCACGCTCCTGTTGCAGGCGTTTGAATTGCTGGAGCTGCCGCGCAACGATGCCCTTGTAACCCTCCACGCCGACCCAGCGAATGTTCCAGTCGTTTAACCCGTCGCCCGGCTCCCCGCGTCGTCGCGCTGCCTGCATTTCTTTGGCCAGCGCTACCTTTTCCGGCGTTTTCTCCGGGATGATCTTCTGGGATTCTGCGAGATGTGCGTAATAGTCGTCACCCACCGGACAGACCGCCAGACAGCGCGGGCAATCGCCGAACGAGCCGACAACGCGTAGCAGCCCCTGCCAGAAGCCAAAGAAGTCCCGTGACCGCGCCATGGCGATGAGGTCTTGCGACGTCGCGCCCTCGGCCTCTGCGTCCA
The DNA here is from genome assembly GCA_963771845.1 of uncultured Alphaproteobacteria bacterium. Lineage (GTDB taxonomy): Bacteria > Pseudomonadota > Alphaproteobacteria > Rhizobiales > Xanthobacteraceae > VAZQ01. The sequence continues at coordinate 133,646 of CAVYVC010000022.1, read as the reverse complement.
GGGCGCGACCGAGGAACTTCAGAATCTGGGCAAAGCCGAACTCCTGCGCGTGCTCGGCGCAGCCGCGCTTGTCGATGCCGAAATGCAGCACCGCGTCGCCCGGGCAGGAGTGCAGGCAGCGGCTACATGATTCGCCGATGCATACCTGCTCGGTCATCGGCCGATCCGCCTCCAGCTTCACCTCGGTGAGCACTCCGGTAAGGTAGAGACGCGGCCCGTATTCGGGTGTGAGAATGTTGACTTCGAGGCCGAGCGTTCCGAGACCCGCTTCCACTCCGAGGTGGCGCGTCGAAAGCCGGCCATAGCTTGCTCGTTTCAAACTCCACTCGGTTTCCTGCGCCGGCACCACAAACGCCGGATGCCCCGCGGCCTCCAGCTCCTCGGCGAGGCGGAAGGCCACCTTGTCCATTTTTCGCAGCACCAGCATATCCATGTACTGGACCGGAACATTCGATTTGCAGCGGAATGCGCCGGCCGGAATGTGCTGGACCAGAACGATCACGCTCTTGACGTAGGGAGAAATGCGCTCCGGCGTTTGCGGCCAAAGCGGATCCGGCGGAAACGCATTCAAGATCGCCGCGTCTGCTACTCCCACGAGATCAGCGCCCAGCGTGCGGGCACGCTGCTTGACCGTTTCGGCTGTGATCTCCACGCCGCGCTCGAATGGGCTCGGCCCTGCGCCATTGCCTATGCCGCTCCAACGCTTGCGGGCAGCTTGCGACAACGCGTTCGGCTTCATGCTTGCGACCTGAAGTTTGAACTTCCCTCATCGGCCGAGCGAGCGGCCACTGTGGCGCCTGGCCGAGGCGCTGTCAAAAGCTCAGCCCGCCACCAGACGGAAGCTCTCCCATCGCGTCGGCGCTGCTTGCAGGATCGGCGTCCAGCTGCCGCCATCGCGTTTCTTATCCCCACTGATCAGCCGGCCCGCAAACGCAAATTCTGCGCCACTCGCCGCAAACGGGAAGGGCGAGAGCTCGTACACGCCCGCCTCTCGCGGCCGCACGGTGATGTCCACGTCTTGCGAAGCGTTCACCGGCACGTGCACGAAGACCTCCTGGCTCCGCTGTTTCGGGTGGATGCGATGGAAATAGAGCGCCAGCGTGTCGCAGAATTGCAGCTGCTTATAGTTCTGGAACAGGTGCTTCTCCTCGATCCATGCTGATGCTTCGCTCTTTGCGCCGAGCTCGGCTTTGAGCCGCGTTTGACGCGCTATTTCGTCGGCGAGCATGCGATCGGCCAACGGCCGGTCCTTGGCCGGGATTTTGTCGATCAACACCATGCTGGATAGGCCGTAACGCCCGTTGTAGAGACCCCAGCTGTGCATGCTCGACATAAGCCCGCAATAAGGGTGGTGACGTTCGTTGAAATCGGGAGAACGGCGGCTGGTCACCGTGATGTACTGCGCCGGAGTTTCAATGAGGTTGTACGGCAGGCCCGTGTTCGCGTCGGTTGCGGGGTCGCGGTCGAAGTCGGCCCAACCGGCATCGTGATTGCCGATGATGTAGAACATCAGCTCGTGCGGCCAGATGGACTCGAAGCGCTCGTTGCCGAAGGCGCGAGCAAACTGCTCCGATAATGCGGTGTGCTCATGCATCATCACCGCGAGACGAGGCTCGCCTTCGCCTGCCGTCTGAATGATCATCGTGCGGAACTCCGTTTTTGACTGCCACCTCTCAAGCGGCAGATTGCCTGCCGTTGGCGCTCCCGGCATCAGATATTCTGCCAAGGCTGGATCGCCTATAGTGCGTTGCGGTGAAATGGATGCAGGAACCTCATCGTAGCATGGGAATCGGCGCGCCGCTGGCGCGGGTCGAGGACAGGCGGCTGGTCACCGGACGCGGACATTTCGTTGACGACAGGCAACCGCCAGGCATGGCGCATGCCTTCGTGGTGCGTTCGCCGCATCCCCATGCCCGCATCGTCGCGCTGGACAAATCTGCTGCCGTCGCGATGCCCGGCGTGCATCTCATTCTTGGCGGCGAAGATGCTGCTGCCGATGGGCTGCGCGGGCTGCCCTGCAACGCGTATCCGCCACAGCCGCAAGGCAGCCGTCATTACCGGCCATCGCATCCGATTCTCGCCACCGGCAAGGTGCGCCATGTCGGCGATCGCGTCGCGCTCGTGGTGGCAGACACGCTGGCGCAAGCGAAAGATGCCGCCGAGCGCCTGACAATCGGCTACGAGCCGCTGCCGGCCATTACTCTCTCCACCGCGCTCGCCGAAGGAGCAGCCAAGGTCTGGGACGAGTCGCACGGCAATGTGGCTTTCGCGCTCGAGCGCGGTGATCGCACCATGGTCGACCGGCAATTTGCCGCCGCCGCGCACGTGACCAGGATATCTCTGCATTATCCGCGCGCCTGCGCCAATCCGATGGAGCCGCGTGCCGCGCTCGCCTTTCGCGATGGGGCCGACGGCCGCTTGACGCTGTGCACCACGACCCAGACGCCATATCTGGTCAGGAGCACCGTGGCGGAGGTGCTCGGAATAAACGAGCTCGAGCTGAAAGTCGTTGCTCCCGATGTCGGCGGCGGCTTCGGCATGAAAGCTGCGATCTATCCCGAAGAGGCGCTGGTGGTCTGGGCCGCTGGAAAGCTCGACCGTCCGGTCAAATGGACCGGCGAGCGGAGCGAATGCATTGCCTCCGACACGCACGGACGTCATCAGATCACGCACGCGGAGCTGGCGCTCGACGCGCACGGCAAGGCCTTGGCGTTGCGGGTATCGGTCGAGATCGATCTTGGAGCATACCTGAGTAATTCGGCCGGCGTTCCACCGCTCAATGCGGTCATCAGCTACACCAGCACCTATGACGTGCCGCTCATCCATGCCGTCGCGCGCGCGATCTTTACCAACACGTGCGCGCTCGGGCCTTATCGCGGCTCCGGCAAGCCGGAAGCCTCCTTTGTCATCGAGCGATTGATCGACAAAGCCGCGCGCGAAATGGGAATCGACGTGGTGGAGATGCGCCGGCGTAACTTCATCCCCGCCTCGGCCATGCCTTACAAGGCGCCGAGCGGTTATGTGTACGATTGCGGCGAATTCGAGCACGTGCTGGAGAAGGCGCTCGCGCTCGCGGATTGGAACGGGTTCGGCGCACGCCGGGCAGAGAGCGAGCGGCGCGGCGCACGCCGGGGAATTGGCCTCGCCATGCACTGCCAGCGCGCCGGCAGTCAGTCCGAGCGAATGGAGATCCGCGTGGCGCCGAACGGCTCGGTCGCCCTGCACGTAGGCACCGTCTCGACCGGACAGGGGCACGAAACAGTGTTTGCGCAAATGATCTCCGAGTGGCTCGGTGTACCCATCGCCGAGGTGACCACATTCCAGGGTGATACCGATAGAATTCTTTTTGGCCGCGGAACGTTCGCGCAGCGGAGCATGATTGCGGGGGGCTCCGCGCTCAAGATCGCCGCGCAAGAGGTGATCAGCAAAGGCAAGCGGCTCGCCGCGTGGATGTTGGAGGCTTCCGAGGCGGATATCGAGTTCGAGCAAGCGATGTTCCGCATCAAGGGCACCGATCGGCAGTTGAGCTTCTCCGAACTGGCGCGCAAGTCCTACCAAGGCACAGGATTGCCGGCGGAGCTCGGCATCGGGCTCGACGGCACGGGCAGTCATCCCGGCCCGGATACATTTCCGAACGGCTGCATGATCTGCGAAGTCGAGGTCGCTCCCGATACCGGCGAGGTTGCAGTGGTTCGCATCTGCGCGGTCGACGACACCGGCACGGCCGTCAATCCATTGCTGCTGGAGGGGCAGCTGCACGGCTCGATCGCGCAGGGCCTGGGCGAGGCTCTGACCGAGGAAATGATCTACGAACGCGACACCGCCCAGCTTCTCACGGGCTCATTCCTCGACTACGCCATGCCGCGCGCCAGCGATTTGCCCACCATCATCTCCGCGCTGCATCCCGTTGCAACCTCGACCAATCTCATCGGGGTCAAGGGCGGCGCGGAAGCCGGGAATGCCGGAGCACCTGCTGCCATCATTCACGCCATCATCGACGCGCTCTCGCCGTGGGGCGTAACGGATCTGCCGCTGCCGGCAACCCCGGAGCGCGTCTGGCGAGCCGTCAGGAATGCGCCGGACCGCGGTAGTTTGTAGCCCGCGTTGAGCGGAGCGAAACGCGGGGACCTCTACAGGCTTTGATCTCACTTGCGGAGGAACGCGTGGACGATAGCGGCGACGCGGTCTGTTTGCTCCAGGTGGGGCAGATGACCGGCAGCCTCAACCAGCTCGACGCGTGAATTGGCAATGCGCCGGGCGAACTCCTGCGCATAGGCCGATGCGATGACGCCGTCCTGCTTGCCCCAGATGATCAGTGTTGGCGCAGCAATACGGTGAATGTGCTTCTTCAGTCCCTTGTCGGGAATAGGCCAGACGAACTTCCCGGTGCACGCCTGCGACCAGATGAAGGAGACGCGCGCCTTGACGCGCGCTTCGCCGTCACCGCGCGTTCCGAAGAATTCCTCAGACGGCTTGCCCATCGGGTCGGCAAACAGCGCCGCCCGCAGCGCGTCCTCCGGCATGATCATCCAGTTCCGCACGGGGAGATCGTCGCGCCACAGGCCGACCGGATCGATCAGAACCAGCCGGCCCACGCGTTCCGGCATGGCGGCCGCAAGCTCGCACGCCACCGTACCGCCGAAGGAATGGCCGACGATAACAGGTGATTTAAGTCCAAGGCGGTCGAATAGTTCGCCGTGATAAACAATCAGATCCAGCCAATCATCGAGCTGGTGCACACTCTCGGGATCCCCCTCGGCGGTGCCAGGATGTTTCGGCGCATAGACGGTGTGCGTGCGCGCAAGCATGGCGAGAAAGGCATGATCGTTGCGCAGGCCCCAGGGCCCGTGCAGGAACACGAGCGGCGGCCCGCTGCCGTCGATCGTGATCTCGGCCTCGATCTTGTCCTGCCAGAGCCGGAGCTTCTGCATTGAGGGCATTTCGGTGAAAGGCGAGCGTCCCCGCTTGGCGCTTTAGCGCAGATCTCGATCATGTTGATCGTGATGCGGTCTCGCAGTTTGCGTACCTCTCCCGGAGGGAGAGGTCGGATCGCGCGTGCTTGCGCGATCCGGGTGAGGGGGATCGGCTTCGGGATTTGTAACCCCCTCACCCGGAATGTGCGCGCGAGGCGCACACATTTCGACCTCTCCCCTGCGGGGAGAGGTAGACCGAGACTGCATCAACATGAGCGGGAAATACACTAGGACACCCCCACCCTACCGTTCCCCGCAAGTGGCGGAGAAACTGCATGAGCCGCCGCCGCAACCGGGCGCTTTTGCCGCAGGCATTGCGGCCACCAGCGGTCCTCCCACTCGTCATCCCAGAAATCCTCGATGTGCGGCAACACTTCGCGGCAGAACAGATCGATGTTCTTGAGGCACAATTCGTGCGGCATCGAACCGAAGTGCAGGAGCGCGAGCAAGTGACCGATGCGCAGGCGTTTTATTCCTTCAATCAGCTGGTCGCGCACGGTCGCGGGGCTGCCGGCGATGAGAAAGCCGCGCTCGATGAAGTCCTTGTACTTGAGCCCGCGCAGGTCGAATTTCTCGCGCAGCGGCGCGCGCATGGCGCGCGAAAGGCTCGCATGGTCCTGATAGCCCGGGATCGCCTGATAATATTGCGGGGTATAGAGCAGCTTGTGGAAGAAATATTCCACATGCGGGGCATATTCCTGCGCGGCCGCGTCGGTCTCGGATACGCCGATCAATTGCAGGAAGCCCAGCCGGTAGGGATTGGGATCGCGGCCGCGCTGGGTGACCGTTTCCCAGAAATAATCGCCAAGGCTGTGCGCGTTCTTGGCGCCGTAGTAGCTCAGATGACAGAAGCAGTCGTCGCGGTCGACCACGAATTCGACCGTGGTCGCGCTGCCCGAGCCCGGGATCCAGATCGGGGGGTGCGGCTGCTGGATCGGCCTTGGCCAGAGATTGACCATGGGCAACTGATAATGCCTGCCGTTCCAGGCAAAAATTTCCTTGGCTTGCCAGGCCTTGAGCACCAGCGCGAGCGCTTCGCGGTAGCGCTCGCGCTGCTCGACCGGCACGACGCCATTCGAGATGGTGGCATCGGTCGGCAATCCGGTCGGGAAGCCCGCAACCAGCCGCCCGCTGCTGATGCAGTCGAGCATGGCGTATTCCTCGGCGATGCGCGTTGGCGGACTGGTCGAGGGCAATGTGGAGCCGAGCTGGACGATCGCGACGTTCTGGCCGTTCGTGAGCTTGGCCAGCACCGAGCCCATCAGGCTCGGATTGGCCATGAAACCGTAGACGTTCTGATGGTGCTGATTGGTGCACAGTCCGTGCATCCCGGCGCGCGCGGCATGGATGAATTCATCCAATGTCCAGTTGTAGTACTGGCTCACCTTGTTCGGGTCGGCGACATCGAACCAGACCGGATCGATATAAGCAGACTTGTAGCGCTCGCCGAAATCAGCCGGCAGGTCGCGATAGGGCATCAGATGGAACATGCAGACTTTCACGGCAGCACCTTGGTCCCCGATGGTCGCCGCGGGATCACGGCGACAGGGCTCATGATACGCTCAATCACCCTCGCCCCTCCAGGGTCGGCGCGAAGTATGGCGGACATGAACGATCCATACTTCATTGTCGCGGATGCGATAATAGAACTCGATACGGATAGTGCGCTGCGCGCAGGCCCCTAAATTCAGGCGAGCGATCAGTGACGACGCCGATGTATGGCGCGAGCGCGAGAGCCGCCGCCGCTTGCTCAATGGCTCGTTTGACAGAGACCGCGGCAGCCGGATTGCGCGCATCAAGATAAGAGAAGATCGCTTCCAAATCGGCACGCGCGCGCGGCGTGTACCGAACTCTCATAGATGCCGCTTGTAAAACGCGGCCATGTCCTCATCGCTCACAAAATCCCCACGCTCCGCCTGCGCGTTGCCTTCCCGGATGGCTTCCCATTCTTCATCCGACACGCGTATGGGGCTTTGATTCTGGGCTTCAAGCAACAGTAGAATTTCAGCGGCATAGGCCTGCCGCTCTTCCGGCCAACTCCGCACCCGATCAAGTACCGCTGCAATCTGTTCCTTGGTCATTTGCAGAATATAGCACTTCACTGCTTCAGGATGAAGACGTCGACCGGCGCGGGTCGCCCATTGCGCAAGCCTTGGCGGTGCTGCAGCCTTGCGACACGACGCGCGTGTCTCCCGGTGGGGATGGGGTCAGCCCATTGGGTGACCCTGATCAACAAAGCGGCACCGTTGTGCCCAGAACAACGCAAGAGAACGCGATGTATCTCGCGACCAGCTCGCTGCCATTGGCAACAACCATCACCGGTTCGCTGCCGCGACCTTTGTGGTTCCTGGAGAACCTGCGCGGGCGCTCCTTTCTCGCGGCGGTGAGCGGCGATCTCGCCTATAGGTGATCAGGAGTCAGGAATCAGGGCAGGCGCGTCCTGATTGCTGATGCCTGATTGCTGATGCCTGACACCTGATTCCTGATCCCTGCGTATGAGATCGCTTGCCTTCTCTGCAATCATGATGACGGCCGCGTTGATATTGCCGCCCACCAGGTCGGGAAAGACCGAGGCGTCGATCACGCGCAGACCCTGCGTGCCATGCACGCGCAGGTCAGGACCGACCACTGCCATGGGATCGCGTCGGCGATCCCATCCGGCAGGTGCCCGCGGGGTGGTGTACGGTGACGGCGGTCGCGCGAACCGCAGCTTCGAGCCCGTCCTCGCTCACGCCGGCGAGCGGTCCGATCTCGCGCGCAATGAAGGGAGCGACGGAGCGTTGCCGTGCGACATCACGAAAGAGCGCGATCGCCGCCCGCAGCGTGGCCCAATCGCGCTCCGTCGCCAGCAGCTTTTGCCCGATCCGCGGGTGAGCGAACGGATCGGTCGAGACGAGACTGATGCTGCCGCGGCTTTCCGGCCGCAGCAGCACGATGCGGCAGGCGAAGCTATCGGCAAATCCCTGTTGCAGCGGCAGATAAGGCGAGGCGCCGAGCGGTCCGGCAATGAACAACAGTTGGGTATCGGGGACCGTTGCGCGCGCATCTGTTTTGAGAAAAGCGGTGATGCCGCCGGGAAGATCGGTCGCAAAACCGCTGCCAAAGATGTATCCCTCTGCCACGGCGAGCGCGAGCCGATCCAATCGCATGCCGCGATGGACTGGTCCTGGGGAGTTGCGGGCATAGAGCACAAGCGCCGCAGCGTGATCCTGAAGGTTCTCCCCGACACCGGAAAGCGGAACGCAAACGGGAATGCCGTGGCGCGCAAGCTCGTCCGCCGGCCCGATGCCGGACAGCATCAGGAGTTGCGGCGAGTTGATTGCTCCCCCGCACAGGATGACTTCGCGCCGTGCCCGCGCCGCGCAAAGCGAGCCATGGCGAAGGTAATCGACGCCGATCGCATGCGTTCCTGCCATGACAACGCGCGTGACATGCGCCTTCACTTCGAGGCGCAGATTGTCACGCGACAAGGCGGAATAGAGATACGCGGTGGCCGCGCTCTCGCGCCGGCCGTGGCGGATCGTCATCTGCATGCGCGCGATGCCGTATTGCTCGGCACCGTTGTAGTCATCGTTATAGGGATGACCTGCCTGGACGGCCGCTTCAGTATAGGCGTCGACGAGCGGGTCTTCGTATCTCGATTTGCGCGTCGCGAGCGGGCCGTCGCCGCCGCGATAAAAGCTCGCGCCTCCCTGCCAGGATTCCTGCCGGCGAAAATAGGGCAGCACGTCGGAATAGGCCCAGCCCACCGCGCCATTCGCGGCCCAGCGGTCGTAATCGGCGCGATGGCCCCTCACATAGGCCATGGCATTGACCGACGATGAGCCGCCGACCACCTTGCCGCGCATGCATTCCAGGCGGCGATGGCCCGTACTCGCATCGGGCTCGATGTCGTAGCCCCAGTCGTGCCGCCGGCCTTGCAGAATCTTGCCCCAGGCGAGCGGCATGTGGATGAGGGGATCGCGGTCCCAGCCGCCCGCCTCGAGCACGAGCACGCGGGTGTCCTGGCCCTCGCTCAGCCGGCTCGCCAGCGTGCATCCGGCAGAGCCGGCACCGACGATGATGTAGTCGTATTCGGGGCAGCGCATGTCAGAGCAAACCGGGATTGCAGCTTGCGAACAACAAAATGACAAAGTGCAGAGGAAAGCAACTCTGTCCCGCAGCGTGGGTAGCCCGCATGAGCGTAGCGAAATGCGGGAAGTCACCCGCCGGGTAGGTGAGGATGTTGCCACCCTCACCCCCCACGGATCCGGACGTGCAGATTTCCCGCTTCCGGTTCTTCACGCAAGAAATTCGCTGACGCTGGCGTAACGATGAACGATGCGCGGTGAAGGCAGCGGGTAGCGCTCGAGAAGCGCGCAGTAACGAGCCCAAGAGAGTCGCTTGCTGCGCGTTCGCCGTTCCAACCACTTTCGCCACAGTCGCCGGACTTGGGTGCTGTAGCGCCCGAGCTGCTGCATGTTCCCGGTGATGCCGTAGTAGGCATAGTGACCTATAAGCTTCGCAGACAGTCGAGCATGCTGCCAGCGCAGCAGGTGATGGCGGTTGGTCCGACACCACTGATTGACTGCGACCAGTGCGCGGGCAAGCCGGCTCTTGGCCGTTGTTTGCCGCACCACATTCTTGCCCTTGCGCGACTTCCCCCAGGTATCGGTGAAGCCGAGAAAGTCGAATGGTGGCGCCTTGCAATCCTGGTTGCACCTCGCCGTCTCTCCTGGGCGGAAGTCGATGAAGCGCGTCTTATCCGGATGAAGCATAAGCCCATACCGTCCAAGCCGCTTGCCCAAACTTCCAGAGCCCGCTCGGCATCGCGGTGCTGCTTGAAGGTCATCACAAAGTCATCAGCATAGCGCACGAGCGTACAGCAATCCCGCAAGCCGGGGCTTCACTTCGTTCTCGAACCACTCGTCCAGCACATGATGCAGGAAGATGTTCGAGAGCATTGGTGAGATGACACCGCCTTGCGGGGTTCCCTCGTCCGCGCGTTGCAGGAGCCCCTGTTCCAACTCCCGCTCTTCAGCCATTTTGTCGATCATCCGTCGGTATAACGCCGTCCGTCACTCGCTGGTCGAGAAACGCCCGCAGCTGTCTGGTGCGATTGAATCTGAAGGAAGCCGTCACACACTACCCACCTCCGAGACATATCGAGTTTTGTAACGATCCTGCGTGAGCGGCACCCGTTTGAGGGCCGCTCATTGCAGGTGATGGGTGCCATAAAGCGACGCGGCGTCCTGCTGTTACTCGTGGTGCTGCCGGACGGCAGCCGCTCGCTCATTCCGGCGAGTTGGACCAATTGGGACGCAGCCAGCGTTGATCATGAGCTGTCTGCGTCGAGTTGCGAACAGCGTGCCCCCTGTCTCGCCTCACTGGCCGATTTGCTCCACGCAAGGGTGATCGTCGACGCTCTCCTGAGCCGCTGCTTGATTCCGCACCGAGAGCCAGCGGCCAATGAGGAGAGTTGCCATGCAACTGACCCTGGCCTTTCTCGAACCGTCCCCGCCGGCGCGACCATCGCCGAGCCAAAAGCTCGACGCCGAAACTCGCGCCGAGGCTCTCAACATTCTGGCACGCATCATCGCGCAAGCCTGCGAGACAACCCAACACACGGAGGCGACCGATGAATGACATCACCAAGATCGGCGCTTCGCACCTGGGTCGCGCCGCCTACATTTATCTCCGGCAATCCACGCCGTCGCAGGTCGAGCACAATCGAGAATCGACACAACGCCAATACGCCTTGGCCACCAAGGCGACGACACTTGGCTGGCCGTCGCAGCAGGTTATCGTTGTCGACGAAGACCTCGGGCTTTCCGGTTCCGGCATTGTCGAGCGCAATGGCTTCGCCCGGCTCACCGCTGAAGTCGCCCTCGGCCATGTCGGGATCGTGCTCGGCCTCGAAGTCTCCCGCCTCGCCCGCAACAACGCCGACTGGTATCGCCTACTCGATCTCTGCGGCCTCACTGACACCCTCATCGGCGATGCCGACGGCATTTATCATCCTGCGATGTTCAACGACCGATTGCTGCTCGGTCTCAAGGGCACCATGAGCGAGGCTGAGTTGCATATCATACGGGCGCGCCTTAACGGCGGGATTCGCAACAAGGCCGCTCGCGGCGAATTGCGGCGCGGCCTTCCGGTTGGCTTCATCTGGGGCGAGGAGGATGGCGAGGTCCGCTTCCATCCGGATGAGGCGGTCTGTTCCGCCATCCGTACTGTCTTTGCTCGCTTCGCCGAACTCGGTTCAGTACGCCGCGTTTGGCTCTGGTTCCGTAGCGAGGGTTTATCGTTTCCATTGCAGACCCGCTACGGCGGTGCCGTCCGTTGGGTCGACCCGAGCTACATCGCCATCTATCATGTGCTCTCCAATCCGGTCTATGCGGGCGCCTATGCCTATGGCAAGAGCCGCTCCGAGGTTACCCTCGATGCCACAGGTGCGCGTAAGAAACGCGTGCGCAAGCTGCCGCGATCACATTGGTCCGTGTTCATCCCGAACCACCATGAAGGCTTCATCGACATGGCCACATACGAGGCCAATCGCGCCCGGATCACCGCCAACACGCATCCGCGCCCACATCAGCCAAGTGGGGGCGCCGTAAGAGAAGGGAGCGCGCTGCTGCAGGGCGTCGCGGTGTGCGGACATTGCGGCCGCAAGTTGCGCACGCACTACACGGGTCGCACTGCTTCCGCCGGCTATCACTGTGCTGGCAAGACCATCGCAAATGGTCGTGGTGTCTACTGCCTCAGCATCGGCGCAGTGCAAGTCGACCAGGCAGTCGCACAAGCCGCTCTTGCTGCGTTGGCACCGCTCGGTATCGAGGCTTCGCTCGCCGCGGCCGAGCGGCTTGAAGTTGATCGCGATGGCGCGCTCGCGCAATGGCGTTTGGCGGTCGAGCGGGCAAGCTACGAGGCGCAACGCACCGAGCGTCGATACAGGGCCGTCGATCCTGACAATCGGCTGGTCGCCCGCGGGCTCGAAGCGGAATGGGAAAAAGCGCTCCGTGAACTGGAGATGGCCAAAGCCGAACTCGCACACCGTGAACAGCAGAGACCGCGGACGCTGAGCGTCGACGAGCGCAGCCGCTTGCTCGCGCTCGGCACCGATTTGTTCAAGGTCTGGCAGGCCCCGACCACTGCACCGCGCGACAAAAAGGAACTGCTGCACACCCTGCTCGAGGAAGTCATCATCGCCATCGACAAAGAGCAACACCGCGTGCATCTCACCCTGCGTTGGCGTGGTGGCACCATCATCGAGATTGATCTCAACCTGCAACGTCGTCCCGCAGCCGTGCGCACTGATGAAGACACCGTCGCGTTGGTACGTCGCCTCGCTATCCATTATCTCGACGCCGTGATCGCCGGCATTCTCAATCGCCAGGAGCGCAGAACCGCCTACGGTCACCGCTTCACCGCCCATCTCGTTAGCAGCCTACGAAGAAACTGGGACATCCCACGCTTCGAGCCGCCGGCGGTTGCACCACAGGGCGAGCTGATGAACATCAAACAAATCGCGGAAGCGCTCGGTGTGGCAACTTCAACCGTTCATCGCTGGCTCAACGAGGGCATCATCGCCGGAGAACAGCTCACACCCGGGGCGCCTTGGCGTATTCGTCTCACAGACGACTTGCGCGACCGCGTCGCTGAAGAAGCACCAGATGACTTCCTCACCATGTATCAAACCATGCGTCTGTTGGGAGTTTCTCGACAAACGGTGTGGCAACGTGTCAAGCGCGGCGAGATCAAAGCCCTTCATGTCAGACGCGGACGCAAAAAGGGCTTGCGCCTCAAGGTCATCCGCTCTCAATCCGACCTCTTCGATCAAGCTGCACAAGCTGGGGTGTAGTATGAAGCATCATCCAAATACCTGCGTATATCCAAATCGAGCACCCAGTACTGCCCCTGCCGCGTGATGACGCTGTACAGTTCACGCAGCGCTTGATGGCACGAGCGTCGCGGCCGGAAGCCGTAGGAGCAAGAGCGAAAGTCCTGCTCGTAGACCGCTTCCAAAACCATGACGATCGCCCGCTGCGCCACCTTGTCTTCGAAGGTCGGAATGCCGAGCGGCCGCTGCGAGCCATCCGCCTTGGGAATGTACGTCCTGCGCACCGGCGGCGCCTTGTAGCGGCCAGACTTGATGCGACCCAGGAGGTCCACAAGATTGCTCTTCAAGGTTCGCCTCATATTCGTCCGCCGTGACACCGTCGATCCCAGTCGCTCCATCCTTGCGCGTGAGCTCGTAGGCCTCCCGCATCCATTCCAGATCGATGACGTGATGCAGCGAGAACAGCACCTCTCCGGGCTTGCGTCTCGCCAGTTCGGCTATCCATTGTCGTTTCGTGGACAGGTTTGTTGGGTTCATCGCCCCTTCCCGTGTTTCCCGCCAATGGTTCTCTTGTCGCGACGCCTCCCTTCCCTCCTTCGGGTCCCGGCGAGCCCGGTTCCCCGCTCTCAGCAGTACTATGAAGGCGCTACGACTTCCCACCCGCGTATCAGCGGTCGCTTATTGTTTCGCTTCCGCCGCCCACGCGATCCTTCTGCGTTCGTGTCTCGCCTAAGCGCTCCCGGAAGGTCGAAGGTCCCTTCCAGACCGGGGCCTTTCTTGTTCCGGCTGCCCTGCTCCGGTTGCTTTCGCGTGGACGCGAATGGGATCTCTCAGGTCTTCAGGCGATCCTTCCTGTGCCTTTGCTCCGTTCCAGGACCCCGGTCGAACCGACGTGTCCTCGCCATGACGGTCACGCCAGTGCTGCCCCCGCGATCCGGACGGCGAAGGCTTCGGCATTGGCTGATTTCGGGGCTAACCCGCAGCTTTGGCACCCGCTGCCATACGCTTCATGCGTGGTGTTGCCACCACACATGCAAGGCTTGCTTCCGGCTGGCGGGCTGCGCCTTTGCCGGGAGGGAATTGAACCCTCTGGATCGCTACGAAAGGTTTCAGTTCGCTTTGACGATCATCCTCCTTTCCTGCTCTCCTGACGCTACCGGATGTCGCTGCGCTCCATCCGGGCTACGAATCCCGTGGGAAAGACAATGAAACGCGCTCTTACGCTGATCGTCATGCTCGCGATCTCCGGCTTTGCTGCTTGCGCCGGCGCTTTGCAGCGAGATCGAAATCTTATGGTCGCTCAGAATTCGCCGCCGGAGGTCTGCACCGAAGTCTATCAACCGGTTTGCGGGACCGACCAGAACGGCAAGCGCGTGACCTATTCCAACGCGTGCTTCGCCCGCGTGGCCAAGGCCACCAACGTCACCCCCGGCGAATGCCCGAAATAAACGAAACCATCTGCACCCTTCCCCCCGCTTGCGGGCGGATAATGTCTGTAGCCCGGGTTGAGCGGCAGCGAAACCCGGGGGCGACGTCACCGATCGGGTAGAGCCGACCCGGATTTCGCTGACGCTCAATCCGCCTCGACTTTGACGGTTTCGACCTTGCCGCCAATACGATCGTTCGCGTCGAACAGCGTGATGCGGCGATAGCCCTCAGGAGCGTGTAAGCAGCTCTCACGCCGGAGACGCCGGCGCCGATAACCGCGATCCGAGTGTCGGCCGGCAAGCGTCGGCTGGATTGCGACGTCCTTCTCGCCGCTCATTGCAAGCTGCGCTGGTAGCAAACAGAGCTGCGGCAACAAAAAATCACCTCAAAGAATTTGCCCAAAAAGAATTTGCCAAAAGAATTTTCTGCCAAAAGAATTTTCCAAAAGAATTTTCTTGACTTTCCGAAACATTTTTGGTAGAGGAATTGCCATGCTCCACCCGGACGCGCGGCGTGCCGGGTTTTTTCATGCCCGCACGTCAGCAACACGAGCTCCGGCCGCATCGCAGCCGCAATCCGCATCCGCAATTTGTTGCAAAGAAGTAGCACCTCCGCGCGGCGCGATTTTTACCAAAATTACCAAACAAAGCCAACAGACAAAAAGCTTTATCGATGAAGGAGTTATCTGTGAGGGCTGCTTCACACAGCGCTTTGCGGTGCCAATGATTGCAGTCCGCATGGCAACTCGCGCAAATCGCAACACGATTACAAGCAGCGCTTCATGACGATTACCTCGGAGCCTCCCAAGTACTCAAAGGAAGCCATGCAATTTTGCCGATCCAAACGGCAGCAGGCGGGTTGCAATCTCCGCCCGGCTTGCCTGCTATCTCTCTGTTATTGCCGCAATCGCCCTGTTCCCGCCTCTGTTCTTTTTTTGCCAAGTCCGCATTTTACGGGCGCTTCTTGCACGCCGGAACTGTATTTTTCCTGTTATTTACAATGAAGCAGGCGCGGAGCGGTGAAAGCAGCCGTTTCGGCCCTGCATTTAAGTCATAGCTCACGAATACTCACGAATACTCTTGGGTTCGTTTTGGCGAAAGAGCGGATTCAGTGTCTGCTTGCCGAGGCCGCAAGGTTGTCCCGCATTTGCGCATGCGCAAGCGCAAGCTTAAATCCCGGCTACTTGGCTGGTCTCGATCCGGCTTGACGCGAGCCGCCGCTTTGTGGACGTACGGCAAACGATGACATGAGATTCGTAGGGGATAGTGACGCCGCATTTGCGCTTGCGCTTGCGCAAGCTCAATCGTCTAAAATAGGGATCGAAAGCTCAGGAACCGCGCCTTGACTTTGTTCGTGCACAATGTCCCTGAGCCGATTGTCGGAAGCGCGCTATTCGCGTACTGCCCGCTGCGCTTCAAATCTGAAAGAGATCTGTCAGCCCAAACTCGTTCTTCAAAACCGCGAACAAACCGAGCAATTTCCTCTCGTCTTCTTTGGAATGTGACTGATGTGCAGGTTTTGCGTCAATAGCGCGTTGAAAAGCCGCCACAGCCAGCGAGTGGAATTGCGCGCTTCGGGTAAAGTGATGACCTGCTATTTCTCGTGTGCGCTGACCGAGCTGATCAGCAGGCATACCGCCTTGGAAATACGCCTTAAGCAGCTCCAATATCAGCAGTCGTTTGGTCCGGCGCCAACGGCGACGGCGGGCGAAGTAAATCGATATGAGAACCCCGACAAGAACCGCTCCCCAAACGATGCTACTGAATGTGTCGATGTCCATAGCACTGGATATTAGGACTGGCTTTCATGTTGTCGGCTTGCTTGCGATGTATGTGAGAATCTTGGCGAGTTCGTTTTCGGCCAGACAGTAACAGGTGCGCTGTTGGAGCGTGGCCTGCCGAAGAAGGAAGAAGTGCGTCATGCGATGGAGGTCGCCTTTCATCTTGCCGCTGCCGCTTGCTGTTTTCACCATGGCGGATCAGCTCCCGAAAATGACCCGCCGGAAGCGGCTCATGGCGATGGCAAAATAGACCGAGCCGATGATGAGCATGGCCAGAAGCGGCCGCCAGACGAGGGTGAGATCAGCGCCGCGGAACAGCACCGCCTGCGCAAAGGTGACGAAATGCGGCGTCGGACTGATTGTCCTCATCACATATTGCAGCCAGACGGGCATGCTTTCCATCGGGGTGCTGCCGCCGGAAAGCAGTTGGGTGGCCGCGAGAATCGGCATTGCCAGCAGCCCGAACTGACCCATGGTCGTCGCGAGTGTGCCGAGGAGGATTCCGAGGGCGGCAACCACGACGGCGTAGAGGGCCGCGCCAAGGAGAAAAAGAAAAAGCGATCCGGCAATCGGCGCGCCGATCCACCAATGGACGACGAATTGCAACGACAGCATTGCGGCCACGAGGATGACAAGGCCATTGGCCAGCATCTTGGCCAACATGATCTCCGCCGGCACCACGGGCATGACCAGAAGATGCTCTACGGTCCCCTGCTCCCGCTCACGGATCAGCGCCGCACCGGTCAGGATCACGGTCAAGAGCGTGATCTGATTGATGACCTGCGTCATCGCCGAAAACCATGCCGTCCTCAGGTTCGGATTGAATGCGGCGCGAACGATGAGGTTGACCGAGTCGGTTCGCTGACCTCCATGCAGGGTAATGAAGTTTTGTATCTCGTTTGCAATAGCGGTCTTGAGATAGTTGGCGCCGTTGCCGGCCTGGGCTACCGCCGTTGCATCGACGTTAATTTGAATCTCGGTCTTGCGTTGGGCGACAACGTTGGCTTGGAAGTTTGTGGGAATCTCGACGATCAACAGCAACTCGCCCTTGTTCATTTTCGCGTCGATCTCGGACGCGGTTATGTGCACGGCAGGCTGGAATGTGGGCCTTACCAACCCCTCGGCGATTTGTCTGGAGAGTTCCGAGCCATCCTCGTCGACAATCCCGACCGAGAGGTTGGTTGCTTCGGTTACGGCTCCGGTCGCCACAGTGTTGACGGAGATGCTAAAGGCGTAGATCACGAGAATCAGCATCGTCGGATCAGAGCGGATACTTCTCAGCTCCTTGATCACCAGGCGAAAGATATTTAACAGATGATCGCGCAGCGTCATCCTTCGCGCCTCGGCCAGCTTTGGTGCAGGGTGCCCGCCAGACGCAGACATCTCACGCCTCCTGCTTGCGAAGGAACGCGAGCGACAGAATGAAGTACGCTGTCGCGATAGCGGCGATTGCCGCTATGCTTCGCCAAAGCTCCGGCATTCCCAGCGCCTTTGCAAAGACCCCGACGGTGACGGGCTGATACCAGGCCGATGGGAATGTCAGGCCGATAATCTTTGCTCCGCCGGACAACGACGAAACCGGGGCGAACAACCCCGAAAAATTCACGGCCGGCACGATGGATAGGATCGCGGTCGCGAAAACTGCGGCGACTTGTGTGCGGGTGAAGGACGAGATCAATTGTCCGAAACCGGTTGTTGCCACTACGTACACGATTGTCGCGATCAACAACGTGAGGAACGGCCCCTTGAGCGGCACCCCGAAGAGGAAGACCGCCATCAGGAGCAAGAAGACGAAATTCACCATGGCGACGGCGACGTAGGGGAGCTGCTTGCCGAGAAGGAATTCGAATCTGGTGATCGGCGTGGAGCGGAAATTGGCGATGGAGCCGGTCTCCTTCTCGCGCACGACGGCAATCGCCGACATGATGGCAGGGATCAGGCAAAGCATGAGCATGAACACGCTTGGCACCATGGCATTGACGCTAAGAAAGGCCTGATTGTAGCGAAAGCGCGTCTGGATATCGTCGTCGCTCCAGGCATTCGGACTGCCTGCACGCCGGCTCCGGCGATCCAGCTCCTGACCCTGCTTCCGCACCACGCCGCCGACATAGTTTCTCGCGGTTTCGCCGCGGAAGGTCATGGCGCCGTCAACGGTCGCATCGACCTCCGGCCGGGCGCCCCTGAGCAAATCGCGGCCAAATCCACTCGGCACTTCCACAACGATCTGCGTGTTGCCGCTGCGCAGACGCCGATCCGCCTCGGCTGCGGAGCCGATCGGCGGCTGCAGCACAAAATGCCGGGAGCCGGAAAAGCCATCGAGCAGCTCGCGGCTTTGCGGCGTGTTATCCTGGTCGTATGCCGCCAGCTGCAGGTTTTCGATATCGAAAGAGATGCCGTAACCGAAGGCCAACATCAGAAGAATTGGGCCGAAGACGGCAAACGCCAGCCGGATCGGATCGCGCAGAAGCTCCACGGTCTCGCGCCTGGCATAGGCCCACAGACGCACCAGATTGAACCGCTTTGGTACGCGCATAGTTTCCGCTTCGATCGGCGCCGATTGCGTCGGCGGCACCTCCACCTTCTTGGAGCGGTCGATGCCAGCGGCGTCGGCGAGATAGCCGACGAAGGTGTCTTCCAGCGAGCTGCTGCCACGCTCCTTGACCAGATCCAACGGAGCACCAACCGCCAGCACCTTGCCCGCATGCATCAGTGAGATGCGGTCGCACCGCTCCGCCTCGTTCATGAAATGGGTTGAGAGGAAGATCGTGACTCCATCGTCGCGGGAGAGGTCGATCAACGTGCGCCAAAATGCATCACGCGCGATCGGATCGACGCCTGAAGTCGGCTCGTCGAGGATGAGAATGGCGGGTTCGTGCAGCACCGCCACGGCGAGCTGAAGTCTCTGCTTTATCCCGAGTGGGAGGCTCTCTGGCTTGGTGTTGACGACGGCTTCAAGATCGTAGCGCTTCAAGAGTTCTTTGATGCGGCCTTCCATCTTATCGGACGGCAAATGGTAGAGCTGCGCATGCAGCTCGAGGTTTTGCCTGACGGTGAGCTCGCCATACAGCGAGAACGCCTGCGTCATGTAACCGACGTTGCGGCGCATCTCCATGTCGTCCGACCCCATCGGTCTCCCGAACAGCTTCGCCCAGCCCTCCGTGGCGGGCAAGAATCCGGTCAACATCTTCATGGTCGTCGACTTGCCGCAGCCGTTGGAGCCAAGGAAACCGAAGATCTCGCCAGGCGCGATACGGAAGTTAACATGATCCACGGCGACAAAGTCGCCGAACCGCCGCGTCAACCCCTCGGCCTCGATGGCCGGCACCTCGTCCGCGGCGGCGGTGCGCGGTCGCACGATCACCTTTTCATAGAGTGCGCGCTTTTCCTCCGGCATCAGAGCGATGAAAGCTTCATCGAGCGTTGGCTCCCCCGCCTTGTCCAGCAGTTCCTGCAGAGTGCCGTGAGCAATGATCTTGCCGTCGTCCATGGCCATGAGCCAGTCGAAGCGCTGGGCCTCGTCCATATAGGCGGTCGCCACCACGACGCTCATCTGTGGACGCCGCGCTCGGATTGTGTTGATGAGGTCCCAGAATTGGCCGCGCGACAGCGGATCAACGCCGGTCGTAGGCTCGTCGAGGATCAGCAAGTCGGGATCATTGATCAGCGCGCAGCAAAGGCTCAGCTTCTGCTTCATGCCGCCGGAAAGCTTCCCGGCCGGACGGTGCTCGAATGGATCGAGACCGGTGGCGGTCAGGAGCTCGGTGATACGGGCACGCCGCTCGGATGCCGACTGGCCGAACAGACGGCCGAAGAAGTCGATGTTCTCGAATACGCTGAGCGTGGGATAGAGGTTGCGACCCAATCCCTGGGGCATGTAGGCGATGCGACCGCGAATGTTCCTGAGGTGGCCTCTCGTGGCCAAACTCTCCCCGAAAACGATGACCCTTCCGCTTTGGATCGTACGCACGCCGGAAATGAGCGCAAGCAAGGTGGATTTGCCGACGCCGTCGGGCCCGATGACGCCCACCATAATTTTCGGCGGGATGTCAATCGTCACATTGTCCAACGCTACCGTCGCGCCATATCGGTGGGACACAGCCTCGACCCGTGCGACGGGACCGTCAGTCATTGCGGCAGCTTGACCTGCAGATCGTCCGGCCAGGGTGTTGCGGGATCCGTGCGCACGATTCCAAGCCCGCGTATGCCCGTCTTCACCCGCTGGCTGTATTGTTTGAGAACGGCTGTATCCAATTGCAGCTTGACGCGGAACATCAGCTTTTCGCGTTCATCTTGGGTCTCGACGGTCTTCGGGGTGAACTGCGCGTCCGCGGCCACAAAGCTGACCGAGGCCGGAACCACATACTGCGGGACGGCGTCCAGGATAATGCGGGCTTCGCTGCCGAACCCGAGTCTGGCGGCGATTGCTGCGGGAAGGAAAACCGTCATATACACATCTTGCAGGTCAAGGATAGTCAGGACCTTGCCGCCGGCAGCGACCACTTCACCGTTGCGGGCTAACTGGTATTGCACTCGCCCCGTTCTGGGCGAAATCAGAATCAGGTCGCGCAAAACCGCCTCGATGCGTTCTACATCGCCCTGCGCACTTTTGATGGCGGCGTCGGCTTGCTGGCGCTGCGCGATTGCTCCCTGCACGCCTGCGTCCGCTCCTTCGTAATTACGGCGGCGCTGGTCGAACGTCTGTTGCGAGATAATCGCCTTCTCGACGAGCTCCTGTCCGCGATCGAAGTCGGATTTAGCTGCCGCCAAAACAGCTTTCCGTTGATCGATCAGTGCATCCGCCTCGGCCATCGTCTGCTTGGCGCGCTCCACGTTGGATTGCGCCGACCTGAGCTGGGCCTCATATTCCGGCGACGATACTCGGCCGACGACTTGGCCTGCTTTGACCTCGCTGCCCTCCTGGACGGTGATGTCAACGAGGCGGCCGGGATATTTCGCAGCAACGTCGACCTGGGTGGCTTCGATACGGCCATTGGTTTTGACAATGCCCTCCGGCATCGTCTTGCCCATTATCCGGTCGAGCAGTGTGCGTACTCTCGATTGTGCCTCCGCGGTGGGCGAAACCACGGCTGCAATCAAGGGATGCATGTAGGCGGGAGATAGCGGCAGGGCGCCGGCTACGAACGCGAACGTCAGCAGGACCCCGAGACAAACGCGAATGTACATGACAGTTACCTCCGAACGTTCCAAACGAAGATTATTCGATCTCGGATCGATTACCAATGCACATTTCCGAACGGAGCTCGGATCGAGATCAAGATTGGAGGAGGGCAGAAGAACAAGGCTGGAGATGTGAAAATCAAGGACGTCCGAGGCGGCGCCGCCTAATCTAATTGAAAGGCGATGTGAGCATCGCAACAAGTTGTGATTTTCCCTACGCGGAATATGCGTTGGGATAAAATCAGTGATCTTCCAAAGCGTCTGCATAGAATCGATCGCGCATGTGCTTCCGGATCGCGCCGCTCCATGAACGATTGGGCGCTCCCCTCGGAGCTTTTTTTCCCGCTTTGTGAGGCGTGAGCTGGACAAGTCAACGCGCCGCAGGTGGGAGGGAGGTGCGTCGGGCCATCACCCTCTCCATACCTCTCCTGGAAGCCCTTTCAGGGCGAGGTATCTGCCGGCTCGAACTCGGCAAGCTCGGTGCCTTCCTGCACGAAATCACCCACGGCACATTTGAGCGCGGTGAGGTGTCCATCAGCGGGCGCTCGCAGCGTGTGCTCCATCTTCATTGCCTCGAGCACCAGAAGCGGCGCACCGCGCGGCAAGTCCGTCCCCGGCTGAGCCAGGATTCGCGTCACCGTTCCGGGCATCGGCGCGACAATGCGGCTCTCGGCAGCCGCTTCCCGCAGGTCAGCGGCGAACGGATCAAGCCAGGCAAGGGCGAAACGGCCATGCGGCGTAACGAGGTCGAGAGCGCGCCCGGACCAGGTGGCAGTTGCGCGTTCGCTCGCATCGCCCAGGATCACATCGAAGGATTGCGGCTCGCGTTCATTCCACCGCAGCGGCGCAGTGATCCCCTCGAATTCCATGCTCAAGCCGTCCCGGCCATACCAAAGGATCGCATCATAGCGATGCGTGTGCTCGCGGAAACTCAGGCGGCGCGAGCGCCGGCCGGCCAAGGTCCAGCCGTCCGTACGGCCCCACGGCGAATGGTCGCGCTGTGCGCGTTGTTCCTCCGGCTCGTGTAAAATGACGGCGGCGCACGCGGCGGCGATGTCGATGGCGGTGATTTGAGCCGCATGCGCGGTCAAGGTGGAGATTTCGCGCTCGATAAAATCGACGTCGATATCGCCGCGCGCGACCTGCGGGTGCTCGATCAGCACTTGCAGAAAACCAAGATTGGTCGTTACCCCCGCGATCTCGAACCCATGCAGTGCGTGCGCCATTCGCTCGATCGCCTGCGGCCGGCCGGGCGCCCAGACGATGAGCTTCGCCAGCAGCGCGTCGTAATAAGGAGTGACCGCGTCGCCGGAGCGGAAGCCGGTATCCACGCGAATGCCCTCGCCCGCGGGCTCGCGCCAGTGCCTGATAACGCCGGTTGACGGCAGAAAGCCCTTGTCCGCGTCCTCGGCATAGATGCGAGCCTCGATCGCGTGGCCGTTCGCCCGCGCCTCCTCCTGTTTGAGCGGCAGTGCCTCGCCGAACGCAACGCGCAGCTGCCACTCCACGAGATCAAGCCCGGTGATCATCTCGGTAACGGGATGCTCGACTTGGAGCCGCGTGTTCATTTCAATGAAATAAAAGCCGCTGCCATCGGCAATGAACTCGACCGTGCCGGCACCGAGATAGTTCACGGCTTGCGCCGCGGCGCGTGCCGCCGCCGACATTTCGGCGCGCCGCGCCGGTGTGACCGCAACGGACAGCGCTTCCTCAACCACCTTTTGGTGCCGGCGCTGCAAGCTGCATTCGCGCTCAAACAGCGAGACCAGATTGCCGCGACTGTCGCCGAACACCTGTATTTCGATATGGCGGGGCTTTGTGAGATATTTTTCGATCAGCACCTGATCATCGCCGAACGCCGCCATCGCTTCGTGCCTGGCGCCTGCGAGCGCTTCGGTAAACTCACCGCCGTCGTTGACGAGGCGCATTCCTCGCCCGCCCCCGCCGGCCGAAGCCTTGATCAGAACGGGATAACCGATGCGCTCGGCCGCTTCCCGCAGCGTGGCCGCATCCTGGGCGCGCTCGTGATAACCCGGCACAATCGGCACGCCGGCGGCTTGCATCAGCGCCTTCGCTGCCGATTTCGATCCCATCAGCCGGATGGTATCCGCCGACGGGCCGACGAAAACCAGGCCTGCGTCGGCGCAGGCCTGGGCAAAGTCTGCATTCTCGGAAAGAAATCCATAGCCCGGATGAATTGCACCGGCGCCGCTTTTGCGCGCGGCATCGAGAATGGCTGCGATGTTGAGATAGCTCTCCTTGGGCGGCGGCGGTCCGATGTGGATAGCCTCGTCCGCGAGTGCCGCATGCATGGCATCGCGGTCCGCATCCGAAAACACCGCCACGGAGCAAAGCCCCATGCGCTTTGCCGTGCGCATGATGCGGCAGGCGATCTCGCCGCGGTTGGCGATCAGGAGCTTGTCGAACCGCCGGACGGCCATCACATCCGGAAAATGCCGAAGCGGGTCGGCTCAGGCGCGGGCGCGTTGAGACCGGCAGCGAGCGCGAGCGCGAGCACCATGCGCGTATCGGCGGGATCAATAATGCCGTCGTCCCACAGCCTCGCGGTGGCATAGTAGGGATGCCCCTGCATCTCGTATTGCTCGCGAATGGGCGCCTTGAACGCCGCATCATCCTGCGCGGTCCAGGTCCCTCCCTTGGCTTCGGTCGCCTCCTGGCGGAGCAAGCCGAGCACCGATGCCGCCTGCTCGCCGCCCATCACCGAGATGCGCGCATTCGGCCACATCCAGAGAAAGCGCGGGGCGTAGGCGCGGCCGCACATGCCGTAATTGCCCGCACCGTAACTGCCGCCGATGATCACGGTGTATTTCGGCACGCTCGTGGTCGCGACCGCCGTCACCATCTTGGCGCCGTCCTTGGCGATGCCGCCCGCTTCATATTTGCGTCCCACCATGAAGCCGGTGATGTTCTGCAGAAAGAGCAGCGGAATGTTGCGCTGGCTCGCGAGCTCGATGAAATGGGCGCCCTTGAGCGCGCTCTCGCTGAACAGGATGCCGTTATTGCCGAGGATGCCGACGGGAAAACCGTGAATGTGAGCAAACCCGCAGATCAGCGTCTGGCCATAGAGCGCCTTGAACTCGTCGAACTCGGAGCCATCGACCAGGCGCGCAATGACATCGCGCACGTCGTAGGGAACGCGGATGTCGGCCGGCACGATTTCGTAAAGCTCTTCGGCGGGATAGAGCGGCTCGCGTGCCGGGCGCATTTCGAGAAACGAATGCTTGATGCGATTGAGATTGCCGACAATGCGGCGCGCAATGCCGATCGCGTGGTTGTCGTTCATGGCGTAATAATCGGTGACGCCGGATTGGCGGCTGTGCACCTCGGCTCCGCCCAGCTCCTCCGCGCTCACCTCCTCCCCGGTCGCAGCCTTCACCAGCGGCGGCCCGCCGAGAAAGATGGTGCCCTGGTTGCGAACAATGATGCTTTCATCCGACATCGCCGGCACGTAGGCGCCGCCTGCCGTGCAGGATCCCATGACGACCGCGATCTGCGGAATGCGCAGCGACGACATGCGCGCCTGATTGTAGAAGATGCGCCCGAAGTGCCGTTCATCGGGGAAAATTTCGTCCTGCAGCGGAAGGAATGCGCCCCCGGAATTGACGAGGTAAATGCAGGGCAGGTAATTCTCGCGCGCGATGTCCTGGGCGCGCAGATGCTTCTTCACCGTCATGGGATAATAGGTGCCGCCCTTGATGGTGGCGTCGTTGGCAATGATCATGCATTCGCGGTTGCTCACCCGCCCGATGCCGGTGATCAGGCTCGCGGAGTGCACGTCTGCGCCATAGAGCCCGTAGGCGGCAAGCGGCGACAATTCAAGAAACGGGGTGCCGGGATCGAGCAGCAGATTGACGCGCTCGCGCGCGAGCAATTTTCCGCGCCCGACATGCCTTGCCCGCGCCTCCTCGCTGCCGCCTTGCATGGCGATTGCGAGCTTGCTGCGCAGATCCGCGACCAGGCCTTTCATCACGGCGGTGTTGTCGGCGAATTCGCGCGAGCGCGGATCAATGGTGGAGGCAAGGGCGGTCATTGGCGGCGTTTACCGCGACTTCTCGAACAGCTCGCGGCCGATCAGCATGCGCCGAATCTCGCTGGTGCCGGCGCCGATCTCATAGAGCTTGGCATCACGCAGATAGCGCCCGGTCGGATAATCGTTGATGTAGCCGTTGCCGCCGAGCAGCTGGACCGCGTCAAGCGCGATCCTCGTCGCATTCTCCGCCGCATAGAGAATGGCGCCGGCTGCATCCTCGCGCGTTGTCTCGCCGCGATCGCATGCCCGCGCGACCGCATAGACGTAGGCCTTGCAGGCGTTCATGGCGACATACATGTCGGCGACCTTGCCCTGCACCAGCTGGAATTCGCCGATCGACTTTCCGAACTGCCGGCGCTCATGGACATACGGCATCACGACGTCCATGCAGGACTGCATGATGCCGAGCGGCCCCGCCGCCAGCACGACCCGCTCGTAATCGAGGCCGGACATGAGGATGGTGACACCGTCGCCTTCTTCACCGAGCACGTTGCCCGCCGGCACTTCACAGTCCTGGAACACCAGTTCGCAGGTATCGGAGCCGCGCATGCCGAGCTTGTCGAGCTTCTGCGCGGTTGAGAACCCCTTGCTGCCTTTTTCGATGAGGAACGCTGTGATGCCGCGCGCACCTGCGGCGGGATCGGTCTTGGCGTAGACGACGAGGGTCTCCGCCTGCGGGCCGTTGGTGATCCACATCTTGCTGCCGTTGAGGATATAGCGGTCGCCTTTCCTCTCGGCGCGCGTCTTCATGGCGACGACATCGGAGCCCGCGCCCGGCTCCGACATTGCAAGCCCGCCCACGTGCTCGCCGGAAATGAGCTTCGGCAGATAGCGGCGCTTCTGCTCGTCATTGCCGTTGCGGCGGATTCGATTCACGCAGAGATTGGAATGGGCGCCATAGGAGAGCCCGACGGATGCGGATGCGCGCGAGACCTCCTCCATGGCCACGCAATGTTCGAGGTAGCCGAGCCCGGCGCCGCCCCATTCCTCCTCGACCGTGATGCCGTGCAGGCCGAGCTTGCCGAGCTCCGGCCAGAGATCGCGCGGAAAGATGTTGCTGCGGTCGATCTCGTCCGCGCGCGGCGCAATCCTGTCGGCGGCAAAGTCGCGCACGCTCGCGCGCAGCATGTCGGCCGTCTCGCCGAGGCCAAAGTCAAAGCTGCGGAAATCGTTCACGCGCATGGGGCAATCCATCGAGAGGACGATCTTTGTATACTTGTAGGGGCGGGTTTCAAACCCGCCCCTATCTCGGCAGAAGTCGATCCAGAGGTATTGTCTGGGTCATGTATGGGACGACAGAAGACGGACAACAAATGGGGCTAGCGCCTTCTTTCCCGATCTCGGCGCAACCTCACGGTTCGTGTTTTTTTGCGCGAGGGCGGGTTTGAAACCCGCCCTACATGTATCGCGCTCCGTGCGTGCCCGGTCGCGCAACTAACCCTTGCCGCCTTACGCCCCCAGCGCCTGCACTAGAAGATCGAGCGCGGCTGCCGAAAACGCACGCATGTTGGCGACACGATCGTTGCTGCCGGTCTCCAGCGTGATCGCCCGCTCGACCGGTCCGGCGACGGCGAGGCAGCAGTGCCCGGCCGCGTCGCCATAGCGATTGCCGGTCGGTCCGGTCGCGCCGCTCTCGGCCAGCGCCCAGGTTGATGCGAAGCGTGCGCGCGCCGTTTGCGCCAGGAGCCGCGCATAGGGCTCGGTCGCGGCCCGCATACCCAGTGCCGATATATCGGCGAGCTCCATCAGCGCCTTGCGCGCGGTCTGGGTATAAACGATCGCGCCGCCGAGGAAATAGGCGGAGGCGCCTGGCAGCGCGAGCAATGCTGCCGAAACGAGACCGCCGGTTGATGATTCCGCCACGACAATGGTCTCGCGGCGGTCCTTGAGGAGCCGGCCGATCCACTCCGCGCGTGCCAACAAATCCTGCATGAGTACTCGCGTCCTTCTGTTTGCGTGCCGTGCATGCTTTAGCTGATTGCATCTCCCAGCGATTGCGTCCACGAAATCGATCGGGTTACGGTAGTTGGACACATAGCGAGAATTGTCATGGCAAAAAAGCGCCCGCTGAAAATAACAAACGGCAATGGACGCAGCTATCGTGACATCCTTTACCAGGTGACGGATCAGGTCGCGTGGGTGACCATCAACCGGCCGCGCGTGCTCAATGCCTTTCGCGAGCAGACGCTCGATGAGCTGATCGATGCGCTTCGATCGACGCGCGAAGATCCGTCGATCGCCTGCGCGGTGGTCACCGGCGCTGGCGACAAGGCGTTCTCCGCCGGCGGGGATTTCTACGCCATGAAGCGGCTCAACTGGATCAATGCTGCCATGTGGAACGACCGCATGCAGGGGCTCGCCATGACCATCCGCGGCCTGTCCATCCCGGTCATCGCCATGGTGAACGGCTGGTGCGTGGGCGGCGGCCATGAGCTGGCGCTCTGGTGCGATCTGGTGATCGCGTCCGAGAATGCCGTGCTCGGGCAGACCGGCGCGCGGGTGGGCGCCTGTCCGACCGTGGGCGCCACGCAATACCTTCCCCGCATCATCGGCGAGCGGCTTGCGCGCGAGATGATCTTCTGCGCGCGCCGTTTCAGCGCGCAGGAGGCAGTCGAGATCGGGCTCATCAACAAATGCGTGCCGCAGAGCCGTTTGCGCCGCGAGACGCTCGCCTGGTGCGAGACCATCAAGGACCACAGCCCGCAGACTTTGCGCATGACCAAGAAGAGCCTGAATTTCGAATCCGACCTGCTTTATGCCTCCTGGCAGCACGGGATGGAGCTGCTTGCCCATGTCTGGGGCTCGCCGGAGAGCCTCGAAGGCATGAACGCCTTCCTGCAAGGACGCAAACCGGACTTTCAGAAATTTCGCATGCGCAACAAACGCGAGTTGGAAGAATATCTCGATGGCTGCGCCAGGGACCTTAACGCGCCACCCTCCATGCGCAGGAAATCGAAATGACGCAGGCAGCGATAGACACCGCAGCAACCGCAGCCGGCCCGCTGGCCGCAATTCGCATCATCGATCTCACGCGCATCCTCGCGGGTCCACTCTGCACCATGATGCTAGGCGACATGGGCGCCGATGTCATCAAGATCGAGCCGCCTGAGAAAGGCGACGATACCCGCAGCTGGGGGCCGCCCTTCGCGGGGGAGGAGGCGGCTTATTTTCTTGGCGTGAACCGCAACAAGCGCTCCGTCACGCTCAACATGGCAGCTCCTGCCGGGCAGAAGATTCTCGCCGGCCTCATCGATCGGGCCGATGTGCTCATTGACAATTTCCGGCTGGGCACGCTGGAGAAATGGGGCTTTACGGATCAGTGGTTCGAACGCGTCGCCCCGCGGCTTATTCGCTGCTCCATCACGGGCTACGGATCGAGCGGCCCAAAGGCGGCGCTGCCCGGCTACGATTTCGTCCTGCAGGCGCAATCAGGCCTGATGAGCATTTGCGGCGAGCCGGATGGTCAACCCACCAAATACGGCGTCGCCATTGTCGATGTGTGCACCGGCATGCTGGCGAGCAACGCCATTCTCGCGGCGCTGCATGCGCGCGAGCGCACCGGCAAGGGCCAGAAGGTCGAGCTTTCGCTCTACGAGACGGCGCTCTCCATGCTCATCAACGTGGCCGCCAATTATCTCATCGCCGGTCGCAACGGCGCCCGCTTCGGCAACGGGCATCCCAGCATCGTGCCTTACACGACCTATCAGGCGGCCGATGCCATGATGGCAATCGCGGTCGGAAACGAACGTCAATTTGCGCGCTGCGCGCAAGTACTGGGCCATGCCGAATGGGCGAGCGATGAGCGCTTCGCCAGCAACCGGGCGCGCGTCGAGAACCGTGCCGTGATCGATGGCCTCATCAACGCGGCACTCTCGCGTGATTGCGCCGACGCGTGGCTTGCCAAGCTCAGGGCGGTGGGCGTCCCCTGCGGCAAGATCAATTCGGTGGCGCAGGCGCTCGATGATCCCCACACCGCCGCGCGCGACATGATCGCGACGGTGCAGCACCCCACCATCGGCGCCTTGCAGATGCTCGGCATTCCGTTCAAGTTTTCCGATACGGCCTGCTCGGTGCGCCGCGCGCCGCCGCTGCTCGGCCAGCACAATGAGGAAATTCTGGGCGAGCTGGGGTTTGACGAAAACGCAATTGCAAAACTGCGAAACGACAAGGTGATCTGATGAAAATCAAACGCATTGAGCCGATTGCGGTGCGCATCCCCATGAAGAAGCCGGTCTTCATGGCGGGCGTCGAAATCAGGTATGCGGACAACGTGATGGTGCGGATCGAGGCGGACAGCGGCGCGGTCGGCTGGGGCGAAGCCGCTTCTGCCCCGACCATGACCGGCGAGACCGTCGAAAGCATGATGGCGGCCATTTATTATCTCGCGCCCGCGATCGAGGGCGCCCCGGCCGAGGACATCGCCGGAGCGAGCGCGGCCATGCGCCAGCGCATGTATGCTAACAATGCCGCCAAGGCCGCAATCGAGATCGCGCTGCATGATCTTCTCGGCCGTGCCACCAACCGGCCTGCCTACGCGCTCCTCGGCGGCAAAGAGCGCAGCCGCATGGCGGTTCTCGGCGTCATCGGCACCGGCGAGCTTGCCTCGGATATGCGCGAGGCGGATAGCAAGAAATCCCAGGGCTATACCGCGTTCAAGATAAAGGTCGGCGTCGACAAGCCGTTGGTCGATGCCGAGCGCACCCGGCGCATCTGCGCCCGCATTGGGCCCGGTAGCCTGATTTCTGGTGACGCCAATGCGGGCTGGAGCGCCGAGGAGGCGGTGCAATACGTGCGCGCGCTGGCGGGCGCCGCGCTCGATTTTTTCGAGCAGCCTGTTGCCGCGGACGATATCGCAGGCATGGCAACGGTTGCCAAGGCGAGTGATATCGCAATCGGCGCCGACGAGAGCATTCATGGTCTCGACGATCTTCGCCGTCATCACGCGGCGCGTGCGGCAGGCGGCGCGAGTCTCAAAACCATCAAGCTCGGCGGCATGCGCGGCGTCATGGATGCAGGCCGCCTGTGCGATGCGCTGGGACTCAAGGTCAATGTGGCAGCCAAGACCGGGGAATCGAGCATTGCCTGCGCAGCAGCTCTGCATGTTGCGGCTGCGCTGCCGCAGATCGCGTGGGGCCTCACGCTCTCCAACGAGGGACTCGCCGAAGACGTGACCGCGCGGCCCATTCGCATTGACCGCGGGCACGTGGAGATATCCGACGCTCCGGGACTCGGGGTGGAGGTCGACGAGGATCGCGTGCGGCGCTACCGCCGCGATGTGCCGATGCGGCAGGTGGCATAACCGTGAAACGAGCCGATATCGGCATTGCCGTGGTCGGCGCGGGCCGCATCGGCACGCTGCGCGCGCGGCTTGCCGCCAAGCATCCCGCGGTGAGCTTCCTCGCAATCTCGGATCGCGATCCCGCGCGCGCCCGCGCGCTCGCCGAAGCAGCCGGTGCGCAAGTTGCGAGCGGCAGCAACGAGGAGGTGATCAGCCATCCCGCGGTGACGGCGGTGATCGTCTCGACGCCGGAGCAGCAGCACACGCTTCCCATTCTGCAGGCACTCGAGCGGGGAAAGCCGGTGCTGGTGGAAAAGCCGATCGGGTTTTCGCTCGCCGAGGCCGACAAGATCCTCGACACCTTGCGCGCAACCAAGGGCACGCTGCGTGTGGGCTACAGCCGCCGCTACAAGGAATGCTTCCTGCGCGCCAAGGAGCAGATGCTGCACGGACGGCTTGGCCGTATCGTCGGCGGCACGGCGCGGGTCTACAACTCGCGCGCCCAGACTTTCGCCATCCTCGAGCGCGATCCGCACGCCACTCCGGTACTCGACGTGCTCACCTACTACGTCGATCTCATGTGCTGGTTCCTGGAAGGCAATCGTCCGGTTGAGGTGGTGGCACGCGGCCAACACGGCATCTTCCGCGCAGCGGGATACGGCGCCGATGACGTGACCTGGGCGATCGTGACCTTCGCCGACGGCGCGGTCATCAATTTCGGCATCAGCTACGCGCTGCCTGCCGAATATCCGACGCTGGGACAATCAGACCGCGTCGAGCTTCTCGGCAGCGAAGGCACCATGATCATCGACGACGATCACATGGATCATCTGTTGTTCTCGCAGAAGGGCATTCCCCATCCCTATGTGCCCGGTCATTCCGTGAACATGGCCTTCCTCGGCAGCAACAGCGCGGGCGACTGGGCGGTCGGCGATTTCTGGGGTCCGCTCGGCAACGAGACGCGCGCCTGGCTCGATCATCTCGCAACCGGCGCGCCGACCGTCCACACCACGCCCGAGCAGGCCCGCATCAATCTGGAGACCACCATCGCCATAGAGAAGGCAGTGGAGTGCGGGCACCCGGTGCGCCTGCCGCTGCAGACGGAAAGCTAAACTCAAATCGGCCGATTAGCGCTGATCCGCCGAAGGCGGATGGCGCGTAATCCGCCGCCAACTCCCAAATCGGCCACGACCGTGAATAGCAAATGAACGCGTCAGCCACCTGCTGTTCGGACTCTCTGCGCTAGCAAGAACGCAATCAGCCGGTAACCGATCGGTTGCGGGGCTGAGAAATTCAAACGCCCGTTTGGTTTGCATAGCAAAGGCAAGCCAGGGGCATTCAGAGAGGAACTCTACCCATGCTTACCCGTTGCATGCTCATCGGCGCAGCAGCGCTCGCCCTTGTATCGTCTCCGGTGCTGGCTCAGGCCACCAAACCGGCTCCGTCTCCCACGCCTCCGGCCGCCGCCGCGCCCAAGCCCGACACCACCGGAGCCACAACTGCGCCTGTTGCAAGCAAGATCAATCTCAACACTGCGACAGCGGCCGAGCTCGCGAAGCTTCCGAAGATCAGCCCCGTCCAGTCGAAGGCCATTATGGAGGCCCGCGCCAAGGCGAAATTCAAGAACTGGGATGATTTCGTCGCGCGCAAGCTGGTGCCGGCGGACTCGGCGTCGGCCATCAAGGACGTCGTCACCTTCTGACGCTTCCAGGTTGCGGCGACGAGATCGTCGAATCGGGCTACCTACTGATCACCCGGCACTGTAGAACGGATTTTGGCCGCCGGGTTCAGTGGGACAAACAGATGCGCCTCCGGGTCATCCTGCTTGCATGCGTGTTGTCGACAAGCGCCGCGGCGGAATACCCGGAGAAATCCATCAAGCTGATTGTTCCGCAGGCCGCGGGCAGCGCGACCGACACGGTCGCTCGCATTCTGGGGGCCAAGCTGGCTGAGGAGATCGCCCAGCAGGTCATCATCGAGAACCGGCCGGGCGCCGCCTTCACGATCGGCCTCGAGCTCACCGCCAAGGCCGAGCCCGACGGTTACACCCTTTGCATGGGACCGATCGGCGCGCTTGCGATCAGCCCGCACATGGTCGCCAAGCTCCCCTACGACATTGCGCGCGATTTCCAGCCGATTGCGCTCGCGACGCGCGGTCACCTGCTGCTCGCGGTCTCGCCGAAAGAACCGTTCACGTCTGTGATCGAGCTGATCGATTATGCAAAGAAAAATCCGGGAAAGCTGCTCAACGCCTCTTCGGCAAGCGGATCGCCGGGTCATGTCGCGGGCGAACTGTTCAAATCCATGACCGGAACCGAAATCGTGCATGTGCCTTACCGCGGCGGAGCGCCCGCGATCAATGACCTGATTGCGGGACGCGTACAGCTCATGTTCGAGAGCCTCAACTCGATCGCTCCCCATGCAACGTCCGGCACGGTGCGGGCGCTCGCCGTGAGCGGTGCGCGGCGATCTCCAGCTTTCCCGCAACTGCCGACCATCGCGCAAGCGGGCGTCCCGGGCTACGCGGCGCCCACGTGGAGCGGCATCATTGCGCCCGCTGGGCTTGCGCAGCCCATCGTCCTTAAGCTCAATGCCGCAATCAACCGGGCGCTTGCCTCACAAGCATTCAAGGATCGATTTGCTGCTATCGGCGACGAGCCCGCCGGTGGGACGCCGGAAGAATTCGCGGCTCTCATCGCCGCCGACTCCGCCAAATGGGCGAACGTCGTGCGGCGTTCAGGCGCAAGGCTGGATTAGCTGTTCACGCGACCCGCTTGCTCCCGGGAGCGCCCTGGGCAACGATGGGTTTATGCCGCCGGCAAAGAGCGAACCCGCCACCATTCACGCCGGCTTTCAATTGAGGGGAATCCCATGATCAGCGGAAAAAATCTATCTGCCGTCGTCGCGTCGGCGCTCTGCGCCCTGCTCTGCGCCCTGCTCTTGGCCTCGCCGGCGCAGGCCAAGGACAAGGTCAGGATCAGCTTCATCGGCCCCCTTACCGGCGGCACGGCGGCCAACGGAATTGGTGGCCGCAATTCGGCCGATCTTGCCGTGCGGCTGCGCAATGCCGATCCCAAAGCGAAATATGAATACGAGCTCGTCGTGCTCGACGACGAATGCAAGCCGAACACCGCGGTACAGACGGCGACCAAGGCCGGCGCCGACCGCTCCATCGTCGCCTCAGTCTCGCACTATTGCTCGGTCGCGGCGATCGCGGCCGTCGAAACCTACAACCGGCTCGGCCTGCCCATGGTGGTCTGGGGGGCGGTGCTGCCCGACATCACCTATCGCAACAAATTTCCCGAGGTGCACCGGATCAACGGCACCATGATCAATCAGAATGAAACCGCCGCCAAGCTGATGACCGGCCTTGGCTTCAAGCGCTGGGTGAGCATCCACGACACCACGGACTACGGCAAGGCGCACGACCAGTACTTCTCGCAATATGTAAAGGCCGATGGCGGCGAGATTCTCGGCACCTATGGCGTTACCGCCGACCAGCAGGATTTCACCGCCGAGTTGACGCAGGCAAAAGCGCTAAATCCGGAGGTCATCTATTTCGGCGGGCTCACGCCGATCGGCATCCGCCTGCGCTCACAAATGGACAAGCTCGCAATCAACGCCGTGTTTCAGGGCACATCCGGCATCAAGTCGGATGCGTATATCCAGGGCCTGGGATCGCTCGCGGAAGGATCGCTCAGCTTCATCGAGGGAGCGCCGGTCGAGAAGCTGCCGCGCGGCAAATTCTTTCAGACCGAATACGACAAGGCCGGCTACAAGGAGCCGCCGGAGGCATACGGGGCATTTGCCTTCGCGGCCGCCCAGCTTATTCTCGACAAGATCGAGGAGGTCGGGCCTGATCGCAAAAAGATCACCGATGCGCTGGGCAAGGTGGTCAACTACGACTCCATTATCGGCCCGGTCACATTCGACGATCACGGCCAAAACACCGTCCCGCTCATTTCCAAATATGTGGTGCAGGACGGCAAATGGGTGATCTGGGAGGACAGCGAATACGCTTCCGGCAAGCGCAGCTTGCGCCGATAGCGCCATCATTTGCGAATCCATTCATGGCACCCCTCACCCGGGCCCTTCGCTCGGGCCCGAGTTGCTTGCGCGGCGAAGTGGGTGAGCGCCATCAGCACCGAGTAGCGGCGTGGACATCGCGCTCCAGTTCCTGATCAACGGGCTCATGCTCGGGGTGATGTACGCGCTGGTCGCGGTCGGATTCACGCTGTTCTTCGGCGTGCTCGACGTCATCAAGTTTTCCCATGGCGACGTGCTCACCGTCGGCGTGTTCACCGCGCTTGCGACTTTTCTCGCATTGAAAGCGGCGCACGTGGACTCGCCGCTTATTCAGCTCATTGTGCTGTCGCTCGTGGCCATGGCGTCGATGGCCGTGCTCGGGGCCGTGATCGCGCGCTATCTCGTGCTGCCGCTCCATTCCGCGCCCGCGCTCAACACCCTTCTGATCACGCTCATGCTCGGCACCGTGCTGCGCGAAGGCGTGCGGTTGTTATTCCCTGACGGATCCAATCCGAAACCGTTCCCGGCGCTGCTTCCCAATGGCGCACTGAACTGGGGCCATTTTACGCTGCGGCTGGACAGCGTGATCCTGCTGGTAGCGGGCCTCTTGATGATCGTCGCCGTGCATTTCCTGATCAACAGGACCAAGCTTGGCCTCGCTATTCGCGCGGTCGCCCAGGACGGCGAGACCGCCCGCGCGATGGGCATCAATTTCAATCTCGTGGTGCTGACCACGTTTGCTCTCGGCTCGGCGGTGGCCGCGTTCGCCGGCGTTATGAATGGCCTCTATTACAACGAAATCAATTTCGGCATGGGCCTGCTCTTGGGCGTGTTCGGTTTCAGCGCCGCGGTGGTGGGCGGGCTGGGCAACATCTACGGGGCAATACTCGGTGGCTTCTTGTTCGCCGGATTGCAGACCATTGGCGCGGTCGCGCTGCCCTTTGCGAGCGCCTACAAAGACGTATTCGCGCTCGCGGTCATCATTGCCATCATGACATTGCGCCCGACCGGTCTCATTGCGGAGAAATCGAGCGAGCGGGTGTGAGCGATGGCGCGCTCGCTTCGATCAGTCCTGCCGGCGCTCGGTTTCGTCATCGTTGCCACGCTGTACGGGATGTTCTTTCTCGGCGCCGAAAGCGAGCGGGCAGTGGCCGCGCTGCTTGCGCTCGCTGCGATCGCAATCGCGATTGCCGCGCGAGCGGGATTGGCCGATGCGATCAGGCGCAGCATAGGTGCGAACGAACGCGTGTTCGACCTTGCCGCGGTCGCCGGCTTGCTGGTAGCCGCGCTTTGGTTCCGTGAAGAGCATTTCATCATCCTGATGCTCACGACAGCCATGTTGCTCACTATCGTTGCGCTCGGACTGACCATTCAGTTCGGCTATGCCGGGATCGTCAATTTCGCCGGCGCCGCATTTCTTGGGATTGGCTGCTACACCGCGGGGGTCGTGACGAAATACAGTTCGCTGCCGCCGCTTCTCACGATTGCGCTCGGCGGGGTGATGGCGGCGCTGATCGGTTCCGTCCTGATCCTGCCGGTGCTTCGCACACGCGGTCATTATGCGGCGCTTGTCACGATTGCATTCGGGATCCTGTTCAAGGTCTTTCTCGAGGTCAACGACACGCTCGGCGGACCACAGGGGATCCAGGTCAAGCCCATTGTCCTGTTCGACTGGAACTTCAACAGCCCAATCCGGATCGGCGATTTTGCCGCCTCATTCTATTTCTCCTATCTGCTGCTCGCGCTCGTCTTGCTGATATTGAGTTTCGAATTCGTGCGCAGGCTCGAGCGTTCGTGGATCGGACTCTCCATGGACGCGATCCGGCTCGATGAGATCGCGGCGGCCTGCTATGGCCTCGACATCGCGCGCTGGAAGGTGCTTGCCTTCACGCTCGGTAATTTTCTCGCCGGGCTTGCCGGCGCGGCCTATGGCCACGTGCTCGGATTCATCGCGCCCAACAATTTCACCTTCGGCGATTTGCTCATCCTGGTCTCCATCATATTGCTTGGCGGCATCGGCAATCCTTGGGGAGCAGCGGTAGCGGCCGCTTTTGTCGTCATTCTTCCGGAAAAGCTGCAAGTCATTCAGGAATACCGGTTCGTGCTTTATGCAGCTCTCGTCATCCTCATTCTGCTGTTTCAGCCGCAGGGGCTGCTGCCGCGCCGGTTGCGCGAATATGTCCCGCTAGCGCAGCGGAGCAAGGCGTGAGCTTGCTTGCATGCAGGCAACTGTCCCGCCGTTTCGGCGGCCTGCTCGCGCTCGATGGCATCGATTTCGATGTGGGCGAAGGCGAGATCGTCGGCCTCATCGGCCCGAATGGGTCCGGCAAGACCACCCTGTTCAATGTCATCACCGGACTCTACGCCGCCGACGCCGGTACCATAA
Source organism: uncultured Alphaproteobacteria bacterium (assembly GCA_963771845.1). Taxonomy (GTDB): domain Bacteria; phylum Pseudomonadota; class Alphaproteobacteria; order Rhizobiales; family Xanthobacteraceae; genus VAZQ01. Next base: position 96,727 of record CAVYVC010000022.1, on the reverse strand, counting down.
CCTTCGCCGGCACCGACATGACGAGGGCAACATCGCAGCAGGTCTATCGTGCCGGCATTACCCGCACATTCCAGCGCTCGCGCATGTGCCTGCCGCTGTCCGTCTTCGACAACATCATGATCGGCAACCATATGCGGCTCAACCACGGCTTTGCGTTCAACCTCATGCGGCGCGGCGCCTTCATCGCGGAATACGCGCGTTACTTTGAGGAAGCGCGCGAGCTGGTTGCGGTGTTCAGCCCGGAGCTGGCCAATAAACTGGATGAGCCGACAGCGGCGCTTCCCATGATCGACCGAAGGCGCCTTGAGATCTGCCGCGCACTCGTGAGCCGCCCTCGGCTCGTGCTGCTGGATGAACCGTCCGCGGGCATGACGCATGAGGAAACCCGCAATCTGATGGACGACATCCTGGCGGTGCGCGCTCGCCTGCCCGGTCTGACCATCGTCATCATCGAGCACGAGATGGGCGTGATTGAGCGAATAACCGATCGCTGCGCCGTGCTCAATTACGGCCGCAAGATCAGCGAAGGGCGCTTTGGCGAGATCGCAAACGACCCCCAGGTGCAGGAAGCCTATCTTGGAGTGGCTTGAATGGCCGCCATGCTCGAAATCGAAAATGTTTATACCGCTTACGACCGGGCGGATGTGCTGCAAGGCGTTTCGCTTGCGGCCGGCGCCGGCAACATCACGTGCCTTCTTGGCGCAAACGGATCCGGCAAGACCACGCTTATTCGTTCCATCCTTGGCCTCACCCCGCCGCGCGCGGGCCGCATCGTCTTCGACGGCCGGGAAATCACGCGCCTTGCAACGCACGAGGTAATCGGGGCGGGAATCGCCTGCATACCGGAGGGACGCAAGGTCTTTCCCAAGCTTACGGTCGAGGAAAATCTCCGCGTCGGCGCTTATCAGGAACGCTCAGAAACGGTGACCCGCGCGCGGATGAAGGAGATCTACGACGTTTTTCCCCGGCTCAGAGAACGCCGCATGCAAATTGCCGGCACCCTGTCGGGCGGCGAGCAGGCCATGCTGTCCATCGGGCGCGGCCTGATGCGGGCCCCGAAGCTTCTCCTTGTCGATGAGCCCTCGCTTGGCTTGGCGCCGCTTCTGGTGAAGGAGAATTTCAGCATCATTCGCGAGATCAACAGCCGCGGGGTGACCGTATTCCTGGTCGAGCAGAACGTTCGCCAGACGCTTGCCGTGTCGCATTACGGCTATGTCTTGTCCAAGGGCAGGGTGGTGGCAGGCGGCAGGCCGCAAGAGTTGGCCGATCGCGAAGAGGTCCGCGAGGCTTATTTCGGCTAGAGCATGATCCCCAAAAGTGGGTACCGGCTTTCGGAAAAGATCACCGGATTACTGCAGCACCACGACGCGGGTGCCCACGCGCACGCGTTTATAGAGGTCGAGGATATCGCTATTGTGCATGCGAATGCAGCCGAACGAGACAAAGCCGCCGATCGAGCCGGGATCGTTCGTCCCATGGATCGCGTATTGGTCGACGGTAAGCGTCATGGCGGCGGCGCCCATCGGGTTTTTCGGGCTGCCGCCGGGAATGTAGTCCGGCAACCAGGGCTTCACGCGCCGTATCGCCTTGGGCGGCGACCACGCCGGCCGGATATATTTTCCGGCGATCGCCCCGCTGCCCGCCCATGATCTGCCGCTCTTGCCGACCCCGACCGGGTAAGTGATCACCTCGCCATTGCCAAGCACGAGGTGAAGCTTGCGCTCGGATGTCTCGACCACGATCGTGCCCGGCGCATAGCCGGAGAGATCGATCGTTGGCGCGGGCTTTTGCTCTTCGGCCGGCTGCGATGCTGGCTGTGCTGGCGCCGGGCTTGGCGCAACGGCCTGCTCCGATGGTTGGGGTGCTTGCTCGCTCGCCTGCTCGGCGGGCGGCTGCGTCCCTTCCGCCTGCGGCTCTGCAGAAATGGCGGCGACTTGACCTTCCTGCGCCGGCCCCGGAACTGCCATCGCCTGCAACGCAAGGAGCACAACGAGGGATCGAAAAACGGCGCGCATCGCACGGTCCTCAATACGTCCGGCCGCCCGAGGAAACGGCCCCATTCTCATCCGGGCGGCTCAGGAATTTCATTGTCGCAAGATCATCGATCGGCGGTGACAGCACAATGGCGAACCGCGGTTTCCCGTGCGAATAGATGACCCATGTTGCAGAACGGCAACGCGTAGGTTGGAGCGAGCGGACACGCTTTGGAGCGAGCGCGTTGGGTCTCGCGGAAGAGCTCGACCAACCCTGCAACTTCACGCGACGAGCGGCGTTTCGCCGGCAAGAACGGCTGCCATCCAGGGCCGGTCGATGTTCTGGCCCGTCAGAATCACCGCTGCCTTGCGGCCGCGCAATCGCTCGCGCTCCTTGATCAGGGCTGCGAGCGCGGAAGCCCCCGCCCCCTCGGCAGCGTTATGGGTGTCGGTGAAGAGAATGCGGATCGCGTCTGCAATCTCGTCGTCGGTCACCTCCACCACGCGCTCGGCGCCCCGGCGGATGATCTCGAGGGCGCCGGCATCGGGCACCCGCACCGCCATTCCGTCGGCAAAGGTGCTCGCGGAATTGGTCGCCACGACGCCACCCGCCGCGACCGACAATCGATAGGCATTGGCGCTTTGGGCGACCACGCCTACGATTGCGGTGCGCAAGCCCAGAAGATCGCGGGCGCGGATCAGGCCGCAGATGCCGGAACCGAGCCCAATCGGGACATAAACCGTATCCAGGTCGTCAAGCGCCGTGAACAGCTCGTAAGCGTAGGTCGCAACGCCGACGACGAAGTCGCGATGAAAGGACGGAACAAATTGCAGGCCAAGGTCGGCCGCAACCGTGCCGGCGTGCTCCTTGGCCTCATCGAAATCGCGTCCGTACTCGATCAGCTGCGCGCCCAGCGCTCGCATGGCCGCGTTCTTGTCGCGGGAGTTGCCGCGCGGCACCACGATGGATACGGGCAGTCCGGCGCGCGCGCCTGCAAAGGCAAGCGATTGGCCATGGTTACCGCGCGTGGCCGTGACGATACCATTGAGATGCGGGCGTTCACGTTTGAGGCGCTCCACGTGGACGAGGCCGCCGCGCACCTTGAACGCGCCGATCGGAGTGTGGTTCTCATGTTTGACAATGACTTCCAAGCCGGCACGCGCCCGCAGCAGCGGCCAGGCATATTGCGGCGTAGGTGCGACGCTCGCGCGCACAATGGCCAGCACACTTTCAAGCTCGGCAAGCGTGAACATGTTTGTCAGTAATTGGGAGGGGATGAATGGAGGAGAGTACCATGGCAGGCGAGTTCGAACTGAGCACCCACAACGACATCGAGTTCGCGCAGCATGACGGTACCAGGCTCATTGGCGATCTTTATTTGCCAAAAGGGCTCAACAACCGGGCGCCGCTTTTGGTCGCGGTTCATGGCGGCGGGTGGCAGATCGGCACTCGCAAGTTCTACACGCACTGGGGCGATTACCTCGCGCGCAACGGCTTTGGCGTATTCGCAGTCGATTACCGGCTGATGAAGCCCGGCGTGAAGACTTATCCCGGCGCCGTGTACGACGTCAAAGCGGCTGTGCAATTCGTGCGCGCCAAGGCTCGTGACCTCGCCGTCGATCCCGATCGTATCGGCCTCATGGGAGACTCCGCCGGCGCGCATCTCGCTGCTCTGGTCGCGCTCGCGCCGGAGGAGTTTTCGGCCGAATATCGCAATGATCCCCATTCATCCGCCGGCGCCGGCATCAAGGCTGTCGTCGGCGTGTACGGCGTCTACGACATGCTGGCGCAATGGCAGCACGACCAGACAGCACGGCCGCGCGACCAGATCAGCGAAAAGTTTCTCGGCGCCTCCCCGATGGTTGATCGCAAAGTCTTCTTTGCAAGCTCGCCCTTGAGTTATGCAACCGTGGACAAGAACGCGACCCGGTTTCTTTTGGTTTACGGCAGCCATGACGACATCGTGGACCCGGCCACCCAGTCGGCAGTCTTCCTGACCGCGCTCAAGCAGGCGCAGTTCGTGGCGCGGGCTCTGGTGATCCCTGGCGCCGGGCATTTCTGGGTCGCCGATCCGCTTGAGCCCGGGAGCTTCGGAGCCTATGCGGCGCCCAAGATTCTGCTGTTTCTGAAGGCTTGGCTTTAGCCGCAGCCGAACTTGGGTTCACCCGAGATCGGCCGGTTTAAGTGCCCAAGTCGGCAACAGCCGACTTGGGAGCGCGCCGCCGCAAACCGTCGCATTAACGATAGATCTGCTCGACTCGAAAGCTGGCGCGGCTCTTGCAGTGCCGCTCTCGACAGGTCGTCCCTGCCTGTATTTGCAACACCGACGGGCGGCGCGAACGAAGCTTGCGGCGCGCCGTGTGCCGGTACGCCAGTGCGACCTCGATCGGGAGTGTGGGCGATGAACAGACGATGCGCTTACTGCGGCGGACCCCTGGGTCTCATCAGTCACCGCAAACGCCGGCTGCGCTTTTGCCGGCTCTCTCACAAGAAGGCTTGGGAGAAACGGGAAGAAGAACTGTGGCAACTGAAAAAACAGCAGTTCTTCGACTACCTCGCCCGCGGCAGTCCGGCCCGTTAGAGCATGTCCCGCAAAAGTGGGAACCGGTTTTGCGAAAAAAGGACATGCTCAAACTAAAGGCGCCGCAGCCAGGCGCGCGGCGCAGAAATGAAAACCCGCCAAGTGATTCTTGGCGGGCCCCATGCAATGCGCGACATCGCTGTGCCGGTACATCCGCGGCGGCAACTCTATCGCGATTGCACTTTCGATCTAACAGTTGATCGTGACGCTTTAATGACCATCTCGCGTAGCGTTCCACTCCTCACGCGAGTTCCGCACCCCAGTCCGCGGCAGGCGTGACGGCCGTGACCACATTCGACGTCATCGGCGGTGAAGCGTTGTTTCCGACCGGCGCGAGGCTCACTTTGGCCTGTCTCGAAAAGGAACGCGGCTTTTCCTCGATCGGCAGCTCGCGCGACTGCTCGAACAGGAAGATCCCGGCCCGTCCGGCGGCTTCGACCAATGGCTCGAGTTCACAGGTCGCCGCGATCGCAAGCCCGATGTCGCGCAGATGGGCGCGGCCGTAGCAGAAAGTCGCGAGGCTTGCCCGGCGCATGGGCGAGAGCGCGGAGACCAGATCGTTAATGTCGTGATGCGACGAACGATAGAGGCGGCCGATCAAGTCGGCAGAAACAGGGCAGTCATCGCTGTCGATGAGCATCGCTAAGTCCCCCTTTTAAGCAGTAGCGGTTTCAACGAGCGTGGTGAGGCATTCTGCGCCCATGCCAGGAAGCCTGGGGGCGCGACCTCCCGCGCGCCGGCAGCGTTCAAATGCTCAGTTGCGGTTGCGGAAAAGGTTGCGCGACACGCCTGCTTCGGCGCGACTGCAGCCCGGCTGCTCTGGCGCATGTTACGGCCCCCCGGCCGAGATCCCACGGATTAAAACTTATTTGCGCTGTGTGTTGGGGGCGGGGCGCAGGTGTGTCGCAAAACCAATCTTTGGGTGTTAAAATCGAGGCAGCGCGGAGCGCATTAATACAACTTCGGCGGGTGAATGGGCGGCATCTTAACGTTCTTGTCCAGAAATTCGTTGGTGTACGCGATTTTCACGTCGTAAGGCTTTTCCATCTTCAAATATTCATCGACCAGCCGGTAGTCGGCGGCCATGCGCGCGTCATCGTGCCAGCCGAGCGCAACGGTGCGGGAGATTTCGTCACTCATCAGCATGGTGACGAGATGCCAGTTCTCCAGCTCATTCTGAAACAGCAGCGCGCCGTTCGCCTCCACCAATGCATTGATGCAGGGTTCCGGTGTTTTGACGCAATCGGCGAACGTCTTCTGCGTGATCTTTACGAACTTGTCGGCCTTATCGCGGTTGGCCCTGAGCCAGGGGCCGTTCGCGATGATGGAGTTGCCATAGGGGTTCACGCCGGCGTCCTTCCACGCCAGAAATCCCATGTCGCTGCCCAGCTCGCGCGCAAACACATGGTGCAGGTTGAAGAACGAGGTCGTCGCGTCGACGGTCCTTGCCTTGAGCGCGCTGAGCTTGGCGTTCGCGTCGATGTTGACCCAGGTCACCGAGCCCGGATCGATGCCGACCTTCTTTGCCAAGGCTGGCCACATGGTGCGTGCGCCGTCGCCGGCGGGATTGCCGATCTTCTTGCCGGCGAGGTCCTTCACGCTTTCGATGCCCGAGCTCTTGAGCCAGTAGAGGCCCTGCGGCGAATTGGCATAGACGTTCATTACGCCGACGGCATCGAGTCCCTTGCCGCGAAACAGCAACACGCCGGCCATGTCGGAAAGCCCGAGCTGCGATTGTCCCGCACCCACCTTCTGCGCCGAGGCGGCAGAGCCCCGGCCGGTTTCGAAATCAACATCGAGCCCGGCCTGCTTATACAAGCCCAATTTCTGCGCGTAGAAGTATGGCGCGTGATCCCCGCCTGCGACCCAGTTGAGCGTGAAGCTTATTTTCTGCGCCGCCGCCCCCGACGTGGTCAGTGCAACAGCGCCGAAGATGGCAAGCGCGAGATTGACAGCGGCTTTCATGCCGAGCTCCGATTTTGGTTTGTCCGATTTTGGTTTGTCCGCGAAACGATAGGAGGGCTCGTCAGAGGCTGTCAACAATGCGCAGGCAACAATGCGCAGAGGCGTAGTCGAGGTGTAGGCTGGGTCGAGTTCTGCACGCGACCCAACATTGAGCAGCGCGGGAAAGGTGGTGGGTTCGCAAGGGCTCGACCCAGCCCTGCGCCTCTACACCCCGCTGAACCAGTTGTAGCCCTGATCTTCCCAGTAGCCGCCGAGATATTTGTCGGTGACGGCGAGCTCCATCAAGTGCTTGGGATTCTTGAAACCGAGCTTGGTCGGTATGCGCACCTTCATGGGAAACCCGTATTTGCGCGGCAGGATGTCGCCATCAAACCGGAAGGTGATCTGCGTCTGCGGATGCAGCGCGCTCGCCATGTCGATGGACGTGGAATAGGTGTCCGCGCAACGGAACCAGACATATTTCGCCCGCATATCGGCGCCGACGCGACGCAGGAATTCGCGCAGCGGCGTGCCCGTCCATTTGCCGATGGCGCTCCAGCCCTCGACGCAGATATGGCGAGTGATCTGGGTTTCCTGCGGCAAGGCGTAGAGCTCATCGAGGCTCCAGGATTTCTTGTTCTCCACCATGCCGCCGACTTCGAGCTTGTAATCTTCCTTCTCGACCTCGGGCGCATCATCCTCCGAGTAATAGGCGTTGAATGGGAATGGACGCGTGACGGCGCTGTCAGGATAGCTCGGCGCGAGCTTGTTGGGATTGAACAGCCAGCCCTGGATGCGGTCATTGAAATAGGAGATGCGCATGAGCGCTCGTTCCGCCGAGGCGCTGTCGACGATGTCGCAGCCCGACAGCAACGCGAGCGCCCCCAGGCTCGCGCCCCCGCGCAGGAAAAGTCGCCGCGCCGGATCGGGCAGCAGCCCCGCCGCATCCTTGATCAGGAGTTTCGGGTCGACACCCGGGGGATTGCGTCGGTTCATCATTACCTCTTCAACGGCCGGTGATCATGGCCCGCATCGTTTTCGGCACGACGAAGGCCATGATGACGTGGATCAGAAGGAACGCGACGATCGCCGCCATGGCGAAGAAGTGCACATAACGCGCGCTGTCATAACCGCCCAACAATGCGGTGAATTCCTGGAATTGCACCGGTTTCCAGATCGCTACCCCGGACAGCACAGCGACAATCACGACGAGGACAATTCCAAGGTAAAAAAGCTTCTGCACAGCATTGTAGACGGAGAGATCATCGTAGGAGAGCCTGCCGGCGAGCGCCGCTCTGGTATCGGCAATAACCGCGGCTGGGCGAATGGGAAAAAGCTTGCGCCTGAATCGACCGGTTACGATCCCTAGAATCAGGTAAACGAGGCCGTTCACCGCGAGAACCCACATTGCCGCGAAGTGCCAGAGCAGCGCGCTGGCGAGCCAGCCGCCCAGCGTTATCACCGGAGGGAACACGAATGGAAATAATGGGGAGGCGTTGTAGATTTCCCAGCCGGAGCCGATCATCACAATCGCCGCAAGGGCATTGATCCAGTGAGTGACGCGCACCCAGATAGGATGGACGGCGGGACCGGCCGGCGAGGTCCCGACGCGATCAGGAATGGCTTCAACCGACATGATGCAGAATCTTGGTCCGCTCTCTACCATGCCCATGCAGATGCGATCTCGCATGGGACAATAACAAAAGCATCGGCTCGGTTATTTCACTTTAGCGTGCGATCCGGCGAGAAAAGCAGGTGAGCAAGATATGTCCAAAACCGGGACCGGTCACTTCTTCGAAGACTTCCGCGTCGGCCAAGTCATCGAGCATGCCACGCCTCGCACCGTTACCCACGGCGATGCCTCCCTTTATCTGGGCCTGTTCGGCGCACGCTTTGCCGTGCAATCATCGGATGCTTTTGCCCAGGCGATTGGCTACCCGCGTGCGCCGATCGACGATCTTTTGGTGTTTCATATCGTGTTCGGCAAGAGCGTGCCGGACATTTCGCTCAACGCCGTGGCCAATCTCGGCTACGCGTCGGGCCGTTTCCTCGCCCCCGTCTATCCGGGCGACACGCTCAATGCGATCTCCGAAGTGATCGGGCTCAAAGAGAATTCAAGCCGCAAGACCGGGATCGTGTTCGTGCGCACGTCCGGCTGCCGGCAGGATGGAACGAAGGCGCTCGAATATGTGCGCTGGGTGATGGTGCGCAAACGAGACGAGGCAGTGGCCGCGCCCGGCGACCACGTGCCTCGCCTGCCGCAGGCCGTGGCCGTGAGCACGCTCGGTGACGCCTACCCGCGGATCGATGGCAACGCCTATGATGTCGCGCTTGCCGGCAGCCCGTTCCGTTTTGACGATTATGCCGTCGGTGAGCAGATCGATCACGTCGACGGGATGACGGTCGAGGAGGCCGAGCATCAGATCGCGACGCGGCTCTATCAGAACACTGCGCGCATTCATTTCAATCAGTTCATCGAAGGCAAGGGTCGCTTTGGCCGGCGGCTGGTCTATGGCGGGCACGTGATCTCGCTCGCGCGCGCACTTTCCTTCAACGGCCTTGCCAACGCCTTTCACGTCGCCGCCATCAACGGGGGCCGCCACGTTGCCCCATTGTTTGCCGGCATGACGGTGTTTGCGTGGTCGCAGGTGCTGGACAAGGCTGAGTTACCGGAACGCGACGATGTCGGTGCGCTGCGACTGCGCACGGTCGCGACCAAGGATCACCCCTGTGCCGATTTCCCGTTGAAATCGGGCGATGAAGATCATCCCGCCGTGCTGCTTGAGCTCGACTATTGGGTGCTGATGCCGCGTTAAAAAATGTAGGTAGGCGAAGGCACGCGCGCCAAGGCCCATACGTTGTTCTCAATTTTCGTGTGCGCAGCGCAGTCAAGCTCGCGCAGACTGCGTAAACTTGTCTGCGCTGCGGCTGTGCGCACCCTTGTATTAGCGCGAATCACTATGATGCGTCCGTTCCGAAAGGAACGGTCCGGCCCAGGTGGCCACCCAGACCGGACCGGCCGATCGTCGGATCGTTGCGCACCGTAGCCTCAAGGGCTGTCTTTCGTAGCAAGATCGCGGTCGGCTCTTCATCAGGACCCGTATGGTTGATCGAACTTTAGGTTCGCATTGCAAGGAAGGGTCGAGAGAAGATGAGCAAACATAGCACAGTTTGCGCCGGGATCGATACCAGCAAACACAAGCTCGATGTAGCGCTTGAGGATCGCTCGCAGGAGCTGCAGGTGCCAAATACCGCTGAAGGGCACCGCCGGCTGTCGAACTGGCTGCGCAAGCACCGGGTCGCTCGGGTCGGTATCGAGGCGAGCGGCGGTTACGAGCAGGCAGTCGTGAGCCAGCTTCGGCAAGCTGGTTTTGTTGTGATCGTATTCCAGCCGGCACAGGTGAGGGCCTATGCCGTGTTCCACCTGCAAAAAGCCAAGAACGACAAGATCGACGCTGGCCTGATCGCTGAGTGTACCGCGGCGGCGAAGAAGAATCCATGCGCCTCCGGATCCTCGCCTGGCGCCGTTTGCTGCGGTTGCGACGTTGCTTGATCAGCTCACCGAGGACATCGCTCGTCTAAAGACACGCCGTGAATTGTTTCACGATGAGCGGATAAAGACCCATTATACCAGTGAAATCCGCCGTCATAAGGCACTGTTACGCGCAGAGCTCAAGAAACTCGCCACCGAGATCCGTCGGCATAAGGATCTTGGCAAACGGCTCGAGCTCATCCTCAGCGTTGACGGAGTTGGTCTGCGAACTGCGGTTGCCATTCTGGTGCGCATGCCCGAGATCGGGCGTGTGACGCGGGAGCGAGCAGCCGCATTGGTGGGATTTGCCCCCTATGACAATGACAGTTCAGACCACAGCGGACCGCGTCATATCAGCGGCGGCCGCACACGCGTGCGGGGTAATCTTTATACCGCAGCGTTGCCAGCCTCGATGCGTTGGAATCCCCAGCTGATGGCGCTCTACAAACGTTTGATCGCAAAAGGCAAGCCGCACAAAGTTGCGTTGGTCGCTTGTGCCCGCAAGCTTCTGATCTTCGTCAACACTGTGGTTGAACGCGGGACACCATGGAGCAAGGAAGTACCGGCATTGGCAAACTTGAAGAGAGACGCCTGAGGCGCAGAAGGAGGCCTTGATCGCTTGGACGGCGAACCTTCGGACGCAAAGCTGGTGTCAAGGGCGGCTTGCCGCCGCGAAGCGGTCACGACCCTTGACACCAGCTGTGCGGCCGAACACCAACGTCCAAGCGATCACAGCCGAAACAATGGCCCGATTTAATGGTTGCTACAAGCGCTTTAGCTGACCGCCGGCATGGATTGACCCCCATGGGTCGAAGTCTTATCATGAGTTGTAGCACTGCATTCGAAAGTCGCGGAGGAAACTACAATGTCGATTTCCCGTCGTAACCTCTTTGTCGGAACGGTGACGCTGGCCAGCGCGTCGTTGCTGCCTCGAATTTCAGTTCTTCAGGGGCAGGCAGCCCCAGCCCCGGCACCTGCTCCGGCACCTGCGGGCCCGTTCAAGCTCGACCCCCTCCCGTATGCCACGAACGCACTGGAACCGCACATTGACGCCAGGACGATGGAAATTCATCACGACCGCCATCACCAGGCATACGTCACCAACCTCAATAATGCAGTGAAGGATTATCCCAAGGTTGCTTCCATGCCGTTGCAGGACATCCTCGCCAAGCTCGCAGAGATGCCCGAGAGCATTCGCACGGTGGTGAGGAACAACGCCGGCGGCCACGCCAATCACACGATGTTCTGGCAAGTGATGGGCCCGAACGGAGGCAAGCCGGCGGGAAATGTCGCCGCCGCAATCGATCGCGATCTGGGCGGGCTGCAAAAATTCCAGGACGATTTCAATGCGGCCGGGGCACGCGTGTTCGGTTCCGGCTGGGTGCTCGTCACCGTGACGAAGGACGGCAAGCTCGCGCTCGAGACGAGGCCCAACCAGGATACTCCGCTCATGGAGGGCAAGCGCGTGCTGATGGGCAACGATGTGTGGGAGCACGCCTATTACCTCACGTACCAGAACCGCCGCCCGGACTACCTGAAGGCGTGGTGGAACACGGTGAACTGGACGAAGGTCGGTGAGCGTTACGCCGCCGCGACGGGCGGCACGCTGACCATCTGAAAAAAGGCGGGCGGGACGAACGCTTCGAAGGCCGCCGCGAAGCGTCGTGCGTCGTCATGCTGCATGGCAGCATTGCAGCTTGTTCAGCGCATCCACAATGTCGGCAATATCATGTTGCAAGTGGGTTGAGTTCGGCTCTACAGGTCCCCGAATCACGGAGAGGGAGCATGCGTGGACTTGGCAGTGGTTCATTTGATCCGAACACACTCGCCATCATCGAGACGGCATTCGATGAGGCCTGGCTGACGCTCAAGTGCGACGGCAATCACAGGGTCCGCGCTGACGAGCTTGCCCGCTGCATCCTGCGGCTTGCCATGGAGGGAGAGCGCGATGCAGCACGTCTGCATGAGCGTGCGCTCTCCACGCTCGCACCGGCCATGATCTGGCGGGAAGAAAAGCCGGGCGACGTTGAGAAACTGGCCGCTGCCCCTTGACCCTTAATCGGCCCGCAGGGTGGGCCCTGCCCCGGGGCCTTTATCGGAACTCTGCGCCTCCTTGAACCTTCCGATCCGGCAGGGCGACAAACCAGTCGAGGGCCTGTGTCGGCCCTGCTGGGGAATACGGTACGGGGGTAGTCCAGCACGCACAATTCGCCTTTGTTGACGAGGTCAGTCGGCCTTTCACTGCTCGTTAAGGTGTTGATGAGGTTTCGCGTGGCGCCCTTTGCGAAATCATCTGCATGGCCTGTGGTGGCAAGCCTCCTCGGCGCGATGTTATGTTCCGCGGCCAGTGCCGGATCAGCGCAAGAGCCGCTGAAACTCGCAGGCAGCCAGCTCGAGCCGATCCAATGGACGGAACTCGCGGGCTGGACGGGTGATGATCACCTCGCCGCATTTGAAGCTTACCAGGCAAGCTGCCAGGCCTTGCGGAAATCCGGGCACACCGACGAGCACCGGCCTATCCAGGCGGCGCTCCTCGATATCTGCCGCAGGGCCGCAGGCCTTTTGCCGCAGCATTCACCGGCCGCCCGCGCCTTCTTCGAAGAGAACTTTCAACCGGTGCGCATCGCGCGGCTGGGCGAGCACGAGGGGCTTCTCACGGGCTACTTTGAGCCGATCGTGCAAGGCTCGCGGTTTCCCAGTCCGGAGTTCCATATCCCGGTTTACCGCCGCCCGCCCGACCTGTTAGTCGCCGGCCGAAAGCCTGGACCCGGTACCTTCCCGAACAAGGGTGCTCGCATCGGCCGCCACGACGCAAAAGGTCAGCTCGTTCCATACTACGACCGCGCCGCTATCGAGGCGGGCGTCTTTGATGGCCAGAAGCTTGAAATATGCTGGATCAGGGATGCTTTTGACCTGCTCGCGATGCAGATCCAAGGCTCCGGGCGCATCATCCTGGAGGACGGCACGCCGCTGCGCATCAATTACGATTCCCACAACGGCTACTCTTTTAGCTCGCTGAGCCGCGCGCTGGTTGAACACCATCGCATTGCACGCCAGGAGATATCGCCGCAGCGGATTTGGGAGTGGATGACAGCCCATCCGGAGGAAGCGGCCAAAGAGCGTGCTGCGAACCGCTCCTATATATTCTTCCGCATCACTGGCCTGTCGAACGACAGTGAGCCGGTTGGCGCGCAGGGTGTACCTCTGACTCCGGGGCGGTCCATCGCCGTCGACCGATTGCACGATTATGGGACGCCGTTTTTCATCGAAGCCAACCTGGCGATCGCGAGCACAAAACCCGTTTCACCCTTTCACCGCCTGATGATCGCGCAGGATACGGGCTCTGCGATCGTCGGGCCCGCGCGCGCCGATCTCTACTGGGGCGCCGGCGATGATGCCGGCCGGATTGCCTATCGCATTCACAACCCCGGCCGGTTCGTCATGCTGCTTCCGCGCGAACTCGACATGGTCGCGGCCGGCAAGCATATGCCGTTGCCGCTGCCAAAACCGACATTTGCCGACGCTCAGGTCAAAAAAGAGAACGGCACGGACAGCGCTTCCGCCAAACCCAAGGTTGATCCAAGCGCGACAGCGGCCTACGCACGTGCCGCGACCCAGCCTCCTATTCATTCGAAACGGGTAGTGTCGCAGACCGACGGACGTGGCGTGCCCGCGGGCAAACCGAATACGCGAGTCCCGGCTAATTCGATTCGGTAAAGGGTTGCTGAGCTCCGGCCCGGCCCTACCGCCTGCGCCGCCAGGCCCCCACACCCGGCACAGGCAGTTCCAGATTTTCGCGCAATGTCCTGCCTTCGTAGTCCTTGCGGAACAGGCCTCGCCGCTGCAGCTCAGGCACGACGAATTGCACAAAATCCTCATACGCGCCCGGTACGTGGGTGGCGGACACGACGAAGCCGTCACAGGCTCGCTCGGCGAACCATTGCTCAAGCCGGTCGGCCACCTCCTTCGGTCCACCGACAACGGGATCATGCACCCGTCCGCGGCCGCTGAAATGGATGAACTCGCGCACCGTCGGGTTCTTCTTTCCGCTCGCCTGCACCACGCGGTCACGGATGCCTTGCAAGCCCGACATTTCCGCCATTTCTGCGTCGGTGAAGGCCTCATCCATGCCCTTCCGGGCGAAATCGAAATTGAGCGCCTCGGATAAAAGCGAGAGCGCATCGATCTCCAGCGGCAATTTGCTGATCTGCGCCCATTTATCCTCGGCCTCGGCCTTTGTCGCCGCGGCAATCGTATTGACGAGTTGCGTGACAATCACGTGCTCGGGCGCGCGTCCGCAACGCGCGACCTCGTCCTTGAATTCCGCATAATCGCGCTTGCCCGTTTCGATGTTGGGATAGACGACGAAGATCACTTCGCCCCATCGCGCGCCGAAGCTTTTTCCGCGGCCGCTCTGCCCGGCCTGGATGATGACGGGGTGGCCTTGCGGCGAGCGCGGAACCGTGAACGGCCCGCGCGAGCGGAAATAGCGCCCTTCATAATCGAGCCGATGCACCTTCTCCGGGATTGCAAACAAGCCGCTCGTCTTGTCCGCAACGATCGCGTCGTCCTCCCAGGAATCCCAATGACCGAGCACGATTTCCATGAACTCATCGGCCCGCTCGTAACGCAGATCATGGGCGATCGCCTGCTCGCGGCCCATGTTGCGGGCTTCCCCGTCATTGAGCGAGGTGACGACGTTCCAGGCCGCGCGTCCCTCGGTCATGAGATCCAGCGTTGCAAACAGCCGCGCGACATGGAACGGCTCGTAGTAGCTCGTTGAATAGGTCGCGCCGAGACCGAGCCGCTCGGTCGCCATGCCCATCACGGTGAGCACGGTCACCGCGTCGAGCTTTACGCAACGGATGCCGTGGCGCACCGTGTGTGCATGATTGTGCCCGTACATGTCGGGCATGGAGAGGCGGTCATCGAAGAAGCCAAGGTGAAACTTGCCCGCTTCGAGCACGCGGCCGATGTGGCGGTAATAATCCGGCGACCAGGTGTCGGTGCGCGATTTTGGATGCCGCCACGAGCTCGCGAAATTCGTGCAGTTCTGTGCCTGCAGGAAGCCGATCAAGATCATCTGGCGCATTGCTGGAATTCCTCAGGATCCGTCAGCAGTGATCATGCGCTCGCGCGCAGGTGCTCGACCAGCTGGCGGGCATAGGGCGGCAGCTCATCGAGGCTGCGAACGCAGATGGTAAGCTCCCGCACCGCCCAGGCGTCGGTCAGATTGACGACCGCAATTTGCATGGTGCGCGCCACCCGGCGCGCCGTAGTCTCCGGCACAATGCCTATTCCGACGTTGCATTCGACCAGCCGGCATACCGCATCGAAGCTTCTCAATTGCACGCGCAGCCGCAACGGCCGTCCGATCGGAGCGGCCTTGCTGGCGAGGAAGCGCTGCAGCGCGCTTGCCCGGTCGAGACCTACGAAATCATGATCAAGCACATCGGCAAAAGAAATGCTTGCGCGGCGCGCAAGCGGATGATCGCGTGCGACCACCAGCACGAAGCGATCTTTGCGAAAGGGATAGGTCGTCAATGCGCTCGCATCGACCGTGCCGGCGACGATGCCGAGATCGGCCACGCCTTCGGCAATCAGGCCGACGATCTCGTCGCTCAGCCGCTCCTCGAGATCGACACTGATGTTGGGATGGGCGGCAAGAAATGAGCTCAGAGCCTCGGGCAGAAATTCGGTGAGCGCATTGGTGTTGGAGAGAACCCTGATCTGGCCGGCAAGGCCGCCGGCATAGGCGCCGAGATCCTCGCGCAGCCGCTCCGCCTGCTGGAGGATCGTCCGCGCGTGCGCAAGCAGCGTACGGCCGGCTTGCGTGGGGGTCACCCCCTGGCGCCCGCGCACCAGCAATGCCGCCCCGAGCGCGTGCTCCATGTTGCGGATGCGGGTTGATGCGGCGGCAAGCGCAAGATGCGCGCGCTCCGCCCCTGCGGTAATGCTGCCCGCCTCCACCACATGGCGGAAAAGAGCAAGATCGCTCAGGTCAAAGCGCATCAGCTACCTTCGGTTTTAGCGAAGGAACGCTACGCGAAATTGCTATTGTCCGCCAAGTCCCGCAAGATCATATTCGTGCAGAGCGAAAGAAAAGCGCCGCCCGCGGCACGGGTTCCTCCGCGGCAACAGAAAGGTCTAGGCTGCTCGGCGGTTTCGACAAACGGGAGGATGAATGAGCGATATCAAAGCGGTGGAGCGCCCGCTCTCTCCGCACCTTTCCATCTACAAGCCGATGCTCACCATGCTGATGTCGATTGCTCATCGCGTCACGGGCTTCGGCCTTTATTTCGGAACGTTCTTGTTGGCCTGGTGGCTGCTGGCAGCAGCGAGCGGTCCCAATGCCTATGCCGGCATTGGCTCGTTCATGAGCTCGTTCATCGGCCGCATCGTCCTTTTCGGCTACACCTGGGCGCTGATGCATCACATGCTCGGCGGCATTCGACATCTGATTTGGGATACCGGACACGGCTTTGGCGAGCATGAGCGGGAATGGCTCGCCATCGCGACCATCGTCGGCTCCATCAGCCTCACGATCGTGATCTGGATCGTGGGTTACCTCTTCGTCGGAGGAGCGCGATGACCTCCACGTCCGGAATGCGAACGCCGCTTGGCCGCGTGCGCGGCCTCGGCGCAGCACGAACCGGCACCCAGCATTTCTGGCTCCAGCGTCTCACTGCGGTTGCCAACATCCCGCTGGTAATCGCTTTCGTATTCATCGTGATCTCGCTGCTTGGCCGCAATCACGCTTTCGTGCAGCAGACGCTGGGGTCGCCGCTCGTCGCAATCGTCATGCTGCTCTTCATCCTGTCCGTCACCACTCACATGCGCATCGGCATGCAGGTGATCATCGAAGATTACGTGCACGGCGAGGGAGCAAAGCTCCTCCTCTTGATCGCAAATACGTTCTTTGCCATCGCAATCGCGCTCGCCTGTGCTTTCGCCCTCCTCATGCTGTGCTTCAAGGTTTAGCTTCGTGGCAAACGACGGTTCAGGTAACGGCAAGGCGCCCGCGATCAACGGCCGCGCCTACCCGATGGAAGATCACCGCTACGACGTGGTCGTGATCGGCGCAGGCGGCTCCGGATTGCGCGCCGTCGTCGGCTGCAGCGAGGCAGGCCTCAAGACCGCCTGTATCACCAAAGTGTTCCCGACCCGCTCGCATACGGTCTCGGCGCAGGGTGGCATTGCCGCTGCGCTCGGAAACATGGGCCAGGATGACTGGCGCTGGCACATGTACGACACGGTCAAGGGCTCCGACTGGCTCGGTGATCAGGACGCGATCGAATATCTCTGCCGCAGTGCGCCCGATGCGGTCTACGAGCTCGAGCACTGGGGGCTGCCGTTCTCGCGCCGGGACGACGGCAAGATTTATCAGCGTCCGTTCGGCGGCATGACCACCCATTACGGCAAAGGCACCGCGCAACGTACCTGTGCGGCCGCCGACCGCACCGGCCACGCGATGCTCCATACGATGTATGGCCAGGCGCTGCGTCACTCGGCCGAGTTCTTCATTGAGTATTTCGCCATCGATCTGATCATGGACGACGAGGGCCGCTGCCGCGGCGTGATCGCGCTCAAGCTCGACGACGGTTCGCTCCATCGCTTCGCCGCCCACATGACCATCGTCGCTACCGGTGGCTATGGGCGGGCTTATTTCTCCTGCACCTCTGCGCATACCTGTACCGGGGACGGCAACGCCATGGTCCTGCGCGCGGGCCTTCCGCTTCAGGACATGGAATTCGTCCAGTTTCACCCAACCGGCATCTATGGCGCCGGCTGTCTGATTACCGAGGGCGCGCGCGGAGAAGGTGCCTATCTCGTCAATTCCGAGGGCGAGCGGTTCATGGAGCGCTATGCGCCCTCGGCCAAGGATCTCGCTTCACGCGATGTCGTCTCGCGCGCGATG
The DNA here is from genome assembly GCA_963771845.1 of uncultured Alphaproteobacteria bacterium. Classification (GTDB taxonomy): domain Bacteria; phylum Pseudomonadota; class Alphaproteobacteria; order Rhizobiales; family Xanthobacteraceae; genus VAZQ01. The sequence goes on along the minus strand of CAVYVC010000022.1, from coordinate 78,778 downwards.
ACCATCGAGATCCGCGAAGGCCGCGGCGTGGGCAAGCTCAAGGACCATATTCATCTTCATCTCGAGCAGCTCGACCCGGCGGTCTTGCATGAGCGGCTCCCCGGGATTGCGGAGCTCGCGCGTATCTTTGCCGACGTGGACATAGCGCGAGACCCGATCCCCATTGTTCCGACCGTGCATTACAATATGGGCGGCATCCCGACGAACTATCGCGGCGAGGCGATCACCAAAAAGAATGGCGCCGATGATGTCGTGGTGCCGGGGCTGATGGCGCTCGGCGAGGCGGCCTGCGTGTCGGTGCATGGGGCCAACCGCCTGGGCTCGAACTCGCTCATCGATCTCGTTGTGTTCGGCCGCGCGGCGGCGGCGCGCTGCGCCGAAATTGTACAGCCCGGCGACAAGCACCACGATTTGCCGAGCAATTCGGCCGAGCTCGCGCTCACGCGCCTTGACAAATTCCGCCACGCCTGCGGCAAGACGCCAACCGCGCAACTGCGGCTGCGGATGCAGAAGGTGATGCAGAACAATTGCGCGGTGTTCCGCACCGGGGAAGTCCTGCAGGAAGGGGAGAAGCTCATTGCCGAGGTGTTCACCGCGGTTGACGATATCAAGGTCACCGATCGATCGCTGATCTGGAATTCGGATCTGGTCGAGACGCTCGAATTCGACAATCTGCTCGTGCAGGCGATTGTCACCATGGATTCGGCGGCAAACCGCACCGAAAGCCGCGGGGCGCATGCGCGCGAGGATTTCCCGGAGCGGGACGACAAGAACTGGATGAAACACACGCTGGCCTGGATCGATGGCAAAGGAAAGGTAGCAATCGATTACCGGCCCGTGCACACCTACACCCTTACCAATGAGGTCTCGTATATCGAGCCGAAAGCCAGAGTTTACTGAGGCACGCCATGGCGCAATTCACGCTTCCCCGCAATTCGAAGATCACCGAAGGCAAGACCTGGGCCTATCCGACAGGCGCGCGCGACGTACAGGAATATCAGATCTACCGCTGGAACCCGGATGACGGCAAAAATCCGCAGCTCGATACATATTACGTCGATACCGGCGAGTGCGGTCCAATGATTCTCGACGCGCTGATCTGGATCAAGAACAACATCGACCCGACGCTGACCTTTCGCCGTTCCTGCCGCGAAGGTGTCTGCGGCTCATGCTCGATGAACATCGATGGCACGAACACGTTGGCGTGCACCAAGGCTGCGGGCGAGATCAAAGGCATGGTGAAAATCTATCCATTGCCGCACCAGCCCGTGGTCAAGGACCTGGTGCCGGATCTCACCAATTTCTATGCTCAGCACGCCTCCATCGAGCCATGGCTGAAGACAACCTCGCCGACGCCTCCGAAGGAATGGAAGCAGAGCCACGAAGACCGGCAGAAGCTCGATGGCCTCTATGAGTGCATCCTGTGCGCGTGCTGCTCGACCGCTTGCCCGAGCTATTGGTGGAACAGCGAGCGCTTTCTCGGACCGGCTGCGTTGCTGCAGGCCGATCGCTGGCTTCAGGATAGCCGCGACGAAAGCACGGGCGAGCGGCTCGACAATCTCGAAGATCCGTTCCGGCTTTACCGCTGCCACACCATCATGAACTGCGCCAAGGCGTGTCCAAAGAAGCTCAATCCAGCGCAAGCCATCGCCCAGATCAGGCGCATGATGGTGGAGCGCCAAATGTAGCCATGCGCAAGCCGGTCCGGCGGGTCGTCACGGGCTACGACCCTTGCGGCCGGTCGGTGTTCATCATGGATGGCGCGGCGCCGCACGTTCACTGCCGCAGTCCCGGCAGCGCCATCGTCACGGAATTGTGGGAGACGCGATCATCGCCGGCCGACAATTCCGGCAGCGCCGAGACAACGGATCATCCGTTTCGGCTGGCGCCGCCGAAAAACGGCACGGTGTTCCGCATCATCGAATATCCGCCGGACAAGCACCGTCTCGCGGCGCTGGCAGCGCAACGCCTCGAGCCGGACGACGGCTCCGGGCACGGCGAAGCCTTTGATCGTTCCCAGCCACGCCATCCCGGCTTCCACAAGACCAGTTCGGTCGACTACGTGATCGTGCTTGCGGGCGAGATCCATGCGTTGCTGGACGAAGGCGAGGTCCGGCTCAGGGCGGGCGATGTCTTCATTCAGCGCGGCACCAACCACGCCTGGAGCAATCGCACGAATGAACCGGCGGTGCTCGCCTTCGTGCTGGTCGATGCCAAGCCCGTGTGACTACGCTGGGGGGATGTCTCGTAACCTAGGTTGGGTCGAGTTCTTCACGAGACCCAACATCAGCGCTGGTCTCGCAAACGCTCGACCCATCTTACCGCCTACACACCGCTTGCCACGGCGCAAGGATTACGCTTCGCTTATGCGCCCCAGGAGAGGAAACGCGACCATGCCGTTGAGTGAAAACGTACGCCGTGTTGTCACCACCATCGACAAGAACGACAAGGCTGTCGTGCTGATGGACGGTCCCATCCCGCACAAGAAGGTGCGTCCGCAGGCGCAGACTGTATCGCGGCTGATCTGGGTCGCCGATGCGACGCCGGCTGATCTCTCCGGCACGAGCGACCGCGCGGGCGTCGACATCGGCATCATGCCCCCGCACGGCGGCAGCGTCTTTCGCATTGTCGAATTCCCGCCGGAGACGGCGGAGATGCGAAAACTCGATCCCGCCACCATGCACCACAGCCTGGGCGCCGGCGCCCCCAAGCGCGGCTTGCCGCCGCGGCACCCTGCCATGCACCGCACGCGCACGGTCGATTACGCCGTGGTGATGGCGGGCGAGATCGACATGCTGCTTGATGAGCAGGAAATCCATCTCAAGGCCGGCGATGTGCTGGTCCAGCAGGGCACCAACCACGCCTGGGTCAATCGTGGGGTTGAGACTTGCCGCATCGCATTTGTTCTGATTGACGCCAAGGAGCCGTAACGCTTCGTCGCAATGGAGGTACGCGCAATGCCAGTACAGCAAGCCGAAAAAGCGCGATCGCAAACGTCAGCTTTGCAGTGCCGTCCATTGTCTGCGGCCTTGGCGGCCGAGATCGTGGGAGTGGATCTGCGCCGGCCGCTCGACGATCAAACCTTCGAACAGGTTCTTGCCGCCTGGCACCAGCACCTCGTGATTCTTCTGCGCAACCAGGAGCTCACCGAGGAGGATCAGGTCGGTTTCGCCGAACGCTTTGGACCGCCGGCGATCATACACACGAAGGAATATATCCGCACGCATCCCGCCGTGATGTTGATTTCCAATATCCGCGAAGACGGCAAGCCGATTGGGGCGCTGCCTGACGGGGAGATGCAGTTTCACACCGATCAATGTCATCAGGAACGCCCCGCAATGGCCTCGATGCTGTATGCCATCGAGGTGCCGGGCGTGGGCGGCAACACGCTGTTTGCCAACGGCTACAAGGCCTATGAGACCCTTCCCGCCGAGATCAAGCAGCGCATTGAAGGCTGCAACGCGCTCAATGCTTATGATTATCACACGGCGGCAATGAAGCGCGGCACGCGGCTCGCGCAAGGCGTCCCGTTCTATATCCATCCCGTGGTGCGTACCCACCCGGCGACCGGCCGCAGGGCGCTTTATGTCAATCGGCTGATGACGGTTCGCATCGAGGAGATGCCGGAGGCGGAAAGCGACGAGCTCCTCCAGCTGTTATTCGATCACCAGGAGCGCCGCGAATTCATCTACGAGCACGTCTGGCGTCCCGGCGATCTTTTGATGTGGGACAACCGCTGCACCTTGCACGCGCGCACCGATTTCAGCCCCGGCGAGCGCCGGCTGCTGCGTCGCGTGACCATTCTGGGCGAGAAACCGGTGTGAGTGCGCAAGACTAACGGCATCCGCCTTGCAAGGGGGTCTCCGTGATCGGCCGCAAAGACGATCCTGCTTTCATTTATTTTCCGGACAATTACCGCTGGTCCATGGGGCTGCTTATTTGTCTCGGCGCCGCTCCCTGGACCGGCGTCGAGATCGATGAAGTGCATCGCGTCGGGCGCGCACTCGAGGGCCATGTCGGCGATGACAAGACCTGGTTCGACGAATGGACGCGCATGGGCGAGAGGATTGAGAGGCGCGGGCGCAGCGAGCAGGCAGCCGGGCATCGGCTCACGGCGGCGGCATGTTTCCTGCGCGCCTCGCGCTATTATCAGACGGGCGAGCGCTTCATCCACCCGCGCTCCCAGCACAGCCAGGACGTTTACGCGAGGTCGGTGCAAATCTTCAGGGAGGCGGCGGGTATAATCCGCCGGCCCCATATCGAGCCGCTCGAAGTGCCCTACGAGAATACGAGCCTGCCGGCGCTGCTCGTGCATCCTGATGCGGACACCACAGGCTCCAGACCATCTGCGTGCATGGTGTTCTTTGACGGCTTCGATGTCACCAAGGAGCTGCAATACGGCTACGGCATTCCCGATCTCGCGGCACGCGGCATCGGTTGCCTTATCGTCGATGGCCCTGGCAACGGCGAGAGCGTGCGCTTTCGCAATCTGCCGCTGATTGCGGAGACCGAGCGTTATGCCACCCCGGTCTACGAGTATGTCGCCGCGCGACCCGAGTTTGACGAGAAACGCATCGGCGTCATGGCACTAAGTCTGGGCGGCTACTACGCGCCGCGGGCGGCTTCCCTCGAGCCGCGCTTTGCCTGTTGCGTCGCCTGGGGCGCGCAATGGGATTATCACGCCATCTGGGCGAAGCGGCTCGATGATCTTGCAAGCGGAAAGGTGCTCTCGCTCTCAGTGCCGCCCGAGCACCTGCAATGGGTGCTCGGGGTGGACAGTCAGGTGGCGGCGCTCAAGAAGCTCGAAGGGTTTCGCCTCGACGGCATCGTGCAGAAAATGCGTTGTCCGTTCCTGCTCCTGCACGGCGAAGGCGACGAGCAGATTCCGCTTGCGCTCGCGCAGAAATGCTTTGACGCAGTCGGCTCCAAGCACAAGACGCTCAAGGTCTTTACCCGCGAGGAAGGCGGCTTTCATCATTGTCAGGTGGACAATGTCACCATCGGCGTCCACACCATGTGGGACTGGATCGCCGATGTGCTGCACGGCCGTTAGGTCAGGCGGCCTTGGGCCTGTTTACCATCTCGATCCGATCGAGAACCTTGCCGAGGTCCCGCCTCGCAATCTGAACGTCGTAGTCGTTCTGCAGATTGAGCCAAAGCTGTGGTGTCGTCCCAAGTGCCTTGGCCAAGCGAAGCGCAGTATCGGCGGTAATGCCGGTCTGTTCGCTAGCGATCCGCTCAATCCGCGTACGCGGCAAACCGCAAGCCTTTGCAAGAGCGCCCGCCGACATTTTGAGAGGAACTAGGAATTCCTCGCGCAGAACCTCGCCGGGATGCATGGGCTTGAGCTTTTTGGGCATGGTGGCGTCCTTGTCTTTAGTGGTAATCCACGATTTCAACCTCCGCGGGGCCGTCTGCCGTCCAAACAAAGCATATCCGGAATTGGTCGTTAATCCTGATTGAGTGTTGCCCCTTGCGATCGGCCGCCAACGCCTCAAGCCTGTTCCCCGGAGGAGATCTCAAGTCATTGAGATCACCCGCGGCGTTGAGATAGCGCAGTTTCCGACGCGTCACCTTGACCAGATCGGCTGGAAAGCCCTTCGGACTTTCGCCGTTGAAAACGGCTTCCGTAATCTTGTCCCGGAAGCTCCTGATCACAAGTTAATGTATCATCAAATGATACAGAGAATCAATGCCAGGTATCGATGCCTGACAGCCGGCTTGGGATCACAGGGTCCTATGCGAGCGGGATGGGGTTATTGGCGGGCGGATCGATGTCGAAGGTCGCGGCGGTCAGGCAGGTCATGGAAAAGCTGCCGGTTGCTGCGACCAGCGCGACCAGGCTTTCGAGCCCCATCGTTTTCTCCGCCGCCGCATAGCTGGCGTCGCTCAGGCCCTTGTTGGCGAGCACCTCGTTCGCGACCGTAAAGCACATTTGCTCGCGCGCATTGGGGAGGGCCGGCGCCTTGCGCGCGTTGATTGCCTCGATCACTGGCTGCTCGATCCCGATGCCGAGCGAGTTGCGCACCTGCGCGTACCAGGGATAGCGCGCATTCCAGTAGCGCGCGACGGTGAGGTTCACGATCTGCTGCTCCCGGCGGGACAGCGGCCCGGATGCGAGACAAGCGCGCAGGTTCTGGGAAGCCTCGAACAGTTTCGGCAGGCGAATGTAGGCGAGATAGGGACCGCCAACGATGCCGGTCGATTGCTTGGCCGCGTCATAGACGCGCGCCTGCTCCGCGTTCATGTTGGCGCGATCGATGATCGCAATGCGTGTCACGGCCGTCCTCCCCTTTGGGTCCTGACCGGCAGTCGAGAACACTCCACCTGACTGGTCAAGCCCGCGGGTAGCGTGGGCGTCAGATCAGCGATAGATGCCGGCTGGTGGGCGCATCGGCCGTCCGCCCCAGAATAAGCTCTGGAAGAACGACGTCGGGCGTTGCTGCGCTGCCTTGCGGCGGCCAGATGATGATGCGGACGCGACCTCCTGCTCGGGCTTGCTGTCGGGAGGCGCGCTTTCGATCATGCCGCGCTCATTCCTGATGGCGGCAATGGTGCGGGCGTCGAGATTGTAGACGTCGCGGCGTACTTGCAGCTTGCCTGCGTCGTCGACGAACGCGCTCTGATACGTCAGATGCACCCAGATCGACCCGGCGGGCAATGCAATGTCCTGCTCGCCGCGGGCGAACATTGACGCGACCCTCTGCACGCTCCAGTGCTCGTTCGGCAGCGCGAGGTTCAACAGCACTTCGGCATATTTCGGCGGGTCATAGATGCGCATGCAGCCGTGGCTGTACGCGCGCGTCTCGTGGGCGAACATGAACTTCTCGTTGGTGTCATGCTGATAGACGAGGAAGCGGTTCGGGAAGTTGAAGCGCAGCCGCCCCAGCACGTTCGCGCCGCCCGGGGGCTGTGAGACATGCACGCTGCCGTCGCGGCCATAGCTGACGATCAGGCCCATGCGCGCCAGCACGGTCGGATCCATCTGCATCGCCGGCAAATATTCGCCGTAGACGATCGAGGGCGGCACATTCCAGGTGGGATTGACCGTGATTGACTTCATGGTCTCGCTCAGAAGCGGCGTCTGCTTGCTCGGCGACGGGTCCCCGATCACGACTTTGGTGGTCCAGACCTGCGCGCCGTCGTGCATCACCTTGAGCGTAAAGTCAGGCTGATTGACCACGACGTGGTCGCGTCCGAGGTCGCGCGGGTACCAGCGCCACCGCTCCATATTGGCGATGACGAGATCGACCTGCCTGTCCTTCACCGGCGCGTTGAGCTCATGCACAGTCTTGAGATCGAGATTGCCCGTGGCAGGCAGGCCGTTGGCCTGCTGGAATTTCTTCACCGCCGCCGCGAGCTTGGCATCATAGCCAAGATCGGACGCTTCGCCCGCGACGCCAAGCTTGCTGCGCAGCGCGGGCACGCGCGCATCCTGGATGGGACTCTTGGGATTGAGCTTGAGCACCGGTCCATCCGCAACCGGCTGCTCGCTAGCTGATGACTTGCCGCGCATTTCGGCGAGCTTGGCCCTGAGCTTCTGATAGGCCTCGTGCGGCGGGGCGTATTCATCGAGCGTCTTGCCCGCTTCCTCGCCGGCACTGGCCATCTTGGCCATGATTGCCGCGGGTTCGGGCGGCGTTTGCGGCAGCTGGATGTTGTTCGTCATCCGGCTGTAAGGGAAACGCCCAGCCTGAAGATGGCGCGCGAAGGTGAGCATGATCTGCGTGAGCTTGACGTCCGCCTCCGCGAGCGCGTCCGGCGCAAGGCCGGCAAAATTCGGCACGCGATAGTCGTTGAGATCGAGCCCATCAGCATCGGCAATTTTCAGGCGCGCAATGATCGCCTTTGCACGCGCATTCACGCTGCCCTTGTCGAGCCAAAGGGGCGCAAAGCTTCGGCTCTGATAAAATGATTCGACCGCGGCGCGTTCGTTCTTGCTGGCAAAGAGCTTGTCCGGTTTTGCAGCGAGAAGATCGCGGATCTTTTCCGCCACCGGGCGGTCACCGGGATCGAGCGAGGCGATCGGATCTGGCGGGGGGGCCGGCGCCGGTGTCGCGGCCGGGGCGGTGGTCTCCGGCGCGGATGCTTCACCTGCCGGCGCTGGAGACGATTTGTCCGTGGCAGCCTGGGGCAGGGTGGCGGTCGGGATGTCGGCTGATTTGCTCGCATCCTGCGCGAAGGCACCGACGGAAGCGGTCAGGAACAGGGCAACCGCGGTCCCTGCCAACAACCGGCAATTAAGCTCGCTCGTCCTCTGTGCAAAAAAGTTGCCGGACCTTCTCAATTGCAGGTCTGCCACGTCGTCCCCCCTAGCTGCCGGCGCAAATGTGCGTATTCACAGGCGCGGCGCAGCATCAAAGCCAAATAGGGCGATTTTGGAGCACTCCCGCCCATTCCGGGCTTTGCGCGGAATTGGTTGCGGCCGCGCCACACGCAGGCCCCGCTATCTCCTATCGCCCGTTCTGGCACCGTTCTTGGGCAAAGAATGGCCGAAATCACTGTGCGTCGCGCAGTTCGGGATGCGCGGCAAGGCGAGCGGTGTTCAGGCGATGGACGATGAAGCAGATGATGGCAGCGACCGCGAATGGGAGCGCGGACCACATGTAAAGGCGCTCGACCGCGAGGCCGACGAACAGCGCGCCCAGCAATGGGCCAACGATCGAACCGATGCGCCCCAGCCCCAATTGCCAGCCCGAGCCGTTGGCGCGCAGCGAGGTCGGATAGACCATCGCGCCGACCACGTTGAGCCCGGATTGGATGCCGAGCACGAGGAAGCCGGCGAAGAATGTTGCGGTGAGCAGCGCCCCCTGTGAGGTCAGTCCGGCAAACCCGATCGAGCCGACCACGGGGACCGCAAGCACGAACATGAGGGCGAGCGCGAGGAAACGGTGCCGCTGCAGCCACCAGCACAGCGAGAGCGCACCCACCGTGCCGCCGACCTGAAGCACGGCGCCGGCGAGCGCCGCCGTGGCGGGCGGCAGATGCGCCGCCGTGAGCAGCGTCGGCGTCCAGCTCAGGAGAAAGAAATAGCCCATGAGGTTGAGCGCGAAGAGGAGCCATAACAGCGGCGTGATCACTGCGAGCCCCTGGCCGAATAGATAGGCGGGGTTGAACCCGGGAAATTGCTGCTCGTCTTCGATCACGAAATGGGCATTCGCGGGCACTTGGAAGCCGGGCCGGATCTCTGCGACGAGCGCTTCCATCTTGTGGCGCTCGCGCGGATGGAGCGTCATATATTTGATCGACTCCGGCATCCCGAACAGCGCGGCGACCGCGATGACGATCGGCACGACGCCGCCGATGAAGAACAGAATGGGCCAGCCATAGCGGGGCACCAACGCGGCGCTCACAAAGCCTGGAATGGCGCCACCGATGGGCACGCAGCCGACCGCGATGATGGCGAGGGTCGCGCGCAGATGACGCGGAGCCGATTCCGCGTTGATGGCAACGACGTTCGGAATGACGCCACCGATGCCGATTCCGGCCAGCAAGCGCAGCCAGAACATCTCCTGGAGATTGGTGGAATAGGCCGCCGCAAACGTGAAGATGCCAAACCACAGGTTCGAGGCGACGAGCGCGGCCTTGCGGCCATAGCGGTCGCCAACCCATCCGAAAATGGCCGACCCGGCGAGAATGCCAAAAAGGCTTGCGCTCAACACCGGCCCGAGCGCGCCGCGTTCGAGCCCCCACGCCTGGACGAGGTAGGGTGCGGAGAAAGCAATTGCCGCGATGTCGTAGCCGTCGATGAGAACAATGAACAGCGACCAGATCAGCAGCTTGATCTGAAACGAGCTGAGCCCGCCCTCGTCGAGCAGACGAGAGACCTTCACCTCCTGGCCGGCCGGCATCGATTCCTCCCGCGGCATGTTCTGTTCTTGCGCGGGCGGACTGTAGCCCGCGTTGAGCGTAAGCGAAATGCGGCGATCTCGCCGCGCGGAAGGGTTTCCGGATGTCGCTGCGCTCCATCCGGGCTACAAATCGGGGCTCCTATTCCGCAGCCACCATTCGAATCGGTTCCGGCTCGCCCTGGCGATGTGGCCTTGTGCCGCGCAGCCAGGCCTGCACGCGGTCGAGATAAAGATAAACGACCGGCGTGGTGTAGAGCGTGAGCAGTTGGCTGACTGCAAGACCTCCGACCATGGCGTAGCCGAGCGGCTGGCGCAGTTCCGAGCCCGTGCCGTGGCCGAATGCGAGCGGCACACCGGCGAGCATGGCCGCAGCCGTCGTCATCAGGATCGGTCTGAAGCGCAACAGGCATGCTTCCCGGATCGCCTCGAGCGACGTCATGCCCTGATCTCGCTCTGCCGTGATGGCGAAATCGACCAGCATGATGCCGTTCTTCTTCACAATGCCAATCAGCAAGATGATGCCAATGATGCCGATCACCGAAAGGTCCATGTGGCCGAGATGTAGGGCCAGCAGCGCACCGATGCCGGCGGATGGCAGCGTCGACAGAATGGTCAGCGGATGGATGAAGCTTTCATAGAGGATGCCGAGAATGATGTAGACGACGATCAGGGCAGCCCCGATCAGCGCCGGCTCGCTCGACAGCGATGACTGGAACGCCTGCGCGTTGCCCTGGAACGTGCCGATCACCGACGCCGGCATGCCGATCTCGCGTGCGGCTTGGTTGATTGCATCAACCGCCTGTCCGAGCGCAACACCGGGCTGCAGATTGAACGTCAGCGTCACGGCCGGAAATTGACCCTGATGCGCGATCGAAAGCGGACCCACCTTGTTGCTCTCGACGTTCACCAGCGTCGAGAGCGGCACGGCGGCGCCGGTGAGAGGAGATTTGACATAGATGAGATTGAGCGAGGCCAGATCGCGCTGCTGCTCCGGCAGGATCTCGAGCACGATCCAATAGGTTTTGAGCTGCGTGAAATATTGCGCGATCTGACGTTGGCCGAACGCGTCGTTGAGGGTATCGTCGATCAGCTGCGGAGATATGCCGAAGCGGGAAGCCTGATCGCGATTGATGGTGATCTTGAGCTGGGGCGCATTCGCCGATAGGTCGGTCGCAACGTCGGCAAGCTCGGGCAAGGCGCGCATTTTTTCCAGCAATTTATCCGACCACTCCGCAAGTTCGGCGATGTCGGTATCCTGCAGCGTGTATTGGAAGCTCGCGCGCGCAATGCGTCCGCCCACGGTGATGTCCTGGCTCGGCTGCAGGAACAGTGTCGCGCCCTCGACTTTCGCAAGCTGCGGCCGCAACCGGTCAATGACCTGGGAAGAGGTGAGCGCGCGTTCGTCGCGCGGCTTAAGCACAATGAAGCCGCGCCCGGTATTCGCCGACGCCGCGCCGCCCGTCGTCCCCGTGAACAGTCCGACGCCTGCGACATCGGGATCCGCAAGGACCACTTCACTCATGTTGCGTAACAGCTTCATCATCTGTTCGGGCGCCGTGTCCTGTGCCGCTTCCGCAAACGCCGAGATCATGCCGGTGTCCTGGATCGGAAAGAAGCCCTTCGGGATCTGAACGAACATCACGCCGGTCAAGACCATGGTGGCGAAGAACACGCCGAGCGTGATCGCCTGATGGCGCAGGACCACGTCGAGCGTCACGCGGTAAAAGGAGAGCATGGCGTTGAAGCCGGCCTCGATGGCGCGATACATGCGGCCGTGACTCGCCGGTTCACGATGCATGAAGCGCGCGCACAGCATCGGCGCAAGCGTGAGCGAAACAAGCGCCGATACCGCGATGGATGCCGTTACGGTGAGCGCAAATTCCCGGAACAGGCGGCCAATGATGCCGCCCATGAGCAGGAGCGGTATGAACACCGCGATCAGCGAAACGCTGATGGAGAGCACCGTAAAGCCGATCTCGCGCGAGCCTTCGAGCGCGGCCGCAAACGGTCTTGCGCCGTTCTCGATGTGGCGATGAATGTTTTCGACCACGACAATGGCGTCGTCGACCACGAAGCCCACAGCGATGGTGAGCGCCATCAACGAGATATTGTCGAGGCTGAAATTGAGCAGATACATCGCCCCGCAGGAACCCATGAGCGCCAGCGGCACCGTGATGCTGGGAATGAAAGTGGCCCAGAAGTTGCGCAGGAAGAGAAAAACGACCAGCACGACCAGTCCGATGGTGAGCGCCAGCGTGAACTGAACATCGCGCACGGAAGCGCGTATGGTGACGGTCCGGTCGAGCATGGTCTCGACCTGCACGGCCGGCGGGATTCTGGCAGTGAGCTGCGGGAGCTGCGCCTTGATCTGATCGACGGTGTCGACGACGTTTGCGCCCGGCTGCTTGAAAACGGCCAACATGACGCCGGGCCTGGTGTTCTGGTAGGCGGCAACGTTGCGATCGACCGCTTCCGGAATGGCCTGGCCGACATCGCGCACGCGGATAGGCGCACCATTGCGATAAGCCAGGACGACGTCATTGAATTGCGCCGCGTCGGTGATCTGGTCGTTCGCCGCGATGGTAAAGCTGCGCTGGTCGGTGTTGATGGTGCCTTTGGCGGCGTTGGCGGTGGAGTTCACCAGCGTGCCGCGGATCTCCTCAAGCGTAATCCCGGTCGACGCGAGCTTGGCGGGGTCGACCTGGATGCGGATCGCAGGCTGCTTGTCGCCGAAGATCACGACCTGGGCGACGCCGGGGACCTGCGAGATCTGCTGAGCGAGGAAAAGATCGGCATAATCGTCGACCTCGGTGAGCGGCACGGTGTCGGAGCGCGCGGAGAGCAGGAGGATCGGTGAATCGGCCGGGTTTACTTTCTTGTAGTTCGGCGGTGTGCCCATTGTCTGCGGCAGCGACTTGCTTGCCACCGTGATTGCCGCCTGCACGTCCTGGCCTGCCGAGTCGATGTTTCGGTTGAGTTCGAATTGAATGATGATCGTGGTTGCGCCAAGCGTGCTCTGGGACGTGAGCTGCGTAACTCCGGGGATCTGCGCGAACTGCCGCTCGAGCGGCGCGGCGACGGAGGATGCCATGGTCTCCGCGCTGGCACCCTGAAAGGCTGCGTTGACCTGGATGGTGGGGAAGTCAATCTGCGGGAGCGGTGCGACCGGCAGGAACGGATAGGCGACCACGCCCACGAATGCGAGCGCGGCCATCACCAGCGTCGTGGCGACCGGGCGCCGGACGAACGGTTCGGAGATACTCACGGGTGTCACCGCGCTTGCGCGGTCGGCGGTAAGTTGATGGTAACCGGCACACCGCGTCTGAGTTTGTACTGCCCGCCCGTCACCACGCGTTCGCCTTCCTTGAGCCCTGACGTGACGATGACGAGGTCCTTTGTGCTCTCACCGGTCTCGATCGGGCGCGGCTCCGCCGTATTGTTGGCAGTCAGGACCCATGCGAACAGCCCTTGCGGTCCGCGCTGAACCGCTGCCTGAGATACGACAACGACATTGCTGTGGTCCTCGATCAGAATGCGCGCGTTGACGAATTCGCCCGGCCATAGGCGGTCATCCTCGTTCGCGAACATGGCCTTGAGCCGGATGGTGGCAGTCGTCTGATCGATCACGTTGTCAATGAGGAGGAGCTTGCCTCGGCTCAGCTCACGCACGTTGTCCTGATCGAACGCGATGATCTCGACCGGTCCGCGTGCCATGGCGGCGCGGACATCGTCGAGAGCACGCGCAGGCAGCGTGAATATCACCGCCGACGGCTGGTTTAGCACCAGGGTCGCGAGCGCGCCCTGGTCGGATGCATGCACAATATTTCCGGGGTCGACCAGGCGCACGCCGATGCGACCGTCGCTCGGAGCCGTAATATTTGTGTAATCGAGTTGCGTCTTCGCGGTTTCAATCATGGCCGAATCGGCATCGACCGCTGCTCTGAGCTGATCCACGGTCCCCTGCTGCCGATCCACGTTCTGCTGCGGCTCGATGGATTTGAGTGCCAAGGCCTTGAAGCGGGCGAGGTCCTTTTCCGCCGCCACGAGCAGCGCCGCATCCTGGGCTTTCTTGGCATTGGCCTGATCGAGCGCGGCCTGGAACAAGCGTGGGTCGATTTTCGCGAGCACATCGCCCTTCTTGACGTGCTGACCTTCGGTGAAAAGCACCTCTTGCAGCTTGCCGTCCACCTGCGAATGGATCCCGATCGTAAAGGAAGCCTGGACCGTGCCCAGGCCGGACAGATAGATCGGAACATTCTGGCGCGCGGCGAGCGCAATGCTCACGGGAACTCCCGCGGTTGCGGGAGATCTCGCCGCATGCGCGGGAGAGGGACCCTGCGTCCAATACCAGTACGCTGCTCCGATTGCTCCGACTATAACCAGAGATAATGCAAGCAGAACGGACCGACGCGCCCCCGGCAAACTTGTGTGCCCCATTTCAATCACGTGATCCTCAACTTCCCTCTACAAAAGCTATCGCTCCTCAGCCACGATTCAAGTTACGGTTTTGTTAGAGTGAATTAGGGCGAAGCAGCGCTTTTACGCATTGTTTACAGACGATTGGCGCGCCCGCCGATCAGGAATAGCGACGCGTTCGACCGGCGCGATGAAGAACCTTGAACTGAGTGCGCAACAGCAGTCGAATTTTTGCCGCTAAAAGATTCTATCGAAATGCGCGGGGCGCTGGCTGAGGGGATAATCCGTGCGACATTTGGTTTTGGCGATTGCGGCGATCGCCTTGTTGGCCGCGCCGGCTTATGGCCAGGCGCGAGGAAAGGGGGGCAGACACTCCGAAAACAGCCAGCAGTCGCAGGAGCAAAAAGAAAAGAACGCCGCGGCTGAAAAGGCCTACAAAGACGCGCTGAAAAGGATTCCCGATCAGAAGAATTCCGACCCCTGGGCGAACATGAGATAACGGACGACGCAGGACAGACGACGGAAGACAGATAGTGTCGCATGCAACGTCCAGGTCTTGCTTTGCGCGCAATTACCCGCGCTCCAGCAGCGCGCGCGCACGCTTGACCACGGGCTCGTCGACCATCTTGCCCTCGAAGGCGAAGGCGCCTTCGCCGCGTGCCGCCGCCGTCTCGGCAGCGGCAATGAGCCGGCGGGCATGATCAAGCGCTTCCCGCGACGGCGAGAACGCGCGATTGAGCACCGGCACCACGCTCGGATGGATGCAGCTTGCGCCGTCAAAGCCGAAGGCGCGCGCGTCCCGCGCGCTCTTCTCGACTGCGGCAAGGTCGCCGTAGTCGGCGACGGTGCGCAGCATTCCGAATGAACGCACGCCCGCCGCTTTGGCGGCGAGATGCACGAGGAGCTTCGGCAGGTAGAGCACTTCGGGCGAGGGCTCGGCATCAAGCGCGGTCGCGAGATCCTCCCCGCCCGCCGAGAGCGCAAACACGCGCGCCGTGGCGCCCGCAATGACGCGTGCGTCGAGCACGGCGCCGGCGTCCTCGAGCAGCGGGACGAGCACAGTCGCGGGCCGGGTCATTGCGCCCTCCACCCGCTCAAGCAACCCGGCGAGCTCGACGAGCGTGCCCGGCTCGCGCATCTTGGGCACAAACAATCCGAAGGCGCCCGCGCGGCATGCGGCCTCGGCGTCCGGCCGCATCAGGTGGTTGTGCGAATTGATGCGCACGAACACCTTGGCGCCGCGCTGGCCCGCGCTGGGCACGGCGGCGGCAAGGCGCGCCCGCGCGGCGCCTTTCTCCGCGGGCACGACCGCATCTTCAAGATCGAGAATGATGGCATCGGCGCCGCGCTCATGCGCCCTGGCAATGAAGCGCTCCGAGCTGGCGGGGACGTAGAGCAGGGATCGGATCACGTCGGACTCCTTGCATCGGCGCACGCACGTGCGGCATGGCTATCGCGGGGATCGTATCGTAGCCCGGATGAGCGAAGCGATATCCGGGAGCGGCCCGCCCGCATGTCGCCCGTCTCCGCTAAAGCTTCGACGGGCTCATGCGGGCTACAATCTAAGGAGGCACGAACGTGCAAGAACCGACAGCGTTGAAAGATTGGCTCGGGCGGACGCGAACGGAGGAAGACGAGGTGGTGCTGGGCGCGGTGCGGCGCATGGCAGCGACGCTCGATTACGATCCGCACGCTTATCGCCGCGGGAGCGAGATGCCGGAGAGCTGGTACGCCATTTTGTTTGGCACCACCGCGCGCGAGAGCGCGCTTGGACCGGACGGCCCTCCGGCGACCGGCGATTTCCTGCCGCCGCTCCCCGGTACGCGGCGCATGTTTGCCGGCCGGCGCGTGCGCTTCCATGCGCCGCTCAAGGTCGGCGACGCGGTGACGCGCGTCTCGGCCGTCAAGCGCGTTGAGCCAAAGACCGGGCGCAGCGGCGCGTTTACGCTCGTCACCGTCGTGCACGAGATGAGCACGGGCGGGAGAGCGGCGGTGACGGAGGAGCAGGATATTGTGTATCGGGAGCCCAGTAGCCCGGATCGCGCTGCGCGCGATCCGGGGCTTTCCCAGGGCTACAAAGAAGAGCAAAAACCCGACTGGTCGCGCACCATCACGCCCGATCCGGTGCTGCTGTTCCGCTATTCGGCGCTCACCTTCAACGCGCACCGCATTCATTACGATCTGCCCTATACGCGCGATGTGGAGAAATACCCGGCGCTTGTCATGAATGGCGGGCTCACGGCGCTCCTCCTCGTCGAGACGGCGCGCGCGCATCTCCAGGCTCCGATCGCGGGCTATCGTGCGCGGGCAATCTCACCGCTGTTTGTCGGACAAAGCATGACACTCAACGGGCGCGCGGCGGAGAACGGCGCCGAATTATGGGCATGCGGTGGCGACGGCGCGCGCGCCTATGTCGTCGCGCTCGAAGAAAAGAAATGAGCGCGCCGCTTAACGGTGTCCGGGTGATCGATCTCACCACGGTCGTGGTCGGCCCCACCGCGACCCTGTTTCTCGCCGATTACGGCGCCGACGTCATTAAGGTCGAGGCGCCGGGCGGCGATTTGCTGCGCCGCCTCGGCGGCCCTTCCAGGAGCGGACAGCTCTCGGGCAAGTTCACCCATTTCAACCGCAACAAGCGCTCGCTTGCCCTCGACCTCAAACAAGAGCCCGCGCGCGAATTGCTCGAGCGGCTGCTCGCCACCGCCGATGTTTTCATCGCCAACATCCGGGAGGCCGCGCTCGCGCGGCTTGGGCTTGCGAGCGAGGCGCTGCGCGCGCGCCACCCGCGTCTCATTGTCTGCAATCTCGCGGGCTTTCGCCGCGACGGTCCCTACCGCGACCGCCCCGCTTACGACACCATCATTCAGGGCATGGCGGGAGTTGCCGCCTGCAACGCGCGCGTTCTGGGCGAGCCGCGCTTTGTGCCCATGGTCTTTGCCGATCACGTGGTGGGGCTGATTGCCACGCAATGCGTGCTTGCCGCCCTTTACCGGCGCGAGCGCACCGGGGAGGGAGAGGCGATCGAGGTACCCATGTTCGAGAACATGGCCGCCTTTGTGCTCGCCGAGCATCTCGGCGATCACAGCTTCGTGCCGCCGCGCGGGGAAAGCGGAGACCGGCGCGTTCTTCATCCTCTCGGCAAGCCCATTGCGACCAAGGATGGCTTTATCTGCGTTTCCGCCAACACCGACGCGCAGGCTTTCGCTCTGTTCGATGCGATCGGGCGGCCGGAGCTCAAGCACGACCCGCGCTTCTGCTCGGTCACGGCGCGCTACGCGCATGTGCGCGAATATTTTGAATTGCGCGCGCAGGGACTCGCGCAGCGGACCACGGCCGAATGGCTGGGCATCCTGGAGAAGGCGGATGTGCCGGCAGGTCCTGTGCACACTTTCGAGAGTCTCACGCAAGACGAGCACCTCAACGCCATCGGTTTCTTTCACAAGCTCGACCATCCGGTGGAAGGCGAGATGATCGACATGGCCCATCCGAACAAATTTTCCTCCGGGCTGCGGGACGATTGTCGCCCCGCCCCGCTCATCGGCGGCGACAGCCTCGCCATCGCCATCGAGCTTGGCTACGGCGAGGCCGAGATCGATGCTCTGCTGGAGAGCAAGGCGCTTATTGCGGGCAAGCGAACCGCGAATGGCCAAGAGTGAATAGCGAATGGTAAAGCGTGCGCTGGCGAGCACGCATGCGGCTGATTGTCCGCTTCGCCCTGCTTGCATCCGACGGTGGCTTTACCCAAGTTGGGATGCAAGCGAGAGAGGCATTCGCCTAGACCTTGGGCTGCAAGGGGCTAAAGGAAGACAACATGAAGACGCTGCATTGTCTTGTGGTCACAGTTCTCCTTACAGCGATTGCCGGCGGGCAGGCGCAGGCGCAGGGCTATCCGAACAAGCCGGTTCGGATCATCATTGATTCAGCGCCCGGAAGCACCGTCGACGTGGTCACGCGCGTGTTTGCGGACAAGCTCGGCGAATTCGTCGGCGCGCAGTTCGTCACGGTCAATCAGCCCGGCGGCGGAGGCTCCATCGCAGCGCGGCTTGCGGCGACCTCTCCGCCGGACGGTTACACGCTTTATTCTCCGGCAGCCTCCGTGTTCGCGACCTTGCCCGGCGCGGCGCCAAACCTGCCACTGCATTTGCCGCGCGACTTCCTCCCAATCGGGTTTGTCTCGGAGCAGCCGATGTTCATTGCGGCGACGGCGGAGTTGGGAATAACGAGTCTCGCGGAGCTCATCGCGCTTGCCAAATCGCATCCGGGCGAGGTCGCCTATGCGGTTACCGGGCACGGGCGGATCACGCACCTGACCGGCGAGCTATTACAGAGCCGCGCCGGCATCAAGCTCCTCAATGTTCCCTATACCGGCGGTCCGGCGCAGGCGCTCAACGATGCGCTCGGCGGTCGCATTTCCATCGTCATTGAAGGCTTTCCGGGGATTGCAAGCGCGGTGCAGGGCGGCGCGCTCAAGCCGATCGCGGTGACTTCACGCGCGCGCCTTGCCGAGTTTCCCAATCTGCCCACCGTTGCCGAAACCATTCCCGATTTTTTCGCATCCGGATGGCAGTTGCTGGTGGCGCCGCTCGGAGTGCCCGCCGAAGTGGTCCCGAAGCTCTCGCCCAAGCTGCGTAAGACGGCAGACGACGGCGATGTGCGGCGCAAGCTCGCGCCGCTCGGGGGCTATCCGCGCGCCATGTCACCGGAGGAGACCGTGGCTTTCGTCGAGGCCGAGCAGAAGCGCTGGCAACCGATCCTCGATCAGATCGCGCAGCAGCCGCAATGAGGAGGCAATGGCGAATGGCGCGTAGCCAACCGTGCTTGCCGGGGTTACTAGCGGAAACCAGGCTGGCTCTACCGCGCTGCCACGCGCGCACTATTCGCTATTCGCCACTCACGAGCCGCATCGCCTCGCGCGGAGCGTCATCGTGCTCGCGGTCTTTATCCTCGCCCGCCCGACTGCGATAGAACTCGAGCACGAACAGCCGGAGCGCCGAGGACAAATTGCGGTGCTGGCGACCGGAATCGATGGTGGCCACCAGGTCGGACAACGTGGTGTGGCGCGCGAATGCGATCTCCTTGAGCGCCTTCCAGAACGCATCTTCAAGGCTCACGCTTGTCTTGTGACCGGCAATCACGATGGAGCGTTTGACGACAGGGGATTTCATACTCTCCTTCTGCACGCCAAATGCGCCGACAGCTTGGCAAAATCGGGCCCGAAGGAACTATGCGCTGGCCTCCATGCGGAGCGGGGGTACCCTCAGCAACACCGCCGACCGTTCTCAAGCTGGGCTCTATTCGCTATTCGCCATTCGCTTTAGGTCTCGGTCGGTAGAATGGATCAACTGTGTCATGGCTTGATGGTTGTTCCATGGAAGCGCTTCGGCCGTAGCCTACGTTGGAGAAGCGGCTTTGGCCCGCCCGCTCAGCCCCTGCGGTCCGCTTCGGCACAATAAACGGATATCTGCCGCTCTCAGCTCGTTATTGTGCTTGAGTGGCCTGCAGCGTGCTCGCCGCTCGAGTGATGGTGGTCTGAACCGCGCCGGTCATCTGGGGAGTTGCGGAACGCGAGGCCTCCTGCAGCCGCTCCGCAATATATGCTGCCAAGGTACTTGTAGTCACGCTTTGCATAAACGTCGCAAGCGGCACATTCACGCCAAAATCGGCGCTAACGCGATTTCGCACTTCGACGGCAATGAGGGAATCGAGGCCGAGATCGCGCAAAGGCTGTCGGTTATCAATCCGGGCGTCCGAAGTTGCCATCGCACGTGCCAAAATATCGCGAATATAGTTCTCCAACAACGAGGGAAGCGCCGCAGCATCCGCTTCCAGTATGTCGCGCACGCGAGCGCTGGCGTCGGTTGAAGAGCTCTGCGAGCTTCCCGCGCCGCCGGCGAAGCTGGCAAACCGCGCCGGAATGCGCGAGCCCGTCGTCAACGAAAGGTTCTTCCACTCGATCTGCGCCACGGCGATTTGCACGGCATGGCTCGACATCAATTCGTCGAGCGCGTCGAGCGTCTGGGATAAGGGCATAAGCTTGGCGCCGAGCCGGTCCAGTCTGCGGGCGATCTCCGGATTGCGGGCCAGGAAGCCGGTCTCACCGAGCGCACCCCAATTCACAGTAAGAGCGGGAAGACCGCGCGCCCTGCGGTAATAGGCCAGCATATCCAGGAATGCGTTGCCGGCGGCATAATTCGCCTGCCCGGGAATTCCGAGGACGGAGGTGATCGATGAGAACAGAATAAAGAAGTCCAATGGGGCATCGTGCGTCAGGGTGTGAAGATTCCAGGCGCCCATGATCTTTGGTGCCATCGCCTTCCACATCCGCTCCTCGGTGAGCCGTTCGATCGGCGCCTCCTCGAGTACCATGGCGCCGTGCATGATGCCCCGCAACGGAGCCATGCCTTGCGCCGCGGTGATCGCACGCCGCGCCTGTTCAAAATCGGTCACATCTGCCAAGCAGATCGTCACCTCCGTCCCGTGTTGCCGCAGCGAGCCAATCGCAGCTTGCGCGGACGGTGAGGGCCCGCTGCGGCCGACGAGGAGGAGGTGGCGTGCGCCGCGCCGGGCCAGGCGATCGGCCACAGCCAGCCCGAAGCCGCCAAGACCCCCGGTGATCAAATAGCTCGCGTCGCGATCGATTGCGATGTCACGACGGCCGGGCGCGACCTGGAGCCCCGCAGGGTCCTGCATGGAGACGACCAGCTTGCCGACATGCTTCGCCCGCGCCATGGTGCGAAACGCGTCTGCAATGCGCGCGACAGGAAAAGCACGGTGCGGAAGGGGCCGCAGCTCATCGCTGGCACATCGTTCGAGAACTTCGCGGTAGGCGGATAGGTACCCGTCTTTCCACCGATTGGTTGCGTCGGTGTTCAAATCCACGACAAACAAGGAGATGTTGTTGCGCAGCAGCCGCATTCCGATCTTGCGATTCTTGTAGATATCGACCTTGCCAATCTCGATGAATTGTCCGCCTGCCCGCAGAATTGAAAAATTTTTGTCGATTGCCTCGCCGGCAAGCGAGTTGAGAACGAGATCGACCCCCTCGCCATTGGTCGACACCATCACCTCGTCGGCAAACGCAAGACTGCGCGAGTCCATCACATGCGGCACTCCGAGCGCAGCCAAGAGTTCGCGCTTCTCAGGTGAGCCCGCGGTCGCAAAGACGACAGCGCCTGCCTTCATCGCCAATTGCACGGCCGCCAGTCCGACGCCGCCGGTAGCGGAATGAATCAACACCCGTTCTCCCGGCCGCATCTGTCCCAGCGTGTGAAGTGAATACCAAGCAGTACCAAAAGCAGCGGGAATCGTCGCCGCCTGCTCAAAGGTCAGCTGGGGCGGCTTGTGTGTCACCCGCTGCCGGTGAACCTTGATGTGAGTCGCTACGCTGCCGGCCACCCCGCTCGCCACGACATCGTCGCCGACCGCAAATTCTGAAACTGCTTTGCCGACGGCGACCACGCGACCGGCGCACTCAATTCCCAAGAGCTTACCGCCGACAGAATCGTTTGTGAGCGCGTCCTTGGGATACATGCCCATGGCCAGCATCAGATCCAGGAAGTTGAGTCCAGCCGCCATGACCTCGATCTCGACCTCGTCGGAATTAGGCGGCGTGCGCGCGAGAGGCCGCGCTCCCACCAAATCCGGATCCCCCGGCCGCAGCAGCTCAACGCGGAATGGCCCAAAGCTCTCTCCGGTTCGCCGGCTCAATCCATTCACCGTGATTGGGGATACCCGCGCCAGCCGGCGCACATATTTCAACTCGCCGTGCAGGGCGATCTCGTCCTCGGTCTCGTCAGCGGCGCTCAATGTATCGGCGAGTAACGCGATCTCCGTTTTGGAGCAGGTCGTCAAATCGACCAGCCGGCAACGCAAGTTCTGGTATTCGTTGACCACAACCCTGCCGAGTCCCCAAAGAGGGGACTGCGCCAACTCAAGCTCGTCCGAACGATTTTCGATTGCCTGGGCTGCGCGAGTGACGAGCCACAGACTATCGATAGCGAGGCCCTCCGTTGTCGTAAGCGCCTGAATGAGCTGCATCACCGCGAAGCAACCCAGTTTCGCGGACGAGGCGAGTGCCTCGCTCGTCATCCCCTCGGTCATCTCTATGTCGAGGCTCCAGAGATGAACGAGACCGGCCAGGCGTGGCGCTTCTTTGCTGACGGCCTTCATCAAAAGCGTCACGTCGTCAAAATTTCCAGGCCGGACGGTAAAACACGCTCCACCAAGTTGCTGGAAATCCGCGCCGTGCGCGACCTGGATAATGCGATCGCCACGCTCGCAAAGCTGAGAAGCCAGTTCCACACCCGTGCTTGTGCGAGTACCAGTTCCCTGGTCGATAAAGATCAACCAGGTCTTTGATTCCGCGCAAGTTTGCGGTGCGACCGAGTCCGATGAGAAGAGTTGCGGCCCGCGCGCGAGAATCACCGAGTGCTGCGCGCGGCTGGCGTCCGGGCAATCCGCAACACAGATTGTATGGCCAAATCTCACTTCGCCCAGCAAGTCTCTCCATTGTTCTTGCGAAAGGGTCGGCCCGTCCGATCGGATGTCGGTATCCTTGAATGCCCACCAGCCCTTCAGCAGTCCGAAAACCAAACTGATGTTCAACCAGGGGCGCGTTACCTCCAAGAGCAGGAGGAGGCCGCAGGATCCGAGCAGCTGCCTGACCCGGCCCAGCGTGCTGCGCAGATCCTCTGTGGCATGCAGGACATCACCTGCGATGATCACATCGAAGCAATGTGCCTCGAAGCCCTGCTCGATCGGAGCGCGCTCGATGTCGAGCGCACGAAATGTCACGAATGGGTAAGACGCAAACTTGCGCTGCGCGTGTGCAAGAAAGTGCGTTGAAACATCGGTGAATACATATTCGGTGCAATGCTTGGGCAGCACGGGAAGGAGAAACGCGGTCATTCCGCCGGTTCCACCGCCGATCTCCAAGATTCGCACTGCCATCCCTTTTGGCAAGCCGCAAACGATCTCAGCCATCGCCTTCTGCACCAGCAGGTTATTGATGCGAAACGTCGGGGAATCCTGATAGAAGTACTCCGAATTCGCCATGCCACCCTCAGCGAACATGATGGTCAACGGATCGACGTCGCCACGCAGCAGCGCGGGCAGTCTCTCTCCGTAGGATCGCAGTAGTGTCGCCTCGATTTGATACTCCGGAAACTGGTTCCAGAGCGCCTTCCACAAGCGCTGCGGCTTCTCAGCTGAAGCGGTCTCGTCCGCCGTCAACTCCTGCAAGATCAGCCGGAGCCATCTTTGGTATTGCGGCGCAATGCCGAGTTCCTGGGTGAGTGTGTCAAGCGGGATCGCGGCACATGCGCCCGGTGTCCAGCCCAGTTTCCGCAATCCTTGAACAATATAGGCGGCAGTCGTCGCCCGCGCCTGAGCACGCAATTCGTTCTGAAAGCGGCCCCGGTCCAGCCGCTGCCACATAACTTCGGCTTCCCGCTGCAGGACCGGAGCGAGCATCTCTAGTGACAGGAGGTGAGATGAGTTCCGCACACCGCGGCTGCCTGAATTTTGGCTCAGCTTCCATTGGTACTCGTACAAAATATCCTGCATCGTTTGAGCGGAATTCTCGGTTGGTCGGCAGATAAAACCTTGCACGTCGATGAGACAATTCCCGCTCTCGTCCAGGACCTGCAGATTTGCCTTCAGTTCCGTGGGGGAAAAACTTATCAGCCGAGTGGAGGCGAAAATTCGGTTCGAAGGGCTGCCGTAAAAGCGCACACACTCGATCTTCACCGGCACATAGGCGCGGGGTTTTGTGCCGGCCGAACTAATGCGAGACGGCAAGGCCGCCAATGCCGTCTGAAAGCAGGCATCCAGAATGATGGGGTGTAACCGGTAATCCGACGATGTTTCGATCATGCTCGCCGGGGCGCATATCTCGGCGAAAATTTGTCCGTCACCAATCCATAATTGTGCGATGCTTCGGAAGGACGGGCCGTAATCATATCCAATCTCGGCGAACCGGCGATAAAACGCCTCCACGTCGATCGGAGTGGTACACAGCCCCCGAATTTGCGCGACGTCAACGCCGGCAGGCGGAAGGCGGCTCATTCGTCTTACACATCCGCGCGCATGCAGCTCCCAGGCATTGTCCGAAGCGTTGGCGCAGGCATAGATATCGAACGCGCTCGCATCCGTGTCGAAGACGAGTTGTGCTGAGCACGCCGCTTTCTCGTCAAGGAACAGGAATTTCTGGAATTCGATTTCTTCCACCACGCAGGGAACCGGTCCGAAAATCTCGCGCGCGGCCGCGAGCGCCATTTCGACGTAGGCTGCGCCGGGAAAAACGATCGAACCGGCGATCCGATGATGCTCGAGGTAGCTCAAATCCGCCGTATGGAGCTTCACGCTCCAGGTCGGCTGCGCGGTTTCAATTCGGTTGCCGAGGAGAGGATGAATGCGCTCGCCCAGTCGCACCTGACGGGCTCGATGGGATTCACGCCAGTGGCGATCTCCCTGGAATGGATATCGGGGAAGTTTGATCGATTGCGCCCCGGAGGGATAAAGCTTGCGCCAATCGATTTCGTGGCCAAGGGCATAGAGGCGAGCAAGCGAGCCCAGCATCGCCGTCTGCTCGCGCTCGTTTCGGCGCAGAGAGGACAATGTAGCGCCGTGCGCTGCTCTTTCTTCCAAGCACGCCCCGATGTCATTTCGAAGAATGGGATGGGCGCCGATCTCGAGGAACACCGTATGCCCCGCTTCAATGATCCTCTCCATGCCGTCGCGGAACAGCACCGGCTGTCGAATGTTCCAGTACCAGTACTCCGAATTGAGTTCAGGGCCCTTCAGAGCGGTTCCGGTTACGGTTGAGAAGAACGGTATCGATGCCGGACCCGGCCGAATATCGCGCAACGATTCGATCAATTCGGCCTGAAGCTGCTCCATTTTGGGACTATGGAACGGCACATCGACCTGCAAAGTGCGGCTGAAATGGCCGCCCTCGGTGAGAGCCTTTTCGATCTCGGAAAGCACAGCGCGCTCTCCAGAGAGCGTAATCGAATTGAGGCCGTTTACGGCCGCGATTGAGATGGCACCAAGATGGCCTTCGACCAGGTGCGATGCTTCCTTGCGCGAAATCCCGACTGCCAGCATTGCGCCTTGTCCAGCTGTTCGATGCTGCAGACGACTGCGGTGGAATATGACCTTGACGGCATCTTCCAGCGACAGAATGCCGGCGATATGAGATGCCACCACTTCGCCGGCGCTGTGACCGCAAACGGCCGCAGGTTCAATCCCCCAGGATCGCCATAGTGCTGCCAATGCAACTTGGAGCGCGAAGATTGCCGGCTGACCGAAACGGGTTTCCTGGATCTGCGAAGTGCTCTCGTCGGCGGTGAGCTTCTCGAGCAACGACCAGCCGGCCAATTGGCCATAAAGATCGTTCACCTTCTCAAATGTCCGGCGAAAGACCGGTTCTTGATCCAACAATTCACAGCCCATCGCGCGGCGTTGCTGGCCCATACCGGAACAGACGAATACCGGCTTGCGCGGCTCGCCAGACCTGTGTCCGTTCGCAGCGCGAGCGTCTCCGCTAACAAACGCCTGGAGTTGCTCCCGCAGCTCGGTTCTGTCATGGGCGACGAGCGCCAGCCGAAAATCATGATGCGATCGCTTCAGGCTCGCTGAAAAGCAAATATCCCGCAGCGAGGTGTTGTTGAGCCTACCGTCATTGCCGAGTGCGTCGGTGAAAGATTGCGCCAGACTGGCAAGCGCCGAGGCGCTGCGCGCCGAGAGCGGCAGCATCCACGCGCGGCTGCCGCTTGGGTTGACGCTCGCAGGGATGGCCATACCCGCTTCCCGGGGTGCCTCCAGCACAGCGTGTCCGTTCGTTCCACCAAGCCCGAAAGAATTGACGCCGGCGCGCGGCGGTCCCCCGTGGGTCTCCGGCCACGGCTCGAGCCGTTGTGCGACCCGCAGCCGCAAATCATCGAACGGGATTTGTGGATTTGGGGTCTCAAAGTGGAGGCTCGCGGGAATCTGGCGATGCTTTAGACACAGGGCGGCCTTGATCAATCCCGCCATTCCGGAAGCCGCTTCCAGGTGCCCCAGATTGCTCTTGATCGAGCCGATCACGCAGGGATCGTCGGGAGAGCGTCCCTCGCCATAGACTGCCCCGAGCGCCGCGACCTCGATCGGATCGCCCACCGGAGTTCCCGTTCCGTGCGCTTCCACATACTGAATGCTCTGCGGCGCAAGATCTGCGAGCCGCAGAGCATCGCGCAGATTTGCTTCCTGCGATGCGGCGTTCGGAACCGACATGCCCTGAGTTCGGCCATCCTGATTCACCGCGGTTGCGCGAACGAGAGCGTAAATCTGGTCGGAGTCTGCCAATGCCTGCGCGAGCGGCTTGAGCACGATGACGCCCACACCCTCGGCGCGCACGTAGCCGTTCGCGCGGGAATCGAAGCTCTTGCAGCGTCCATCGGGGGAAAGCATCGATGCTTTGGAGAAACCAATGAAGGTTTCCGGCCCAATCATCACGTTGACGCCGGCAGCAAATGCAAGATCGCCTTCACCGGTCCAAATACTCTGGCAGGCCAAATGGGTTGCGACGAGCGCGGACGAGCAGGCGGTATCCACTGCAACGCTGGGTCCAATCAGATTGAAAAAGTACGAAATGCGATTGGCCGCGATGCACAGTCCCCCACCGGGCACGCTGTAGGCATCCATGCTCACGCGCTCATTGCCGCTAAGCTGCAAGGCCCCATACTCATAGCTGGAGATTCCAACGTGCACGGCGGCGCGTTTTCCGGCCAAGGCGGAAAGCGTCAACCCCGCGTCTTCGACCGCTTCATACGTGACTTCCAGCAATAGCCGCTGCTGGGGATCGGCCGCCGCGGCCTCTCGTGGGCTGATGCCAAAGAATTCCGCATCGAAGCGGTCAATGCAGTCTAAAAATCCCCCCCAGCGGCTGGTTGTGCGACCCGGTCTTGACGGATCTGGATGATAGATCGCCGGCACAAGCCAGCGGTCCTTGGGAATCTCGGTGATAGCGTCAACGCCGCTGGTCAAGAGATGCCATAAATCTTCCGGGCTTCTCACGCCTCCCGGCATCCGACACCCGATGCCAATAATAGCGATCGGTTCTATGCCACTCACGATTTTCTCCCCAGGTGCAGCCACACGCTCCGTCGGTGCAGCGCTCTTTAGAGGTCACTGTTTTCGTTGATTATTAGATCCAGCGTTGAACTCGCCGCGGTAGACCTCGAAATTCCTGGCGAACAGGCTGCGCAGAAGAAGTGCGTCCAGTGGATTGCGGTTCCAAATGCTAGCGACAATTGGCTTGAGAATACACCCCGCGCGTCGTTTGGTCTCATTATTCAGAGGCCCCATGCTCATCATATGACAGCCGCGCTCGATGGCATGCTCAATGCCGGCATAGATGAGATTATGATACGCCAGTATTTCGTGCGACTTTTCATAGTCGAGGCCGCCGTGGCACTGCATGAGCCGGGTTCCATCCTGCAAAAAGGACATGAACCCGACAACCTCATCGTTGGCGAGAGCGACGAGGACGGTCTGCCGCTGTGCAGCGAATGCCTTCGGATTTATAAGGACATCGTTATAGGGCACGGTAAACTGGCTGTTGGCCGCGCTCGCTCTCAGGCAACCAAGCAGCTGCTCAAGTAGTCGATGGTTCTCGCCGAACGGTCCGCGGTGGATCTCGATTTTTCCGCCGGCGGTTGCGAACACATTTCGTTGATGCCGAAAATTCTGCCGCCGTTTTCTGGAAAGCTTGCGGGCGTAATCCTCCAGAGACGCGCATCCGGAGAGCTCAACATGCACCATGGGCAACATGTGAAATTGCACGTAGCCATCGCTGGCTGCCCAGATTGCCTCCTCCGGGGGCTCAGAGATCCAGACCGCATCCACCTTGTGATAGGCCTTCAAGAAAGACGAGACTGCCAGCTTTATGCACTTACGGTTGACGCCCGCCTGGCATAGAAAGGGCGAGCAGTCGTCATAAGCCATGAATGCCGTATCGACCAGCAGGGTCGATCTCCGGAACAGCGGTCCAATGACCGGCCCCAACCATTGTCTCAGCGGCGCTTGCAGCATGTCCGTTGCCTTCCGAGCTGCGAGCCTGACGACCGGAACAACGCCGACGAGCTGTTCTCCCGCATAGACTAGCGTCCAGAACAATTCCGTCTCGCTGCTGGAATAGTTGATGTAAAACGAGAAATTGGCCGCGGTTTCTCCGCCAAAGGCGGCTGTCTGGTTCGCCGGCAGCTGGCCGTTCTCCGCGACACAAACGCGCAGGGATGCTGGCAAAGGGAGCGCCATTTGATGTTTCTTTGTACGGGATCGCGCGACGGAACCATTCTATGCGCGGATCATGCGCCCCAGCAAACTTGCTCGCGTAGCGGTAATCCGCCAGCTGCGTCATCCGTGTCCACGTGATCCGATCCTTCTGGCTGCGCCGCCGCGAACGCCGCCAGAGGTCGGTGACATGGTGCCGGAACACAGCCAGTGCCCGGGCATTGGTTGGCACTGCGTGGTACGCTTTGTTCAACCGAAGCGTGCGGTGAGGAACCGATGAGAGTCCCGATCGAGCACGATGCAAGTCAGGCACCCGGTTGCGAAAGCGCCGGTATCGATATTGATGCGGTTCGCTAGAACCTGCGGTTGTTCAACCGGAGTATGTCCATGCACGACGATTCTTCCAAAATTCCGCGAGCTCGTCAGAAACTCCCCGCGAATCCAAAGCAGATCACGAGATTCCTGGCGATCCAGCGGAACTCCTGGACGTACCCCCGCATGACAGAGGAAGTACTGCCCTGACATGATGAATGTCCGCAGGGACGAGAGAAACGCAAGATGTTCCCGGGGAACTCTTGCCCGCAGCATATCGGACGCTTCTTGGAAGCCCTTCCCCCGCATAAGCGAGCCCACCGGCACTCCGTATGAATGAAGAGTCTCAAGTCCACCCAAAAGGCGCCACTGAGATCCGACCCCAGGATCTTCGAGGAACAGCTCGAACAGTTCTTCGTGGTTTCCCTTTAATGCGACATATGGGATTGGAAATGGATTCCTCGCGAGCCGATCAAGCACGCCGCGTGAATCCGGACCGCGATCGATATAGTCGCCTAATGTAACAACGGCCGCACTATCAGGAGGGTTGTCCACTAAATCTTGGCCGATTTCTTGTATCACTTCGTCGAGCAGATCAGATCGACCGTGAATGTCGCCAATAACATACAGTCTTTGATCGTCGGTAATGGAAACAGCGTCCATCCAGCTCTGCGCCGATGATCGGTAACTCGGGAGGGGAACCTAGAGGTTTGTTACTCCACAGACAACCGTCGCGAAAGGTCTCAGATTGACAGCTCGCGGTCTGGTGTTACGATTTGGGGGATCGCCTGATGATGACGTCTTGCTCTCCGGCTGTTACAGCGGACGGGACATGTGACGTTCGATCGCTTTGCGGATACTGCACGCCTCAATGGGCTGTTCCGCTGCGCGTTCGGCTATCACGTTCTTTATTTGGTCTCCATTAGTTCCAAGATAACATTAATATGCACATGTCTTTATATGCTTCGCGTGCCTCAGCGCCAACTGCTGCGCGTGTTTGATGACCACGGCACGGAATCCGGGTTAACGCTCATTTGAGTTGAAGAATTTCTAGCAAGAAATCCGGGTTCCAGCCGGCAGTTTTGCGTCGTGTCTTGACGCTCCCCTTGGCCTTATTGGCACGCACGAGGCCGAGAGCGAAGCGGCGGACGATAGTCATGTTCTTGGCTCCGTGGCCGGTCCGATAACGCGACAGATCGTCCTTGAATTCGACATCGAGCAGCCAATGCATGCTCTCGACGCCCCAATGACCGCGCGCGCCCCTGGCGATCCGTTCGATATCGAGCGGCGCGGACGAGATATAGTGGTGGGTATCGAAGCTGCAGCGATCGGAATATTCAGCACGTGCGTGGACCTTCGCGATGGTTTTGATGTTCTTGAAGCGCGGCTGGCCCGGGTAGCTTCTCTCCGACGTTATCCAGTCGACCTTGCTGGAGGCGGTGTAGGTGCGCGTCTCGATCCGGCCATGTCCCTTCTCGACCGTAGTTTTGCTGACGAACTCGTCGGCGGGCGCGGTGCGGAAATAGTCCTCGACATCGGCTTCGAGCGTGGGTTGGTTGCCCTTGAGGGGCAGCAAATAATCGGCCTTATGAGCAACGATCTTGTCAGCAATCTCGACTTGGCAGCCCATGGCGTCGATGGTGACGAGCGCGCCCTCAAGCTGTTTGGTCTCGGCGAGTTGATCGAGAAGATCGGGGATGGCGGTGATCTCGTTGGTCTTCTCCGGAACGCTCAACTGCGCCAATGTCAGCCTTGCATGGGTGGCGTAGGCGCTGAGCGTATGCAGAGCTTTAAGCCCTTTGCGCTGGTCGTGGGTCCGGCGTGACGTTTTGCCGTCGATGGCGATGAATTCGTGCCGGTTCGGCCACAGTGCGGCAATCCAGCTGTTGAAACAGCGGCCGAACAGGATCGGATCGATCCGATTGAGGAGGGCCCGGAGCCAGCGCTCGCAGGGAATGCCGTGATGAAACTCCGAGAAATGCCGCAGGAAGGCAAGATGGTGTTTGCCCCAGGCGACAATGTCGTCGAAATCATCGCAGGAGGCAATCGTGGCGCAGGTCACCAACAGCAAGACCTCTTGCAGCGGATACACAATGCGCCACGGCTCGCGGTTATCCTTGAGCTCGGAAAAGTGCCGCAAAAGCAGGGCAAGACGCGCACGCGGGACCTCTCCGTCGAAGATCGTGTCCATGATGGCGCTCCAGTGCGAATCAGAGCGCCCACGGAATCATGATCGCTGCGTCAACACAAAATTACGCCGATCAGGCCGTTAACCTGAGTTCCGAGCCGTGGTTTGATGACAGGATGGGGTTGTCGAGTTTGACGGTATAGAATATGCCGAGATGTGGCCGGGCACTTTGACGGGGACTGATAGGAGGGGGGATGCGAGGTCTCATCAGGGGTAATGAGGTCGTCAGCGACAGCGCATCTAAAGGCGAGACTGTCAGCGAGAGGAAGCTGCCGGAAAATTCCGCGCCTTGTGTAGTAACAGATAGCGATTGCTTGCGCTGGTATGCGGTGCATGCGCAGCCAAATCGCGAGGTGCGCGCCAAGAGCCAACTGGAAAATCAGGGCTACGAAGTTTTCCTTCCTCGGCGCCTGAAGACCGTGCGCCATGCCCGCAAGCTGACCAATGTCGCTGCCCCCTTTTTTCCACGCTATCTATTCGTCAGGCTTGATCTGGCTCAGCACCGCTGGCGCAGTGTCAATGGAACGTTCGGAGTGAGCAGCCTCGTCATGCAGGGGGAAAAGCCGCATCCGGTGCCACGCGGTGTGGTAGAAGCACTGATTGCCTCCGTCGACACAGGCGGATTCCTCTGTTTTAAGGAAAGTCTCGCGCTGGGCACCCAGGTCCGCCTTGCTGCCGGTCCATTTGCCGAACAACTGGGCATACTGGACCGTCTCGACGACAGCGGCCGTGTCCGTGTTCTCCTCGATATCATGGGTGCGGCCGTGCCCGTTTACGTTGAGCGGAAATTTGTCGTCACTGCTTGATGCGCTTCCCAAGCCCCTCGCCTGGACCAACGGCACTCCAGCGCAGTGAACGCCCTTCGTTCTGATCCCGTCTGCCGCAACTGAGCCACTAACGGGCCGGCCGGCGTTGCTCAAAGGTCACAGGGCGCTCCTTCTTTGATTGGGCAGGTTGGCTTGGCCTTGATTCCGTCGGTCTCGCCGGTCACGTTCATGCGGGGAAATTCAAGGGGAATTGTCGTGTCCGCGCGCTGCGTGCTACTGGCTGGGCTGGCGATTGCTCTTGCCGCACTGAGCGATCTGTTCCTGGTGCAGGCCGCCAATGCCACAAGCTGGCTCGAGATGAATTTCTATCTCTCCGGCCCGCGCTACGATGGCGTGTTGCCCGCTTGCGATTATCCGGATGCCCTGGTCAAGATTTCATCGCGTTTCAACGCCAAGGAAAACAATTTTTGGGATCCCGATCTCAAGATTGTCGCGTTTGAGAAGATTCGCGAAACGGCGTTTCGCCCCTGGGCCGCCAACACCATCCCGCGCCGGTTTTGCAGCGGAGTTGTCGAGGTTTCCGACGGACGCAAACACGTGATCCACTATTCCATTGCCGAGGACGCCGGCATCATTGGGGCCACCTGGGGCGTGGAATGGTGTGTGGTCGGCCTTGATCGCAATTGGGCCTACAATCCCGCCTGCAAAATGGCTCGGCCTTGACTCTGCTTTAATCCGTCGCCGACGCAGGCTCCTCCACAACGCGGCTGCGCAGCACTCCGATCCCCGAAATCTCCACCTCAAGCACATCCCCGGGCTTCATCCATAGCGGCGGATTGCGCCGGTGGCCCACCCCTTCCGGTGTGCCGGTCGCAATGATGTCGCCCGCGGCAAGCGGCGTGAAATCCGAGCAGAATGCAATGATCTGCGCCACCGAATAAATCAGAAGATCGGTGCTCGAGTACTGCACCTGCTGCCCGTTGAGCCGCGTCGTGAGCGCAAGCCCCTTCGGATCTCCAATCTCGTCACGCGTCACAATCCAGGGGCCGAGCGGCCCCGTGGCCGGAAAGTTCTTGCCCGACGTCACCGAGAATTTCTGATAATCGCGCACGCTGCCATCGCAAAAGCACGTGTATCCCGCCACATGGTCGAGCGCTCGCTCAAACGGAATGTGCCGTCCGGGACGCCCGATCACAACCGCAAGCTCGCCCTCAAAATCGAAGCAGCGCGACACTGCGGGACACACCATGTCCCCCTCATGGCCGACCAGCGTGCTCGCCAGCCGCAGAAACATACTGGGCTGTTTCGGCAGCTCGCGCCCGGTCTCGTCCGCATGCGAGCGGTAGTTGATGCCGGCACATAATATCTTTTCCGGGTGCGGTATCGGGGGCAGGAATTTCACATCCGCAAGCGCGTGATCGGGATTGGCCTTGACGGCTACTTCGCTCATCCGCGCCAGCTCACCCCCCGCAAGCGCCTCGCGCAGGCTGTGGTAGTCGCCGCCAAGCCGCCCGCTCAAATCAATCACGCCCCCCACATTCACCGCGCCGAAGGCTGCCTTGCCGTTTGCAATATAGCTCGCAAGCTTCATCGGCCCGCCCCTTCAGTGCATCGCCCTGCCGCCGTCCACATTGATGGTCTGTCCGGTCATGAAGTCGCTCGCCGGCGTGGAGAGAAACATCACCGCCCCCACGAGATCGGCGGGCACCTGCACGCGCTCGATCGCGCGGCCCGCAACACGCGTGGCGAGATAGTTCGCCGAGGAGCTGGCCACCTGGGTGTCGCTCTGGGTCATGCCGGGGGTCACCGCGTTCACGGTGATGCCGAATTCCGCCACTTCGCGCGCGAGCGCGCGGGTAAAGCCGATCACGCCTGCTTTCGAGGTGGTGTAATGCAGCCGGTTGGGCGTCCCCTCCCACACCCGCGACGAGGAGATGTTGACGATCTTGCCGTGCCTCCTCTCCTGCATGGCCGGAAATACCGCGCGGCAGGAGAGAAACATCCCGCGCAGATTGACAGCCATCACCCGGTCCCATTCTTCGAGCGGGATTTCCAGCCACGAGCGCCGCGCCAGCACGCTCATCAGCGAAGCATTGTTGATGAGCACGTCAATGCGTCCGAAGCGCTCGAGCGCTGCCGCCGCCATCGCCTTGTTGGATTCTTCGCTCGCAATATCGACCGCAAGCCCCGCCACGGTCGCGCCTTCTCCGCTCAACGCCGAGGCCACCGATTTCGCTGCCGCCTCGTCGATATCGGCCGCCAGCACGCGCGCGCCTGCGCGGGCGAACTCCTCGACATAAACCTTGCCTATCCCCTTGCCTCCCCCGGTCACGATCACGCTCCGTCCGGTCAGATCGAAACGCCCGTTCATCTCTTTCCTCCCTTGCGCCGTAATGGCCCGCGACGCCGGCGCCCATTTGTGCCTTCTCCTCGCCAGGGGGAGAGGGCAACTCGCTGTTACAATCCGAAAGGATCGGCGACTGCCACTGGAAGAACCGGCGTGAAGACATAGATCCGTGAATGGCGAATGGCGGATAGTAGACGACAGCACCGCTTCCTTACTACTCCCTGCTCGCTACTCGCTAACCTTGGAGGGACGGTTGAAACATCTCGCTTTCGTCCTGGTTCTTGCCCTCTGCGCTTGCGCGGCGAGCAGCAGTATCGCGCAGCAGCTCAAGCGGCCCGCTTCGACGGGGGCTCGCATGCCCAATCACGCCGTGATCAACGGGACGGGGATCGCCCGCACGGGCTCCGGACCGGGAATGGTGGGCGGGACGGCAAAGAACACCGGGACCAGCATCAATGGCTCGGCCATCCGGCCCCACCACTGAATCGAATTGCCAGCGCAAAAGGAACCTTCTTTCAATTATCGAGGGACAAGCTTACATTATGAATTCGCCGGATGAGCTTC
Organism: uncultured Alphaproteobacteria bacterium; assembly: GCA_963771845.1. Classification (GTDB taxonomy): domain Bacteria; phylum Pseudomonadota; class Alphaproteobacteria; order Rhizobiales; family Xanthobacteraceae; genus VAZQ01. Next base: position 44,059 of record CAVYVC010000022.1, on the reverse strand, counting down.
GCGGCAGTCCCGCTTAAGAGGAAGCAAGAGAATGGATGACGGCAAAACCGGAGGCGGCCCCTGACGCCACGCTACCGGGCAATCCAATACCGCCGGGATTGCGCATAGCGGGTATTGCTCTACGCTCGATTTTCGTGGGCGCGCTGCTCGTGCTCACGATCCGGGTGGCGGCGCCCCAGAGCGAGACCATCTGGTCCGTTTTCGACACGCCGGGGGACCTCATCAGGGTCGTCCTCGGTCTCATCGCCGGCATCTGGATCCTGGCGCATCTGTTCATGCTTCCCAAGGATCCCGAGGGCTATCGGACCTGGGTCTATTTCGGCCTTGCTCTCGCGCCGCTTGCTCTGGCTTGCGCAATCGCGGTGTGGTGAGCTCAGGGCTCGATCAACCCGCCATCCGCCGCCTTGATCACAGCCTCACTACGGGTGGCGGCGCCAAGCTTGTCGCGCGCATTGTCAATGTGAAAATCGACGGTGCGTTTCGAGAGCCCCAGGATGCACGCAATTTCCGCCGATGTCTTGCCGCGGGCCACCCAGGTCAAGGTCTCCACCTCGCGGTCGTTGAGCGCGATCCGCCTGGGCCAGAGCTCCAGGCGGGCAATGCCTGCGAGCCGCGCCGTGATGATGGTGGCCAGAACATCGAAATCGATCGGCTTGGTGACATAATCGTCGGCCCCGAGATGCCGTCCTTTGAGCTCGTTCTCCCGGTCGGACAATGCAGTCAAGAACACAAACGGCATGTTGCGAAAACGCGGCGCGAGCGCCGTTAATCGTTCCAGAACCTCGAAACCGGACATGACCGGCATGCTGATGTCGGACAGCACGAGATCGGGCATATGCTTGAGGATGGCGGCGAAGCCTTCGCGTCCGTCGCTTGCCAGAATCACTTCATAGCCCCGCTCAAGGAGGTCTTCCGCGATCAGCGCCGCGGTCTCGCGGTCATCCTCAATGCACAGGATGCGTTTCTTGCGCGCTTGCGCCATCACTCGCCCCAAATCGAACGGGCAGCGGCAACGACCAGAGCAAGCTTTGCGCGCGCGTCGGCCTCGCTCAGCAGATTGCCGGCGGCCGTGCTGGCAAAGCCGCATTGCGGGCTGATTGCCAATCGATCGAGCGCGATGTGGCTTGATGCTTCGTCGGTCCGGCGGCGCAAGTCATCCAGGCGTTCGAGTTGCGGGCGCTTGCTGCTGATCAATCCGAGCACCACGCCTTTGCCAACCGGCACGAAGCGAAGCGGAGCGAAATCTCCCGCGCGCGGCGTGTCGTATTCAAGCAGGAAATGATTGGCATTCGTGCGCGCAAAAAAGCGCTCCGCAATAGCGTCATAGCCCCCGTCCGCAAGATACCTTCCGCGGAAATTGCCGCGGCACATATGCACGCCGACCGCCACTTCCGCGGGACAACCGGCCAGCGCACCATTGAGCCCATCAATGTACTGATCGACCAGCGTATCGGGATCACCGCCGGCGGCCTCGACCTTGGCTCTGATCGCGGGATCACACAAGAGCGCGACGGCGACCTCGTCAAGCTGGATGTAGCGGCAGCCGGCGCGGGCAAGATCGGCGATTTCCTCCCGATAGATTGCTGTAAGGTCATCGAAGAAAGCTTTGGTATTGTCATAAACATTGCGGTCGGCAAAATCGGAAAAGCGGAAGAAATGCATGGTCGAAGGCGCGGGCAGCGTGATCTTCGAGGTAACGCGGGCCACTCGGCGCAGAAACTCGAATTCGTCGAGCGCAAGGGGATGACTGCGTTTGATCGGCCCGCACGCGTAGGGAGCGGTGAAATCGGTTTCATTGCCGTGGTCGTCGCGGAATCTTAACAGCGCTGGCCGAATTTCGAGACCAGCCGTGCGTTGTGCAAACCGGCCCCAATACGAGCCGCGCCGGAACTCCCCGTCAGTGACGACTTGGAGCCCGAGCGATTCCTGCAGACCCACGACCTGGCGGATGCAGTCATCCTGAACGCGCGTAAACTCGTCTTCCCCAATCTGCCTGGCAGCGCGGCGCTTGAAAGCTTCCCGCAGGGCGGGCGGACGCAGCAAGCTTCCGATGTGGTCGGCGCGAAACGGGGGCCGGCCTTGCGGGCGCATGGTCATGGCTCAGTTCCTCGAACTCGATAGGTGGAGCTGATATCGATGTTCGTGTCAGTTGCTTTGTTTTTTACTGGCAATCTTCCGTTGACCTTGCTCGACTTGTCAAACCGGCCGCTCGGCTTTACCGAGCTTGCCCCGACCCAATTCGCTCGCAAGCATGCGGGCACGCGCATTCTTCTCTGATCGCAATGGATACTGAGCGCCGTGAAGGCAAGCTGCTGAGCCATCGTGACGCGCGGCTGATCGTGCTCGGCATGCTGCTCCCCACGTTCATGGGGTCGCTCGATCAGACCATCCTCGCCAATGCGCTGCCTACCATCGGCAACCATTTCGGCGATATCCACGACTTGCCGTGGCTGATCACGGCCTATCTGCTGGCGTCGACTGCCGCCATCCCGCTCTACGGCAAGATTGCCGACATTCATGGACGGCGGTTTACACTGCGCATCGCGCTCCTGATCTATATGGCGGGCTCGCTCGTGTGCGCGCTTGCGCCCAGCATGGCAGGCCTCGTCTTCGGCCGAGTCGTGCACGGACTGGGTGGCGGGGGTCTCTCCGCCATGGGCATGGTGGTGCTCGGCGATCTGGTCGCTCCGAAGGAGCGTGGCCGCTATTACGGCTATTTCGCCATGACCTATACAACTGCGGGCGGCGCTGGCCCTCTGCTCGGTGGATTGATCGCCGATCACTTGCATTGGTCCGTGATCTTCTGGATCAACATTCCCATGGGGCTGGCGGCGCTTGCGATGACCGCCACTCTGCTTGCGCGCCTGCCCCGCTATGAGCGCCCCCACCAGCTCGATTTCATCGGCGTTGGGCTGATTGTAATTGCCAGCGTATCGTTCATGCTGGCGATGAACATGGCGGGCGGGCGCTATCCCTGGGTCTCGGCGCCGGTCGGCGCGCTGCTTGCGGTGGCCCTGATCATGGGCGCCTTGTTCGTGCTGCGGCTCCTGACCGCGCCTGAGCCACTCATTCCCGTTTCCATTCTGAAAAATCCGATCGTGCGCTGCGCGATCATTGCGAACGCCTGCGGCTGGGGCGCGATCATGGGTCTCAATGTGCTGTTGCCGATCTACCTGCAGGGCGCACTGGGTGTTTCTCCGTCGCAAGCCGGGTTGAGCCTGATGGCGTTCATGGTCGCGCTCAACACAAGCGCGGGACTTGCGGGCCAGGTGCTTGGCCGCGTGCGGCATTACAAGCTTCTGCCCACGGTCTTGCTGTCGCTCGCAATCCTCGCGGTCACAATCCTCGCGCTGCATGCCGAGCGGATCCCGCCCTTCTGGTTCGAGCTGTTGCTGATTGTCATTGGGGCAGGCTTCGGGCCGATCCCCTCGCTCACGGCAGTGGCGATGCAGAACGTGGTCGCGCGGCACGAGTTCGGAATATCCGTCGCCAGTATGAATTTCAGCCGCAATCTCTACGCGACCATGCTGATCGCAGTATTCGGCGCGCTTGTCCTGGGGAACAGCCCCACGGGAGAATCGCTGCGCGCGGTGCTCGCGGCAGGGGCGGCGGATGCCACGCAGGGGTTCAGCCGCGTTTTTCTGGCGGCTGCCGCAAGCTTCTCCGTCGCCTTGATCGCAATTGTCGTGATGGAGGAGAGGCCGCTATTAACGCAGGCCGATCTCGAGAGCGGATAAAGAGAGCTGCGCTTGCCACAAAGCTGCTTTTTCGCGAGATCTGGGTCCTGGCGGATCACAGGCGATTGCCCGCGCTCCAGCTCCAGAAATCGCGGCCCTCGTCCTTCATGAAGCGGGCGAGCACCATGTTGTGCACCTCGGAGGCGCCGTCCACCAGGCGTGCCTGGCGGGCATAGCGGTAAATCCACTCCAGGATCGTGTCCTTTGAATAGCCGCGCGCGCCGTTGAGCTGAATGGCAACGTCGGCTGCCTGGTGCAGGGTATCGGCAACCTGCACCTTGGCCATGGAGACTTCCTTGCGCGCGCGGTCGCCCTGATCGAGCTTCCAGGCGGCGTGCATGACCAGAAGCCGTCCGATCTGAATCTGGTGCGCGACTTGGCCGAGCTTGATCTGCACGCTTTCGCGGTCGGCGAGCCGGATACCGAAACCCTCGCGCTCCGCCACATAGCTCTGCGCAATCTCCATGCAACGTTTCGCCAGGCCGAGCCATCGCATGCAGTGGGTGAGCCGCGCGGGTCCGAGCCTGATCTGAGTTGCCCGCAACCCATCTCCAACTTTCATCAGTACATTCTCGTCGGGAATTTCGAGGCCTTCGAAGACGAGCTCACAATGTCCGCCGTGCTCCTCCGGTCCCATGATTGGAATGCGGCGCAGGATACGCCAGCCCGGCTGATCGCGATGAAACAGAAAGGCGGTCAACCCGCGCCGCCTGTCGTCCGACGTTCGCGCAATCAGGATGAAGTGCTGGGCGATGCCTGCTCCCGTGATGAACCATTTGTGGCCATGGACCGTCCAGCCGCTGCCTTTGCGCTCGGCGCGGGTGCGCATCATGCCGGGATCCGACCCGCCGCCCGGGGCGGGCTCGGTCATCACAAAGGCGGAGCGCACCTTTCCTTCCACGATGGGACGGAGCCATTTCTCCTTTTGGGCCGGCGTTGCGGTACGCGCGAGCAAATTCATGTTGCCGTCGTCGGGCGGCGCGCAGTTGAACGCAAGCGGGCCGAAGATCGAACGGTTGGCTTCCTCGTACATCGCCGCCCAGCCGACGACAGGCAACGCCATGCCGCCATATTCTTTCGGCGCCTGCGGCGCCCAGAGCCCTTCTGCCCTGGCTTTGTCCTGCAGGCCACGCATGACGTCGAGCCGGATATTTTCGTGCTCGTCATAATTGCTGCGATCCGCCTCAATCGGCATGACATGTTCGTCCACGAACCGGCGGGTGCGCACGCGCACGCTTTCAAGCTCGCCCGACAGCGCAAAATCCATGCTGATGTCCTCTCATGACCCGCGCAGTGCCACCATCTGGCCTCCGTCCACAACGATGGTCGTTCCGGCCATATAGCGTCCCGCGTCCGAAGCGAGCAGAAGCAGAGCGCCATCGAGGTCGCGTTCCTCGCCGAAACGGCCCACCGGGATCTCGCGCTTGATGGCGGCGCCCGCCTCGCTTGTGAGATAATCCCGGTTGATATCGGTCACGATCCACCCCGGTGCGATCGCGTTGACGCGCACTCCCTTGAAAGCCAATTCCAGCCCGAGCGCTCGGGTGAGCTGGACTACGCCTGCCTTGGCAACAGCATAGGCGGCCGTGCCTTTGGCAACGCCGAAGCCGAGCACGGAGGCGATATTGATGATGGCGCCGTGCTCACCGGCGGCGAGCATGCGGCGCGCCGCCTCCTGGGACCAGAAGAATACGGCGTCGAGATTGATGGCAACAACCCGCTGCCACTCTTCTTCTGTCAGCTCGACCGCGCGAGTTGAATGCGCAATCCCGGCATTGTTGATCAGGACTGACACGCAACCGAAAGCAGCTTGCACCGCATCGAAGGCCTTGCGCATGGCGTCTCGGTCAACGACATCGGCAGGAATAGCGAGCGCGCGGCCCCCCGCTTTCTCGATGCGCGCCTTTACGGTTGCAAGCCGATCGGTGCGGCGCGCCACCAATGCAACCGCTGCACCAGCGCCGGCCAGCACTTCGGCAAACCGCACGCCCAGACCGCTGGACGCGCCGGTGACCATCGCAACCCGTCCCGTGAGATCGAATAGACGCGGCGTCATCATGGAGCAACCAGCACTTAGGGTATCCGCCGGAAAGAGACAAGCACTGAGGTCGCGCAACGGGTCCCGCCGGCGAGCGTCCACCTGATTCTCTTCCGTGGGAGCTGACTGTTCACTGCCAATTTCGTATCCTGCTGTCCACAGCAATTCGATCGGTGCGTCGGCGCGATTAGTTCCGGAGAGAGAGCGATGGCAGACAAGCATGTGATCATCGGCCGTGTAATTAATGCCACGGGAATGATCGGCGTGTCATCGGGAGTCTTGTTATTCACGTTCGCGATTGTATTACTCGTGTTTCGGCGAGGCTTGGGATTTGACATTCCGGGCTCGTTTCACTGGTTTTGGTAGTAGCCCGAGCCCTCTGAGAAGCGATGACAACCGATATCCCATCCACTCCCAAATCAACTGCCGCGCTCCTGGTCATCGGCGACACGATCCTGTCTGGCCGTACCCAAGAGAAAAACATGGGCTACGTCGCGGAATATTTGAGCGCGCTCGGCATTGATCTGAAAGAAGTGCGGGTGGTGGGCAACGAGGAAGCTGCCATCGTCGATGCGCTCAATATACTGAGGCATCGCTATACCTATGTCTTCACGACCGGCGGAATCGGACCAGCCCATCACGATATTACGTCCGACTGTGTCGCCAAGGCGTTTGGAGTGCCGATCGATGTCGACCCGCGCGCGCTCGCCATCCTGCGGGAATGGCTCAAGGCGACCGGCGGCGAGGTCAGCGAAGCGCGCATGCGCATGACGCGCATTCCGAACGGCGCCGATCTCATTCTCAACGAGGTCTCGGGCGCCCCCGGCTTCTGGATCGAGAACGTGATCGTCATGGCAGGAGTGCCCTCGATCTTGCAGGCGATGCTCGATCAGGTGGCGCCCAGGCTCAAGACCGGCCTGCGCATGCTGTCGGAAACCGTCCGCGCCGATGTGCGCGAAAGTGATATCACAACCCAGCTCAGCGAGATCGCCAGGGCCCATCCCGGCGTGGCGATCGGGAGCCATCCCTTCTTCGATTCCGAACACGGGCCAAATACCAACGTGGTGCTACGCGCCTCCGACGCGCAGAAGCTTGAGCGCGCCAAACGGGCGCTGCAGGACATGCTGGCGCGGGTGCAGGGTGCCCAGTCGAGCACCGCCTGAGGGCGGCACTGTCGTGCCAGACAGAATGTGCAACCAGGAAGAAGCACCCCCATGACCATTCGTGTCGCCGCCATCGGCGTAAGCCACTGGCACGCGCTGTTTGATGCGGCCTATCTGCGCCACCTGATAACCATGCCGGACGTGGAACTGGTCGCGGTGCAGGACTCTGATGCCGGTGTCGTCGCGAAACGAGCCGCCGAGGTGGGAAATCCGCCAACCTTCACCGACTATGGAAAAATGCTGGCGGCGAGCCACCCCGATTTCGTGATCGCACTGGGGCGGCATCGGCTGATGGCGGCAATCGCGCACGACCTGCTCGATGCCGGCTTTCCCTTCCTGATCGAAAAGCCAATGGGGATCAACGCCGTCGAGGTGGACGGCGTGGCGGCAAAAGCTGCGCGGCTCAACGCCTTCGTGGCCGTGCCGCTTGCACAACGGTATATGCCGTTTGCCAGGCGCGCCCGCGAAATGATCGATGCCGGACGATTGGGTCCGCTGTCGCACATCTACGTCCGCATCAACCGGCCGGGGCCGGAGCGCTATCCCGCATGGGATTGCGCGTGGATGCTCGATCCGGCAGAGGCGGGCGGCGGGTGCCTGCGCAACCTGGGCCCGCACGGCCTGGACATGTTCCTCCATCTGACCGGTGAGGAGGCGCAGGTGACCGGCGCGCAGTTGAGCCGGCGCGCACACGGCAAGCCTGTCGAGGACTATGCCTCTGTCATCCTGCGATCCGCGAGCGGGATCCTCGGCACCGTCGAGGTCGGCAATGGTTTTCCCCGTGACGGTACCGACGGTGAGTGGAAGATTGCCGGCCGCGACGCCATCCTCACAATGAAAGACGGTGTCCTGAAACTCGCCACTGCACAGGGTGACGAGATTTTTCACGATACTGGCACCACAGCACCTTATTTCACGGTACTACGCGATGCGCTCGACCACTGGCGGCGCGGTGCGGCGCCGCCCGTGAGCGTGCATGATTGTGCACGGGCCGTGCGGCTGATCGACCACGCCTACGCGTGCACGGCAATCCCGTAAACCGGCTTATGTTGAAGCGCTCAGGACCAATATGGTCGAGGTGCCATGCGCTACGACCTTCCCGGCGTTATTCAAGATCGTGGCTTCGGCGGAAATAATCTTTCGTCCTTGCGCCACCACGCGCGCTTGCGCACGCACACGGCCGGTATCCTCGGTGATCGGACGCGCGAAATTGCCTTTCGTCTCGATCGTAATATAGGCCGACCCGGCCGGCAGCAGGGAATGCGCGGCGCAGGCACAGGCACTGTCGATCAAGGTCAGCGCCCAACCACCATGGACGGTGCCCATCGGGTTGAGAAGGGTCCGGCTCGGATCGCCTTCGAACACCGCCAAGCCATCGCCGACCTCGCTGATCCAGAATGACATCGTCTGTGAGATCGGGGCCTGCGGCAACACACCATCGATGATCGCTTGAAGAATTTCCCGGCCGGTTTTGCCGGCGATGTCGCTTGGCGACGGCAGGCCATATGTGAGGCTCTGCATTGACCAGCCCTTTCCATGTATATGCAAACAATGTATATACATGCACAATGAGTGTGCCAAGGCAACCCGGCAAGACTCTGCGCACCGACGCCCGCGCCATGGTGGAAGCTTGTGCCAGCTGGAACAGCCGTCTGGCAGTGCGGCGCATCAACCAGTTCCTCGATCGCGAGCTGGCCAGTATCGGGCTTGGCGCCGCGCAGCTCGGTCTTATGGCGCAGATCGCCGCTTTATCGGATGACACGCTGGGCGCGTTGGCCAAACGGACCGGCCTGGAGCAGTCGACGTTGTCACGCAATCTGCGGATCCTCGAAGAAAAGGGACTGATCGAAATCGCCCTGGTCGAGACCGACCTGCGGCGCCGGGCCGTGTGGCTCACCGAGCGCGGAGCGCGCCGTCTGGAAGCGGCGATTCCGGTTTGGCGGCAAGCAAACGCCAGGCTGGCAAAACATGTTTCGCCTCGTCTCGCCCGTCAGCTCGCAGAGCAAGCCGATCAACTGGCATAGTTTGGCGCGGAGATATCTTCTCGCCCGGTTTAAAGCTGGTCTATGTTGAAAAATCGACTCATCTTTTTTGAGTTTTGACGTGCCCGTGATGCAATATGCTCGCCGCGTTGGGGAAAACCTGTTTATCTCCCTGATGGTTTTGGCGCATAATGGGCCTGCGCTGAGGCGAGATACCCTGCGCCGGGATCGCATCCACGTATTCTTGTCACGCCAGATGCTCGAACGGCGCTACGGTTCGGGTCCTCTGAAACCTGCATCGCCGAAAAGCGGACAACGCTTATGCTGAGCGCGCCATCATCACTCTTCTGGATCGCCGATGTTTGCCTCGCGGCGGCGACGTTCGGCTGCTTCTATCTGGCGGGGGCCTGTTTCCTTGTCCTGCGGTTTGCTCGCCGCCGCGAGGCCAACCTTGGCGCCGCTCCAGGGGTGACGATCCTCAAGCCGCTGCACGGTCCGGAGCCGCATCTGTTTGAGCGGTTTGCATCATTTTGCAATCAGGACTATCCAGGGCCGATCCAGCTCGTCTTCGGCACGCACGATCGCGACGACCCTGCAATCGAGATAGTAGAGCGCCTCAAGTCCGCTTTTCCGGCAAGGGAGATCACGCTTGCGATCGACTCCCATGAGCACGGCTCCAATCGCAAAATCTCCAACCTCATAAACATGACGTCATCGATTCGCTATGACGTCGTTCTTGTCTCCGACAGTGACATTCAGGTTGCGCCGAAATACCTGCGCCGAGTTGTCGCCGAACTGCAGCAGCCCGGTGTGGGCGCGGTGACATGCCTTTATCACGGTCTCGGGGGGGCGGGTTTGTGGTCGCAGATTTCCGCCCTGGCGATCAATACTCATTTCATTCCGGAAGTGATCGTGGGGCTTGGCCTCAACCTGGCACAGCCTTGTTTCGGTGCGACCCTCGCGCTCAGCCGCCAGATGCTGAGGCGGATTGGTGGCTTTGCAGCCTTCAGTGAATGCATGGCCGATGATTACATGATCGGACAAGCCGTACGGTCAGCCGGCTCCGCCGTTATCATTGCGAACTTCACGGTCGGTCATGTGTGCTTCGAGAGCAATCTCGAAGCGTTGATTAGGCGGCAAATCAGGTTCGCCCGCACCATCAAGAGTATCGACCCGATCGGCTATGCCGGTTCAATCCTCGCCCATCCTCTCCCGCTGGCACTGCTTGCCGCGCTCCTGGGCGCGCAAGGCGCGCTGCTGCTTGCGGGCCTCGCGCTCGGCTGCCGCGTTGCGCTGTGCTATTGCGTCGAACGAGCGCACGGACTTGAGCGGCAGCCCTACTGGCTCATCCCGCTGCAGGACTTGATGCTTTTTACGGTTTATACAGCCAGTTTCTTTGGGGCGACGGTATCCTGGCGCGGCCATCGATACCGCCTCGCGTCCGACGGCTCCTTGGCCCAGATCGAGAAATAGAAATGGCGCGAGCACTATTCCTGCAGGCTCCCTCGTATGGGGGATTCGACGGAGGGGCCGGCGCGCGCTATCAGGCGCGGCGCGAGATCAGATCGTTCTGGTTTCCAACCTGGCTCGCGCAGGCGGCGGCGCTTGTGCCGGACAGCAAACTCATCGACGCCCCTCCCCACGCAATTGAGCTCCCCGAGATCCTGGCCCAGGCGCGCAGCTTCGATTTCGCGGTCCTGCACACGTCAACGCCGACTTTCGCGTCGGATGTCCGTGCTTTGGCTGCGCTCAAGACGTCAAATCCGAAGCTCACGGCCGGGTTTGTGGGCGCCAACGTCGCCGTCGAGCCCGAGGCCAGCCTTAATGCGTCCGATGCGATCGATTTCGTCGCGGGCAACGACTTTGATTTCACGATCAAGGAGGTGTGTGAGGGCCGTGAATTGAACACCATCTCCGGCCTCTCCTACCGAAATCGCAATGGCGTCATCACCCACAATCCTGCGCGCAGGCTCATCGAAGACATGGACGAGCTGCCGTTCGTCAGCTCTGTTTATAAGCGTGATTTGCGGATCGAGAACTATTTTATCGGATATCTCAAACATCCGTACTTGTCCTTCTATAGCGGGCGCGGCTGCAAGTCCCGATGCACTTTCTGTCTGTGGCCGCAGACGGTCGGAGGCCATCGCTATCGCACCCGCAGCGTAGACCATGTCATGGCGGAGCTGCGATGGGCACGGCAGGCCTTCCCGCAAGTGAAGGAGTTCTTTTTCGATGATGATACCTTCACCGATAACCGCCCGCGCGCCGAGGCGATTGCGCGTGAGTTGGGAAAGATGGGGATGACCTGGTCGTGCAATGCGAAGGCAAACGTCCCTCGCGCGACGCTGAAGGTCATGCGCGACAATGGTTTACGGCTTTTGCTCGTAGGCTACGAATCCGGCAATCAGCAGATTCTGCATAACATTCGCAAGGGCGTTCGGATCGATGTTGCACGGCAGTTCACCAAGGATTGCCACGAGCTCGGAGTTACCATACACGGCACCTTCATCCTGGGCCTGCCCGGCGAGACCCGCGAGACCATCGAAGAGACCATCCGTTTTGCGACGCAGATCAATCCTCATACCATTCAGGTCTCGCTCGCGGCGCCCTACCCGGGCACGCGCTTGTACAAAGAGGCGCTCGAAAACGGTTGGCTCGATACGGCCAATGCCGGGCTGATCAACGGTCGCGGCGTACAAATTGCTCCGCTCCACTATCCCCATCTCGCCCACTCGGAGATCTTCGCTTCGGTCGACGTATTTTACCGGCGCTTCTATTTCCGTGCGCCGAAGATTGCAGCGCTGGTCTGCGAGATGGCGCGCAGCTCCGATATGTTCAAGCGGAGATTGCGCGAAGGTCTTGAATTCCTCGCCTTCTTGCGAGAACGCCGCGAGCATGTGCACTGACTGTGACGGCATGTGCGAACGGCAGGCTCGAATTGGAGCTTGCGCTGGGCAGGCCGCGCCGCAAAGGCATGATCAGCAACGCCTCAGGTAGCCCGCCTCGCGAAACCAGCAAACCGCATCTTTGAGCCCTTCGATATAGGGGCGGCTGCGATACCCGAGCTCGTCCTCGGCCTTGGTCGTTTTGAAAAACATGCAATGCTTGGACATGCGAATGCCCTCGACTGTCGCAAACGGCTCGCGGCCCGTGAAGCAAGCAATTGCTTCCGAGCCATACGCGACCGGCAGCACCGCCCAATGCGGCACCCGGAGGCGCGGAGATCTGTGGCCGACCAGGCCGGCGATATCGCTGAGCATCTTTGCAAAGGAAGCATTCTGGCCACCGAGAATGTAGCGCTCGCCGATCTTGCCTTGGCGCAAAGCGGCCAGATGGCCCTCGGCGACATCATCGACGTGCACAAGGTTGAGTCCGGTATCGACAAAAGCCGGCACTCTGCCTCTGGCCGCCTCGACGATAATCCTGCCGGTCGGGGTCGGCCGCACATCGCGGGGCCCCACGGGCGCTGAAGGATTTACGATGACGGCGGGCAGGCCTTCCTCGGCGGCCATGCGGGAGACAAGCGCTTCGGCCGCGATCTTGCTGCGCTTGTAGGCGCCGATCGCATCCTGTTCGGGCATGGAAACGCTTTCATCCGCCACGTTGCCATCAGTTCTCAGCGCAAGTGTAGCCACGCTGCTCGTGTAGATAACGCGCTCAACACCGGTCCGCAGCGCCTCCCGCATGAGGGCGCCGGTACCGGCGACGTTGACATTGAAGATTTCGTGTGGGTATCGCGCCCACAGGCGGTAGTCCGCGGCGAGGTGGAAAACATAGCGCACACCGCGCATCGCGTGCTTGATCGAATCCTCATCACGCAGATCGCCCTGGCAGGGATCAAGATCGAGGTCTGCAATATGGGCGCGCCGGCTCGACGGCCGCATCAGCGCACGCACCGCGAAGCCGGCTTCCACCAGCTTTCTTGCCACCGCCGAGCCGATAAACCCAGTTGCGCCGGTGATGAGAACGTCTGCGGTCTTCATCGCGCTGATCACAGAATGTGAGACCGCTTGCCTCGGAATTGTCAATACGTCTCAACTCAGGATCACTCCTCGATATGCCGCGCCGGCGCGGACAAACGCAAGCACGGCGCGCGCGATCTTTTCGCCGCCTTGTATGGAGGGCTCGATCGGGTTTGCGAAATCTTCATCATTTGCGCAGATGAGACGAAGATCGATAAGCGCTATATGGCGCGCGAACGCCTCGCGCGTGATCACGTCGTTGAACACGCTGAGCGCGGCGGTCGCGATGCGGCGCAAATGCGCATCCGGAAAGCGCGGATCGTAGATTGTGCAGACAGCGGTCGGGAGCTTTCGGTCCAGCACGAAATCGAGCATGCTGCGATAACGGGTGCCGAATTGATCGCGCACATCGGCAAGCTTGGCCATGACTTCAGCAACCGAGCCTGCCCTTTCCTCGAGAAAAGCCGCCTCTCCCAGCGCATCGTTTCCACCCGCGCTGACGACGAGGTGGGTTGCATCATTTGGGATGCGATCGAATTGCGCATAGACATCCCGTACGCCTGAACCATCCCGCGCGTTGAGAGAGGCCTGCCAACCCTGCGGCACAATCGCGCGGAGCTGGACCAGCACGTCGGGCCCTCCCGCGACGTAAGCTGCGTTATCGAAAACGGAATCGCCAAGCAGCACAACATGGGTCATGGTGATTTTTCCAGCGGCACTTCATTACGAGTCCGTGCGCTTGAACCCGCGGCCGCAGAGCCGCCTGCCGGCGGAGACGGCTTGAACCGCAATTACTGTGCGCTGGCCTCGCCGGCGGCACGCGCTTGCGCTGCCATGCGGGCGCGGATCTCACGCAAGCTGACCGCGAGCTTGCGCCAGGAGCCTTTGGGCTGCACGTGAGCGGGATCGTCGTCCGGCATAGGGCGGTATAGTCCGTATTTGCCGCCGTGGGCATCGATCCAGCGCCAGACCTCTGAAGCGTTCCCCTCTGCGCTGGTGATGTCGGCGGCCTGCCCATGACCGTAGCCCCCGGTCCGTGCTTTGCCGCCGTGGAGCGAGTTGCTGGCGCCCGCCTTGAGTCCCGATGCGATGGTCTGACGATAGTCGTCGCGGAACCCGCTCAAGATGGACCAGCGAATGCCAGCCGCATCCATGGCGTGGCCGGCGTGATAAAGCTGCTCGCGGAAGTCCGCATCCATGCCGGTAATGACGTAAAGCGGCAGCGACAGTCCGAAGCGCTTTGCAGCTGCCGGATCCTTCCAGCTAAAGTCACCGGACGAGTTGCGCTTGACCGGCGCGCGTTGATAGACTTCCCAGAGATAATCGTCGACCTCACTCATGGTTGGCGTGCTGCGCGCCGCGGCGGCAACCGTCCTGACCGGCTCGCTGTGTTTGCCTGCTTGAGATGTTAACGGTTTGGACGGCTCGAGCGCGGCTGCCGCAGCTGGAGCACTCGTAATCGAGCCGGTCGAGCGCGGCTCACCGAATTCGGCTGGCTCGAACCCTGCAGCGGCACGGCTGGGCGGCAAGGCGACAAAGGTCCACAATTCCATCCAGTCCGCAAGCTCGTCCTCTTGCTCGAGCTCAGGCGGGAACGTGATAGGGGCAGCAATATGCTGCGAGGTCGGCTCGATCACCCACTTGCTCTCGCGTGGTGCCGGGAAGGGGCTTGATAGGGCGAGCGGCACGGCGACGAAGAATACAAGGATCGCGCCGAGCACCCCCGCGAGCACAATGACCGAATGGGAAATGCGATCGGCCGAGAACGCGGCCACACTCACCCGCATGGTTACGCCCGTGTACTTGTCGGATGATGGTCCCCGAGCCCGGGCCGCAGTCAGAGCGTCGGCCCCCATAAGCCGGGCGATGGTGGTTGATGCAGATTATTATCGGGTTAACCCGCCAGTCCTTGCGGAACGAACAGCTCTCTCCCCGGACGACTCTCAACTGGGCTGGCCAGAAGAGGGCCCATGGCGTTCGAGCCATTTTGGGCCTGGTCCGCGCATGTAATGCAATTCCGGCCTGTAACGATGGATCAGGCCGCTAAAAATGTCGCGAACAATGGCGAAGATATGCATCCCCCGAACTCCCCAAAGCTCGTCCCCGCTGTGGTTACTGTCGCCCACTTTGGGCGATTGGAAGGACGCTGTGCGGCGGGAATGTGAAATGGACGGGCGCAATGGGGAAAATGAAGCGAGCTCACTGCGGTCGATCCGGGCGGTGGGTCGAGCGTGCGAAACCCAACATTCTGCCCAGGCCGCCAATGTTTGGGTCTTCTGTAGGTTGGGTCGAGATCTTCACGAGACCCAACATCGGGTAATCGCGAAAGAGCGTTGGGTCTCGCAAAGCGCTCGACCCAACCTACAAATTTTGTTTGCGGGCTGAGGCCAGCCCTACTTGACGCCGCCAGGATTTGTGACAGGTCCGGTAAAGCGTTCGAAGCGCTTGCGCAGATCTGGGAGCTGTTCCACACCGCTTAGGAATTCGACGTACCGATTGTCGAGGCGGTAGCTTGAGAGCGAGGGTAGTCCGGCGGGAGCGGGCACATCGTCGCGCGAGGAATAGGCTTCGGCCTGGGCCTGCCATTGCTTCGAAAGCAGCCAGGTGACGAAGAGCTTCGCAGCGTTCGAATGCGGAGAATCCTTGAAGATTGCCTCAGCGCTAAAGAACACGGGCAAGAAATCATCGGTTGGTGCCGTCAACGCCATCTTCCCGCCCTCGCGTTGAACGGCAAGCGTGCTGCCAACGGTGTTGTCGAAACTCACGAAGCTCTCGCCGGAACCGAGACTGCGCGCGACCCCGAGATGCCCCTGGATGAATTTCGGTTGTTGCTTCATATACTGGTCCATGTAGCCCCAGCCATATTTCTGGACAATGCTGGTGAATGCGAACAGCGTTGCGTCGTCGTCGGCCGGATAGGCGCTAACGAGTTTTCCCTTAAATCGCGTCTTCAAGAAATCGATTGCCGATCTCGGTAGTTCCTGGTTGCTGACGTGCTCCGTGTTATAACCATAGAATATCGGATTCGTGTTCACCGCGACCCACGCGCCATCGGGATCCTTCGATTTAACGCTGATGCGATCGAATCCCTCGGGCTTGTAGTTCAACAGCAGGCCGCGCCTCTTCCACGCAATGAAATCCTGAATGGTTTGGAAGATCGCCACATCGGTCTCGATCTTCTGCGCCCGAAACTGCTCCTCCATCCTGGTGTTGAGGACATTGCTGAAACCTGCGGTGAGCGAAACCGTGATGCTGGGAAACCGCTGCTCGAAGGCGTGAGCCGCGCTCTCGTAGCCCCTGCTCGGACCCGCGGCCCATAGCACGACCGAGCTCTCGGCCTTGGCGGCGCTGTAAAGCTGGTCAGGGGTCTGGGCATTCACTTCCGCCCCAGAGCAAAGTGCCAAGAGCAAGGGAAGCAATATGATGCCGATCGCGCCTGGCCGGTCCGGCACAAATTTGCCGCTCATGGTCAACTCCGCTCGTGGTGGCCATCTGTTGCATGTTGTTTGCGATATTTCTTGATGGAGATCAAATCGCCTGCCGAAGGTATTCGGGCGGCTACTGGGGTCGAGAGCCGGGTCTGGTTGTGGGTCAGCCCACCTGGAAGAGCATCGGGAAGATCGTCACAGACCGCTTGCTAAGTGCCCTGACACGTCGGAGAATTTTGAGATGGGTGCAGGGGTGCACCCCCTTGTAGGGAGACGAACTATGGGAGACCCAGCAATTGGCTGGATTGCAGCCATCATCATCGGCGGGATTGCGGGCTGGCTGGCTGAGCAGTTCATGAAGAGTGGTATGGGATTGCTGATGAATATCGTGCTCGGCATCGTCGGAGCGGCGATTGCTAGCGCCATTTTCAGCTTCTTTGGAATCGCCTTAGGCGGATGGATCGGCTACCTGATTGCTGGGTTCATCGGTGCGTGTTTGCTGATCTGGATCTTCCGGCTGGTAAGGGGGACACGGACCGCTTGAGGACAGCTTAAAACCGGGCTCGATTAAAGCCGGGGGCCCGACTGGTAAGCTCCAGGGCGTCCCGCTCATGCCTGCCTTCAGGATGAGGGCGGCGCTTGCCCCGCCCCTTTTGCCTGAAGAGGAAATTCGCTCACTGCGGCTTCATGCTGTGCGACAGCGCGATCAGGTTTTGCGGCGAGACGTGGATGGCGCCGCCGCGCGGACTGTCGATGTCGGCGATCAGGAAGAACGAGATCGATACGACGATCGGCAGCACCAGCGCGAACGGACTGGTGCGGCGCTCGCCGTAGCCGAGCAGCAGGTTGCTGGCGAGCGCGATCAGCCCCATCAGTCCCCAGGCCGCAACCGGTATGCGGTTCCACCAGGCGGCCTGGGTATAGCCTTGCGAGTTCAGCACGTCGTTCATGCCCGAAACCACGAGCGCCGTCACCGGCGTCTGCTGCGGTGTCACCGCGCCGACGACCGTGGACCAGAGTTCGCCCTGCAGCTCTGCGGTATCGGCGTTGATGCGGCCGACCTGGCTCTGGTCGCGGGCGAGATAGAACGCGATGCGCTGTTCGGTGTACCGCTTCAGCAGCTCGCGCACCTTCGCGGCCGCCTCGGCCGGCACGAAATCGGCGCGCACGTATTCGGTGCCGATCGCGTTGGCCTCGGCTTCCTCGTAGTTCTTGCGCTGGTCGTAGCGGGTCACCGCCATCGCGAAGCTGAAGCCGATGATGAGCCCGAGCAGGGTGAGCGTCGCGGTGCGGATGATGTCGAAATCCTGCCGCTCATCCTCCGCGACGGAGCGCGTCCGCTTGCGAAGGAAGTCTCCGCCATAGGCCGCCAGCCACTGCGCGACGAGCGCGACCACCAGGACGACGAATGGGCTATCGAGCGTGGACATGCGGATTTCACTTACAGGTTTCGGCACGATTCACGTTTTATCCCATCCACGATTTCAATGAGTTAGGCTCGGCAAAACAGCGCATTCAACCACTTCTACGCGACGAGCTTCGAAAGGCAGCATAGAATGAACTGCTTCGAGGAACGACAACTATCTTGACGGAGAGATCAAAACAGTTTCGGCTCGGCAAACCGAGAATGTCGGAAGTTCTGCTGTGTAATGGGATCTCCTGCACTTGAATTTTTGTCTGTGATGCAATTGGGCGGCATCACCATGTGTTGGCGTCCATGTCCGATGAGCTCAACGACAGCTCGATCGTTAAGACCAGGCCCGGCGCACTCTACCAACGACCTCTTGCTCGCTCCAAACGCTCAGGACGGCCCCCGCCGCCACTATCGCGAAGCGATTTAGTGCCCTGACACAAGGCGCCCCAACCCAATACGGCAGGCATGTCCGCAGCTGGTGGAAGCTGACGTGCGACCGTCAAAGATGGATTCGGGTTTTGACCCAACTCGGACACTGGCTGTGCACTGCAGCAATGGTTTGGATGCCGGTTTCAGCCCCTATCAAAGTAGTAGTTTGAGCCGATACAATGCTCCCCTGAGCTTGGGAGCGGATATGCGGCGGCGCGAGTTCATTACGCTTCTCGGCGGCGGGGCGGCGTGGCCGCTCGCGGCGCGGGCGCAGCAGGGGACCGTGCCCGTGATCGGCTATCTCGGGGCCAACTCCGCCGTGGCCAACGCGCAGAATTTGCAAGTGATGCGCCGCGGCCTTGCAGAGGCCGGCTTTGTCGAGGGACGAACCGTCGCAATCGAATATCATTACGCTGACGGCCAATACGATCGGCTGCCTGCCATGGCAGCCGAACTGGTGCGCCGCAACGTTGCGATGATTGTCGCGACTGGAGGAACTGCGCCGGCCCTGGCGGCGAAGGCCGCGACGGCGACCATTCCGATCGTGTTCAGTATCACCGATGACCCCATCGCTCTCGGCCTCGTGGCGAGCTTCGCGCGGCCGGGCGGCAATGCGACCGGCGTCAACTTTCCACTTGCCAAGCTTGGAGCAAAGCAACTTGGCCTGTTGCACGAGATCATTCCCTCGGCCGCGAGGGTCGGGCTGCTGGTCAATCCCAACAATACCGTTACCGAGACGGTAACGAGGGATGTGGAGGCGGCCGCCGCCGCTATGGGAATTCAAATCGATGTCGCTCCGGCAGGGGATAGCCCGACGATCGAAGCGGCATTCTCCACCTTCGTCCGCAATCGCGTCGAAGCCGTGCTGGTCGGCAGCGATCCTTACTTCTTCGGCCGGCGGGTTCAGCTCACCACGCTTGCCACGCGCCATGCCCTTCCGGCGATTTACAACGTGCGCGAATTTGCCGACGTAGGCGGCCTGATGAGTTACGGGACGAGCCTCACCGAGGTGTTCCGACAGGTAGGCGCTTATGCTGCCCGCATTCTCAAAGGCGCAAAGGCCGCCGACCTGCCGGTGGTGCGGTCAGTTACGTTCGAACTCGTCATTAATCTGCCGACCGCACGAGCGCTCGGCCTCGACGTTCCACCAATGCTGCTCGCCCGCGCCGACGAGGTTATCGAGTGAATCGGCGCGCGGTGATAACGCTGCTCGGCGGCGCAGCGGCAACATGGCCGCTCGTGGCGCGCGCGCAGCAGCCGGCGGTGCCGTTTGTCGGCCTGCTCGCCGCTGGGACTGTGCCGAATTGGCAATTCAGATCAATTCAGAAAGGCCTAAACGAAGGTGGGTCCCGCTAAGGCGCTTGGCATAACGGTGCCGGACACGCTGCTCGCCCGCGCCGACGACGTGATCGAGTAAGTCGGGCTTCTGCACACTCGTGTTGCTGCATCTGCTCACGGCAGCTTTTGGTACATAGCCGCCTGAGACCTTTTGGTGAACATGTCCGCAGCTGGTGAAAGCTGACTCGCGAACTCCTGGTAGCGGCCGGTTGCCAATTTGGCGTTGCGGCCGACATTATCCTCTTTCAGTTCAAAAAGGGTAAGCTGGTGTTGTCACGTGTCCTTTCGCTGCTCCGCCGCTCCTTGCGAAGCCCCGCTAGCGTCACTGCAACAAAACGTTACTTGCGTTTAGGAAACATTTCTGATATAGAAAATACTATTCTGCCAAAGGTAGGTGAGGCCCGGACGCACAGCGTGCCGGGTTTTTTCATGCGCGCATCTCAGCCTGCGCCGCAGTTGCGAGCTTGCTTCTGCGCGTTGTTTCAATGAAGGAACACAACTCCACGAGGGCCGATTTTACCAAACTTACCAAACTACCAAACGAACCCAACAGGTGAAATGCCTTGTCAATTAACGAGTTATCTGTGAGGCTCCTGAGGCTCCTGCACATAGCGCTTGCGCGACGCCTATGGTCAGAAGATTACGCTAGCGTCGCAGCGTCGCAGTCTCCAAACACTGGAAGCAAGCCATGCAATTTTTGGAGATCAAAATGGCAGCGGTTGGCTTGGAATCTCCTGTGACTTGCCTGTTATTCCTCTGTTGTGCCTCTGATCCCGCCCCTGTTATTTTCTTCACAACTCCGCATTTAACGGGCACTTCTTGCACGTCCCGCTGTATTTTCCTGTTCTTTACAGGGGATCAGGCATCGGTGCGGCCACACGGAGCGTTTGCGCTATGCACGCAGGTCATAGCTAAGCATGCTCTTGGGTCTTGAGTTCGTTTTGGCGCGGGATCGAAGCATCCTACCCGGCTTGAGCACAGCCGCCTTCGCAAATTCTTCGCGGCCCTGTTCGAATTAGCCCGTCGAATCATTAGCGGAGACGGGCGAAAGCCGGGTATGGCGCCGCTGTGGGCGCAGCGCTATTTCGGCAACACACGTCAGCAATATGAGCCTGTCGCGGCCCTTTTTATCGACAAACGGCAGTGACCGAGTATGTTGGCTCAAACCGATTTAACCCGTTGAGTTGCTCGCACTATCGTATACGGGGGATTTTCCATGATTTCGCGGTTCCTCGCCGGCGCGGTATGCGCGGCCGGCATTCTGGTGAGCAGCTGCGCCAGCGCGGACCCCGGTTACTATCCCTGGTCAAATTTCATGGCCTCGTTCTCGGCGGTGCCGCGTGAGGTCGTGAACTTCCCCAGCAATCACGAGCCGGGCACGGTCATTATACGGACAGGCGAGCGCCGGCTTTATTTGATTCTCGGCAAGGGCCAGGCGTTGAGATACGGCATCGGCGTGGGGCGCGAAGGCTTTATTTGGTCCGGCGTCTCGACCGTTACCGACAAGCGGGAATGGCCGGATTGGACGCCGCCGCCTGAAATGATCCGCCGCCGGCCCGATCTGCCGCGCCACATGCGCGGTGGCCCGGAAAACCCTCTTGGAGCGCGGGCGCTCTATCTCGGCGATAGCATGTATCGCATCCACGGCTCGAATGAGCCGCACACCATCGGCACGGCAGCAACTTCGGGCTGCATCCGGCTGACGAACGAAGACGTGATCGACCTCTACAGCCGCGTCAAAATCGGCGCGACGGTCATCGTACAGCGCTAGCAGTTGTCAGGAATCAGGCATCAGTTGTCAGGCATCAGGCCCTGATCCCTGATCCCTGATCCCTGATCCCTGATCCCTGACACCTGATGCTATAACGGCCACCGGACAAGGTGGCTTGTGATCATGGCCGCGCTCAATGCCGCTCCCCCGAGCATGGCCAGCACCATCGATGACACGTCCGGGAAATTCATGACCGACCAGTAGGCCGCCAGGCCGGCAAACACGCCCAGCAGCACTGTCGTCACTCCCCATACCAGCTGGCTCCCCTCCATGACCTGCTCCATTTGCTCTATTCGGCAAATGAGCATAGCCGCAAAAGAGTGTTGCAGCAGATGGTTTATCGGCCCCAGAAGAAGAATGGGCGCCAGCGGTAATAGCCCCAATCCTGACGGACTACTGCGCGCTGGCTGCGGACACGCGCGGGCCTCTCGTCATCGTCATCGCGCTGCCTGCGAACGCGCGCGGGCCTTTCATCATCATCGTCGCGGCCGTGCCTCGCATAAGCGCCCTCGTGCGAGAGCAGCTTGTATTGCGTGTCGATGATCCGGCCGCGCTGATCGATGCGGAAGCATTCCGTGATTCCGCCCCGGCGCTGGGCTTCGCCGGATTCGGCATCCACGGACTGGCACGAGAGATGCCGCTTCGCATCGGGCGATGGCGGAGCAAGCGCGGCCTTCGGGGCGACATGGGCCCACGCCGCCTGCATCACCGGCTCGAAGATCGGGACGGCAACGCCGCCTCCGGTCGAGCCGCCGCCCAGCGTTCGTCGCTTGCCCACAGCGTTGTCGTAGCCAAGCCAGACTGCAACAGTGACATCGTTGGTGAAGCCCACGAACCAGGCATCATTCTCGCTATCTGAGGTACCGGTCTTGCCCGCCACATAGGGAGAGAGACTAGCGATCGAGCGCGCGGTGCCGCGCGCAAGAACGCCCTGCATCATGCTCTTGAGCTGATAGAAGGCCGCGTGATCCACGGACTGGACCGGAACTGCCGTCTGCTGATGGCGGTAAACAGCCATGCCGTCGTGCTCGATTGATTCAACGAGGTAGGGGACGGGACGCATCCCTTCCGTTGCAATGGTCGCATAGAACGCGGCAAGATCAACCGGCCGCACCGGCTGGGCGCCCAGGACAAAGGGATAATAAGGCATGCATTCGCGGTAGATCTGCGCCTCCAGCGCGAGATCGCAAAGCCGTTTGAGGCTCGTCTCGGGCTTGCTTTCGATGCCGCCATCGAGAAGATGCACCGTCGCGAGGTTGCGAGAGTTCTCGATCGCCCGGCGCAATGTGATCGTGCCGCCGGAGCTCCCGTCATAATTCTTCGGCGTCCAGTAATCCTGCTCACGCTTGCCCCCGCCGATCGGGGGCAGTGTGATCTCTTCGTCCTCGACCAGGGTATTGGGCTGCAAGCCCGCCCCGAGCGCAGCGAGATAGCTCAGCGGCTTGATGGCAGAGCCCGGCTGGCGCACCGATTGAGTCGCGCGATTGAGCTGGCTCAGGGGATAGGAGAACCCGCCGGCCATTGCCAGAACGCGGCCGGTCTTGTTCTCCAGCACGACGACTGTGCCTTGCACCGTGGGCCGCACGCGCAGTTCCGCGCGCGCAGATGATTTGCCTTTCGCTTCCGTGACACGCACGAGCACCACATCGTAGAGCGCAAGCTTGCGTTGCGCCGCCCCGTTATCGATCGAGAGTGGCAGGATGCGCCCGTCGGCGAGTCCAATCCGCCAGGCCTGCCCCTTCTTCCCGCCTGGCTTCTCCACGATCACGGCAGAGGTCCAGTGCACGTCGTAGAGCGGCAGCCGCGCTTGCGCGAGCGCCTGCTGCCAGGCTGGCCGCTTGTCGCTCACATCTTTTTTTGCCTCGATGCGCTCGACGGCCTTGGCCAGACTCGCCTCTGGCGCGAGAAACTGCACCCGTCCGGTATTGCGCTCATAGCGCCATAGTCCTTCCTGCAACGCCTCCTCGGCCGCACGCTGCAGCGGCGGGACGATGGTTGTGCGCACGACATAGGAGTTGGCGGTGATGGCCTCGATGCCGGCAACGGATTTCGCTTCGCGCGCGACCTGATCCACGAAGTGGAAACCGATGTCCCGGTGTGGCCGCTCATAGGGCACCATCGCCGGCAGTGGCGGCAGGCCGCGCCTTTCGGCCGTGATCACGCCATCCTCGCGCAACCGGCTGAGCACATAGGCCAGCCGCTCCTGGGCACGCCCCGGGTGCCGGTCGGGAGAAAAGAAATTTGGTCCCTTGGTGAGACCGGCCAGCAGCGCCCCCTCTTCCAACGTGAGGTCCTTCGCGCTTTTGCCGAAATAGCCGCGCGCGGCAAGCTCGATGCCCCAGGAGCCGCGGCCGAGATAAACCGAGTTGAGATAGAGTTCGAGGATCTCAGGCTTGCTGAGCGTGTGCTCGACTCGCGAAGCCACGATCATTTCGCGGATCTTGCGCTCGTAGGTGAGGTCCTCGCCCACCAGCAGGTTCTTGACAATCTGCTGGGTGATGGTCGAGCCGCCCTGCGGCCGGCCGGAATGGGCAAGATTGCCGATGAAGGCGCGAATGATGCCGCGCTCGTCAATGCCCTTATGCTCGTAGAAACGCTTGTCCTCGGCGGCGAGGAAGGCCTTCTGCACGGACTCCGGAATATCGGCAAGCGGCACCCAGACGCGACGCTGGTTCTCCTCGAATACCTCGGCAAACGGTTGGCCGTAGCGGTCGAGCATCACACTCGCGCCGGGAAGCTTGAGGCCTTTGAGTTTGTTGTGATCGGGAAGATCCGTGAGCGCCTTGTTGTAGACATCGATCACGTCGGCAAGATCGACCGCGGGCACGCTGACCTTCTCGTTCTTGCAGAACTGCCGGTAAGCGGTCTGCAGGTCGCCGAAATTGATGCCGCGGAACGCCTTGCTCTCGCCCGCGATGGCTTGGGGATCCTGCATCGCGGTTGTAATCAATTCGTCAAGATTGATGTCCTCGATGTCGAAGGCCTTGCGCATATGGCTGCAACCTGCGCGCAAGAGCTGGGTTACCCGGGGTTGATCCGTCAGGGGGTCAAATCGCGTCGCAACCTCGTCCGGCGTGGTCGTTACCTGACTGAGCGCCAGCGCAGTGGCAAACATCTTTACCAGGAGCGTTTCCATGAAGGCCTGCGGCGAGAGGGGGCGGCTGAAGGGTTAACCCTCTGGCAAGCCAGAGGGCCGGAAGCTTGTTCCGTTCGACTCACACCATATTTCACGCGTGCTGCCAATCGCAATAGCACAACGCGGCAGGGCATTGGCCGGAACGCGGTCTTAACGCTAATCGCTCACTTACTCGATAAAGTCGTTGCTATAGAGATCAAGAGAGTAGCCGGTTGTCCTGATCCCATTCTCGTCCTCATTGACCTCTTGCGGGCGCACTCCTCGCGGTGGGCCGTCTGCAACAACGCCAGAACAATGCGTTTGCCAGGCACAAAGGCCGCCTCCGCCCTTGCCGGCACGCTCGATATTGGTGGTGTGCTGTAAACCGCGATAAATTGTGGATCGGACCAAAGTCATCCGTTCCTGCGAAAGTATGATGATGCCTCTGTTGGAGGTGACCGAGCTTGAGAAGACATTTACTCTGGAGAATCGCTCCATCCCCGCGCTCGACCGCCTGTCGCTTTCGATCGAGGAATACGAATTCGTTTCCATCCTTGGTCCGTCCGGCTGCGGAAAGAGCACTTTCCTGCACATCGTCGGCGGCTTCGAGCCGGCGACTGGCGGTCTTATCCGGCTCAAAGGCCGCCAGATCGGAGCACCCGGCCCCGACCGCGGCATGATGTTTCAGGAGCTTTCGCTTTTTCCCTGGCTCACTGCCGTCGAGAATGTTGCTTGGCCGCTCGAAATGAAGGGATTGCCCAAACGCGAACGGCTCGCGAAAGCGAAGGAATATCTCGATCTCGTTCATCTCTCGCGCTTCGCCGACGTTTATCCCGGCCATCTGAGCGGGGGGATGAAGCAGCGAATTGCACTCGCGCGGCTGTTTGCGCTCGATCCCGACATCATGCTGATGGATGAGCCCTTCGGGGCGCTGGATTCCCAGACCCGCGAGTTGTTGCAGGAGGAACTTCAGTCGAT
This sequence comes from uncultured Alphaproteobacteria bacterium, assembly GCA_963771845.1. Classification (GTDB taxonomy): domain Bacteria; phylum Pseudomonadota; class Alphaproteobacteria; order Rhizobiales; family Xanthobacteraceae; genus VAZQ01. The sequence continues at coordinate 18,704 of CAVYVC010000022.1, read as the reverse complement.
CTGGGCGCGGTCGCGCAAAACCGCGCTCTTCGTCACCCACGATATTGACGAGGCGATCTATCTGGCAACGCGTTTGATTGTGTTTACGGCTCGCCCAGGCCGGATCAAGGCTGACATCCGCATTCCCAATCTCGACCGCTCCGGCGACTACCGCAAATCGCAGGAATATCTCTCATTGCGGATCAAGGTGTGGGACCTCGTGCGCGATGAGGTGCTCAAGGCTCGCGCGATGGAGCTTCAGTAGCCGCAATGCCGTGGCCGCAGTGGTCGCAAAAGATTGCGAACTGGCTCATTCCCGCGGCCGTACTGGCGTTATGGGAGATCCTGGGCAGGGCGGGCCTGTTGCCGCGCTATCTCTCGACTCCAACCGCGATCCTGGCAGCTTTGTGGGAGCTTGCTGTTACGGGAGAACTGTTTGTGGCGCTCGCGCAAAGCCTCTATCGCGTTGCCGTAGGCTTTGTGCTCGGCGCGGCAGCTGGAATCCTGGTTGGGCTTGCGGCCGGGATAATGCCGCGGGTGCGTCATTTCTTCGATCCATTGGTATCGTTTCTTTATTCCGTTCCAAAGATTGCATTCCTGCCGGTCTTCCTGCTGCTGTTTGGGCTGGGGCACGCATCCAAGATTGCGATCATTGCATTCTCCGGATTTTTTCCGGTGTTCATCGCGTCCCGCCATGCCGTTCTGTCGGTGAACCGGCTTTTGATCTGGACGGCGCAGAACATGGGAGCGCCGCGCAGCACGATCTTTTTCCGCGTTCTTATCCCCGCCGCGGCCCCGCAGCTGTTTGCGGGCATCCGCATCGGACTCGCGCACGCCTTCGTGGTGCTGTTTGCAGCCGAGCTGATCGGCTCCAAAGCCGGGCTCGGCACCATTATCTCCTACGGCGAAGAATGGGTCCGTTTCGACCTGATGTTTGCGGGCATTCTTTGCTTCGCGGTGCTTGGCTTTGCCGCGGACCGCATCCTGCTGGCAATCCGGTCGCGCGTTCTCAAGGGCCAGATCATCGGCACCGAGGAGCAGCAGGTGGCCCGATGATTGCGCAGGCCCGCAGCATGATCGGGCGCTGGTATTCCATCCCGCTGCTGCTCGTTGTGTGGCAAGCCGCCGTTGCCAGCGGTCTCGTCCAATCTCGTCTCTTGCCCGGCGTGGGGGCGGTGTGGAATGTCCTGGTGAGCGAGACAGCCAACGGAGCGCTGATCTATCACGCGAGCGTGACAGTCTCTCGCGCGCTCACCGGTTTCGTTATTGCTGCGCTCATCGGAATACCATTCGCCGCCGCCATGGCCCGATCAGTCCTCGTGCGTAATCTGTTCGAACCGATCTTCTTTGTCGGATACCCGATTCCCAAGATCGCGCTGTTTCCCGTGTTCACCTACATTTTCGGCATCGGAACGCCGTCAAAGATCGCATTCACGTTTCTGGAATGCCTCTACCCCGTGGTGGTGACATGTTACTTCGGGTTTAGTGCAGTGCCGACGCATCTGGTCTGGAGCGCCCAAAACTGCGGCGCGAGCCGGAGCACCATTCTGCGCCGGGTGATTGTGCCCGCGGCGCTGCCGAGCATCTTCTCAGGCCTGCGCATCGCATTGCCCGTGGCGATCATCGTGGTCGTGCTCACGGAAATGATCGGCGACTCGATCGGGCTCGGCTATTACATCACCATCTGGAGCACGCGGTTTAGTTTCGCCAATGTCTATGCCGCGATCATTGTGATCGGCCTCTGCGGCCTTGCGCTTGACCAGGCCATGCTCCTCCTGCGCCGTCGTCTCGTGTATTGGGAGCGGGAAGAAATTCGATGAGTGCTATTCCCTCGCACTACTGCTGCTCACTGCCGATCCGCTTGACGTAGTATGTGAAGCGTAGTAGCCTTGTTCAAGTGATCCGCTCGTGGGGCAACTCGGCGACGCGCCGACTATTCGAATCCGGCAAGTCCCGATTTCGGGGTCTCGATACCGACGCGGCGCTGGAGCTATTGGCAACCTTGAATGCGGCTGAACGACTGGACCACATCAGCCCGCTTAAGAGCGTCGGGTTGCATCCGCTCAAGGGCAACCGAAGAGGCCAGTGGGCGATCACGGTCAACGGGCTGTGGCGGATTTGCTTCCGCTTCAAGGACGGCAATGCCTATGAGGTCGAGATTGTCGACTATCACTGAGGAGCAGCAATGGTTCCGATCCACCCTGGCCGTATCCTGAGACGTGAGTTACAGGCACGCCGGCTTTCGGCCAATGCACTGGCACGGGCGTTGCGTGTGCCATCAGGCCGTATCGTGGACATCCTAAACGGCAAACGCTCGGTCACGGCCGAGACCGCACTGCGCCTCGGACGTTATTTCGGCAACGCTCCGCAATTCTGGATCAACCTGCAGGCTCAGTACGATCTTGCCATTGCTATGCGTGATGTCGGGCGGCTTGTGGAGCGCGAAGTCCAGACCGCCGCATGAATCGCGCGGCGCAGTCACTTGTGACGCGCGGTCGCTGTTTGCTGCGGCGCACACGCCTTCCTACGCTTGCGGAAAACCTGCGGACATAAGGCCAGCCCACTGACGCCCGATTCGGGGGTTAATGACCCAAACCGGAAGTAAATCGCGCGGCGCGGAGGGCTAAAATTCCGCGGTGCAGCAGACTGCCGCCGCAGCGTCGGTATGCTATCGTTGAGCCGAGCAGGCTGCACCCCGCCTCCATAAAGTCCAGCCCATAGGAAGCCCCCATGCTTGGCATCAGGCGGCGCCAATTCATCACCCTGCTTGGCAGCGTGGCGGCATGGCCGGGTACGGCGCGTGCGCAACAGCGCATGCAGGTAGTTGGTTTTCTTACCCTGTGGTCACCCGGAGACACGCCGCCCCGCACGCGCGAATTCGCGCAGGGGCTTAAGGAAGCTGGATTTGTCGAAGGCCAGAATGTGGTTTTCGAAAGTCGCTTCGCATCGGGCAAAGTGGACCAACTACCGGCGCTGGCGGCCGAGCTGGTCCGGCGGCGAGTCGATGCATTCTATGTGGCAGGGCCGCCGGCGACCATTGCAGCAAAGGCAGCAACGGCGACGATCCCGATTGTCTTCGGCATGGGTGAGGACCCCGTCAAGGAGGGCGTTGTCGCGAGCCTCAATCGCTCGGGCGGCAACCTGACCGGCTTCACCGATTTCAACAATCAATTGATGGCGAAGCGGTTCGACCTGCTGCGCCAAGCAGTACCCAACGCAACCGTGATCGGCTTTCTTGTGAACCCGAACAACCCGAATGCCGACCCCGACACGAAGGACGCGCAGGCGGCGGCTCTGGCGCGAGGGCTCACTCTGCGGGTCTTGCCTGCTGCAGACGAAGGCGACTTTGCGCAGGCCTTTGCTACGATCTCGCAGGAGGGGATTGGCGCGCTGGTGTTCGGCGTCGACCCGGCTTTCTGGGCGCGGGCCCCGGAACTCGTCGCGCTGGCCGCGCGGCATGCGGTTCCGACGCTATATGATCGAAGCCTTTTTCCCGCCGCTGGCGGATTGATGAGTTACAACACGCTTCGATCGGAAAGAGACCATCTTGAGGGCCTCTATTTGGGCCGCGTCCTCAAAGGTATCAAGCCCGCCGACCTGCCGGTCGTGCAGGCGACCAAATTCGAATTCGTCATCAACCTCAAGACCGCCAAAGCGCTCGGCCTTGAAATTCAGCCGGTCGTCCTCGCAATCGCCGACCGGGTGATCGAGTAGCTGCGAACGGCGGGAAATTGCTGCACTGCCGTTGAGGTCCGCTCCTGGCACATAGCGTCAACTCGCTGCGCTGCGGAATTTGGTCGCTATCTGCGCATAGCGGACATCCATCAAGCCGCATCATCAAGCTCGATTTATGAATACGCGCCCTAATTAACCCAGGAAGGGCAGGTGCACGTCGAGCGAATAACCCACGATCGGCGCGGTCTTATAAAGGGTTTCTTTGTCGTCCAAATCGATCCGCAGCCTCATACGGCGCGCGGTCCAGTGGAACAATGATTTAGCGCGGTTTAGTTTCGCCAATGTCTATGCCGCGATCATTGTGATCGACCTCTGCGGGCTTGCGCTTGACCAGGCCATGCTCCTCCTGCGCCGTCGTCTCGTGTATTGGGAGCGGGAAGAAATTCGATGAGTGCTGTTCCCTCGCACTACCTTGGCAGATTTACTCACGCCGCTGCTCGCCGCAAATCATTTTCGACAATGCGGGCACCGCTGCGGCAGTGGTCGAGCGAAGAGCGCGCATGATTCGAGGCTCCAGTTTCGGAGCTTGAATCATGCCCACAGCCGTATCATCAACTCGCAACGGCCGGTCGCGAGCCGCTCATGCTCTGAAATTACTTGCGCGTTCGGGGCCTTGCGGACATGGCCTGACTTGCTATTGCCTCGACCCGGTCGCAAATCCATAATCGGCAGCCTGGTGCGGTCGGTGGGCAAAAGACCGCTCGTAACCATCGATGTTAGTTCGTATCGCGGAGGCTGCAGGCCCCCGTATCCCTCGGTCTCGAATAGGAGGGCCTCCATGAGGAGACGCGAGTTTATCGCGACGCTTGGCGTTGCAGCAGCGACCGCAGCTTGGCCGCTGGCGGCGCACGCGCAGCGGCCAAAAATTCTGAAGGTGGGATTTCTCTATCCCGGCCCGAGCGCGGTAGCCACCACGCGTATCGATGCGCTTTTGGGAGGATTGCGCACGGCTGGCTTTCGCGTGCCGGAGCAAGTGGAATTCATCCCGCGTTTCGCAGATGGCGATCCGAAACGATTTGCGCCATTGGCAGTTGAATTGATCGGCCAAAATGCCGACGTTATCGTCGCCGTAGGCGCCGGTACGGCGAATGCCATTCGAGCGGCCTCAGCCGTCACGTCCATTGTCATGGTGGACTTGGAAACCGACCCTGTCGCCACCGGTATGATTGCCAGCCTGGCGCATCCGGGCGGCAGCATCACAGGCTTCTTTTTCGACTTTCCCGACTTTAGAACTAAACTGCTGGACCTTCTAAAAGAAGCCGTGCCGAGCCTTTCCAAGCTCGCGGTCATCTCGGATCCGAATGTTGGTCCCGCACAGTTGAAGTCCGTTGAGGCGGCGGCTGCGGAGATGAAGCTGAAGCTGGAGGTATTCGGAGTGCGCAATCGCGACGAAATGACTCAAGCATTCGATGCCGCGAAGGGAGCGAATGTGGATGCCGTTATCATGCTTTCGTCGCCATTCCTCGGCCCGAATGCAAAGCTGGCGGGTGAACTGACGCTAAAGCACAAGCTTCCCGCGGTGACACTTTTTTCCGAGTTTGCGCGAAATGGGGGATTGATGTCGAATGGACCCAACATTTTCGATATCTTCCGCAGCGTAGGCGGCCTCGCTGCCAAGGTACTTCAGGGGAGTAAACCGGCAGATTTGCCGGTTGAGCGGCCCTCGAAATTCGAGCTCGTTGTGAACCTCAAGACCGCAAAGGCGATCGGCGTTGAAATGCCAACCTCGATCTTGGTTCGCGCCGACGAAGTGATCGAGTGACTGCCGACGCGCCCGACCTCGCCGCACATGCCGCCGGCACGGCCCTGCGGCCGAAGAGCTACGCCCGCTCGTTTCTGGAAAAAGCTGGACGCCTCAGGGTCGGCGGACGGCTGTTCTTCAAATACGTCGCGATTTTCTTCACGGTCGTGCTGGTTGCGCTGCTCACCAATGGCGCTGCTGAAGTCTATTTCTCCTATCAGGAGCACAAGGCCTCGCTGATCCGCATCCAGCACGAGCAGGCCGAGGCAGCTGCGGGAAAGATCGGCCAATTCATCAAGGAGATCGAGGCCCAGGTCGGCTGGACGACGCAGCTGCCGTTGACGGCGGGCACGCTTGAGCAGCGTCGACTCGACGGCTTGCGGCTATTGCGTCAGGTGCCGGCGATCACGGAGCTCTCGCAGATCGATGCCACCGGCAAGGAGCAGTTGCGGGTGTCGCGCGTCGCGAAGGACGTGGTCGGGAGCCAGTCTGATTTTTCCAACGAGCCGAAGTTCACAGAAGCCGTCGCAAAGAAAGTCTACTACGGCCCGGTCTATTTTCGCCGCGAGTTTGAGCCCTACATGACGCTCGCGCTCGGCGGGACGCGCCGCGACCTCGGCGTCAGTGTCGTAGAGGTCAACCTCAAGCTGATCTGGGACGTGGTTTCTCAGATCAAGGTCGGCGAGCGCGGCCATGCCTATGTCATCGATGGAGCGGGACGCCTGATTGCGCATCCCAATATCAGTCTCGTGCTGGGCAACACCGACCTTACGCGCCTCGCGCAGGTTCAGGCTGCGCGCGCCGGCATCTCGGGTGCGTCGGCTGCCCAGGTGCAGGAAGCCACCGACATTCAGGGCAGAAAAGTGCTGACCGCCTATGCGCCAGTTGCGCCGCTCGGCTGGCTGGTGTTCGTCGAGTTGCCGATCGAAGAAGCCAATGCACCGCTGTTCACGTCGCTCCAGCGCTCGGCTGGTCTGCTGATCGCGGGCCTCTTGCTCGCTATGGCAGCCGGGCTTTTCCTTGCGCGCAAGATGGTCGTGCCAATCCGGGCGCTTGGCGCAGGCGCCGCGCGGCTTGGCACGGGTGACCTCACTCAGCGCATCTCGGTCAAAACCGGCGACGAGCTTGAAGCGCTCGCCGACCAGTTCAACGAAATGGCGGGCAAGCTGCAGGAGTCCTATGCCGGCCTCGAACAGAAGGTCGAGCAGCGCACGCAAGAGCTCAGCGAATCCTTGCGACAGCAGACAACGACCGCCGATGTGCTGAAAGTTATCAGCCGCTCGACCTTCGACCTTCAGACCGTGCTCGATGTGCTCGTTGAATCGGCAACCCGCCTGTGCGAGGCGGACATGGCGGCCATCGTGCGGCAAAAGGGATCGACCTATCAGCACGCCGCCACTTACGGCATGCCTCCGGAGTTCAACGAGTATATGGCTGGCCGGCCGATTTCGCTCGGGCGAGAAACAGTCACCGGGCGCGCCGTGCTCGAATGCAAGGCCATCCACATCCCGGACGTCCTTGCCGATCCTGACTACGCCATGACCGATACCCAGAGGGTCGGGGGCTATCGCGCCATCGTCGGCGTTCCGCTTTTGCGGGACGGACATCCGATTGGCATTATCGTGCTGATGCGACGCGCGCCGAGGCCGTTTACCGACAAGCAGATCGAGCTGGTCACGACCTTTGCCGACCAGGCGGTGATCGCGATCGAAAATGTCCGGCTGTTCGATGAAGTGCAGGCGCGCACCCGCGAGCTCTCACAATCGGTCGGCGAATTGCGAGCACTTGGCGAGGTCACTCAGGCAGTGACCTCCACGCTTGACCTTCAGACCGTGCTCACCACGATCGTCGCCAAGGCGAGCCAGCTTTCCGGCACCGAGGCCGGCGCAATCTACGTAGTCGATGAAGCGCAACGCGAATTCCAGCTGCGTGCGACTTACGGCATGAGCGAGGAATTGATCGCGGCGATCACGGACCAGCACGCAGCCCTCTCCAACGCCGTCAGCGAGGCGGCCGAGCAAGGTGAGCCCGTGCAGGTGGCCGACCTGCAAAACGAGCCGCCATCCATGATCAACGACATCATCATGAAGGCGGGGTATCGCGCGCGCCTGCTCGTCCCGCTAGTTCGCTCCGGTGAAACCGTCGGCGCGTTCGTGGTGCGCCGCATGGAGCCTGGCGAATTTTCCAAGAGCACGATCGAGCTTGTGAAGACCTTCGCTGCGCACTCGGTGCTGGCGATCCAGAATGCGCGGCTGTTTTCCGAGATCGAGGTCAAGAGCCGGGAGCTTGCCGCCGCGCGCGATGCTGCCGACGAAGCCAACCAAACCAAGTCGAGCTTCCTCGCCAACATGAGCCACGAGTTGCGCACGCCGCTTAACGCCATCATCGGCTACAGCGAAATTTTGCAGGAGGACGCCGCGGACAAGGGCGACAAGGAACCAATCGACGACCTGCAAAAGATCGAGAGCGCCGGTCGGCACTTGCTGGGGCTGATCAACAACATTCTCGACCTGTCGAAGATCGAGGCCGGGAAGATGGATGTGTTCATCGAGGCGGTGGACATCCAGGCCCTGCTCAAGGAGGTGCTGTCGATCGTCCAGCCGCTCGCCGGCAAAAGTGGCAATGTCATCGAGGTAATCTGTCCGGCCGATATCGGCAGCTTCCGCTCCGACCAGACCAAGATAAAGCAGTGCCTGCTCAACCTGATGAGCAACGCCAACAAGTTCACGAGCAAGGGCACGCTGACCCTGGCGGTGGCGCGCGAGGACACGTCTGTGGTCGTCTTCCGCGTGTCGGACAGCGGCGTCGGCATGACGGAGGAACAGCTCGGCCGGCTGTTCCAGGCGTTCAGCCAAGCGGATGCCTCGACCACCAAGCGGTTCGGTGGCACCGGTCTCGGGCTCGCCATCACCAAGCACTTCTGCACCATGCTGGGTGGCGACGTGACGGTCGAGAGCACACCCGGTGTGGGCTCGACCTTCATCATCAGGCTTCCGGATCAAGCCGTTTCCCCGGCTGCCGTGGTGTCGCCGGCCCCAGCGGTCGCAGTAGCAGACGGGCGCGCGACCGTGCTTGTTGTGGACGACGACGCGACGGTGCGCAGCCTGCTAGGCAAGACGCTGGAGAAGGAGGGCTACCGCGTCATATCGGCCGGCAACGGCGTCGAGGCACTGGCGCTTGCGCGCGAGCACCGACCACAGGCAATCACGCTTGACGTGTTGATGCCGCAGATGGATGGCTGGGGAGCGCTCAAGGAGCTCAAGGCCGACGCCGAGCTGCGCGACATCCCCGTGATCATGGTGACCGTTCTCAACGAGCGCGGCATGGCTATCCCCTTGGGTGCCGCCGATTTCATGACGAAGCCGGTGGACCGGCAGCGCCTGGCGGCAATCCTGAAAGACCATTGCAACGGTCCGAGCAGCGCCTCGATCCTGGTGGTCGAGGATGATCTGCCGACCCGTGAGGCGCTCTGCGGGTCGCTGGCGGGCATGGGATATGTAGCCGCTGAGGCGGTCGATGGCCGCAGCGGCTTGGATTGGCTCGCGAACCATCCGGCCCCGAGTTTGATCCTGCTCGACCTGATGATGCCGGAAATGGACGGCTTCGAGTTTCTGCACGAGCTGCGGAAACGGCCCGCGCTCGCGGATGTCCCGGTTATCGTGGTGACGGCAAAGGAGCTCACCGCGGAAGATGTCCGCATCCTGAGCGGACAGACCGAACGGATCATCGCCAAGGACCAGGCGTATCTGACCGAGCTGGCCGCCGCCGTGCGCGGGCGCCTGGCGCGAGAACCCGCCAGTGAGGCGGAGCGCCTCACCCACTGAAGAAGCGAGCAAGCTGGAAAAAACAAAATGCAAAAGATTCTGCTGGTTGAAGACAACGACATGAACCGCGACATGCTCTCGCGCCGGCTCACTCGCAACGGCTACGAAGTGTCGATTGCGATTGACGGGCAACAGGGCGCCGACATGGCGGCCTCGGAGCGGCCGGACCTCATTCTGATGGACATGAGCCTGCCGGTGATCGACGGCTGGGAGGCAACGCGTCGAATCAAGGCCAACGAAGCGACGCGGGCAATCCCGGTGATCGCGCTCACCGCGCATGCGATGGCCGGCGACCGCGAGAAGGCGATGGAAGTGGGCTGCGAAGACTACGACACCAAGCCGGTGGAAATTTCGCGTCTGCTTGGCAAGATTGCAGTCTTGCTTGCGCCCAAGGCGACCTGACAAGACGGGCTGAGCGGACAGCGACGGCGCTAGTCCGTTGCATGGGAGGTAGTGCCACGACCGATCTCACCGAGCAGGGTGTCGACCGCCGAACAGAGCGGGCGCTCGTTGCCTATGTGCGGCAGGAGTTGAGCGCGCCCGCGATCGCAATCATGGGCTATGCCGAGATGTTGATGGACGACGCGGTGCAAGCCAACCGCACGCAGCCCATCGACGATCTTCAGCGTATCCTCGATGCCAGTCGGCACCTCCATCGCCTCATCCTCGGCCTGCTCGATCCTGCAACCGTCCACCAGGCCGCTGGCAGCGCGGACTTGGTTGAGTATCGGCGAACGCTGCGTCATGACCTGCGTACACCGATCAACGCGATCAAGGGCTACGGGGAAATGCTGCGCGAGGACGCAGCAGACGGAGGTGCAGATACGCTGGCCGCCGATCTCGACAAGCTCCTGGCAGAGGCAACCCTGCTGCTCGACCGGATCGACGGTCTGGTGACGTTTTCCGGGGGCGATGCCCCGGCATCGGATGGATCAGGCGCCGCCGCCGAGGCTGCCGCACCGGCGAAGATGGTCGAGAACCTGCTCAAGGCGGTCCGCCCCATCACTGAGAAGGAAGCGGACCGTGCGGCCATACAGCCCAGCCGGATTCTGGTGGTGGATGATAACGCGTCGAATCGAGACCTTTTGTCTCGTCGGTTACAGCGGCAGGGACATACCGTGCTTCAAGCCGAAGACGGCACCATCGCACTCGCGATGGTCGAAAAGGAGGCCCTCGATCTCGTCCTGCTCGATCTGATGATGCCGGGCCTCAGCGGCTACGATGTTCTCGCGTTGCTTAAGAGCAATCCGCGATCCCGCGAAATCCCCGTCATCATGATCTCGGCACTGAGCGAGCTCGACTCGATCGTGCGTTGCATCGAGGCGGGAGCCGACGACTACCTCGCCAAACCGTTCGATCCTACTCTTCTGCGAGCCCGTGTTGGCTCATGCCTCGAGAAGAAGCACCTTCGGGATGAAGTGCAGAGCCAGTCTTGCACGAACTCGAGGAAGAATTGGACCAAGCCCGCAAGATGCAGCTCGGTATGTTGCCGAGAGTGTTCCCCGCATGCACGCCGCAGCAGCCCGTTGAGGTGTTCGCATCCATGGAACCGGCGCGCGAGGTGGGCGGGGATCTCTATGACTGTTTCTACGCCTGCCCGCATCTATTCTGCTTCCTCGTCGGCGACGTCTCCGGGAAGGGCGCACCCGCAGCCATGTTCATGGCACGCACGCGCAGCCTCGTGCGCGTAGTCGTCGACCTCTGGCAGCGAATGGACGCTGCCGCGATGTCCCCGGCGCAGATCGCCGAGACGGTCAACCGTGAGCTCTGCCAGGACAATGACGACTGCATGTTCGTGACCCTGTTTCTCGGATTGCTCGACACGCGCACGGGCAATGTGACCTATACCAATGCCGGGCATCCGGCTCCGCATATTCTACGCGCGTCCGGCGACATCGAGCAGATAGAGGGCGAGCCTGAGGTTCCGCTTGGAGTGTCGAGGAAGGCCGCGTATCGGACCGACACCATCACCTTGCTGCGGGGAGATGCGGTTTTCGTGGTCTCGGACGGCGTCGGCGAAGCGATGAATGCTGAAGGGGAGTTTTACACGCTGGAGCGTTTGAGCGCCGTTCTACGCAGCGCAGGCAAGGCGCCCGCTGCCAAATTGGTGCGTGCCGTGACCGACCATGTCGGCAAATTCGCCGGTTCGGCGCCGAAGGCCGACGACGTGACCATGCTTGCGCTGCGTTGGCAGCCGGCGCAGCATTGAACAACGGCGCGCTGATCATGCCTTAGTTGATCATTCTAGCCAATTGCCGATGACCTCCGGCGACCCGAACCAGGTTTTCACTATCGTGATCGGCAACACAGTTGCAGAAATGCAAAGCGTGGTCGATCTGGTCGAGAATTTCGGTCTCCATCACTCGCTTCCGCGAAGGATTGTCAACGACCTAAACGTTTGCTTGGACGAGCTTATCAGCAATACGATTTCATACGGTTACGACGATCAGGAAAAGCACGATATCGCGGTTGGCTTGGCGTTCGATGGGGAGGTGGTGAGAGCGGAAATCCGCGATGACGGACGGCCTTTCGATCCGCGGCAAGCGGCGCCGGCGGACCTCGACCAGAACGTGCGAGCCACCCAAGTTGGCGGCTTGGGGCTGCACTTCGTGAAATCATTGATGGACGAGATCAGCTACACCCGTCTCGGGCAGCACAACGTCGTGAAGATCGGGAAGAGGGTGCGTGCTCAGGACTAACGCTTTCCGTTTTGACCTGAAAATTCAGGGGTCTGCCGGAAAACCTCTGATTCTATGTTTGTCGCATTTCCTATCGGAAAACCGGTGTCCACTTTTCCGGGAATGCTCTATGATCGTAATGGAGAAGCAGCTCTGCCTGCTTGCCCTCGGCCCGACACGAAATACGATCGGCGGTTTGAGCCAGTAGATATCCTGCAAACAGGCGCTCGCCTTCTTCGCTCTCCGCGATCTGGCGTGGGTCCGGCCGATGGTCGGGGAAAATGATTTTGTCTCCAACATAACGTATTCGAATGTCGAGGTTGTATTCATCAAAGCTGGCCTCAACCTCCACCCCTGCGGGAGGGGCGCCGATCACCTCCAGAGCCTGGACAATGGAAAAAACGGACCTGTCCACGATTTCTCGTCGTGCGCCCCAGTGCCCGCCCTGCACGGTCATGAATTGCGCGACCACATCGCGGTAATTCGGCGTCAGGTCGATATGAGTGGCAGCCCGCCTTTTCACTCCAATTCGCATAATTGCGTTGAGCAGCACGGCGCAGGTCGTGGCAAGCATCAAGGATGTCCCGAATATCGGCTGCAGCAGAACGGGCAAGGTGGCGAAAACGTCTTTGTAGGCGTCTGCCAGAACCAACATGGAAAAGGAGAAGCCGATAACTATCGTCTTTCTGGTATCCAGCATGCGGGCAGTGATCATCTGCAGGCCGTTGACGAAGATGAAGGCCGCCGAAAAAAACAACGTTGCTCCGACGATGGGGTCAGGCACCGCCACGAACTTGAGCGACGCAATGGGAAAGAACGAGCCCACGGCCAGCAGGACTCCCATGGCATAGGCAATTCGACGACTCGTGACTCTGGTGGCGTCGGAGAGGCCCACGCACGGCGAATATACGTCTACTCCGCCGGATCCGGCCAAACCCGCACACAATGTGGCAAGGCCGCTTCCGCACAGACCTCCCGATAAGGAGCGAAAATTGGGCCGCACCCATTTGGGATCATTTATCCGCTGCGCGGTGCTGATGGTGCCCATGAGGTGCAGAGTTCCCGCTATTGCCGCGACGATGAAGGGAGTAAGCAGCGACAGGTCGAACTGCCAGCCTGGATGGCTGCTGAACGGAGGGCGTATGAAATCGAAGTGTTCTGCGGCCAGGCTAGCGGCGGGGCCTGAGACCCCGAGAGCAATGCTGACCAGGGAGCCGACGGCTGATCCGATGAGCAGGCAGAACGCTTTTAGATATCCTTCGGTCCAGATGTTCAAGCCGATCATGACCAAAAGCGTCGTCGCCGAGACGATGACGTAGGAGAGCTGGATGCCGTGCTCCTTGGTGACGCCTAGACTGTAACGCAGGCCCAAAGATGCGACTGCAAGGCCGATGGCCGCAATCACCAGGCCGGCGATCTCTGTCGGAAGGAGCGCCCGCAGCCGTCCGATCAACGGTGCCAATGCTACCTGCGCAAGGCCGGCAACCATCGTCATCCCGAACAACAGCGCCATTCCGCCGCGTTGCACCGCGAGCACGGCGGGTCCGAAGTAAACCGGAGTGATTCCCGCGGGACAGAGATACCCCGAGCCGGCGAATTTGCTCTTGGCGGAGATGAGGACCGTTCCTATGCCCAACGCCAGCAGACCGACCGATATGAAATCCAGCGTCTGATGGAGGGTCAGACCAGCCTCGCGCGCTATCGCCACTTGGTACGCGAGCGATGTTGTCGCCAGACCGATATGCTGGAACGCGGAGAGAACGAGAATCGCCAGCGGCGGGGTATCATCCGCACCATAAAGAAGCCCTGCCTTCCCCGCCGTCATGGCCGAGCTCAGCTGAGCTTGCTCAAGGCTTCTTCCCGCGACGGATAGATTGTGAACACGTTGAGCAGCCCTCCCATCTCGAATAGCTCGCGCACCTGACCCATGACGCCGCAAAGGGCGAGCTGTCCATTTTTCGCGCCAATGTCGCGGTTCGCAACAAGCAAGGCACGGAATGCGGCACTGGTCAGATACATGACCGATGCAAGGTCGACCAGGATCGTGCTAACGCCTGAAGAGATGAGCTCTCCCAGCCGTGCCATGAATGCAGCCGAATTGCTGCTGTCGATGCGTCCGCTAACCGACAAGACACAGACTTTGCCGTGCCGGGATTCTGTCATCGCGAGAAAATCAGCATTCATCTTGGTGCTCGACGCTCCTATTGCTGACGTTCAAGCAGCAGCTGTACAAATCGTTTTGGCGGAATTCGGCAAACCTTGCGCGCGCCTTTGAGCACGACGTCGTGCATGCATTTCTGAGCTTGATTGGAGAATTCGGCTGCTTGTGTAGCTATTATATTACCTCGGCAATGATCTGTCATTAACTTTTCCTCAAATGGCGCAAGGCCGGCCACGACCGGGAACCTGGGTATGCATCGGCCCGGTACTGCGTTTCCGAGGTTCGAATCATATCCACGCATAATCAGCCTCGTCCTGAGGAGCGCGCTCTTGCGCGCGTCTCGAAGGACGGCCACAAGCGAGACCGAGCCAGCGGCCATCCTTCGAGACGGCGCTTCGCACCTCCTCAGGATGAGGTCTGTGAGTTTGAGCTCCATCCGCCCGATCCGATTGGTTCCATGGAATCGGACCACTAGCTAGCGGCACAGGCACAGCAGCAGCCGCCCCAAGCGCCGGACATGACGTTTTTTGTAACCAGCGCCGGGCCAAGCAAAGGTGCGGATCTCGGCAGCTGTTAAGGAGGGCGCCGATCTTACGTCATTGTCAGATGCTGGCGCAGACGGTGGGCGCGGGCGGCAAGACCTGGCATGCCTATCTCAGCGCCCAGGCAGCAGGCACAGGCCAAGCTGTCAACGCACGCGACCGCATTGGGCATGGTGATTTCGCACGTGAGAGATGTTGCCCCGTTAGGATGTCACGCGTTCTAACCTGCGCGGCTTTCCTTTTTGTGTTGTGGCGCTAACGGGTGAACGACCGCAGGAACTCACATCACGTCTACCGCTACGATCTGCTCGGCCGTGATCGACCACCGCTCGTCTTCCGGCCAACAAGCCAGGACCTTAAATTTGAAGTCCTTGGTGGAGGCGACGGCCCGGTGATCGTAGCCCAACGCGTCGGCAAGAAAGGGCAGGGGCCAGGCTGAGCCGGTCCGCTCCCCCCGTACCCCCAGCTAAGCCCTGTCCGGGAATGGTTGAACAGATCCAGCCGCAACGACAATGGTTGGCAGGTCTGGCCATCGCAGACGGTGACAAAATCTTGGTCCTGCAAGTCATCAATTTGCTCCATTGCAAAAGGTGCAGGGATCGCACCGTCGAGCGCCGCGTGTAAGGTGACGGCGTTCTGCGCTACGGTCGGCAAATCTGGCTCTCCGCAGGTTTCGACTGCGGAGAGCAGGCCGCTCTTCCTTTTTCAGATTGGGGTTCAGCCGGTTGCCCCAGGGTTGGGCGAACCATATGCTGAAACGCGGCCGTCAGTACTCTTCGGCCAGCATGATCGTGATCACGCGCTTGGTGACCGACGGATCAGCCGGGTCGGGGAGTGGTACTGAGGCTCTCGTCGTAGTAATCGATCTTGAAGAACACCCGCTGGCCGTCGGCATCGGACGCGCCAAAGTCGTGTTCTTCGTGCGGGTCGTTGGCGTGACAAAAGTCATCGAACACCGCGACGGTCTTGACGATCCGGGCAACGGCTTCGGCGCCGAGCGCGGCGATGCCGGGGGTCATCACCGCGGCCCCTCCGGCAAAATTTTGACGCAGTTCATCGTTCAGCGCGCGGATGCGCGCAGTCTTGGTGTCCATAGGACCTCCAGATTTTTGGTTAGGGGAAGTTCGGGGCCGCAGTGACAGCGGCCGAGCGTCAGGCCTGCTGCGGCGGTCTGGCAGGCTATTTTCTTTGGTCGGCGAATGCATCAACGCGATACCGGACTTGTGCCGGACAACGTGGGGCAGGTCGATGTAGTCGCGAAACTGCAGGGTGAAGGCATCGTCCTTGCGCTCAAGCACGATTGCCTCCCACCAGCCGTCCGCAGGCAACTCATGGGCGATTACGAGGTGGGCCTGGCCGGAGCTCATCCCAGCCCCGCGACGGGCCGCTGGCGTCTGCGCCTGCGGATACATCAGGGCGATGCCGAACCGGTCCCGGAAGAACTTTGGCAGGCTCGGAAAGTCGCGGTAGCGTAACGTGAACACGTTGTCCTTGCGGGCGATGACGATGGCCTCCCACCAGCCGTAGTCGAGGAATTCGTGGGCGATCACGAGATGCCCGGCCCGATCTCGTCCCATGAGTCAGGCAAGCCACGGGCGGCAGGTAGTCTGTCCTTTTCGCCGCCGTTCCTGCCCAGCGCCTGCGGCCTGCGCCAGGGCCACAATGAGGTCACTGTAGAGGTATTGCCGTATGTTCGGCACGAACCCCGGCCGTTGGCATAAAGCCTGCCCCTGGGTTAGTTTTTTGGCGATGGCGGCCACATCCGGGTTGCTGCTGTCGTAGACCTTGAGGCCGATCAACTCCGCCGCCTTGGTTACGAGGTCCGGCTTGTCCTGGTCAAACCGGGCGCCCCGCGGCTTTTGATCGTCGTCGTAGCCGAGGACGATCAGGGGAGGGTGGCGGTGGTCGGAGGGGCGGTGGAGGATTTCTTGACCGACCCTTTTGCGGCGGTCGCCTTGACAGTCGATTTGGTGGACTTGCTCTTTCGCTTCGTCATTTTCGGTTCTCCTGAAAAGCCGAAGGCCCCCGGTGAGGGGGCCCTTAAGCCAGGTTTGAGTGGTAGTATGATGTAATCGGCGACAGGCGGTGAAGAGAGAACTCCGAGCGGATTCACAAAAGACCGCCGAATTTCTACCATCCCGCGATAAAGTCGCAGAAAACAGCTGTAAGTATAGACAAATCTAAGCTTAAATCAAGGCCGATTTATCGGCGTTAAGCCATTGATTTGCGATATTATTTCTTCGAAATGCAGGCCATTTTCAAGGCCGTGAGGCCACGTCGAAGCCGCGCGGATGGACACCCCTTCAGCGTTAACGTCGAGTGCGCGTCCGTGGCGAGCTTCCAGGCCAGAGGTTGCGCGAGCAAAACCCGCCGTTCCCGGAAATCGCTGCCATACATTGCTCATACGAGTAGAAGCCGCAGTTACTTGACCGCCTAAGCTCCCGCCGTAATTTGCGCACCATGAGCCTTCCGCATGCGCTCTGGTCGTGAATAATATTGTGGCGAGTACGATTAATAAAATTGCGATCGTGCGCATAAGGCCATCCAGAAGCTCAGAGAATTTACATAGCTCTTTGAGAACCATCTCCACCCTTAAACGCCAGAACATTTTCATGTGATCAACCATCGCGGCCATCCGCCACGACATTACCGCGCCACCTGGCTCCTAATGTGGTGAACCGGCCATTGCTTTTGCACTAAGGTAACAGCAGCTTTTGACCTTCTCGGACCTAAGCGGGTGCAGAATGATGCATTGCATTCTCGCCCTCTGGCTCGGTCCAACCCCTCTCTCAACGTTGGCGCGGGTGTGATACGTTTCCCTGCTGCTGGCGTCTCCTGAGCGCCGTCGGGGGCTCCATGGAGGAGGGTGGTCAATCTTGTCACCTTGATTGCATTGGTGACGTGGCAACTTGCTAGACCGGCGCGGAGACGGGCGGCTTACTAATGAAAGCGCGACACTCCAAGACGATGAAATCTAGGGCCCCCGTAAGGAGCCGACAACTGCGTACTCTCGCGGCTCGTCGGCAAACGACCTGCAAGAACAACTTGACAAGCAAACTCGTGAGCTAACCAAGTCGCGGAAAGCTTGCCCGATCGCTGGAACAGCAGATGGCGACGGCGCAGGTGCTCAGTATCATCGCACTTCGCCCACCGACTTGAGGCCCGTTTTCGACGCCATCCTCGCCAACGCAACGCGCCTCTGCGAGGGCAATTTCGCGTTGCTCTGTCAATATGACAAGGCGTCGCTCTCGTGGGAGAAGCAACCTGCAATGGCACACCAGAATTTACCGAGAGGTTCATGGGTTTGAGGATGCATCTGGGAAGGGAGGGGCCGACAAGGCTGGCGGCCCTGGAGCGCCGGACCGTGCACGTTGCGGATATCACCGTCGAGCCGGGCTTTTCGCCCATAGTCCTCCAGCACGATCAGGCTCGCACTGTGCTGGCCGTCCCCCTTTTGCGGGACACGACTCTGGCCGGGGTTATCACCATTTGGCGTCGGGAGGTGCGGCCGTTTACGGACCAGCAGATCGCCCTGGTGCGGGCGTTTGCCAATCAGGCCGTCATTGCCATCGAGAACACGCGGCTTCTCCACGAACTGCGCAAATCGCTACAACAGCAGACGGCGACCTCAGAGGTGCTGACCGTCATTTCAAGTTCGCCGGGCGAGCTTGAGCCGGTATTCGAGGCCATGCTGAGGAATGCGACGCGTATCTGCGAGGCGGGGTTCGGCGTCCTGGCGCTGTTTGACGGGCGCGACTTGCGACATGCTGCATCGCATAACCTTCCGCGTTCCTTCGTCGAAGAGATGCGACCCCAAATGGTAGTTCCACGTGACGCAATTGTCTGGCGGGCTGTCGAAACGAAGCAGGTGGTCCATTTTCCGGACGTCGCCGCAGTCGAAGCCTACGACAAAGTGCCTCTTGTGCGGCACGGCGGCGTCCGGAGCGTCATCGCAGTGCCGATGCTCAAGGAGGACAAATTGGTCGGCGCTATCACCATCTTTCGCCAAGAGCTTCGCCCGTTCACCGACAAGCAGATTGAGCT
>CAVYVC010000021.1:0-266882 GCA_963771845.1 uncultured Alphaproteobacteria bacterium | reverse complement strand
TCAGTTGTTGGCTAAAGCGCCATGCCGCCGTCCACGAGATGAGCCTGGCCCGTGATGTAGCTTGCCTCATCCGAGGCGAGGAAGACGGCAAGCGCGGCCACTTCCCCAGGTTTGCCCAGGCGCCCCATGGGCTGGCGCTCGATGAAAGCCCGTTCGACCTCGCCGAGCGATTTGCCAGTTGCCTGCGACCGCTCCCGGATTCGTCCCTCAAGCGAAGGGGATTCGATCGTGCCCGGGCAGATGGCATTCGCCCGGATGCCTTGCCTGATGAAGTCGGCCGCGACCGCCTTGGTGAGCCCGATGATTGCTGCTTTGCTTGCGCCATACACATAACGGTCAGGAACGCCGCGGATCGAGGATACCGCGGATGAGATGTTGACGATCGAGCCTGACTGTTTTTCCAGCATGCCCGGGAGAAACGCCTTGATGGTGCGGTGCATGGACTTGACGTTGAGGTCGAACGTGAAGTCCCAGTCCTGCTCGGAGCAGTCGAGCACACTGCCGTGATGCACATAGCCGGCGCAATTGACGAGGATGTCGAGCGGGCCGAGCTCTTGTTTAAGATTGCGCGCCATCGCATCGACGGCCTCGGTTGAGCGCACATCAAGCTTGCGCTTCCTGGCGGCTTTCAGTCCGTCCAGCTTTTTCTCATCGACGTCGGTTGCCACAACGACTGCGCCCTCGGCGGCGAATGCTTCGGCGATAGCGCGCCCAATTCCTTGCCCCGCGGCAGTGATCAGCGCGATCTTGTGTTGCAGACGTGCAGTCATGTCGAGGTTCTCCGATTTTGCGAGCCCCGTCGCTAGCGCATGTTCCGCTGAGATCGAGCCAGCAGGTCCACCTCTCCCCGGAGGGGAGAGGTCGGAATGGGCGCCTCGCGCCTATTCCGGGTGAGGGGGTTACTACTCGTAAAGCTGATCCCCCTCACCCGGATCGCGCAAGCGCGATCCGACCTCTCCCCTCCGGGGACGCTCGAGGCGGCGGGATTACGCCTACGTTCTGCAAGACGGTGTGCGATGTTCTGATTGCCGATCGAGGGTTTGCCAATCGCAACGGGATACGGCACGCGCAACCCCTCCGGGGAGAGGTACCGCGGGCTGCACCATCGCGTGGTGATCGAACATCATCGAAACTGGCTCTAGGATTTTGCGCGCGCGTCCGGAATGACGGGATGCGTCAATGATTGTCGCGCGGCACGAATTTCTGCGCGACGCGCTGATATTTCACCGCCGGCTTGAGCACCATCCCGTCCGCAAGTTGATCGACCATGCCTCTTTGAATTTCCTGCCAGGGCGTCTGGCTCGCTGGATAGGATTCGCCTCGCTCGTTGAGCGCTTGTCGCCTGATCGCCAGCTCGGAATCCGCAATCAATAAGTTTGCGGTACCTTTGTTGAGATCAATGCGCACCCGATCGCCGGTTCGCAGCAGCGCAAGTCCGCCGCCCACCGCTGCTTCCGGCGAGGCATTCACGATCGAGGGCGAGGCCGAGGTTCCGGACTGGCGGCCGTCGCCGATACAGGGCAGCGCGGTGACACCTTGCTTGATCAAAGCCGCCGGCGGCTGCATGTTGACGACTTCGGCCGATCCGGGATAGCCGATCGGCCCGGCCCCGCGCATGAACAGCATCGTGTTCTCATCGATCTGCAGCGCAGGATCATCGATACTGCGGTGGTAATCCTCCGGCCCATCGAAGACAACCGCCCGTCCTTCGAATGCATTCGGATCGTTCGGATTCGACAGATACCGATTCCTGAATTCAGCGGAAATGACGCTCGTCTTCATGATGGCGGCATCAAACAGATTTCCCGAAAGCACCTTGAAGCCTGCGTGCTGGCTCAGCGGATTGCCATAGGGGCGAATGACGTCCGGGTCGCGCGTCTTGGCGTCGCGCACATTTTCAGCCATGCGCCTGCCGTTGATGGTCGGCGCATCGCCATGGATGCGGCGGGCCTGGAGCAGCTCGTGCATGACGGCGGGCAGTCCTCCCGCACGATAATATTCCTCGCCGAGATACCGCCCCGCCGGTTGCATGTTGACGAGGAGCGGCACGTCGTAGCCCAGCGTTTCCCAATCCTTGATGGCGAGCGGAACGCCAATATGGCGAGCGATGGCATTGATGTGGATTGGCGCGTTCGTCGAGCCGCC
Source organism: uncultured Alphaproteobacteria bacterium (assembly GCA_963771845.1). GTDB lineage: Bacteria > Pseudomonadota > Alphaproteobacteria > Rhizobiales > Xanthobacteraceae > VAZQ01. The sequence continues at coordinate 264,737 of CAVYVC010000021.1, read as the reverse complement.
GATGGCGGTGCAGGCGACGATGGCGTTCTCGAATGCCGCGCGCGTGAGGATGTCCGAGGGTTTGATATCCTCGTGCACGATTTCCACCGCGCGCCGTCCGGTTTCGTAAGCCATCTGGGCACGCTCCCGGTAGGGCGCGGGGATGGCAGCGCAACCCGGCAGTGAGAGGCCCAGCGCCTCGGCGAGCGCATTCATGGTCGAGGCCGTGCCCATGGTGTTGCAGTGCCCGGGCGAAGGGGCGGACGACGCCACCGCGTCGATGAACTCGCTATCGTTCATGCGTCCCGCCGCTTGTTCCTGGCGCGCCCACCACACGACGGTGCCCGAGCCCGCGCGCTCACCCTTCCACCAGCCATTGAGCATCGGTCCGCCGGAAAGCACGATTGCCGGGAGGTTCACGGTAGCAGCCGCCATGATCGCGGCCGGGGTGGTCTTGTCGCAGCCTGTCGTGAGCACGACCCCGTCGAGGGGATAACCGAACAGCACTTCGACAAGACCGAGGTAGGAAAGATTGCGATCAAGTGCTGCGGTTGGCCGCTTGCCGGTTTCCTGCATGGGATGGGTCGGGAACTCGAACGCAATGCCGCCGGCGTCGCGAATGCCTTCGCGCACGCGTTTGGCCAGTTCCAGATGGTGGCGGTTGCACGGCGAGAGGTCCGAGCCGGATTGCGCAATTCCGATGATCGGCTTGCCGCCGGTGAGTTCCTCGCGCGTGAGGCCGAAATTGAGATAACGCTCCAGATAGAGCGCGGTCATGCCCGGATTGTCAGGATTGTCGAACCATAACCGAGACCGCAGGCGCGGCTTTTTTTCTTCTGTCGGCATCACCCTTGCTCCGTCGTTGGTGGCACGTCTGATCACAAGCGCTCGTAAGCCCCTGACTTGCGCAGCTCTTCAACAATGCGGTCCGGCGTCAGCGGCATATCCGTAAAGCGCACGCCGAACGGCGAAAGCGCATCCTCGATGGCGGCAATGATTGCCGCGGGCGAGGGAATGGTTCCGCCTTCGCCGGCGCCCTTCACTCCGAGCGGGTTGAGCGGATTTGGCGTTTCCACGTGCTCGATGCTGCATGCCGGCACGTCCGACGCGCCCGGCAACAGATAATCCTGAAAGGTCGTGGTCAAGGGCTGTCCAGCGCCGTCGTATTTCATGTGCTCGAACATGGCGTTTCCGATCCCGTGGGCGACGCCGCCCTGCACCTGGCCATCGACGATCAGGGGATTGATCACGTTTCCGCTGTCATGCGCGACGGTGTACCTGATGATGGTCACGCCCCCGGTAAGCGGATCGACCTCGACTTCCGCGACGTGCGTGCCGTTGCAGTAGGACGCCTGCGGTGGCGCGAAATAGGCCGTATGTTCGAGCCCGGGCCGCTCGCCCGTGGGCAAGGAAAACCCCGGCATGCCCTGGGCGAGCCGTGCCAACTCGCCCAGTGAAATCGATGGCCTGTTGCCGCCGCGCGCAGTCGCTTGGCCGTCCGCAAGATCGATCTCGTCTTGCGCCACGCCGAGAACGCGCGCGGCAAGCGCGACCACCTGCTCGCGCACGCTTATCCCCGCGACGAGCGCCGAGGACCCGGCATTGACGGCTTGACGGCTGGCGAAAGCGCCGACGCCCTGGGAGATCGCGGCGGTGTCGCCCGCTGTCATGATGATATCCTCCATGCGGCAGCCGACCTGGTCGGCCACAATCTGCGAGAGCGTGGTGCGCGTGCCTTGTCCCTGGCTGGTGGCGCCGGTCGCCACTGCCACCTTGCCGTTGGGCAGGACGCGGACCGTGACACCCTCGAAAGGACCCAAGCCTGTGCCCTCGACGTAATTGCCGATCCCAATCCCGATATAACGGCCTTCGAGACGCGCTTTTGCTTGCTGCACGGGAAAGCTTTCGTAAGCGGCGACGGCGAGGGCGCGTTCCTGACTTTTTGGAAAATCTCCGCTGGCATAAACAAGCGGCTTGCCGTCGCGGAAAGTGAGCCCGACCGAATAAGGCATCTGCTCCGTTCGAACCATGTTGCGGCGGCGCACCTCGGCGCGATCAAGCTTGAGCTCGCGGGCGACGCCATCCATGAGCCGCTCCATCGCGAACACGGCTTGCGGACGGCCCGCCCCGCGCACCACGGTGGTGGGCACGCGGTTTGTGAATGTGATCGTGAACTCGATGCGATAAGCCAGCACCACATAGGGACCAGGAACCGTGGTTGCTGCGATGTAGGGGGCAATAATTCCCCAAGGCAGGTAGGCGCCGGCGTCATGCTGCATGGTCCCGCGCAGCCCCAAAATCCTTGCGCTCGAATCCACGGCGATGGCGAGTTTCCAATACTGGTCGCGCTCCTGGGTCGCGGAGACGAAATGCTCGCGACGGTCCTCCTGCCATGTCACCGGACGACCAAGCGCCATGGCGGCCGCGGGAATGACGGCCTCCTCGGGATAGAATGGCGCCTTGGTGCCGAACCCGCCGCCCACGAGCGGGGCGATGACTCGGATCGATTCGAGATCGCGCTCGAACAGATCGGCGAGCGTCGAGCGGCATAGATGCGGCGTCTGCGTCGCGGACCACACGCACAGCACATCGGCGCGCACGTCATGGCTGGCAAGCACGGCGCGCGCCTCGAGCGGCATGGCGCCGCCGCGATGCAGGAACATCTCTTCTTCCAACACATGCGGCGCATTCGCGAAGGCTGCTGCGACATCCCCATATTCCAGCGCAAGCGAGGCTGCGGTGTTGGTCAGGAGATCGCTATGCGCGCGAGGGGCATTCGAGGCCGCCGCAGCGCGGCAATCGCTCACCGCGCCAAGCGGTTCAAAATGGATTTTCACCGCCGCCGCGGCATCTTCGGCCGCGTAGCGGTTTGCGGCAATCACCACGGCGATGGCTTGACCAACATAGCAGACCTCCTTGCTCGCAAGCACGCTCTGCGTGCGTGGGATGCTGATGAAGGGGCTCGGCACCAGCATCGGGATTTGGCGCTCTGCCATGCGCCGCGGCAGATCGTGCGCGGTAAGCACGCCGTGCACTCCCGGCATCCTGCGTGCTGCGGACGCCTCGATGGAATGAATTCTTGCATGGGCATGCGGACTGCGCACGAAGCAGGCGTGCAACATGCCGGGCAGCCTTATGTCGCTGACGAAATTCGCCTGGCCGGTGAGAAGGGGCTTGTCCTCGAGCCGCGCCACGCGAGCGCCGAAATGCTTCGCACCCATGGGGCTACAGCGTGTTTCGCTGAGATCGAGCCAGCAGGTCCACCTCTCCCCACAGGGGAGAGGTCGGAATGGGCGCCTCGCGCCCATTCCGGGTGAGGGGGCTACTACTCGTAAAGCTGATCCCCCTCACCCGGATCGCGCAAGCGCGATCCGACCTCTCCCCTCCGGGGAGAGGTACCGCGGGCTGCACCATCGCGTGGTGATCGAACGTCATCGAAGCTGGCTCTAGATCCTCGCGCAATGCCCGCCGACGATATGAGAGAGCAGCATTGCTTTGCAATCGCATCAAATCGTACGCTGGCGAGCATGATGCTCGATCCGCAAAGCCGCCGTAATGACGAAACGCAAGTTGGCCCACCGCTCGATTTTCAGACGCACCTTGCCGCGCTCGAACAAAGGGGGCTGCTGGTCCGGATCGATCGTCCGATCAACAAGGATACCGAGTTGCACCCGCTGGTGCGCTGGCAATTCCAGGGCGGACTGCGGGAGGATCAGCGGCGCGCTTTTTTATTCACCAAAGTCGTCGACGCGCGCGGACGGGCGTATCACTTTCCAGTCGCGGTCGGCGCGCTCGCCGCCTCGCCGGAAATCTATTCGGTCGGCATGGGCCGCCCAGTCGAAGCGATCGAGGCGGCATGGCTCAATGCGATCGCAAATCCCATTCCCCCAGCCATCATTTCCACTGCCGCTTGCCACGCGACGGTGATCAGGGAGGAAGCACTGCGCGGAGCCGAGCATGGGCTTGCCCTATTGCCGGTGCCGATCTCCACACCGGGCTTCGATGCCGCGCCCTATCTCACGGCGACACTATGCATCACCCGCGATCCCGATACTGGCGTCCAGAACATGGGAACGTACCGGGCCGCACTCAAAGCGAGCGACCGGCTCGGCGTGCGCATGTCTTCGCGCATCGGCGGCGCCGGCGGATATCTGCACTGGCAAAAATATCAGAAGCGTCGCGAGCCGATGCCCTGTGCGATCGTGATCGGCTGCGCGCCGGTTGCGATGTTTACCGGGGGCATGAAGCTGCCGGTTGATCTCGACGAAATGGCGGTCGCCGGCGGTCTTGCGGGGCGCCCCTTACGGGTGGCGAAGGCGATCACAGTCGATCTTTGCGTTCCCGCCGAGGCCGAGATCGTGATCGAAGGCCTGATCGATCCTGATCTCCTGGAGCCGGAAGGTCCGTTCGGGGAAAGCCACGGCCATGTCGCGCTTGAGGACTTCAACATGTCCATGCGCGTGACTGCGATTACGCACCGGCCTTCGCCGGTGTTTGTCTCCATCATCAGCCAGGTCACGCCGAGCGAATCGAGCGTGCTCAAGAAAGTGGCGATGGAGCCGTTGTTCCTCACGCATCTGCGCGACCGGCTCGCGGTCAAGGGCGTCACGCGCGTCGTGCTGCACGAACCGCTCTCCAATCTGCGCAAGGTAATCTTTGTGCAATATGCGCAGGGTACCCCGCGCACCGAGGTCTGGCGCGGACTGCACGGCGCCTCCACCCTGCTCGCAGACTGCGGAAAGATCTGCGTGGCGGTGAGCGCGGATATCGATCCGGCCAATACCGACGCGGTGTTCTGGTCGCTCGCCTACCGCAGCAATCCTGTCGAGGACACGCATATTGCGCCCCATCGCTCGGCCGGACATGGGCCGAAATCAGGGCCGCCACAGCGATGATTCGACGCTTCTCATTGATGCGACGCTCAAGCATGCGGCCCCTCCACTGGCGCTTCCCGCAAAGCAATTCATGGCGCATGCGCGCGCGCTCTGGGAGGAACTCGGACTGCCTGCGCTCACTCCCGCCTCACCTTGGCACGGCTATTCGCTCGGCGACTGGTCGGAGACCTGGGATCGTTATGCGGAGCGCGCTGTTGCCGGTGAATGGGCGCAAACCGGGCAGGAGACACTGGCGCGCCGCCGCGGCGGACTCATCCCGGAAACACCGGTGCGCGACGTTGAAGAGTAGCCCGCGTTGAGCGTGCGGCGAAACGCGGGATTCCCCGGATTTCGTGGAGCCTGTCATCGGGCGGCGCTTGGCGCCGACCCGTTGGCTCAATCCGGGTTACGCTTTACTCAATCGCGGTTCGGCTTGCCGGCAAAACCGAGGCCGTATCCCGCCGCGTGCGCGGCCCAGCCGCCGGCGACCCGCCCGCTGAAAATCGAAGGACCCAACATGGTGCCTTCGAGGCCGGCACGCCCGTTGATATGACCGCCCGCCATGCCTGCGACCTCGCCCGCGGCATAGAGCCCGCCGATCGGCTGGAACTGCCGATCGAGCACGCGGCATTGCAGATCGGTCTTCACGCCGCCGAAATTCTTGCGCGCGAGGGGGAAGAGCTGAACGGCATAGTAGGGCGGCGTGTCGAACGGCTTCGACGCCTTGAGCGGCTTGCCGAACTCCGTCTCCTTGTCGAGCCGCTGTTCGCAGGCCGAGTTGTAGCGCTCGACAGTCGAGAGGAATGCGGCGATGTCGACCCTCATCTTCTGCGCGAGCTCGGAGAGATTCTCGGCCTTGCGAATGAACGGGGAATTGTCGAGCAGCTCCATCACCCGTGAACGCACGACCTTGTCGCCGTCGCGATAATGGGGATCGGCGATTTCCATGGTCTCGGTCATAGCCGTGTCCATGATCGCCCAGGCATGACAAGGATTCTGCGCCAGCAGCGCCGGCGTTGCGGATCGGCCGCCTGAGAGCGCCTCGTTGTGAAACCGGCGGCCCTGCTGATTGACCCAAATGTAGCCGGGCACCTGCCGGAACACGAGGCCGCGGTGCTGGGCGGGATCGCGGTAGTCGGGCGTCGCGTAAACATAGAACCAGATGTGATCCATGTGGGTGAGATGGCCGCCGGCATGCGCGATGAATTTGTGTCCGCTGCCGATGGAGCCGCGGCCGGATCCGACCAGGACCTTCTGATTTCTCAGGGCGGGCGTGTATTCCAGCACCATTTCAAGATTCGAATTGAAGCCTCCCGTTGCCACGACGACGGCTTTGCTGCGCACCTCGACCGGCTCGCCGGTTTTGGCACTACGGCCTTGCAGCCCGGCGACGCGGCCGTTCTCGCGCAAAAGGCCCGTAATTTCGGTTTGCGCAACAATCTCGCCGCCCTTTGCGCGGAAGCCTTCAATGAGCTGCGTCGTCAGTCCAAGACCGCTGCGCTCAGGCCGTGTCCAGCGCAGCACCGAGTTGCCCTCCTGGAATTTCAGATCGGCCCATTTCACGCCGAGCCCTTCGGCCCAGTGATAAAGATCGTGCAGACTGTGCTCGATGTAATAGCGCGCCCAGACCGCATCGGTGGATGCGCCGCCCCACGCGATCCAATCGTCGAAGGCAAGATCGGGGGTATCATGAATGCGACTGTCTTGCTGCAGCGGCGAGCCTACGATCAGGCAGCCGCCGCCGGATGTAATCGCGGCGCCGCCGGGCTCGGCATCCATCTCGAAGGCGATGGCGCGCGCACCTGCGTGGCGCGCCTCGATGCCGGCCGCCATGCCGGCGCCGCCCGTGCCGACGATGGCGATGTCGGTCTGGTATTGTTTCACAGCTACCACTTTTTGCTCCGAGGCCTTTGTGCTGCTTGGGCGGATTCGCTTAAAGTCTTATGGTGTTCTCAAATGAAAACGGCAGGAGAGACGCCGAACCGTTTCCCCAGAACACGGGCCTGCCTGGCGTTGATCTCGCGCTTTCCGTTTAACACCTCGCTGACGTTGGATTGAGAACCGAATATCTTGGCGAGGTCTGTTTGTCGCATATCGTGCTGCTCCATCAGCAGTCGCAAGATCGATGCCGGGGGTGCATCCGGAAACTTGAAGTTGTGAGCTTCGTAATCTCTGACGAAGATTGTTACGATATCGAGTAATCCGATCAGGGGATGGTTCTCCCGATCGCCAATGCTGTCAATCAATGTGTTCATAAAATCGATCATGGCCCGGTAATGCCGCTCGCTCTGAATGGTGCTGAGCTTGACCGGCGCGCGATGTGCTAGCTCTCGCCAAGCCGGAGTAAGCGTTTCAATATTTCGTCGAGATGCCGGATGCATTATTTTCTTCTTCTCTTCTGCCATTTTCGCATTTGCTCGGACCATCGATCGTACTCCGGATGGGTAAAAACACGTCTGATGTAAACACGCCTGCGATTGTAATGAAACGTAGTGATTACGCGGAACTTATTTCCGCCGATATTGAATATCGTGTAAGGGGAAACGTAATCCGCTGTGCCAAACGTGTTCTTGAGTGCGTTAAAATCAGCAAAATCGGTTCGCTCCAACAGACGGACCCAAGCTAACAGCGGCTCTCTGGCTTGTGGATGAATTTCCCAGAACTCGCGTAGAGCTCTCCTTGAAATGACCCACATTTTTCAGAATATCTCAAATTGAGATAGCGTGCAACGCGACAATTCTGCCTACGGCATCACCACCGTCAGCCGCTTGGCCGCGCGGGTCACGCCGGTATAAAGCCAAGGGCCGCGGTTTTCGCGAAATACCTCGGACTCATCGAACAGCACCACGTCGTCCCACTGCGAGCCCTGCGCCTTGTGCACGGTCAGCACGTAGCCGAAGTCGAATTCATCGAACGACTTGCGCTCCATCCAGTCGAGCTCCTCGATTCGTCCGGTGAAGCATTCCGGCCGCACCTCCACCTTGACCGTCTCGTCCACGCCGTCGCCGAGGTCCTCGTCCGGCTTGATCCGCATCCGCACGATCTTGCGGCGCGACCGCGGCCGCTCCTTCACCAACCATAAGCTGCCATTGAACAGGCCTTTGTTGCGGTTGTTGCGCAGGCACACGAGCTTGTCACCGGCAACCGGCAACTCGCCGGCAAAGCCGCGCCGCTCGCGCAGGCGCCTGTTATAGGCGCGGCGCGTTGCATTACGGCCGACCAGAACCTGATCAGCCCCGATCACGCGTTTGGGGTCGAGCTCGTTTCGCCGCACGACCTGGGTCTCGCCATATTGGCCTTCAGCGAGCGGCTTGCCGGCCCGGATGTCCATTGAGAGCCGCACGATCGGGTTGTCGCACGCCTGCCGGTGCACTTCGGTCAGCATGGCGTCGGGCTTCGCTTCAGTGAAGAAGCCGCCGCCCTGGATCGGGGGCAGTTGCGCCGGATCGCCGAGCACGAGCAGCGGCACTTCGAACGACATGAGGTCGCGCGCGAGCTCGGCATCAACCATGGAGCATTCATCGATGATGATGAGCTTGGCGTTCGAAGCGGGCGCCTTGTTCCAGAGCTCGAAGGTGGGGTTCTCCTCGTTCTGCTCCTGCGGCTTATAGATCAGCCGATGAATGGTCGATGCGCCGCGACAGCCCTTGCTGCGCATGACGCAAGCGGCCTTGCCGGTGAAGGCGGCGTACAGCACTTTCCCATCGATTCCTTCGGCGATGTGTCTGGCGAGAGTCGTCTTGCCCGTGCCGGCGTAACCGAACAGCCGGAACAGGGGGGACTGGTGCCGATCGTTCTTCCACCAATGCGCGATCGCTTTGAGGGCGGCATCCTGCTGCGGTGTAAAGTCCGGCATCGTTGTCGATCGATCAGGTCATCGGCTTAATCACAAAGAACAAAATCAGAACAAATGTCAAGCTTTCACGGCGAGAAAGACCTGCCTATGCTGCTCAAAACGCCGACGTTTTCCAGATGGTAAAGGCTATGGCGTCCCGTTCATAGCTGATGAAGGAACACATGATCGCGGAAATCCGAGATTGCCTGCCTCCCGTCCGGGACACGCGCAAACCCAAAGTCGTGCTGCCTGCCGGCTCGATCGACACCCACGTGCACGTGTTCGAACGACGTTACAGACTTTCTCCGCAGCGGGGTTACAACCCTCCCGAATCGACGCTTGCTGATCTCAAGCGACTGCATTCCATCCTCGGCATCGATCGCGTGGTGTTCACCCAGCCGTCCGTCTACGGCACCGATAACTCCGCCATTTTGGACGGCATGGCAGCGCTCAACGCCGAGACGCCCAATCGCGCCCGTTGTGTCGTCGCGATCACCATGGATGTGAGCGAAAAAGAGCTCGCGCGCTTTGACGTCATGGGCGTGCGTGGAGTGAGACTGAATACGGACAACAAGGGCGGCATGCCGATCGAGCTCAGCAGCATTTCCGAGCTCGCGAGCAAGATTTCGCCGTTCGGCTGGCACATTGAGTTTCTCTTCCCCGGCAAGGAGATCCTGGATCTCATGCCGGTGTTTGGCGCGCTCAAGGTCCCGATCTCGATCGGGCATTTCGGCTACCAACCCGCGACGGCGGGCATCGAGGCTCCCGGCTTCAAGGCTCTGGTCGAACTCCTACGCCGAGGCAATACCTGGGTGAAGATCTCCGGCGCCAATCGCGTCAGCGCGTCCGACTTGCCGCCCTATGATGACGTCAAGCCGATGGCTCGGGCACTGGTCGACGCCGCGCCGGACCGCGTCATGTGGGGAACGGACTGGCCCCACCCGAACAAATACGTTGCGAACCCGAATGACGGCGATCTCGTCGATGCCTTCGGCGACTGGATCACCGATCACGCGCTCCGGCACAAGATCATGGTCGAGACGTCGGCGAAGTTTTATCGATTCTAACCTACCGGCAAGACGCACCCTTCGGATTTGACCCCACAGTCGCAGAGCACAGGTATAGCGCTGCTCGGATCAACCCCAGCCGTGCTCGGAAATATCGAACACGACCCCGTTGATATCTTTGAATTTCTTTTCAGCATCGACCCCGGGATGTGCTGGCAATTGCACGAAAAATTCACCGCCGTGCTTCTTGATCTCCTGTTCGGTGACGCTCTCGTCTTCAACCACGAACCCGAAGTGATGCAGACCAGCCCAGTCCGGTCCACCCTTGCCGCCCGTGGTACCTTCGGGGAAATGCAGCAACGTGAGATTCATAACGCCGTCCGAGAGCGAAATGGCGTTTCCGATAGGCGCCACCACCTTTTTCAGGCGCTTGAAACCGAAGACCCCTTCATAGAAGGCGGCTGCCTTTTCGAGGTCGGGGACTTGCATCGCAATGTGCCTGAGCTTCGCCATGACAATCTCCAACGGTAGGCCCACAGTGTGAGCGCAGGAGATTACGCCGGAAAGACCGGCCCAAAGATAGCAGCGCTATTTGTGAAACATCTTATCGATTGCCTGCATGATTGGCACTTTGGCATTGCGCAGACAGTAATCCTGCAATTGGCTCGTCTGAGCAGCAAGCGTCTCGGTATCGATAATCGTATTGCCGCGCTGTCCGTTGTAGTAGCCACTCAGCCACATGGCGAGCTGGGTGGGATTTATGATCTTGTATCCGATGAATTGCTCACACGTAATCTTGGAAAAATCGATTGTGACTTGCGCGCGCGCATCCGGCACAGCAATTAGCGCGAATACGAGACCGCAGGCCGCAAACATGGGTTTGAGCATTAGCGAACTCTCCGGATTTATCGCAATCTCACTCACGCAGCTCGAAGTTAGCACACGACACGCAACGCAGTGAAGGCCTGCACCCCCATTCTCGAGTCAACTGCATATTCGATATAAGTGCGGACCACATGTCGCGAGCGTGGATCGCTCTCCGGCAATGCTATTTGCAGAACCGCCCATAGACGATCTGGGCCACATCTTCAGGCTGGGGATTTGTGTTGACCAAAAAAGTCGCTTCGTCCACGACAAAATAGACAAACGGGCGACTTCCGCCATATCGCCCGGCCGAATCTTTTGACGCGACGCTTCCACACACAACTTCCGCGGGCTTCCCGTTCAGATTAGGGCCAAACTTTCTGATCATATCGCCGTAGCGGGCCAATTGCGGATCTTTGAGCTTGCCGTTTACTGCTGCGATTGCTCGCGCAAAGGCAGGGTCGGGTGATGCCTCTTGCGGGATTACCGGCGTCACCGCCTGCGCCAGCGCCACAGCCGGCCACGACATGGCGCCGGCCAGAAACGTGATGAACCCACGGCATTTCATTGTCTCGGCCATAGCTCGATTGCCGAATCGGATGTCCCCAGTATTGTAAACGGGTCACACTTGGAGAAAATCGAAGTTTGACTCAGGCGTGAGCGTTGTAAGCAAGTCACAGCTCACGAAAATCCGCTTTGATTGGGCTCCAATTTTCGAGCTACCCCGTTGCTTCCGGGTGCAGATTAGCCTCAGAACTAGAAAAGCGCAGCTGCTTCGATCAGCGCTTCAACGTGCTTAGAGCTCTGGGGAGAGAATGCCCATGCGCGGCCTTCGTTGCGACCGCATTATGGTGGGTACGGCTCTCGCATTGGTGCTTGCAGGCCCGCTTGCTGCAATGGCGCAAGAGGCCGAACAAGCGCCCAAAGTCGCCGCAGGGCTGGTCGAAGCCTCGGCCTCGCCGCAAGCGCAATCGCCCGCTCCCAATGAGCTGCCGGCAAACGCTCGGACACCATCGCCAGCAGAAAATTCCCGGCCCGGCAATGTCGAAGGGGACAGCGAGCGAGGCTCGAACCACGATCTGTTTGCTTCTCTCGATCCGGCAGACCGGGCAATTGCGGAAAAAATTCGCGAGCTGCTGGCGGGAGAACTCGGGCTCGATTTTTTCCGGCAGCGAAGAAAGGTTGAAGGTCGAGGCGTTCTATCAGAAACGGCAATTTGCCCCGCTTTGGCTCGACAAAGGGAGTGAGAACGCGCGCAAAGCGTCGGTCGCAAACCGCCTCGAACATGCCGATGTGGACGGGCTCGAAGTCGCCGACTACAGGATCCCCACTTTTACGGGGAGCGCGCCGGACGCCTTGGCAGAGGCGGAGCTCAAGCTCACGCAGTCCATTCTCACCTATGCCCGTCATCTGCAGGCCGGACGTTTCTTCCGCCATCAGGTCAAGTACGAGATCGGGCTCCCGCAGGCGGCACCTGACCCGGAGGAGGTGCTGGCGAAGCTGGCCGAGGCGCCAGATCCCGGCGCAGCGCTCGACGCGTTCAGCCCGCAAAACGAGCCCTACCGCAGGCTCAAGGTCATGCTCGCAGAACTGCGGGAATCTCGAACGGTGCGCAAGCTCAACGGTCCCGGCCCTGATCGCACGATCGAAACCATCATCGCCAACATGGAGCGCTGGCGCTGGTATCCGCGCGACCTGGGCGAGGCGCATGTCCTGGTCAATCTCCCCGATTTCACGCTCAAGGTAATGCATAAAGGGGCTCAGATCTGGGCCAGCCGGATCGTGGTTGGGGAGCCGAGTAAACCCACGCCGCTGCTCAGCGAGAGGATGACATCGATCACCCTCAATCCCGTCTGGCACGTCCCCCCCTCCATTGTGCAAAACGAATACCTGCCGGCACTGGCGAGGGACCGCAACGTGCTTGCGCGCATGGGCCTGCATCTGAGCTACAACGGCGGCGAGCCGCAGATCACGATGCCGGCCGGCGGCATCAACCCGCTCGGCCACATCCGTTTCAACTTCTACAACCGGTTCATGGTTTTCCAGCACGACACGCCGGACCAGTACATGTTCGCCCATGCCGTGCGCGCCGAGAGCCACGGCTGCATGCGCGTCGAGCATGCAGCGAAATATGCCGAGCTTCTTTTCAGTCTTGCTCGGCCGGATGAGCACTGGACGGCGGCGAGGGTCAAGACCATGTTCGGCAGCGCCGAGCAGGAAATCCCGCTCGAGCCCGCGCCGGTCTGGCTGCACCTCACTTATCAGACCGCTTTTGTCGATGATGATGGCAAGCTGCAAATCCGCCGGGATCTTTACAATCTCGATCGCCGTACGCTCGCAGCTCTCAAGAACGACCCTGTGACGGCAGAGCCGGCGCCTGCGGCCAACCACGACCACGAACTGGCTTCTGCTTCCCGTCATCGCAGAAACGCGCGTCATTCGCAGGGCGGCGATGTCGTGCAGTCGCCGTTCTTTGCCGGACCGAGTAATGTAAGGCCGCGTTCAGGCGTTAGAGTATTATACCGGTGAGTATTTCTGAGCGTCCGGCAGCGCTGCTGCGGCGATCGGCGCCCCAGGATCGGTGCGGTCCAATGCTGAAAATTGGTGTCGCCCTCCTCGCGCTCGCCGCGATCATCCTGGAACTGTTGGACGTACTGAGCACCTATCACATGCTGGCGCGCGGCGGCCGCGAGCAGAACCCCATCGTCGCCTGGTTCATGCAGGAGCTCGGAGATGCATGGCCGCTGTGCAAGCTGCCCGAAGTCGGTCTCATCATCATCGTGTGGGCGTTTGTGCCGCGGCTGATCGCTGCAATCTGCCTCGGCCTGATGGTCGCCGGCTACGGCTACGTGGTCTGGCACAACTTCCAGATCTAGCGGATTTCTCAGAACAGCGCGATCTGCGGGCGCTCGACCATCAGCCAGTAAATGCCAAGCACGGCGCTGAAGGCGGGAAAGCCGAAGGCGAACCAGGTCCAGAACAGCCGGTAATACCTGGGCGGCAGTGCCGCGCCCTCCTTTGCCGCAGCGGCCGCAGCCAGATCACGCATGCGCATCTGCATCCAGATAACGGGTAGCCAGAACGCGCCGGTGAAGATGTAAAGCAGGATCGAGAGCATGATCCAGCCGTCCAGGAGGGAATAGCCGACGAGATACGCAAGCAGCACACCGGTGACGGGCTGCGCAACAACCGCCGTAGCGGTAAAGAGGAAATCGCCGATCACCACGATGCGGGCGACTGCGGCGATGACGGCAGGCCTGCCATCGCGATGCGCCATCAGCATAAAAAAGGCGATGCCGGCACCGGTGCCGAGCAGCACGGTGGCGCCGATCACGTGCAGGAATTTGAGCGCCATGTAGGCCATCAGCGGTCGTCCAGGATGGCAAGGGCGACCAGAGTGAGCACGACGATGGGGATCACCTTCACGGTCGGGCCGAGCGGATCGTGCCATAGCCGTGGAAGCAGTATCGTTGCTGCGAGCACATAAAAGACGGATACGCCCAGGGCTGCGTAGAGCGCCGCGGCGGCGACCGCGCGGACCGCTATCGCGCCCCCGATCGCAATGTCGAGGATCGCTCCTGCAATGATACCTGGACCTGCAAGCTCGCCGAGCCCGGCCTCTCGCAACAGTTCCTTCCCGGACTGATATCCGCCTGCGAGCGCAATCAGGCCGGTGACGATCCAGAACAGTGACAGGGTGGCAAAGACAGCGGGCTTGAGAAAGTAAAGCCGCGCGAACCAGCGCTCCTGAACCGAGGCGGGTTCTGCGATGAGCGCAGTCGCAAGCTCCCGTGGCTTGATGCCGGTGAGCCGTGTCCATTCGCTCGGGTCCCCGACGGAGCCCTGGGCGATTTCAAGGCGGGCGGTGCTGCGCACCGGAGGGCGCCAGCCCAGCAAGCTCAGGGCGTCTCCGAGCCGGAACAACGCCAGGGACGCCCAGCGCGGGAGCGGAAAATGCCGCGCAGGCGCAAGCCGCAACCATTTGCGAAAGAGCCCGATCACGGCCTCGAATGACCAGCGTCGTGGCCCCGCGATCTCAAGCACGCGCCGGGCCGGCGCATCGGGCGCAAGGAAAAAGACGACGCTCTCGACGAGATCATCGAGGTGCACGATCTGCAGCTCGCCGGTATCGGGAACGAGGGCGAGGATCGGCATTGCGGCAAGGCCCCGGATAAGGGCGCTCCCGCCGTAGGCGGCTCGTCCAATCACGACCGACGGACGCAAGATCACCCAATCGAGATCGCATGCCATGAGAGCTTGGTCGGCGGCGAGCTTGCTGCGTGCAAACGCCGTCGAGGAATGGCGATCTATGCCAAGCGCTGAAACATGCACCACTCTGCGGAGACCCGCTTGTTCGCATGCGCGAAATAATGCCGTGACGCCCTCCTGCACGCCGGCCGTTGAGTCGCGTGGACTGTCCTGCAACACCCCCGCGCAGTTCACCACCGCATCGATGCCGCCGAGGTACGGCAGCCAATCCGCCGGATCGGAGGCGCGCGCCACGTCCAGCGTGACTCCCGTCATGCCGGAATTGCTTGCGCCCGCGCCGCCGTGCCGTCTCGCGACTGCGACTACGGTATCGCCCCTTGCCGCCAATCGGCCTGCAATGGCCGATCCGATAAGTCCGCTCGCTCCGACGATGAGCACACGCATGGGCGCCCGCTAAATCGTGTCAAGCCACCGGAGAATGATATCGGCGATTTCATCACTGTTCTGCTCGAGCATAACCATGTGGCCGTTGCCGACAATGCCGCGATCGGCGAGATAGCAGAACTCCGCCTTGGCGCCATGGCCGTTGAGCCAGGTGACAATGGCACCGTCGGCTTCTTTGGCATGATCAAGATCGGCGGTGCCAGTGACGACCAGGATCCGCTTGCCCGCAAGTCTTTTCGGATCGCTTACGCGCAATTGGCTGCCGTGCACGTTCTGGCGCTCGAGCAGGAGCTTCGGCGCGATCGGAAGCAGGCTCGCGGCATAGCCAGCGAGGTGCTCGCGCGGGAAAAATCCGCTCTCACCCACGAGCTTGCGTTCGACGAAATCCCGGGGCTGCACGACCATCCGGGTCTTGTCGATACGCACCCGCCGTCCCGACGCTTCCGTCTCGATGACTGTTTCAGTTTCTTCATGCACCGGCGGCAGCTTTTGGATGTTGCCGGGCGGAGCAGGCGCGACGCCGACGACCGCCGCGATCCCTTCGCCATGCAGCTCCAGAAGGCGCCAGCCGTAGGCGCCCGACATTGAATGCGTAAGCAAAACGAGCGGAGGACCCAGTTTGCGCGCCAATATGCCGAGGCCTTCCACAACGGTCGCGCCATCGAGGCGATCAAGCGGCACATGCCCGCTGCGTCCAGTTCCCGGCCAATCAGGCACCACGGCCCGATACCCGCGCCCGGCGAAGCGATACGCCCAGCCTGGACGATCGTCGGCCGTGCGCTGATAGCATGCCCCGGAATGGGCGCCGCCGTGAATCATCAGCACGGTCGCTCGCGCGTCTGCAGTCGCGGGCGCAAAGCTCTCGTAATAGACCGGCACCGGCGCGCCGATGATCCCGGTCCCGTGCCGGACAGCCATGGCCCTACGCGACGACCCGCTCCTCCCGCACGCCGGAGATGGCACTATCCGGGAAGGTTTCCTGAAGGCGCGGGTAGACCTCGCGCGCAAACATCTTGATGCCATGCACGGTTTCGTCGTGCTCCAGAAAGCCGGCCTGGCCCATATTGAGAAGATGTCCGAACCCGCCGACGTGATCGTACATGTGCTTGATTTGGCGGAATACCTGGTCGGGCGTTCCCGCGAACATGATGCCGGCTTCGATCGCCTTGTCGACGGTGGCGTTGGCCCGATTGGCGGCATGCTGATCGATCGCGGCACCGCGCAAGATCTGCGCGTGTACCGGGGTCGGCACGTACCCCGGCGGATAGCAGAAATGCAGCGGCACTTTGTTGGACGTGATGTACCAGAGAAGCTTCTCTGCGCCGGATCGCGCCGCTCTCTCGCTTTCGCCGGTGTAGACCAGCGCAGCATAGGCGAGCCGGTTGGCCGGAACGTCTGCGCCGCGTCCCGCCTCGCGCCAGCCGCGGCGATATGAATCATAGATCGCGGGCGTTCCGCCGTAGCCCGTGAGGAACGTCGCCTGCACGTAACCGCGCGCGCCTACCCGGCCGGCGCCGCCCGGCGTCGTCGTCGAGACCCAGATCGGCGGATGCGGCTGCTGGTACGGGCGAGGCCAAATGTTGATGTTTCGGTGGTGAAAGAAGCGTCCTTCGTGACTGACCGGACCATCATGGTTGGTCCAGGCCTTGATGATGAGATCGATCGCTTCCCATTGCCGCTCGTTCATGCGCACGGGGTTGCTGTTCGCAGGCAGCACCTCATAGGGCACGCCGCGCACAAACCCGCATTCGAGCCGCCCCTTGGAGAGGATATCGACCATGGCCATTTCCTCGGCCACCCGCACGGGCTGACGGCGATTCGCGACGGGGTTGCCAAGGATCAAGAGCCGCGCCTTCTTGGAAAGGCGGGCAAGAGCGCCGAGCACGAGCGGCGCTGCCGGGTCGACGCAGGTCGCGGTCTGATGATGCTCATTGAGCATGATCTCAAGACCTTCGTCCTCGGCAATAAGCCACTCGTCGATGTACCGGTCATAGAGGGCGGCACCCTTTTTCGGATCGTAATTGCGGTTGGGCAACGATACACGGATGGACTCGTAGTCCTGTGCCGGCGGCAGATAGGGATAGGCATTCTCGCTGAAGTGCCACGCTTTCATGATTTTGCTCCGGCGTGCTTGGCCATCTGATCGGTGCCGAGAAACTGCAAAATGATTTGTGCCGTTATTTCGCGCTGCTCCACCTGCGGGAGATGACCCGCCTGTGCAATCGTCTCTATGCGTGCATTCGGAAAGAGCGCGGCATAGCGAAGAAGGTACTCGGCCGAGACGATACCATCACTCGCCCCACGCAGCAGCAGCACCGGCGCCTCCACCCAATGCAGCCGATGCTTGAGCTTTGGATTGTGCATGTACGGCTCCCAGGTGATAAGGGCGAGGGTCTCGCGATTGCGCGCGGCGATGAAAAGCTCGTCATCGCTCATGGCAGCAAGCTCGAGCGGGTTGTTCCTGGGATCGTGGAATCGCAGCCTGTCCAGCGCTTCCTGCGACATGGCGAAAATATCCGGAATGTCGAGCTTGTCAGGCGGGCCGGTCTTTACCCCGACGGGGCCGATGAGGGCGAGACGCGTGAGCCGCTGCGGAACCTTGCTCGCGATCTCGGCGGCGATCCAGCCGCCGACGGAGAACCCGACCATGTCGACACGCATGAGCCCGAGACAATCCATGAGCTCGAGATAGACATGGCTGATGTCGTCCACGCTGTCGAGCCACTCCGGGAGCGACGATCGACCAAAGCCGGGATGCGACGGAGCAATGACGCGTCGCTCCTTTGCGATCAGGTCCAGGAACGCAACGTCTGAGCCGATACCGGCGCCGCCATGCAAATAGAGGATGGGCTCGCCGCGTCCGCGCTCAAAAATCTCCAGCTCGATGCCGGCTACGGTGGTCATACGCAGAGGGTAGCCCGGTTCGAGCGCCAGCGAAATCCGGTGACCTTAAGCAAGCGTGCCATTGGATATGGCATCGGCGTTCCCGCATCAAAGCTTGAACAGCGACTGGGCATTGCGGTAACAGATCTTCTCCTTGTCGGCCTGCGCAATGTCGAGCTCTGCGATCACCTTCATTGTTTCGCGGATGTAACTTGCCCCGCCCTGCGGACCGAACGGTGCGTCAGATGCAAACAGCACGTGACCGGCGCCATAGAATTCGAGCCCGCAGACTGTCCCGATGCGTCCGCCGCAAAGCGCCGTGTCGGCGTAGAACTCCCGAAAGCAATCCAGCAGCGGCTTTCCCAGCATCTTCAACACGCCGCTGTAGTCCTCGTCGGATGTGCGGCTGCCGAGCGTTGCCCATCCGGTGTCGAGTCGCGCGTCGAAAAACGGAATCATGGCGCCGAGGTGATGGATCAGGAATTTCAGCTGCGGCAGACGCGTGGTCACCCCGGAGAAGATCAGGCGCGCCACAGTGGCGCTCGTCTCGTAAGGCCAGCCCAGGATCGTCCAGATCTCGTATTTCGACTTTTTCTCCGCGGCAAAGTCGGGAAAATTGGCGGTGCGCGCCGGATGCAGCAGAATCGGCTTGCCGGATTTGGCCGCGATCTCGAAGATCGGAAAGAAGCGCGGTTCATCGAGGCAGGCGCCGTTCACGTTCGTATGCAGTTGCAGGCCGTTGGCATTCCCGTCGATGAGGATGCGCTCGGCCTCATTCGCTGCTTCATCGGGTGCATTCATTGGCAGCGCGCCAACATAGCCAGCGAAACGGCCGGGATATTTTGCGCATAGCTCCGCCAGGCCGTCATTGGCGATGCGGGCGAACTCCGGTGATTTGTCAGGTCCGGTCATGGCATCGATTGGCGGCAATCCGAGTGACAAAATTTCGGAATAATCGTCGAACTCGTCCATCATCTTCAGCCGCGCATCGAGATCATAGATCGTGCGCACACCTTGCATGCGTTTCCCGATATCCTTGGTACCGCCCGAGGTCTGCGACATCCGCTCGAACAGAGCGCCGGGGAAAAAATGGCAGAACGCATCGATATGGCGCATGTTGGGTTCACCTGATGACAGCGACGGAGCTTACGCAATTCCGGGTTCACTGCCGATCTCGCACGAGCCGAGATCGGCAGTGCCCGCAACGACAAATGTTGGGTCAGTGCCACAACTGCTTGCTGGCAAGCCGAGCGCCCGCAACCAGCGATTCCAGCTTCGCCCACATCACCGTCGGATGCACGCGGCGATAAAACGTGCCTTGCGCGAAGCCGCAGTCCGTGCCGGCCATGATATTCTCGCGCCCCAGCACATTCGCAAAGCGCATGATGCGTTCTGCCACCAGCTCCGGATGCTCGACCACGTTGGTGACATGGCTGATGACGCCTGGGATCAGCACCTTGCCTTCCGGCAGTTTGGCGCTCTTCCATACCTGCCACTCGTGCTCGTGACGCGGATTCGCTGACTCGATAACGTAGGCACCTGCCCGCACCTTGAGGATGAGATCAACGATCTCCTTGAGCGGCACGTCGCTTGAATGGGGGCCGGGCCAGCTGCCCCAACACACATGATAGCGCACGCGGTCCTCGGGAATGCCGGCCAGTGCGTGATTGAGCGACTCGATGAATTTGGCAAGCCAGCGCCGGTAGTCCTGGAAAGTCCCCGGCGGGACCATGCGATCATAGGTCGTTGCGGCGCGGGCGTCGTCGATCTGAAGAATAAGTCCCGCGTCCACGATCGTCTTGTATTCCGTGCGCATTGCCGCCGTGATTGCATGCATCCAGTCGTTTTCGTTGGTGTAATATTCGTCTTTTCGTTCCGGCAGCACGCTTGCCGGCGCGACCACAGGCAGAAAACCTTCCTCGGCATCGGCCGCGGCGAGCGCCGCCTTGAAATTCTCGATGTCGCGGGCAAGCTCCTTCTGCCCGGTATAAGTGACCGGTCCAATGCAAACGACGGTTTCCGGATTGGCCGGAGGATCGCGCGCGTCAAGCTCGGCATAGAATTCGGGGAAGCGGCTGCGGTCGAGGCCGAGATCGCCGGCGCGGCCGCCGGGGCCAGGCGGATTTGGCCGCAACTCAAACCCGCTCATGCGCTCGACGACATACTGGTTCCAACTGATCGATTTTCCGTATTCCCCGTCGCTCACCACGTCGACGCCCACCTGCACCTGCCGGCGCACCACCTCGGCAACCGAATCTCTCAAACAGGCTTCGTAGGCCGCGTGATTGTAGGTTTTGTGCGCCTGCTTGGCGCGCATGACCTCTTGCAGCGCCGCTGGACGAATGAGGCTGCCGACATGGGTGGTGAGGACGCAGTCACGGCTCGTTTGCATGGTTCACTCTCCAACTTGCTGCGCGGATTGACAAGCCGCCAGCGCAGATGTCGATCATGTTGATCGTGATGCGGCCTCGCAGTTTGCGTACCTCCCCGGAGGGGAGAGGTCGGATCGCGCTTGCGCGATCCGGGTGAGGGGGATCAGCTTCGGGATTTGTAACCCCCTCACCCGGAATGGGCGCGAAGCGCCCATTCCGACCTCTCCCCTGCGGGGAGAGGTGGACCTGCTGACCCGATCTCAGCGAAACACCCGCTAGGATCAACCGGAATGACGGACGCAAGCGCCGCACTGCCCGAACACTTTCGCGACGTCGAGCACCTGGAAGAGGTGATGACGGCACCATCACCACTCCTGGCACGCGAATTCGCCGAGCTCGCGGGCGATCTCATCATCCTGGGTGTGGGCGGAAAGATCGGGCCTACGCTCGCCCGGCTCGCCAGGCGCGCGGCACCAGGCAAGCGCGTCGTTGGTGTGGCGCGCTTCAGCGAGCAAGGCGTGCGCGAACAGCTCGCCGCCTGTGGGGTCGAATGCATCACCGCCGATTTCCTTGACCGCAAGCAGGTAGCGGCGCTGCCCAAGCTTGCCAATGTGATTTTCATGGCAGGCCGCAAGTTCGGCTCGTCCGGACACGAGGACCTCACGTGGGCGATGAATGCCTATGTGCCTGCGCTCGCGGCGCAAGCCTTTGCAGGCTCGCGCATTGTCGCTTATTCGACGGGATGCGTGTACCCTTACGTCAACGTGCAGCATGGCGGGGCAACCGAAGCAACGCCGGCAACACCACCGCCGGGCGCCTATGCGAATTCCTGCGCCGCCCGCGAGGCGATCTTCCACTATTTCTCGCGGACGCTCGGCACGCACGGCCGCATCATTCGTCTCAATTATGCAATCGACATGCGCTACGGCGTGCTCCACGATATCGCCACGCGCGTGCTCGCGGGCGAAGCGATCGATCTTGCGACCGGCCATGTCAACGTGATCTGGCAGGGCGATGCCAATGCGATGGTGTTGCGCGCGCTCGCGCGCTGCACGACGCCAACGAGCCCGCTCAATGTCAGTGGGCCGGAGACCATCAGCGTGCGCTGGCTCGCCCACGCTTTCGGCGAGCGTCTGGATAGAAAGCCGGTTTTCACCGGAACCGAAGCGGCCGAATGCTGGCTCGTGAATACCGCGCAGGCGACGCGGCTGTTCGGCTATCCCAGCGTGCCACTCATGCGCATGATCGACTGGACAGCCGATTGGGTCGCGCGAAAAATGCCGAGTCTCGGCAAGGACACCCATTACGATGTCCGCGATGGACATTTCTGAGCTCGAAATTTCGATCAAAGCGTTGCTCTCTGCGCCGGAGCTCGCGGACGCGGGCGCGCTCGTCGCCGAGGCAAACTGGAACCAGACCGCGGACGATTGGAAAGTGTTTGTCGAGCGCGGGCGCGTCTATGCCG
The DNA here is from genome assembly GCA_963771845.1 of uncultured Alphaproteobacteria bacterium. Taxonomy (GTDB): domain Bacteria; phylum Pseudomonadota; class Alphaproteobacteria; order Rhizobiales; family Xanthobacteraceae; genus VAZQ01. The sequence continues at coordinate 242,805 of CAVYVC010000021.1, read as the reverse complement.
CCCACGCGCCCGATGGCCGCATCGTAGCGACCACCGCGACCTTGCCTTACGGCGACCGCTTCGCATGGATCAGCATGGTTCTGGTCGCTGCCGCCTGGCGCCGCCGCGGATTAGCAACACGCCTGATGCGCCGCGCCACCGACGACCTTGCAGCCGCGCGGCGCGTGCCTGTTCTCGATGCGACCCCGGACGGACACGCAGTCTATCGCAATCTCGGTTATCAGGACTGCTGGGGGTTTTATCGCCTCAAGCGACAGCAACCGCGTGGCAGCGCGATGCCCGCGCACGCAAGCATAACCGTCGGGTCAATCAGGCCTGCGGATTGGGCCTCCGTGTGCGCCTTCGATGCAGCCGCCTTCGGGGCGGATCGCCGCGGCGTGCTGTCGGGCTTGCGCGGCCGTCTGCCGGAGGCCGAGCTGATTGCGCAATCCGAAGGACGCATTGTTGGCTTCAGTCTGGGCCGCAACGGCCGCATTGCCTCCCATATCGGGCCTCTCGTTGCGGAGAGCGACAGCGTCGCTTGCGCCATTCTCGCGCACGCGCTCGCGGCCATCGACGGCCCAGTGTTCATTGATCTTGCGGATGCCAAGTCGGCCGTCCGGTTGTTTCTGGAAGAGCGGGGCTTTGCCGCGGTGCGTCCCTTTACCCGGATAATTCACGGCAGCTCGAAGCGCTTCGATGATCCCGCGCCTACCTTTGCGGTGATCGGACCGGAATTCGGATGATCAGATGTAACCCGCGTTGAGTGCAGCGAAACGCGGGAATGGTTCTCCCGGATTTCGTGGAGCCTGTCATCGGGCGGCGCTTCGCGCCGACCCGGTGGCTCAATCCGGGCTACAGCACCTCTCGCGCGAGACGCCGCGCGGGTTTCATGCGCTGCACGGTGTCACCGGCGAGATGACTCCAGATCATGGCATCGCGCACGAGCTTGTCCGCCCGCGCATCCAGGACGCCGGCGCCCGCATGCAGTTCCAGATTGATCTCGGTGACCTCCTGGATGACGTCGGTCGAGAAATTCATGCACAATCCCGCATTGGCCGAGCTCACCTTGTGATCATGCTCCCACGCAATCCGCATGACGTATGAGCGCAGCGCTTCCGTGAGGCAGTACATGCGGTTGAGCTTGAGCTGCACCAATTGCTGATCGAACAACGGGCGTGTCGCCCTGTCGCTGCGTCCGCGCGAGAGTGATCGACATGGCGCAGGCATCGTCGCATACGCCCAGCGCGTTGGCAGCGAGCTCGAGATCCCCGAACAGATCGCCTCCCGTCCTGTCGCCAGCCTGCCCGGTTTTCATGCCCCCCTCCCTTCCCTCCCCCGCTTGCGGGGGAGGGTAAGGTGGGACCGTTCACCGGCCCGACGACATTGGCGTGCGGGACGCGGGCATTCTCGAAGATCATTTCGGCATTCTGATAGAAGCGCCAGCCATTCTTGTTGAAAACCTTGCCGATGCGAAAGCCCGGCGTATCGCGCGGGACCAGAAACATGGTGGTGCCTTGCCGCAAGGGCACATGCGGATCCGTCCGCGCGTCAATGAAAAAGAGTTTCCCCACGCTGCCATTCGCGATGAAACATTTCTCGCCGTTGAGGATCCATTCATCGCCATCGCGTTCGGCGCGAAGCTTCAACCCGGCCTTGGGATCATCGGGCGGCAGGCGATTGTCGGAGCCGGCACCCGGTTCGGTGATTCCCTTTCCGAGCAGGAAGCTATCGTCTTCGAGAAAGGGAGTGAGAAAGCGGCGCTTCTGCTCGTCCGTGCAGGTCGCGGCAATGAGGTGACTCCATTTCCAGCACTGGCTGAATGTTTTCGAGATCGCGCTGTCAGCCCGGGCAAGCTCCGACATGACCAGCGCCTGGGTCACGAAATCGGTACCGTGGCCACCCCATTGCTTCGGGACTGCGAGCGTGCGCAAGCCAAGCTTCGAGCCCTTCTTGATGATGTCCCAGTCGAAGGTCTCGCGCGCATCGGCAATGGCATCGCGCGCAAGGGAGATCGGCCGAATCTCGTCCTCGGCAAATTTGCGCGCGGTCATTTGCCACGCGCGTTGCTCATTGCTCAGCGTGAAATCCATGGGGCGTTCCTCGTTTCACTCCGCGGCCAGCACGGCGCAAGCGTCTGCGCGGCGATGGCCGGCGATGGCTTCCGCGATGCGCAGCCGGGTATCGGCGTTGGCCTCGCCGGAATGGAGGCAGATGAGTGCGTCATGCACGTATTTCTGTAGCGGCATGTCTCGCATCACCCCCATGGCGCCGAAGCATTCCGCCGCATCCTTGGTCGCGTGATAGATCGTCTCCGAGGCAAACACCTTGGCGATGCTTGCGAGCGGCAGGTCGGGCAGGCTGCGATCGGCGAAAGCTTCGGGATGGTCGGATGCCCAGGCGGCCTGCCAGATCATGCTGCGCGCCGTTGCAAGCCGCGTCGCGACATTGGCGAGCTTGGCGCCGATCGCCTGGTGCGCGATGATAGGGCGTCCGCCCTGGACGCGCATTTGGGCATAGTCAAGCGCCGCCTCATAGGCAGCGCGCCCAATGCCCAATTGGATCGCCAGTTGCTGCGGGATCTGGCCGGCGATTTCGCGGCCGAGTTTGCTTTGCCCTTCCGGCTCGAGAAGATTTTCCGCGGGCACTCGGCAGTTCTTGAAAACGATCTGCCCGCAAGCCCCGTGCCTCCGGCGCGAGGCGGGACCACTCTCATTCACCGTTAAGCCCGGCGTATCATGCGGCACAAGCATGGCGCTCGTGCCTCCGGCCGCCGTTGCCGCCGCAACAACGAAAAGCTGGGCAACAGACGCATTCACCACTTCATGTTTGCGCCCATTGATGACCCACCCTTCTCCGGCGCGGACGGCCATGGTGGCGAAACCGGGGTCATTCTGGTCAGGCTGGTGATAGTGAATACCCAGCGACCCGTCGCGGTCGGGCTCCTCGCGAGCGAGCGCGATGTGATAGCGCTCGTCCGCTGGAAACGCGGGAAGAAAGCGCGCGCGCTGCCCTGGCGTCATCAGGCGATCAAACAGAATATGGGCAAGGGTCCAGGTCTCGCCCAGCACAGCCGCAATATCGGGATCGCCGGCTGCGAGCTCTTCACTGACAATGCAGGAAGTGAGGCTGTCTGCCCCTGCCCCACCCGCAATTTCAGAGAGCGCGAGCGCGCGCAGGCCGAGTTGCGAAGCCTCGGCGAGCAAATCAACGAGCAGCGGTTGCTCCGCTGCCTCAAGGCGCTGCGGCCTGAGCGCAGCCGGCTTGATCCTGCGCGCGACGAACTCGCGCACCGTGTCGCGGATTTCCAGCTGCTCGGGGGTAAGGCGCAGATTATACATTGACAGTGGCCTTTCGTAGCCCGGATTGAGCGTAAGCGAAATCCGGGGCGTCGTTCCCGCGTTTCGCTTCGCTCAACGCGGGCTACCATCCTTTTCGACCGCCGCGGCGGCTACTGCGTCTCCCATTTCCGTCGTGCTCGCGCTTCCGCCGAGATCGCGGGTGAGATGTTTGCCTTCGGTGATCACCTGCTTCACCGCTGCCTCGATCCGCCCCGCCGCAGCCGAAGTGGCCGGCTCCCTGTGCTTGCGCCCAAGCCACGCGAGCAGCATCTGGCCCGACATGATCATCGCATACGGATTGGCAATGTGGCGCCCGGCGATGTCGGGGGCGGAACCGTGAGTGGCTTGCGCCATGGCCTGACGCTCGCCCACGCAAAGCCCCGGTGCTAGCCCAAGCCCGCCGACGAGGCCCGCTCCTATGTCGGTGAGAATGTCGCCGAACTGGTTCGTCGTGACGACCACGTCGAACTGCTGGGGAGATGTAACGAGCTTCATCGAGATGGAATCGATCATCATCTCTTCGAAGGCCACATCGGGGTAATCGCGCGCGACCTTGCGGCATTCCTCCGCGAACATACCGCAGGCAAGGCGATAGACCGGCTCCTTGTGGGCGGCGGTCACCTTCTTGCGCTTGCGCGTGCGAGCGATCTCGAAGGCTTCGCGCGCCACGCGGTTTGATCCCCTGCGGGTAATCACGCGCATGGCAACCGTGATCTCGTCATTGGGCCGGAACTCCGGCAATCCTGCCACCACCGTCTCCGAGTAAAGCATTCCTTCCGTGATCTCGCGCAGAAAAACGATATCCACGTTCGTGTGAATGGAAGGAACGCCGGAATGAGAAAGTGCGGGACGCACCGCCGCGAACAGATCGAATTTCTTGCGCACCGGCGGCATTACCCAGGTGGGGTCGCCGCGCGGATAGGCGGCATGCCCGATGGGACCCATGATCCAGCCGTCGAGCTCCCGCAGTGCCTGCTCGGTAACGGGGGGAAGCGTATGTCCGTGCTGCTCGTGCCCGCGCTTGCCGATCGGCAGCTCCTGCCAATCAATGGCAAGGCGTTCACGCGCGGCGGCTGCTTTCATCACCTTGACGCATTCCGGCACGACTTCGAGCCCGATGTCGTCGCCAGGCAGGATGCCGATCTTCATGTGCGATTTATACAAGAGCTATTGTTCGAGCGCGCGCCACGGCGTCGAAAGCGGCCGTTTCTTCAGGGATGCTGCGAGGCCCCGGCTGCCACCGGTTCTGCCTGAGCGCTTGCGTCATCCGGCTCGACTTGCTCGAAATTCAGCCCAAGCCGTTGAAATGCGGTCACGCAAAGCTCTTGGTCGGCGTCCGTCCATGCAAGGAAATAGACGCGTTCCATGGTGCAATCGGGCCACGTTTCGAGGTAGTTCTTCGCTGTGCGCACAAGATTGATCGCGACCACCTGAGGGTCGTCGTCGAAATTTCGCGTGCCGAACAGGGGAAAAATGATGCTTTTCGACGGCTGTTTCAGTCCCAGCCGGTATAAAAATCCGCGGTTGATGTCGTCAGCTGCATCAAGCGCGTTCTTCACACAATTTTCGTACCCGCGAATGGTCGTGTAGCCCCTGCCGGGCTCGCCATGTTGTGCCGCTACATGCAGCACAGCCTTTACGTTATTGCAGCGGCGAAGGTTGCCGGGATGCGTGACGATGACCGTCCCCGGTTCGACAACGAAGCCAGAGCCCATCTCGCGGCTGAGCTGGCGGAAGATGATGTCGTTGATAACCGCGCCTCTACGATCCCTGCTGGCACCGTAATATCGGATATAAGACGAGATGGAGTCATCATAATAGCGGCCCATCTGCATCTTGGTATTCTCCGGATTAACCCAAAGATCGACAGTATCGACGTTGAGAATGTCCCCAGTTACGATGCACAGTTTTTTGTGCGGTGCTTTGGGGCATGTCCAAACAAACGTGCGCCGCTCCGAGCACGGTTGGGCGCGTCGAGTGACATTGAGGCCGGGGAACAGTGTGTGCACAAGGCTGTCGACGTTGCGCTCCACGAGACAGTTGCGAATGTTGGTCTCCAGCAACAGGCGCGAGTGCTCAGTCTGCTCGGGGGTGTCGAGCTGGTACTCAACCGAGCGCAATCCGCTGATGTTGAACGGAATGGCCTCGGCGGCTGCCTGTCGCAGGATAATTGTCCCCCAACGCTTTGCCGCGTGACGGATTCCAAGCTCGTACATGACGTTCGGATTTCCGGTCGTAATATCGACAATGACGATTTCAGAGCCGAGAATGAGATCAATCATCTCGCGATGGATCAGGCCCGACTTGCTCACTTCGTCGGATCGGGTGCACGTAATCCCGAGCGCCTCGACCGCTGGCTTGATGAATTCCTGATAAATCTTGTCAAAATCAATAGCCTGCCCGGTGATGGGGTGCTTTTTATCGCCGAACGGCATGATTACGAAGCATTTCTTGGCGCTCAAAGCTATATGCGCCGAGCTGCCGTTCGGCGAAGTTGGACGAAGCTGGCCAACCAGAGAATTCTTCACAAAGAGTTATCCATCGCGCCGGAGGCTAGATTTTCAGAGCGTGCCGCAGCCGTCAAGCATCTGATGAGCGTCAAACATGTGACGAGGTCCGATGCCCCAATCAAAAAGACACAGGCGGGCACGACCGGGAGGGCTCTTCTGTGCAAGGAGTAGTTAATCGCGCTTCGCGACACTAGCCGCTGTGGGCTCGATCTGGGCGCCAGACGAGTCGGTCAATGATAATCAGTGCAGACCCCTTTTATCAGGACCGGAAAGACTTCCTGACACGGCCAATGGACGGGTGTTGGAAACTGCGCAGTGCCGATATCACTATTGACCCACGAAAGCCGGTATAAGCTCGCACTTGCAATCGATCCCGAAGGCCTTCGCAAGGGATGTGCTGGTGGGCGCACAAGGACTCGAACCTTGGACCCGCTGATTAAGAGTCAGCTGCTCTACCAACTGAGCTATGCGCCCGCCCATCCCGCCTGCAAAAATGCGCGCGGGTTCGCTGCTCTATCAAGCCGGCCAGATGCTGTCCAGCAAGCGCGCCTAACGCCAAAGGTGCCCGGCTGAGCGAAGCGACGCCCGGGTCTCGTCGGCCCGGTCCGTCAAGCCCGCATTTTGCGAGCCTGCCATCGGGCGGCGCTTCGCGCCGACCCGGTGGCTCATGCGGGCCACGCCTCGGCAAGGGCCCCAAAAGGAAAGCCGCCGGGTGGGGACCCGGCGGCTCCCGTACGTCGGCGATCGTGTCGGGGGGCTGGGAGTGCGACCGCCGGCGTTAGCCGATAAACAATATGGCGACTACAGACGCTGGGCGCCAGAGTGCTCCCTGTCTCCGGGGCCGCCCTCGCGCCGCGGCCCCCGTTGGAACCAGGAGCCCCCGCGCTGATGGTCTCCGCCAAAGTGGCTGAGCACCGCGAACCGGCGCTTCTGGTTGTCGTCGAGGCTCTTATACAGGGGATCTGTGGCGTCCGCCAGTTTCTTCAAGGCCGTACCCGTATCGGAAAGGGCTGTGGCCCGCTGCCGCAGCCGCTCCACCGGATCATTCGAGGGGCCGGCGCTGCCCATAGCGCTCTTGCGGTCGACCCGCAACTTCCCGTATTCCCGCGCGGCCTGCTCAAAGGCGGGCCAGCTCTTCTCCTGGTCCGGCGTGAGCGTGAGGCCGGCCTTGAGTGCCGCCAACCGTGCCTCGCCGAAGGCTCGAAGATCCTCCACGTTTGGCTGCCACCGGTGGCCGCGGTCAAGACGGCCGCTCTGCTGCGCATAAACCAGTGACGAGCCGGCGATGATTGCAAGCGCTGCTGTCCCGCCAACAATCGGTTTCCACATGATATTCCCTCCAGGAGCCGCCTTCACGCCGCTGACGAAACGGGGGCGGCTCGTGCGCACCAGTACAGATCGAAAATACTCTCGCGGCAAGTTAAACTTACGTAAGCCAACGATTTCGTGAGATGAGATTAAAGTTTCGTCATGTTGCTGTACGGATGTTCATCCTCGCGCCCTCTCTGCCAAACAAAGAAAGCCTGGCCATTAAGGTTTATGCCGGCCTCGTGATGGCGAGGCTCCAAAAAACTGCGGCTGTGTTAGATCCATTAGTCGTAATCGGCGACGGGTCGAGCGAGGCAATATCGTGGCCTTCGTCGCTTCGGGGTTTACTGGGTCTCCGCTTTCGCGGACGATGACCACTGAGAGCTAGTCGCGCCGAAATATTACCGAGGCGAGCCAGCCCGTGAGCAACGCGATGGACGCGACCGTGAGCCCATACAAAATACCGTGATCGCGAGCCGCCGTCGTCACTGTCTGCTCGATGCCCGATTTGTAGACCTCGAAGGGGGCCGGCCTCCGCGCGATCTGGGTGCCGTCGGCGAATAGCCGCACGTCCACTTCGTACGTCCCGACCGGCACATCCGCCGGCAGCGGAATGGAAGCCCGAAACAGTGCCGGCGCGAGGAAGGTCACGCCATTTGAGACTTCACGATAAAGCCCCTGGTCGCTCTTGATCTTGATGAAGGCCATGCGGAACGGATCATCGCTGCCCGCCTCCGCAATGTTCACGCTCGCGCGCTGGAGCAACGGGATATTCTCCAGGCCGATCTGCAAGCGTCGCAGCGTTTCGCTGCTGGCGATCGCATCGAGCGGACGATTGGACAGCACCGCAACATAGGCGGGCGAATCCTCGAACACGCGGGCATCGGAGTTAATCCAGATGCCGAGCATCCTTTCTTTGCGATATGTCACCACCGTCTGGCGCGGTCCGGCAACGGTGACGACAATATCGTAGCCGCTGTGCCGCGGCGCCGTCGCAGCATCCGTCTCGATCCCGCCGAAGAGGACCAGCTCTTCTCCGGTGAAATTCGATGTCACCTGCACGCGATGAGTCGAGAGCGACGCAACCAGCCGCTCACTCGCCGCAGTTCCCGCCGAGACGGCAACCGCAACCAGCGCGGTCACGAATGAGAAGCCCCGCCTCACGTGTCAGTTTCCATGAGGCGGATGGAGTAGAGATTCTCGGGCCTCAGTACGAGATCGAATGCAAAGCGAATTCCGACCGCTAGCACGAGCAGACCAAGGAGCAACCGCAAGCGTTCGCTTCGCATCTTCTGCCCGGCGCGTGCGCCGAACTGCGCGCCGGTGACACCGCCCACCATCAGGATCAGGGCGAGCAGTGCATCCACGAGATGATTTGTCGCGGAGTGCATGACGGTCGCCGACGCCATGGTAACCAGCGTGAGCACCATGGAGGTGCCGATCACGGTCGCGGTAGGCACGCGCAGCAGATAGATGAGCATGGGAACGAGCAGAAATCCGCCGCCGATACCCATGATGGCGCCGACGAATCCGATGATGAAGCCGATGCCCCAGACGGGAATCGCCGAAACGTAAATACGCGAGCGTTTGAAGCGCAGCTTGAATGGAAGTCCGTGGATCCACATGTGGCTGCCGGGCCGGCGCAGCTCGACCGGCTTGCCCTGGCGTACCCGCATGATCGCGCGCACGCTCTCAATCACCATCAACACGCCGACGATGCTGAGCAGCAGCACGTAGGAAACTCCGATCGTGATATCGAGCTGACCAATGGCCCGTAGCAGCGTGAACAGCCAGACGCCGAAGGCGGTGCCGATAATGCCGCCGGCGAGCAGCATGAACACCAACGCAATGTCGATCGCCTTGCGCCGCCAATAGCTGAGCGCTCCCGACATGGAGGACGCAGCAATATGGCCAGTGACGCTCGCGACCGCGACGGCGGGCGGTATGCCGAGGAAAATCAAAAGCGGTGTCATGAGAAAGCCGCCGCCGATTCCAAACATCCCCGAAATGAACCCGACCGCGATCCCCATGGCGAGAATCACGAAAATATTGACCGTCAGACCCGCAATGGGGAGATAGATCTGCACCGATGCAATCCTCGTTGCAGGTTGGAAGCGGACCAAGTCTCGACCGACACCGCGTCAACTCGGGCAATCGGCAATCTAAAAGGCGTCTGGACAGGAAACAGCGCGGCCGCGCGGCAATCCTGGCGAGAGAAGCTAGATAGAGTCGGGACTCAAGCGGGCAGGTGGTCGCATCGCTGCGATGTTGCTCGCAGAGACGACGCCTGTGGCCATTCTTATTGCGCCGCACGCGGAGTGGCAAGGTTGAGCTTGGGACCGAGGTTCAGCGGCTTGCGCTTGATCGGGATGACGGCCGACACGGCAGCGTGGTCCCACCCGCCTGGCGGGCTCTTCACCTGATCCGCACCCTCGGGATGCTGCTGCGGCGTCCACGCGTTGATGGCTTGGATAACCGCAGTCAGAGACTGCGGATCGAGACGGGGACGAAGCTCATCGCGCTTTTTGGCTGCCTCGGCGTCCCCGTCGCGGGCCGCGAGCGCAAACCACCGGTAGGCTTCCGTGAGGTTCTGCTCTATGCCGATGCCGCGAGCATAGAGAATGGCGAGATTGTACTGGCTGTCCGTCACGCCGTAATCAGCCGCCTTGCGAAACCAACGGGCCGCGGTTTGATAGTCAGGTTTGCCGTCGATTCCTTCGGCATAAAGCACGGCGAGATTGTGCAGGGCCTTGGCATTACCGGCGATACCGGCGGCAGCATAGAAGCGCCGGGCCGTATCGAGGTTCTTCTTGATCCCGAGCCCTTTTTCGTAAAGGCCGCCGAGACGGAATTGCGCGGGAGCAAGGCCCTGTTTGGCCGCGCGCTCGAACCATTCCACCGCCTCTGTGAGATTCTGCGGCACACCGCGACCCTCGGCATAGCGCACCGCGATCTCGTATTGTGCCGAGGCATCGCCTTTGGCCGCGGCCGTACGCAGCGTAGTGCCGAAGACGGATGGGAGCTTGTCGGCAGGAGATGCCGAAGCAGGCGGCGCTATCGCCGCCGGACTAATTGCGGGCACGGCATCGTTGGGGGTAGAGGCTGATTTTGCTGAGGGCGCAATAGACCCCGTTACTTCGTGCTCGCCGGGGGGGATGACAGGTGCGGCCGGGGCAGGAGGTACAACCGCAATAGCCGCAACGGCACTCGCCTGCCGGGCGGTTTCGAGCGGCATCACAAGGGCGGAGGGCGCGGGCGGAGTTGGGCTGGTGGCAGGCGAAAGCGCTGCGGATTGGCGCCCGCTCACGACCGGCTCGGCGACTGCGGGGATCGAAGCAGTCTGATCGGCCGCAGCCAGCCCGGACTCCATCGTCACAGCCGGGGGCGGGACGGCGAGCGGATCCGACGGAAGGGCGGCGATCTCGACCCTTGTCTCGCTTGGCCGAGCTGAAATGTCTGTCTCTTCCGAGGAATTAAGCAGGGTCTTCGCGATTTGAAGGCTGCCGAGCACGAGCAGGACGCTCGCCGATCCGCTAATCAGTGCACGCAGCCGGCCTACGCGACTGGCCAGCTTGCCGGCCGCTGAGGCAATTTCCTTCGGTCCTGCTGCGGCGCTTTTCGCCGGCGCCTCACGTCCTGCGGCCTGCGCGGCACGGCGCGCCGCCGCGATGAAGTTTGCCTTACCCCCGGTATCCGGTTCGACGGGCGGTTTGGCTCCAGCAAGCGCTGATTCTGAAGCTGCAATTCGTTCCGCTGCCGAGCCGGATGGCGGCACGCGGCGCGAAGATCCCGGCTCCAGCGGCTGATCGGGCGGCAGCGTTGGATCAATGGGGGGGCGCTCCCCGCCGCGCTCGCTCCCTCCTTGGGTTTGCGATTTGGACTTCCCGGCCGGTTGCGCATTCGGCGTCTTGCCGGCCGGCGCTGATGCGGCGGGCCCGGTTTTGGCAGAGCGCCCTGGGTTGCGCGCAGCAGCGCCGCTTGGTCCGTCGGCACGGGAGCGCGCGGTTTCGGTTCCGCCTTCCCGGCTCGATCGCACGTCGGTTTCGATCGTCGCGAGGCGATCGACGACATGTCCGAGCGTGCCGTGCACCAGTTCGAGCAATTCCTGCGTTCGTTTTTCGGTTTGACGCAGATCGGCGAGATCACGCGTCAACTCCTCGACCTCGGGCGGCGAATTCCCGGCGCGGGTGAGACTTGGCAACCGCTGGTGCTCGAAATGAATGAGTAGCTCCGCCAGGCCGCGCTCGATCGCTTCGAGATGATTGAGCCGGGCATCCGAGGCGTCCAGCTTATCAACCAGCTTGGCAATGCGGTCCTCGAGATGGCCAAGCGCGGCCTGATCGCCGCGGCTGAGTTGCACGCGCTCGATCTTGTCCGCCAGGCTTTTAAGAACAGCTTCGAGCTCACGCGGCATGCTTTGCCCGCTCTGGTTACGCGCTGCGAGCGCGTCGGCGAGCACGGAAATTCTTTCTTCCAGCGCATTGAGAACATTATCGCTGCTTGATCGGGCGGCCCGATCGACCGTGCCGGCCAGCGCGCGCACTTCGTCGGACAAGCTAGTCAAAGCATCGTTGGAGGCAACCTGAGACACAATTCCCCGCAAGCTTGCGATCGCACCCTCCAACTGGCGCAGTGCCGCGGGATCCTGGCTGTTATGCGCGATCATATCGATCTTCTGTGAGAGCTGCGCCAGCTCGCGGTCGATGCCGCCAAGATTCTCTGCCGGAGCGAGCTGGCGCACCGCGTCTCTCACCTCGGCTAGCCCGCGCTCGACGCCGGCCAACGCCGCCCCATCGGTGCCTGCATCACGGCTCTGCTCGATGCGCTCGGACAGATTACGCATCTCGCGCTCGATCGCCTCCACCGACTTGCGAGGCATAGCCTCCTGCAGCATCGATCCTATTTCAGCGAGGTCGTCGCGCAGCGTGTCGACCGCCTTCTCAATGCCGCAGGGTTTGAGAGTTTCGATTTGTTCATTCACTTGCCGAAGCTGCTGCTCCAGGCCGGACAGATCTTGCGTGCGCGGGCGCGGCAGCGACCCGGTCTCGGTGGCCGATTGGGCTGTTGGCGCTGCGGTCGTGGTCGAGCCATAGCCGTCGAGGGTGCGCTGGCGGTCTGCGATCTCGGCAAGCGCATGATCAAGCGGACTAGCGGAACCCCCTCCCTTACCCTGAGGGTAAGGCGGGGGTTCCCGGCGCGGTTCGCGATTGAGGTCTGCGACTGCGCGACCGACGGCATTCACCCGATGCTCGATCTCTGTCTTTGTCGTGCGGCCCTCGGCAACCAATTGATCGAGCCGGCGATCGAGCTTTGAGATGACTTCGATCAGTTGGCGCGGCGGCTCCTCATTGCGTGGCCCCGCTGCATTGGCGGCGCTGATTTGCGCTACTCTGTCGAGCTGCCGGGTTAGCTGGTCGAGCCGCGCATTGAGATCGGCGAAAGCTTCCCGCATTGCTGGGGTCTCTTTCGGCGACCGCTCAGCTTGCTCAAATACGTCCGCGGCGCGATCCGAGCGGGCCGTGCGTTCGGAAAACTCTTCGCCCTGCGCACGATCCTGATGATGCCTCGTTCGACCGAAATCGCTTTCCCCATGCTCATCGAAGCGATCCTGCCGTGCGTCCGGATACTCATGGGACCAATCGTGACCTTGCACTGACCTTGAGCTCACAGCATCTTCGCCATAGCGCTCGTCGCCGGAGCGCCGGCCTTGCTCGTGCCGCCGTTCATCGGCTTGCGGATCGCGGTCGCGCGCGCGGCGGCGATAGAGCTGCGCCTCGTGCTGCCCCTCGCCAGTCTGCGCGGACTCAAGAATCACGCTGTCGAGCCATTCGCCGACGGACATGCCGGCACGGTGTGCTGCTTCGCGCGCTGTATCACGCGCTTGCCGCCGAATCCCGCTCACTTGCCACGGCAAACCAGTTTTCATGCCCGCATCCGACGCACAGGGGGAGGCAGGAGCCGGATGGCCCTGGCGAACCAGGGCTCCTTAACAGGCAATGGAACGCGATGCGGTCCTGTGTCCTCGGGCGTGAGTTTTCACCGTTCGCAGTAAACAGAGGGTTAAGTCCGGCCGGTCTTTGCGAGGGGAGTTGGCAAAGATAGCCCGGTGTGGCAGTTGGAGCACATTGTGGCCGCTGCCCGAGTTGGGCTCATGAGCATCCTCAATCTGCCGCCTCCCAGCTGGATGACCGAGGACGTTGCGCTGCTCGAAGAGCAGGCGCGCCGTTTCATCGCGGCCGAGTATGCACCTCATCTGGACAGCTGGAACGAACGCGGCATGTATGACCGCGACGTCTGGAGCAAGGCAGGGGCGGCGGGTCTCCTGTGTCCCGCCATCCCGGAAGAGTATGGCGGTGCCGGCGGCACCTTCGCCCACGAGGCTGTCATCAGCCGCGAGCTCAGTCTCGCGGGCTTCGATTCATTCGGCGCGCCGCTCCATTCAGGCATCGTCGCGCCTTATATCCTGCATTACGGCACGGACGAGCAGAAGCGCCGCTGGCTGCCGAAGCTCGTTACCGGCGAGCTCGTGGGCGCGATCGCCATGAGCGAGCCCGGAACGGGATCCGACCTCCAGCGCGTGCGCACAACCGCAAAGAAATCCGGCAACGGCTACGTGCTCAATGGATCGAAGACGTTCATCACCAATGGCCAGCACGCCAATCTGATCATCGTCGTCGCCAAGACCGATCCAGGCGTGGGCGCCAAGGGCGTGTCGCTCCTGGTCGTCGAGAGCGACGATGCTCCCGGCTTTCGGCGCGGCCGCAAGCTCAAGAAGCTCGGCATGGATGCCGCCGATACCTCGGAATTGTTTTTTGAGGACGTCAAGCTGCCGCCGGAAAATCTCCTGGGCACGGAAGAGGGGCAAGGGTTCGCACAGCTGATGAGCGACCTTCCGCGTGAGCGGCTCATCGTCGCCGTCCATGCGCAAGCGATGATCGAGCGGGCGTTGGCACTGACCATCGATTACGTCAAGGAGCGGGAAGCGTTCGGCAAGAAGATCATGGAGTTCCAGAACACCCAATTCGTTCTTGCGGAATGCAAATCGGAAGCAGCGATTGGCCGCGTCTTTCACGATCACTGCGTGGAGCGCTATCTCAATGGCACGCTCGATACGGTGACCGCATCCATGGCGAAATACTGGATCACCGATACACAGGGAAGGATCATCGATCGCTGTCTGCAGCTGTTCGGGGGCTATGGCTACATGGAGGAATTCCCGATCTCTCGCATGTACCGCGATGCGCGCGTCATGCGCATCTATGCCGGCAGCAATGAGATCATGAAACTCCTGATCGCACGCAGTTTATGACGCCGGATATGTCGCAACACAGCCCGGGCGAGATCAAATACACCACCTGCTACATGTGCGCGTGCCGGTGCGGGATCAAGGTTCACCTGCGCGACGGACGCATCCGCTATATCGACGGTAATCGCAACCATCCCGTGAACCGGGGCGTCATTTGCGCCAAGGGCTCCGCCGGAATCATGCAGCAGTACTCTCCCGCGCGCTTGAGCAAGCCGCTCTTGCGCAGCGGCGAGCGCGGGCGAGGCGAATTTCGCGAGATCGAATGGGACGAGGCGCTCGGGCTCGCGTGCAAATGGCTCGGGCGGATTCGGGCAACGGATCCCAAGAAGCTTGCCTTCTTTACCGGCCGCGACCAGAGCCAATCATTAACGGGCTGGTGGGCAAAGCAATTCGGCACCCCGAACTATGCCGCGCACGGCGGCTTCTGCTCGGTCAACATGGCCGCTGCCGGCTTGTACACCATCGGCGGCTCGTTCTGGGAATTCGGCGAGCCTGATTGGGAGCACACGCGATATTTTCTTCTCTTCGGCGTGGCTGAGGACCACGATTCCAATCCCATCAAGATCGGTCTCGGCAAGCTCAAGGCGCGCGGCGTTAAGATCGTATCGGTCAATCCCGTGCGCACCGGCTATTCCGCCATCGCGGACGAATGGGTGCCGATCCGTCCGGGCACCGATGGTCTGTTCGTCTTCGCACTGATGCATGAGCTTTTGCATGCGCAGCGCATCGATATGGAATATCTCGCGCGCTACACCAATGCTCCCTGGCTGGTGCTTGCAAATCCCGGTCGCGAGGACGATGGCCTGTTCGCGCGCAAGAACGGAAAGCCACTCGTCTGGGACGAGCTTCGCGGCGCTGCGGTTGATGCCTCGCAACCTGACGTTTCGCCCGCGCTCAGGGGCGACTTCATGCTTGCCGACGGGCGGCGGGCGGTTCCGGTATTCCAGCTTCTCGCCGAGCGCTACCGCTCATCCGAATATTCACCTGATGCAGTGAGCGGGCGCTGCGGCATCTCCGCGCAAAAAATCAGGCGCATCGCGACCGAGCTCGCGCAAGCGGCGTTCGATCAACCGATTGTGCTTGCGCAGCCGTGGACGGACTGCGCGGGACGCCGGCACGAGACCATGACCGGCCGGCCGGTCGCCATGCATGCCATGCGCGGCATCTCCGCCCATTCGAACGGATTTCATTCCTGCCGGGCGCTGCATCTCTTGCAGCTTCTGCTTGGGACGATCGATTCGCCTGGCGGCTTTCGTTATGAGCCGCCGTTCCCGCGACCTTGCCCCGGCGCGCCCAAGCCGGCGGGAAAGGTTTGCGCTCCCAATACGCCGCTGGAAGGCATGCCGCTCGGCAATCCCACGGCGCCGGAAGACCTCCTGATCGACGCTAACGGAGCGCCGTTGCGTATCGACAAGGCGTATTCGTGGGAAGCCCCGCTTGCCGCCCACGGGCTTATGCACATGGTGGTGCGCAATGCCTGGGCAGGCGACCCCTACCCCATCGACACGCTGCTCCTCTACATGGCCAATATGTCGTGGAATTCCGCAATGAATACGGCGGAAACCATGTCCATGCTGACCGATCGGGCCAGGGACGGTGAATATAAAATTCCGCACATCATCTACGCCGATGCGTTCTACTCGGAGATGGTCGCATTTGCCGACCTGGTGCTTCCCGACACGACTTATCTCGAGCGCTGGGATTGCATTTCGCTCCTCGATCGTCCCATCAGCAGCGCGGACGGTCCTGCCGATGCCATCCGTCAGCCTGTGCTCGCGGCCGATCGCGATGTTCGTCCGTTTCAGGATGTGCTCATCGACCTCGGCGCAAAACTCAAGCTCCCGGGCTTCGTCGCGCAGGATGGAGCCCCGCTCTATCGCGACTACCCGGATTATCTTGCCCGCCATGAGCGGCGGCCGGGTGTTGGCCCGCTGGCGGGGTGGCGCGGCAGCGACGGACGAAGCGAGGGCCGGGGCGAGCCCAATCCACGACAGCTTGAAAAATACGTCGAGAACCAATGCTTCTGGAAATACGAGCTTCCGCCGGAGCAGCGCTATTTCAAACAGGCCAATCGCGCCTACCTCGAAACCGCAAAGCGCTTCGGCTTCGTCGAGAACACCGATGCAATCGTGCTGCAAATCTACTGCGAGCCGCTGCAGCGATTTCGCCTGGCAGGGCGTGGACACGGCCCGGTGCAACCGCCCGACCTGCATCGCAGCCGGATCGAGCAATTCTTCGATCCGCTGCCGATCTGGTATGCGCCATTGTCGGAAGCCGCGATCGACGGGCAGGAGTTTCCGCTCCATGCCGTCACCCAACGGCCGATGCCCATGTACCACGCCTGGCACTCACACAACGCGTGGCTGCGCCAGATCCTCAGTCAGAACCGGCTCTACGTGAACCGCGCGCGGGCGGCGGTGCTCGACCTGCACGATGACGATTGGGTATGGGTGATCAGCGCTCACAGCCAGCTCAAATGCCAGGTCCGGCTCATGGAAGGAGTCAACGGCGACACCGTGTGGACCTGGAACGCGATCGGCAAACGCGCCGGCGCATGGAATCTCGCGCTCAACGGACCCGAATCCACGCGGGGATTCCTGCTCAATCATCTCATTCCGGAATTGCTGCCCCCTGACGGCCCGTATCGTTACGGCAACTGCGATCCGGTAACGGGACAGGCTGCCTGGTATGACCTGCGCGTGCGCATCGAGAAAGCGGCCCCCGATGAGATCGACCGCGTCGAGCCGCAGTTCTTTGCGCTTGCGCAGCCGCCCAACCTTGTCGCTACGGCTGCGATTCTTCGCCACCCCGCGGAACGCGGCACTATTTCTGCGGATCGCGCGAGGAGAGTGCGATGACCAGTCTCCCGACCGGCCAACCGGGCGCCAAAAAACTCGGACTTGTCATCGATCTCGACACATGTGTCGGCTGCCACGCTTGTGCCGTGAGCTGCAAGGAATGGAATGCATTCGGGCAATCGGGCCCGCTGACCGAGTTTTCGCCTTATGGCGTTGAACCATCGGGTGTGTGGCTCAATCGCGTGCACACATTCGAGCTCGGCGAAGGGGAGGACGGCCGCACCGTCTATTTTCCAAAGAACTGCTTTCATTGCGAGCAGCCGGAGTGCGTCACGGTTTGTCCGACCGGCGCTTCCTATAAGCGCGCCGACGATGGCATCGTTCTGGTTGATCCCGCGCTGTGCATCGGCTGCAAGCTTTGTTCCTGGGCGTGCCCGTATGGCGCGCGGGAATTCGATGACGACGATGGCGTGATGAAAAAATGCACGCTGTGCGTCGACCGCATCTACGATGAGAACCTGCCAGAGTCTGAGCGCGTACCGGCCTGCGTGGCGGCGTGTCCAACGTCGGCCCGTCACTTCGGTGACTTTGCCGATCCGGACTCGACGGTCTCGAAGCTTGTCGCAGCACGCGGCGGCGTCGATGCGATGCCCGAAATGGGCTATCGGCCGGTGAGCAAATATCTGCCGCCGCGCTCCGTTCGTGCCAGCCTCGCCCCGCTTGAACGAAATGATTCCGGAACTGGCAACCCTTTCCTGCAATGGATCGACCGCCTGCTATCCGGGAGCAGGCCGTAGCCCGCAAGAGCGTAGCGATATGCGGGAACGCCTCCCCCGGATTTCGTTGACGCTCATCCGGGCTGCGAACCAGCGGGGATAACCGCCTATTGGAATCGACGTGCATCCGGCTCCTTCCATCATCGCGTTCACTACCTTTTCCGGCATCGGCTATGGAATGCTGGTCTGGATCGGCGTCCTTGCACCTGGCGGCGTGCTCCCGCTTGGCCGCGCATTTGCAGCAGCGAGTTTAGCGCTGGCATTGGCTTTCATCAGCGCGGGACTGTTGTCGTCGACGCTGCACCTTGGACACCCCGAACGCGCATGGCGTGCCTTCTCGCAATGGCGCTCGTCCTGGCTCTCGCGCGAAGGCGTGAGTGCCATCGTAACCTACGTTCCCGCACTGCTGTTCGCGGCGCTGTGGCTGCTCGATGACACTGGTGGACTGTGGAGCGCGCTTGGTTTTCTCACGGCGGCCGGATCGATTACGACCCTGATCTGCACGGCCATGATCTATCAGTCACTCAAGCCAATTCGGCAGTGGCACAATCCCTGGGTGCTGCCGAACTATCTCATGCTCGCAGGCATGAGCGGCGCGCTTTGGCTGCTCGCGATGGTTTCTGCCCTCGGCGGAGTTCCTGCGTCCATTCTCATTTTGACCGCGGCGCTGGTGCTTGCGGCGATGGCCGGCAAGATCGCCTACTGGCAATCGATCCAACGCGGCACAACGCGCTCGACGCTGGCTTCTGCAACCGGGTTGCCGGCAGGCAAGCCGTTGCGACCGCTCGATCCGCCGCATACGGAAGAGAACTACCTGCTCAAGGAGATGGGCTACCGCATCGCACGGGCACACGCGGTCAAGCTGCAACGCATTGCTCTTGCGCTCGGCTTCGCCGTGCCGCTCGTCACGCTGGCGAGCGCGCTCTTTCTGCGGGGTGGAATGATAACTGCCTTGATCATGTTCGCCGGCGCGATCTCTGCAACAGCGGGCATTCTGATCGAACGATGGCTGTTCTTCGCGGAGGCGACACATACCGTTGCGCTTTACTATCGCGGTAACTCAAAGGCCGTCGCCTGAGAACCTGTCCGAGCTATCGCGTCAAATTCCGCGCACCGGCGGCAGCAAGATGAATTCCCATGGCGAGGGCAGCGCTCCGACCGGCACTTCGATGAGAGTAGGTTCATCCCGCCGCTTGAACGCGCGATTGAGCGCCGCGCGCAGTTGCGCGGGATCATTCGCGCGTTCTGCGGCTGCCCCGAAACTCTCGGCGAAACGCACGAAATCAGGGTTGGTCAGATCGCAGGCAATCAAGCGGTTTGCGTACTGCTCCTCCTGGATGCGCCGAACATTGCCGTATGCGCCGTCGTTGAACACGACCGTGACCAACGGAATACGGTGACGCATCGCAGTTGCCATTTCGCTTGCCGTGAACAGGAAACCTCCGTCGCCGGAAATAGAAAGCACCGGCGTGTCTCGGCGGGCGTCCTGTACGCCAAGCGCGGTTGCAAAACCCCAGCCAAGCGCGTCCTGATAGCCCGGCGAGATGAACGTACGCGGCTTGTAGACGGGATAGACCAACCGGGCAGCGAACCCGATTTGCGTCACTTCGTCCACGAAAATACCGTCCTCGCCGAGCTCCGCGCGAATAGCCTCGAGAAATCCGATTTGGGGTTTAAGTTTTTGCAGGCGCTTGGCCATCCTTGACTGCCGCTCGAGCATTTCCTCCTGCCGCGAAGGTCGCGCCCGATTGTGCCGCGCGAGCGCCGCGATGAGGCGCCGCAGGATCGGCTTGGCTTGCCCAATGAGCGCGACGTCGGGTTTACTGAAGCGTTCGGGCTCCTCCGGATCCGCATCGACACGGATGACGCTCAATTGATCGTCGATCCCCCACTGCTGAAAACCGGCAAAGAGCCGGGTCCCTATGCCGAGAACCACCTGCGCCTCACGCCACAGCTCGTGTCCAAGCGGCAGCGTGATGCTCAAGGGGTTGCGGCTGTCGAGCACGCCGCGCCCCCGGCGGTAAGCAAGAACGGGCGCCTGCAACTGGGCGCACAGCTCGGTGACCTCCGCCGCTGCATCCTGCGCGCCGCCTCCGGCGACAATCAAGATCCGAGCGGCAGTTCCCAGACGCTTGGCGGCTTCATTGATCGCGTCATCGTCGACCGGCTTCTCCTCTAATGGAAGCGGCGGGCTAATGGCATCCACCGGGGCGCTTCTTCCCCACACATCAATTGCACATTCGATCGCTGCCGGCCCAGGTCGTCCTGCCCGCATTGCATACATCGCCGCCGCGACGAGCCGCGACGCATCAGCCGGCGCGCGGATGCGAGCGCAGAAATCGACGAGCCGCGAGAGGATTCCCGATTGATCCCGGATCTCGTGCAGATGGCCATAACCGCGACCGATTGCTGCCTGGGCGATTTGGCCGATCAGTGCCAATACCGGGGCATTGGTGCCATAGGCAGTCAATAGGGATGCCGCCGAATTGAGCAGACCCGGCCCTGGCACCACCGAGTAGACCTGCGGTCTGCCGGTCGCCAGCGCCGCGCCCAGCGCCATGTAGCCGGCACCTTGCTCGTGGCGCGCATGGATCGTGCGGATATGAGTGGCGGCCTTGAACAGGGCATCAAACAGTGGATCGTTGTGCACGCCGGGAAGCGCATAGATCGTGTCAATCCCGTGCGCGATGAGCGTGGCAACAACCACTTCTGCGGTCGTCATGCGGTCCATGGGGCGCTCGCTCGCTGCCTCCCGCGGATTGAACGGCTAACGACCCGTGCTTGCAGGAATCTTATCAGGGAAAGGTGTTGGGTCTCGCAAGCGCTCGACCCAACCTACAAGACTACAAGACCTACAAGACCTGTTGTTACAGGTAAAAACAGGTGATTATACAAGCAATGGTTGAGTTATTCCAGAAACACAACTATGCCACATCCGCCGGCGCCGCCGCCAGCAGAGCAGCGCAGGAAAGGTGTTCGGTCTCCCAAGCGCTCGACCCAACCGGCTCGGAACGCCATCCATTCCGCACCGCGATCAATACTCTTCAGTCGTCCTTTTCGCCCGGCTCGTAGAGCGCCTCGCGACCGATACGGTCAAGGCAGATTTCCGCTGTCCACGGCAGCATCAGCGAGCCACAGCGGCTGTCGCGGTAAATGCGCTCGAGCGCAAGCGATTTGAGCATCGCCTGACCTCCACATGTACGCAAAGCCTTGGCTGCGATGGCGTTGGCGTTTTCCATCACCGTATATTGCGCGGCATAGGCGCGCAGGACCTGCTGCTTCGTTGGATTGGGGCATGCCTCGCTGATTGCCTGAAACCAAAGCGCCTTGGTTTGCTCAAGCATGATCTGCATTTCGGCGACCGCGATCTGCTTGGTCGGATACATGCGGCGCTTGACCGGGGGCGTGCCCGGCATCTCGCCGCGCAGATAGCGCACCGTAAAGTCATAGGCCGCCTGCGCGAGCCCCATATAGGTCGGCGACAGGGTGAGAAACATATGCGGCCAGCGCGTCGCTGCCTCGAAATAGACGCCACGCGGCATCAGCATCTCCTGCTCCGATACGAACACGTCCTTGAGCAGAAGCGTACGCGACACGGTACCGCGCATCCCCAATGGATCCCAGTCGCCGACGACCGAGACGCCTTCGGCGCCCGCGGGAATTGCGAGATAGAGCGTGTTGCGCCGGCTTGCGGCGGTGCCCTCAGCACGCTCGGTGCACAGCACCCCGTAATAGTCGGCAGCACCGGAGAGGGAAGCAAAGATTTTCTTGCCGTTGACCAGAAAGCCGCCCGCAACGGGCCGCGCCTCGGTCCCGAATGCGACAACTCCGGCAGCAGCAGCCCCGCCTTCGGAGAACGGCTGGGCATAGATGGCGCCGTGGTCAAGAATGCGCCGGTAATGCTCGCGGCGGCGCTCGCTGTGCGTGGCGCGCTCCGGCGGCATCATCGGAAGATCGTCCGCCAGCGATCCCGACCAAAGCGTCGAGCACACATGCATGTTCCAGGAGAGCGCGGTTGCTCCACAGTAACGCCCAAGCTCGGCTGCGGCGACGCAATAGGTGGCAAAATCGGCGCCGAGGCCGCCCTCCTCCTTGGGAATGCAGATCGCCAGCAGACCCTCCCCATGCATGTCGCGGAAATTCTCGGTGGGGAAGATTGCCTCGCGGTCGTAATGCGCCGCGCGCGGCGCCAGCACCCGGCGGCCAAAGCGACGTGCCTTATTGATGAGCTCCGATTGGAACGCAGTGAGACGAAAAGCATCCGGTGCAAAGATGGGCGCGTCATGCCCGTCGCTCTCGAGCGGATCGTTCATGCCTCACGCCACCGAATGTGCCACTGATGCTGCGGCTTGCTTTTGTCTCGTGCTCATGTCCGTGATACTCGTCAGCGCCATGGGTTGCAACGCGCGCAGCGCCGCAGCTGCATTCGGCAGCCGATCAGTCGCAAGGAGAACGGACATGAACGCGCGACTACCGGCAATGCTTCGAGTGGTCCGGACGGCGGCTCTTGTGTTGCTGCTCATTGCCGGCAGTGCGATGGCACAAACCGGCACGATCCGGTTCGTCGTGGGTACGGCGCCCGGCGGGGCGCTCGATCCCTACGCTCGGATCATCGCCGACCACATGAGCAAGACGCTGGGCCAGACGATTATCGTCGAGCACAAGCCCGGGGCAAACGGCAACATGTCGGCGGCATTCGTCGCGGCTTCGCCTGCGGACGGAACATTGGTCTGGATCGGCACGCAGGCCTTCACGGAAATCAACCCCAGCGCGTTCAGTAATCAGCGCTGGTCGATTGACGACTTTGAACCGCTCATTCGCGGCGTGGAAGCGCCGCTGGTCTTTGTTGTCCATCCAAGTGTTCCGGCTGCCACCTTCGTGGATTTCCTGGCCTGGGCGAAGGCCAATCGCGGCAAGCTCAGCTACTCGTCATACAATCCCGGCACGCCGTCGCATTTTCTCGGCCATCATATGAACGAGAAATTCGATCTCGATCTTACGCATGTACCTTACCGCGGCTCGGGTCTGCAGGTAACCGGATTGCTGGGCGGGCACTCTCTGTTCGGTTTTGCGCAGGTCAATTCATCCATGGAACAGGTGCACGCCGGAAAACTAAGGGCGCTCGCGATCACGAGCGCGTCGCGATACCGCGCGATGCCCGATGTGCCGACCTTCGCGGAGCTCGGCTATTCCGAATTTACTGCTCAAGTCTGGTTCGGACTGCTTGTCAAGAGCGGCACGCCGGCCAACATCACCGGCCGCCTGCTGCAGGCCGCGACAGCAGCGCATGCGGATCCGGCCGTGCGTGAAAAGCTCGAGGCGCAAGGCTACGATGTGTCGGGCGAGACCGGCCCGCAGCTCAAGGTCAACATCAAGCAGCAGATCGAGCGCTGGCGACGCCTGGTCAAGGCTGCCGGTTTCAGCGCCGATGATCGTGGCAAAGGGCAATAGGACTAGGCGCGCCGGGTCGGGAGCGGCACGCGATCGATATGCTCGATTTCCGAGAACACGAGCTGTTCGATCAGGCGCGCGCGCGTGGCGGCATGCGCGGGATCGCTCCAGAGATTTTCGAACTCGCCGGGATCATCGGCAAGGTCGTAAAGCTCGCCCCAGTGCGTGCCATCGAATACGCTCAGGCGATAGCGATCATCGATCAGGGTATGCACTCGCGGCGGCACGCCTGACGCCGCATTCGGCGCCTGGTGATCGTACTGAATAAAGACACGGTCTCGCCCCTTGCCGCCGGCCAGCGCGGGAATCACGCTTCGCCCCTGCATGCCGCTGAATGGCTCGATAAGCGCACGCTCCAGCACGGTTGCCGCAATGTCGATGGTCGATGCCAGAGCGTTCGTTCGCCGCGCCAGGGTAGCGGCCTGCGGATCGGACCATATGAACGGTACGCGCGTAATGCTTTGATATTGCTCCGCCCCCTTGAGAAGCAGCCGGTGATCGCCGAGATGGTCGCCATGATCGCTGGTAAATATGACCACGCTATCCTGGCGCTTTCCGCTCCGGTCGAGTGCGTGCAGCACGCGGCCGATGGCATCATCAATGCACGTGATCATGCCGCAGGTCAGTGCGCGCGCCTCCTGCGCCTCACGCGATGAGACTGCGATTGTGTTCATGCCCGCGAGGTTGGCTTTTCCGGCGTCGCGTTCTTCCAGAATGGCCCGCACGTGCTGGGGCGGCGTCCAATCATTGCGCGAATAAGCTTCCGGCACGGCGAAATCGGAAGGCGCATACATGTTCCAGTATTTGCCCGGAGGATTGAAGGGGTGGTGCGGGTCGGGAAAGGACACCATGAGAAAAAACGGCTCTTCCGCCCGTTCGAGAAAAGCGGCGGCGCGCTCGCCCAGGAAGGACGTGGCGTAAAGCTCCTCCGGGACCGCGGTGCGATAGGCCTGCGGACAGACATAGTCGTGCGGCAGGCTGTTGCTCGGCCCAAGCAGGCGCTTGGCCTTTGGATTACGCTCGTTGAGCCAGCGATCATAATCGCCGCCGGCATCATCGCCATGCGCACGCACCAGCGTCACGTGATCAAAGCCGTAGAATGGCGTCGCGACAGTGGCATGCTCACGTGTCCAGAATTCGGGCGTTTCCTGCTCATAGACCGGATGCTCGAGCCCCGTGCGCACGGCCTCTCGCAGTTCCGGCGAAGGCTCGCGGTAGCCGGGACGCGCCGCAGCACGCCTTGCAACCGGCGGCCATCCAGTGAAATTCTGCAGATGGCTCTTGCCGACGAGCGCGGTGGCATACCCCGCGTCCCGCAGCAACTCGACAAACGTCACTGAGTTGATTGATAGCGGAATGCCGTTGCAGCGCACGCCGTGGACGGAAGGCATGCGTCCGGTCATGAGGCTTGCCCGGTTCGGCATACAGACCGGGCTGGCGACGTAGAATTGATCGAACGCTGTTCCCTGCGCCGCGATCGAATCGATATGCGGCGTGCGCAGGATCGGATGACCATAGCAGCCGAGAAAATCGGCGCGATGTTGATCAGTGATGAACAGAATGAAATTCGGACGCGAACGCTTGCTCGACGGCTCCACAGGTCGTCAACTCGCTCTAGACGTCCGTTTCCTTGAAGATACGGTCTCCTTGCAAATCGATGATTTGCTTGGCTTTTGAAACTGCAAACGCAATCGCGTCCTCTCTGCTGTGATGAGTGTCGGCGCGCACGAAGCGGTGCTGTTTGACCCCCTCGGGCGTATCCTTCTCGATCGTGCCGGCAGTTTGATAGACCGCATTGTTTCGAAACGGCGCAGGCAGAATGCGATAGCCCTTGTACTCAGTTGCGGGCACGGCCGGCGTGCTGGCCTCGTCAGTACCACCGGCAAGACGGCTCCAGAGGGCTTTGAGAGTCGAAAGCATCTGCGTTGGACCAGTTTCTGCCAGGCGGGATATCATATTGCGCCGCGCGCTGCATGGCTACCCGCCGCCACACCTCAGGCTCCCAGCGCGTCGACGGCAATCCGCGACCAGTCCCAGCATTTCAACGTCCAGTCCGAGCCTTCGACGGCCACAGCCGCCTTGCAACCGTAGCCCGGATCTGGGGCACGAATGGTAAAGCGATGCACCTCCGTCGGGTCATGCCGCGTCTCCAGGAGGCGCGGCACCTCGCCCGGTATAAACGCAACATCGAACTGATCGAGCGGCAAAGAGAGTCCATCGCCGCGCGCCTTCAGATAGGCTTCCTTGCGTGTCCAGCAGGCGAAGAAGGCCTCGCATTGCATCTCGGGCGCAAGGCCCGCCAATGCGGCGCATTCGCGTGGTGAAAAGAAGCGTTCGGCGATCTCCGCCTGCGCCATGTCCTTTCGCATGCGCTCGACATCGACGCCGATTGTGCGGCCGCGGGCGAGCGCCACCAGAACCAGTTCGCCCGAATGGGATATATTGAAACGAGGTGTCAAACCGTCTGACAAAAATGGCTTACCGAATTCGTTATGCGTAAATTTCAGCGCACCAGCCGCAGTCCCAATACAATGCCCGAGCAGCAGCCGGGACATGCCGCGTCCGATGATGTGCCTCTTGCGATCCGCTTCGAAGTGAAATTTGCCCGCGCGCGCGCGCTCATCGGTAGAGAGCACTTGCAGAAATTGCTCCATCACCTCTTGCGGCTGATCGAGCGTCGCCCGCCAGACGTGGACTTCGTCCGCGGGCAATTCATAGTTGCCGCAAGCGCGCTGCCATCCCGTCTCAGAGCAGACCATTGAGAGTCGCAGATTAGACAGTTGCAGAATTGAAAGCGCTGGCGCGCGCTCAGATGTTACTTGCGCCGCGCGGCAGGCTCAGGCCGTAGCGGTGGAGATCGGTGCCATACACGTCGAGCCACGCTTTGGCGCGCTCAACGTCGGGGTAAAGGCGCTCCACCAGGCGCCAGAATCGGGGCGAGTGATTGAGCTCAACGAGATGGCACACTTCGTGGGCCGCAAGGTAGTCCAGTACGAAGGAAGGAGCGAGAATAAGCCGCCACGAGAACGACAACACGCCGGTGTTCGAGCAAGACCCCCAGCGGCTCGTTTGATCGCGCACGCAAATGCGTTTGATCGGGACGCCGAGCGCGCTGGCGTGGCGCCGGCTCGCCACCGCAAGCTCGCGCGCGGCCTCGCGCTTGAGAAAGTCGTTGATGCGGCGATTGACATGAGCGGGCTCACCGGCAACGCACAAGAGCCGATCGCCGCGAGAGGAGTGTTCGGTCCACACGGTGCCGCGTTCACCGCGCCGATGGGCGATCCGATGCGGCACCCCCCGCAACGGCACGTCGGACCCATCCGCAAACGGCGTCGCCTTGGGCAGCCGCTTGAGCCGTGCCGCAATCCAACCACCGTGCTTTTGCGCGAACTCCTTTGCCTCCTTCACGCTCCCGCGCGGCGGGATGGTCAGGACGACTTCGCGCGCGGCAGCATCGATCCGCAGCGTATAGCGGCGCGCCTGGCGGTGGCGGCGCATGCGCACGAGATAGACCGCCTGGTCGAAAACGATCTGCACGGTCGAGGGCTCGCTCGGTCGCCGGTAGAGCAATGCGCGCAGGGACATCGACGCCAAATCCAAGCTGATGAACGTATGTGTGACTGAAATACTGCCACAAGGACGTGCGAACACAGGAGGGCACAGTGAAAATAAACCTCCTCCCCAACAGCTGGTAGCTTCCTCTCCCGTAAGTACCCCACAGCTTGGGGGAGAATACGATTGAATATCAGTTCATTGCTTAAGAATTAGCGGACGGGATCGGGGTCGGCCGGCTCAACCGTTGCAGCGCTCAGATAGCAATGAGATGTCAATGAGTTAGGAAAGAGAAGGACAGCGCCTTGATGGCGAATCACGCAAAAATGCTGGTGGGACGCGCCTTAGTTGAGATTTGGCGGCCGCAGTTGCGCACGCGCTGATCCGTCCGGTTGCGCTTTTGCCCCGGGTTCCGACTCCAACTGCGCATTCGTCGAGCCGTTGCCGGAGACGCGGCCACCGTCAGAGCGCGCCCGGTGCGTTCGACCGGCCGCGCTGTTGTTGGACAGAACAAAATCCGAAACACGCGGCACGATCTCGGCCCGGAAACGAGAGCCGTTGAAGACGCCGTAATGGCCAACCGCGGGCTGCAGCCAATGTGCCTTGCGCTCCGATGGAATATTCGCACAGAGGCGGTGCGCCGCCTCGGTCTGACCCACGCCCGAGATATCATCGTTCTCGCCCTCGATCGTGAGCAAGGCGACGCGACGGATTTTGGCGGGATCAATACGCACGCCGCGGTGAGTCATTTCGCCCTTCGGCAGCGCGTGACGCACGAACACGGTCTCGACAGTCTGCAAGTAAAATTCCGCCGCAAGGTCCATGACTGCAAGGTATTCGTCGTAGAACTCGCGATGCTTCTGCGCAGAGTCGCCGTCGCCATGCACGAGGTGCAGGAACAGTTTGCGGTGCGCCTCGATGTGCCGGTCGAGATTCATGCTCACGAAACCGTTGAGCTGCAAAAAACCGGGATAGACGTCTCGCATGAAACCGGGATTTGGAAACGGCACTTTGGTGATGACGTTGCGCCGAAACCAGTCCGTGCCGCGTCTTTCTGCCAGCGTATTGACGACGGTGGGGTTGACGCGGGTGTCAATGGGACCGCCCATCAACACCATGGAATGCGGCACATAGGGATCGTCGGTTGCTTCCATGCCGGCGATCGCGGCGAGCACCGGGACGGACGGCTGACAGACCGCAAGCACGTGCACGTCGCCGCCGAGCACGTGCAGCATTGAAATGACGTAGTCGATGTAATCGTCGAGATCGAACCTGCCTTCGGTCACCGGGATCATGCGGGCATCGATCCATTCGGTGATATACACGTCGTGATTGGGGAGAAATCCCTCCACCGTTCCACGCAGGAGCGTCGGATAATGGCCCGACATGGGCGCCACGATGAGCAGGCGCGGCTGCGGCCGGCGCGGCGCGTGATCAAACACGCGCTCGAAATGCAACAACCGGCAGAACGGCCGCTCCCATAACACCGAGAGGCGCACGGGGACCCGCTCGCCACCCACGACGGTCGAGGCAATATTCCATTCCGGCTTTCCGTAACGCCGGGTCGAGCGTTCGAACAGCTCCATCCCGGCCGAGATGGTTCGCCCTAAGGCAGTATAGGACCATGGATTGGCCGGGTTCTTGAAGAAGAGGCGCGTCGCGTCGGCGAGCGCCCGCGACGGATTGAGCGCCGCCTGGCTCATTTCATAGAGCCAATAGGCCGGCGCGGCATACATCGGGCCAGTTTCCCCCGTAGCCGGCGCGCCGCCGAACTCACCGATCGCCATTGCCCCGGCCCCTGTTATGTTGCGCTGCAACACAGTGTCGCGTTTCCGACGAACAGTCAACTGATTGTCATATTCGATTCATGTTTCGGTTACCGGCGGCAGCGATTCCAGCCCGCGGTAGCTTCCCCGCCGCAGCAAGCGGATGGATCGGACACCTACTCGCCCGTCTGCAACAGCGAGCCTGAGCGGCGCGCGCTCTTGAGCAACCCAAGAAATGCAATCACGGCCGCGGCAAAATAGAGGGCATTAAGAGCCAAGGCTTCCAGCATGAGATCGCTGCGAAACACGTGCATCATGACCAGCGAGCGCATTCCTTCAAAAACATAGGTGGGCGGCAGCGTCCACGCCATGGTCTGCAACCAGCCCGGCAAGACGCTCACGGGGTAATAGACGCAAGTGAGCGGCATCAGGACGAACATCAGCGTCCAGGCAAGGCTCTCGGCGCCCATCCCGTTTCGCAAAAGGACGCCTGCCACGACGAGGGCAACCGCCCAGCTGGTGAGGATCAGATTGACGAAGAAGGCAGCGAGCGCGAGTCCGAGGCTGTAGAGATTGAACCCGAAGAACGCGATTGCGAGCAGCGTGACCGGAATCATACCGATCGCAAGCCGAATGAGGCTCATGATCATCAGCGCACATACGAATTCGATCGGGCGCAACGGACTGATCATCAGGTTGCCAAGATTGCGCGACCACATCTCCTCGAGAAACGAGACGGAAAAACCAAGCTGGCCGCGGAAAAGCATGTCCCACATCAGCACGGCGGCGATGAATACCCCGCTTGCACGCGCAAAAAATCCTGAATTCTGGGCAATGTAGAATTGCAGAAAGCCCCAAACGAATAATTGCACGGCCGGCCAGTAGATCAATTCGAGCAAGCGCGTCCATGACGAGCGCAAAAGGTACAGATAACGCAAGACCATCGCGCCTACGCGGCGCGGCGCCACCATTACGCCGCCGGTGATTTGCATGGAAGCCATCACTGGGCTGCTTCCCGCATGTGGCCGTGCCCGCGTGCGACGTCGAGAAAAACCTCTTCCAGGGTCTGGCGGCCGTAGCGGATCAACAGGCGTGCGGGAGTGTCATCGTCCTCGATGCGGCCACGCTTCATCATGATCACGCGCTCGCAGAGCCGCTCGACTTCAGCCATGTTGTGCGAGGCGAAGAGCATGGTGGCCCCGCGTGCCTTGCGAAACTGTTCGAGCCGGCTGCGCACCCAGTCGGCGGTGTCGGGATCGAGCGAGGCGGTAGGCTCATCGAGCAGTAACACTTGCGGTGAGTTGATCAAGGCCTTGGCGAGCGCCACCCGCGTCTTCTGCCCGGCCGAAAGCTTGCCGACAGGCCGGTCCAGAAACTCCATCAAGTCCAGCTCTTCGGCGAGCGAAGAAATCCGATCTGCCAGATCCCTTACGTCATAAAGTTTGCCGAACACTTTGAGATTCTGCCGCACGGTGAGCCTGTGCGGCAGATCCATGTACGGGCTTTCGAAGTTGAGCTTGTGCAGCACCTGGTAACGTTGGCGCGGCATGTGCGCTCCGAGCACGCGCACGGCGCCCGACGTCGGAGTGATCAGTCCCAGAATCATCGCGAGCGTCGTGGTCTTTCCTGCTCCGTTGCCGCCGAGCAGGCCGGTGATGGAGCCCTGTTCAAGAGCAAACGAAATCCCGTCCACTGCGCGCGTGGACTTATAAACTTTAACGAGCTGATCGACGAGAATGGCGGGTTCGGCCTGCATAGCATACGCACCGGCGAAACCTCAGATGTGGCAAGGCAAGACATGCGAAGCAAGGGGTGTTATGCGCGGTTCAATTTGTCGGCGCGAGATCGTAAATTGGGGTAGTGAGCAACCAAATTGCCGTTGAGGCTCGTCCCGGCACGGGCAGTTTGCGGCTTGATACTCTTGTGCGTTCGCGTTGGCTCGCGGTGGCCGGACAGACCATTGCGGTCCTCATCGTCTATTGGGGCCTCGATTTCGAGCTGCCGGTTTGGGCTTGCCTCGCGGTCATCGCGCTTGCGGCATGGCTCAACATCGCGTTGCGCATTCGGTTTCCCACGATGCAGCGCCTTGAGCCTGAGCGCGCCGCCTGGCTGCTGGCGTTCGACATTGCCGAGCTTGCGGTACTTTTGTTCTTCACCGGCGGACTGCAGAATCCATTTGCCTTCTTGTTCCTTGGCCCCGTCCTGCTTTCGGCGACTGCGTTGCCTCCGCGCATGACCTTCATGCTCGGCAGCCTGGCGGTCGCATGTGCAAGCGTGCTCACCTTTGTCCATCTCCCTTTGCCGTGGGACAGCGAGCCGCCACTCGAGCTGCCATGGGTCTATGTCGTGGGCGTGTGGTTATCGATCCTGCTCGCTATCGCCTTCATCGGTTTGCAAGCCTGGCAGATCGCCGAAGACTCCCGCCGGCTCGCGGATGCACTCACGGCGACGGAGCTGGTACTGGCGCGCGAACAACATCTTTCTCAGCTCGATGGCCTGGCGGCCGCTGCCGCGCACGAGCTCGGCAGCCCGCTTGCCACGATTACGCTGATCGCGAAAGACCTTGAGCTTGCGATCGGGGCCGCGGGCGATCACGCCGAGGACATTCGCGTGCTCAATACGCAGGTGAAACGCTGCCGCGCGATTCTGGGCAAGCTCAGCGCGCTATCGAGTGCCGAACCATTCGATCGTATGAAGCTTTCGTCGCTGATTGAGGAAGTTGTCGCCCCGCACCGGAATTTTGGCATTGCGATTAGCGTGGGGCTCGCTGGCGATGGGTCAGCAGAACCGGTGGGCAGGAGGAATCCGGCCGTCCTTTACGGTCTCGGCAATCTGGTCGAAAACGCGGTCGATTTTGCCCAGGAGCGGGTGCAGGTGACAGCCTCCTGGAGTGAAACCGGGGTCAAGGTCGCGATCATTGACGATGGTCCGGGTTTTGCCCCTGAGATCATGGACCGGATTGGCGAGCCTTATCTCACGACTCGTCACTCCAAGGTTCGCGACCGCGGAAGAGAAATGACTGATCCCGAAGCAAGCGGCCTTGGGCTTGGATGCTTCATCGCCAAGACTTTGCTGGAACGCACGGGCGCCACGCTCGATTTTCTCAATCGCCCCCCTCCGGCTTCCGGTGCGCAGGCGCAGGTGCATTGGCGCCGGGCCGATTTTGAAGCTTCAGCGGAGATCAGCAGCCCCCCTGCGGTGCGCCGCAACATTGGCGGCTAGCGAAGCCAGCAACTTTCTTGCTAGTTTCGATTGCCGGATACAATTTTTCGAATATATTATTATATGTAAAATTTACACCCTCTCCGTCATTTCCCGCTCAGCGGGTTATAACGGCCCATGTAGTGGAAGTCATGAGAATGGCCATGGCCGAGTTCTTGGCCGCGGTAATGCCGAGCGACCGGTCGTTACTGATTGTCGAGGACGACAAATGCTTGCTCCAGCGGCTCGCGCGGGCCATGGAGGGGCGGGGCTTCGCGGTTAGTACGGCCAAGTCGGTGGCCGAGGGACTTGACCAGCTGCAAAGTCGCTCACCCGCCTTCGCGGTCGTGGATATGCGGCTCGACGACGGCAATGGCCTTGAGGTGGTTTCCAGGCTCAAACAGCAGCGGCCTGATGCTCGCGCAATCATTCTTACCGGTTATGGCAACATCGCCACCGCGGTGAACGCGGTAAAGCTTGGAGCTATCGATTATCTCTCGAAGCCGGTCGATGCTGATGAGGTGGTTGCGGCATTGCTTGCGGTGGACGGCCGCAAACCCGAGCCGCCGGAAAATCCCATGTCGGCCGACAGGGTGCGATGGGAGCATATCCAGCGCATCTACGAGCTCTGTGGGCGCAATGTTTCGGAAACAGCGCGGCGGCTGAGCATGCATCGGCGCACTCTGCAGCGGATCCTGGCCAAGCGCGCGCCGAAATAGCCTAAAAGCACGATTAGCGCAGCCCCGCGCCAGTGGCCTGCGGATCGGAAAGCGCGGAAAGGCGCAGCGCTGCCGCGCGCGCAAACGCCAGCATCATGGTCCTGCGCGTGGCGTGATGGAGGCGATGTTTTGGTGCCTCACACATGATCGCCGCGCCGAAGGCATCAGCAATCATCAGTCCGGCATCGTTTGGAAAAATTCCGCGCGGCACATCCGGCGTCGTAGCGAAGAACAAGCGGTCGCAGTGCAAGCGATAATCCATCCATTTGTGGTCGGCACGTAAATCCGCAACCGATGATTTGATCTCAATGATCCAAATCTCGCCGTCGCTGCCGAGTCCGACGAGATCGGCGCGCCGCCCCGATGCGAGCGGCAGCTCGCTGATGACGGAATAGCCAAACGCGTGCATGAGCCGCCTCACCCCGCGCGCAATCGCAAGCGCGGTCGGCGACTGCCGGCCGTCGGCAGGCAGAGAAGCGGCAAGCGAACTCGTGCTCATGAAGTGCAGCAGTCCCGGTAGGGCAACCGGTCTGATTTCGTTACTGAACCGAACACGCATGACAGTACTCAGGGATCAGTAATCAGTAATCAGAAAACCCGCCAGGTGTCTATTCTGATTACGGACTACTGATTACTGACTCCTGAAAGCCGCCAGCGCCTCTCGGGTCGGCGCCACGATTCCGCGCTCCGTGATAAGGCCGGTGATGAGGCGCGCAGGCGTTACATCGAATGCGTAATTGGCAACCTCCGAGCCGTCCGGCACGATCCGCACACTCTCGATGCGTCCATCGGACGTGCGGCCGGTCACGGTTGCGACCTCGTTTCCCGCACGCTGCTCTATGGGGATCCCGGTGAGCCCGTCACTCACGCCATGATCGATGCTCGGCGAAGGAGCTGCGACATAGAACGGCACCGCATTGTCGCGCGCCGCAAGCGCCTTGAGATAGGTACCGATTTTGTTGCACACATCACCATTTGCGGCAACTCGATCGGTACCAACGATGATCATGTCCACCATGCCGTGCTGCATCAGATGACCGCCGGTATTATCGGCAATGACGGTGTGCGCGATTTGCTCCTGACCGAGCTCCCAGGCAGTGAGAGCGGCACCCTGATTGCGCGGCCGGGTCTCATCGACCCAGACATGGACGGCGAGCCCATTCTCGTGGGCAACATAGATGGGAGCCAACGCGGTGCCGAAATCCACGGTCGCGAGCCAGCCCGCGTTGCAGTGGGTGAGGACCTGCACCGGCGCGCCGTTCTTCTTCCTGGCAGCGACAGCGGCGATGAGCTCGGCTCCGTGGCGTCCGATTGCGCGATTAATGCCGACATCCTGGTCGCAAATTTCCGCCGCTCGTTGATAGGCGAGGCCCAGACGCTCCTCGCGCGGACGATTGCGAACGGCGGCCAGCATTTCGTCGAGCGCCCACTTGAGGTTGATGGCCGTCGGGCGAGCCGCGAGCAACGCCCGATACGCGCTTTCGAGCGCCTCACCGGACGAATCGGCGCGCAGCGCCAAGCACATGCCGTAAGCTGCCGTCGCGCCAATCAGGGGCGCCCCGCGCACCTGCATGGAGGCAATGGCGCGCACGGCATCGCTCAGGCTGGCGAGCCGTGCCAGCACCAAGCGGTGAGGCAGCTGCGTCTGATCGATAATGCCGACCGACCAGCCGTCCGGCTCAAGCCAGATGGTGCGGCTGGGTTTGCCGTTGACCTTCATGCTTCTGAAATAGCGAGGTTTGCACGCAACGCAAAGCCGCCTCTTCACTCCCCGACCGCGCGGGGAGATGATAAGACTTAGCTGGAGAAACGAGCACGCGATGCCCATCGATTACGAGGCCGAGTACAATAACCGCGCGCGGGTGCCTGAGCATCCCGACATTTTTGCCCGCTGGGCGCGGGAGGCGGAGGATTATCGGGCCGAGGCAATGAAGGAGCGGCGCGCCGAGCTCGGCTTGAGCTACGGTTCGACACTGCGCCAGACGATTGACCTGTTCTGGCCAAGACCCGTTTCGTCCGCTGCAAAGGCTCCGCTCGCGATATTCGTCCATGGCGGTTATTGGCGCTCGCTCGAGCCGGGAATGTTCAGCCAGGCGGCGCGTGGGCTCAATTCCCACGGCGTTGCAGTTGCAATCGCGGGCTATGACCTCTGCCCGCAAGTGACCATCGCAGACATCATCGAACAAATCCGCCATGCCTGTTTGTTTCTGTGGCTGCGCACCGAGCGGCGAATGATGGTCTACGGTCATTCCGCCGGCGGCCATCTAGCGGCGGCCATGCTGGCGACGCAGTGGCACACGCTTTATCCAAAAACTCCGGCCGATCTTGTAGGCGCCGGGTATTCGATTTCAGGGCTGTTCGATCTGACGCCACTCACCCAGACGAGCATGGCGGCGGACCTGCGCCTCGATGAGGCGGCGGCCCGAGCGGTCTCTCCTCTGTTCTGGCCGGCGCCCGCGCGCGGGCGCAGTTTTGACGCCGTGGTCGGCGCCTTGGAATCGGGCGAGTTCCTGCGCCAGAGCCGCATCATTGCAGAGGGGTGGAGCAAGAGTGGCGTGCAGGCGACTTATCAGGAAATCGCCGGCACCAATCATTTCACCGTGCTCGATCCGCTGAGCGACCCGCGCAGCGCGATGACCAAGCGGCTCGCCGAGCTCGTCCCCGGCAACTAGAGTCGTCATCCCGGGGCGGCCGGAGGCCGAAACCGGGATCCATAATCACAGGCCGACCGTGGTTATAAATTCCGGGTTCGCCGCTTTCGCGGCGCCCCGGAATGACTCCGGTCTAGAAAAACGCCTGGATGCCGGTCTGGGCACGTCCAAGGATGAGCGCGTGAATGTCGTGGGTGCCCTCGTAGGTGTTGACGGTCTCGAGATTGCAGAGCACGCGCATCACATGGAATTCGTCGGAGATGCCGTTGCCGCCATGCATGTCGCGCGCCCAGCGTGCGATATCGAGAGCCTTACCGCAGTTGTTGCGCTTCAGGAGCGAGACTGCGGGCGGGGCGGCCCTGCCTTGCTCCATCAGCCGGCCGAGGCGCAGCGCCGCATGCAGCCCGAGCGTGATCTCGGTCTGCATGTCCGCGAGCTTCTTCTGGACGAGCTGATTGGCGGCGAGCGGACGCCCGAACTGCTTGCGATCGAGGACGTATTGCCGTGCGCGATGCCAGCAGAATTCCGCTGCTCCCATCGCCCCCCAGGCGATGCCCGCGCGCGCCATGTTAAGACAGCCGAAGGGGCCGGCCAGTCCCTTTGCATTCGGCAACAAGTTTTCCTCGGGCACCAGCGCACTTTCGAGCACGATCTCCCCGGTGATGGAGGCGCGCAAGGAAAGCTTGCCTGCGATCTTCGGCGTGGAAAATCCTTTGGTGCCGCGCTCGATCAGGAAGCCGCGAATGACGCCGTCGAGCTTGGCCCAGACCAGCGCAACATCGGCAATGGGTGAATTGGTGATCCACATCTTGTTGCCGGTGAGCCGATAGCCGCCGCTCACCTTCTCGGCGCGGGTCGCCATCGAGCCAGGATCGGAGCCGTGATCGGGTTCGGTCAGGCCGAAGCAGCCGACGATCTCGCCGGTCGCAAGTCTTGGCAGATATTTTTTGCGCTGCGCCTCGCTGCCGAAGACATAGATGGGGTGCATCACCAGCGAGGACTGCACCGACATGGCGGAGCGATAGCCGGAATCGACCCGCTCGATCTCGCGTGCGATCAAGCCGTACGCCACATAACCCAGGCCCGCGCCGCCATATTCCTCCGCAATGGTCGGGCCGAGCAGCCCAAGCGCTCCCATTTGCGTGACGATCCCGCGATCGAAGCTCTCCTCGCGGTTGTCCATGAGGATGCGCGGAAACAGCTTGTCCTGCGCGTAGCCGCGCGCGGTGTCGCGCACCATGCGTTCTTCCGGCGAGAGCTCGCCCTCGAAATCGAGCGGGTCTTCCCAGTTGAACGGGGCATCCTTGATTTGCGGCGGTAACCGATGCTCGCGTTTCTCGGCGGCTTGCGACATGGGCGGCTCCGGGGGGTGCTGTACGTGCTGAAGCGAGCGTAGCGGGAAGTCCCTGACCGGGAAAGATGGACCGGCTATCGGCACAAGTGCGAGAGGAGCGCAGCAGATGGAGGTTGCGTCGAGCTGGCGCGTCAAAAGGCTCCCGTTGCCGCCCCAGGGTCGATCGGCTAAATCATTCTTTCAGCGCGCCCGTAGCTCAGCTGGATAGAGCGCTGCCCTCCGAAGGCAGAGGCCGTGAGTTCGAATCTCGCCGGGCGCGCCACCCGCCAATTTTCGCCAGAGCAAGCTGCAGCAACTTCAGGGTAGCCGTCGCTGCGCTATCGCTCGCTTCGGCGGCGCGTTTTCGTCATTTGACGGCGCAGCGAATTTGGCTATGATCTGGCCAGAATGCCCTTTGCGATCATCCTGGCTCCGGAAGCCGTCGAAGACCTCAGGAGGCAGACGGCAAACGTTCGCGCAACCGTGCGCAACGCGCTCGAAATGCACCTGCGCCACGAGCCGGAGAAAGCGAGTCGCAGCCGGATCAAGCGATTGCGAGGATTGCGCCGCCCGCAATACAGGCTGCGGGCGGGAGAGATCAGGGTGTTCTATGACGTTTCTGGCACGACCGTCGAGGTGTTGGCGATCGTAGCAAAATCGGAGGCCGAGTCATGGCTCGCACAGTTCGGAAGCCCGCAGTGAAGGAAGTCCCCCTCTCCGAAATCAAGGATGATTTGTCTCGCTATCTTCGCGAGGCAGAGACGCAGGAAATCGTCATCACGCGGCATGGCAAGCCGGCAGGTCTATTGATCGGGTTCGAATCAGAAGAGGACTGGTTTGATTATCGCCTCGAGCATGATCCGCGCTTCCTGCGTCGCATTGAACAGGCTCGCAGCAGCCTGCGCGCCGGACGCGGAGTCAGGCTGGAGGACCTTGAAACGGAATAACCGTGCGATGGTCATCCCGGCGGAGCGCCGGTGGTGGCACGGTCAAGTGATCGGATGGGATGTCGTGGATTGGAGTACCGGGTCATAGTGCCACGGCGAAGCAATAGTGCCTATCTTCATCGACTGTGGCGCGCCATTCTACCAGGGTCACGACATGGCGCATCGTCGGCGTCGTTTCTGCAAAATCGTTCTCCTCCACGCCACGACAGAGCTGCGCTTCGCAACAAAGGACGGCCTTGAATCAAGTACTGAATATCAGTATGTTCGAACTCGGGGCTCGCGATGGACTTCGAATGGGACGGCGCCAAGGAACAAGCCAACCGGAAGAAGCACGGCCTCGACTTCCGAACGGCGGCGAAGGTGTTCTTGGACCCCTATGTGATCGAGTTTGATGATCTCGATGCTGCTGGCGAGTTGCGCTTCAACGCCATCGGTCTGGTCGACGGGCGAATGCTCTTCGTCACCTATATGATGAGGGGCGACGTCGTTCGCATCATATCCGCAAGAGGAGCGGAGCCGCATGAAAAAAGGAAGTATCACGAGATTTAAACTCAATCCCAAGAAGCCGCCAAAGACAGATTGGCGCGCCTTCGATGCCATGAGCGACGTGAAGCGTCACCGAGCCGCTGTTTCGGACCCTGATGCTCCGCCAGCGACCGAGACGCAGCTTGCGCGTGCTCGACGTGTGCCGACTGTGCGGGCGTTGCGCAAGAAGCTCAACTTGACGCAGGAAGAGTTTGCGGCGCGGTTCCACCTCCCGCTCGGGACTGTGCGAGATTGGGAGCAAGGGGCACATCGTCCCGACAAGGCCGCGCAAGTACTGCTAACGGTCATCGCAAGAGACCCGGACGCAGTGGCACGCGCGCTAGCAAGTTGGCGCGCAGCGGCCTCCGCCGGGAACTCATGAATTCCCCACGGTCCTCCATCGGCCTGAGTGCGATCTCCGAATTTGGCTAACGAGTTGGTAGGCTGAGCGCCGGATCGACTACTTACCAGTTGGCAAACACCCCGAGAAACCGGCGTTCGACCAGGATTGGCAGAGCCGGAGGGTGCGTGTTATCACTACACACAGCTACTTGCGACGCCCGCTCCGGGAGGCAAGCCATGGCGCAGTGGCACGCCTCATCGCCAATATCTCTACCTTGGCTCTGCGCCGCGGCATGCGCAACAGCAGTCGATTGACGCTTTCAGATCGGCCCCTGAGTTTCAATTTCTGCGAGGTGACGCATGGCTAATGACCGCTCGGTGCAGTTTGCCGGAGGTACGCTCGGCCGGCATCGTCACATCTGCGCTTTCTTCAACAGCACCGACGAGGAGCACAGGGTGCTTCGCTCGTTTTTGAAGGACGGCTTCGACCATGGGGATAGGGCTTTCCATATCGTGGACCCTGAGCTGCGGGAAGACCATCTCAAGCGGCTCGCCGAAGCTGGTATCGATGTGCAACAGGGGATGGACACCGGCCAGCTGGAGGTGCGGCCGTGGCAGGATGCTTATCTCCGCGGAGGGCGGTTCGACCAGGACGCCATGCTGGCCTTGATCGAAGAGGTGCTCAAGTCGGGCGCAGCGGCAGGCTACCCGCTCACCCGGCTCTTGGCGCATATGGAATGGGCGCTACTCGACAAACCGGGCGTCGATGATCTCGTGGAATATGAGACGCGCCTCAACCACATACTCCCCAACTATGCCGATCCGGTGGTCTGTACCTACGACCTGTCGAAATTTGGTTCCAGTGTCGCAATGGACATCATGCGGACGCACCCGGTCGTGATTATCGGCGGAGTGCTGCAGGAGAACCCTTTTTTCGTTTCACCCGACGAATTCCTGCTTGAGATACGGGAGCGACGTCGGTCCCGCGAGAGCGCGAGGACGGCAAACTGAATGCTGACAGGTCCGGATCCAGATACTATCCGGCTCCGAACAGCGCTCAGGGATCTCGTCGCACTGTCTACTTTCCCGGCGGCGTGGGTGGGGAGAGAACCCTCTGCTATTGCCGCCGGGCTGGCCGACCTGCTGGTCGGATCTCTGTACCTGGATTTCGCGTTCGTGCGCCTGTGCGATCCTAAAGGGGGCGCCACGGTCGAAGCGACGCGGGGAGACGCATGGAGATCATTCCCGGAATGGCTCCAAAACCACCTCACCATCATGGGTCACACTTCGCTGAGGGAAGTCATTCCCCACGTTGATCTCGGCGGGCGCGCTGAGCCATGTCGCGGTATTGTTATTCCCATCGGCGTCGGTTCCGAGGGCGGTCTGGTTGCTGCCGCGAGCGGCCGGGCCAACTTCCCCGATGAGATCGATCGGTTACTGGTGTCCGTGGCAGCAAACCAGGCCGCAACAGCATGTGAGAGCGCCCGCCTTCTTAATGAGCGCCGACGCGCGGAAGAAGCGTTGCGCGATGCTCGCAATGAGCTCGAGAGGAAGGTAGAGGAGCGGACCGCTGAACTGCGTCGGACCACGGCCGATCTTCTGGAACGAGAAGCGAAAATACGCCGCCTGGTCGACGCCAATATCATTGGAATCATATTTTGGAATTTGGACGGCCAGATCCTTGACGCTAATGACGCATTTCTCCGCATGGTGGGATACGACCATGAGGATCTTGTCTCCGGGCGCCTCCGCTGGACTGATCTGACGCCGCCAGAATTGCGTGGCCGCGACGCACAAACCGTTGAAGAGTTGAAGAGGACCGGAACCACGCAGCCGTTCGAGAAGGCGTATGTCAGAAAAGACGGCAGCCGTGTGCCCGTGCTGATCGGCGGAGTGAGCTTCGAAGGAGGCGCGGACCAGGGCGTCGCTTTCGTGCTTGATTTGACCGAGCGCAAGCGCGCCGAGGCGGCACTGCGCGCGAGCGAGGAACGCTTTCGCGCTCTCATCCAATTCTCGTTCGACGTCTACT
This sequence comes from uncultured Alphaproteobacteria bacterium, assembly GCA_963771845.1. Lineage (GTDB taxonomy): Bacteria > Pseudomonadota > Alphaproteobacteria > Rhizobiales > Xanthobacteraceae > VAZQ01. The sequence continues at coordinate 202,271 of CAVYVC010000021.1, read as the reverse complement.
GGGAGAGCGACGCCCAGCATCGCTTCGTCCGGCAGGAGTTCTCCGAAGGTCTCAGCGACGCGCCGGCGCCAGGTTCCGAGATCGGAAAGACGCGCTGGGAAGTGCCCTACCTGGAACCTGACGAGGAGGCCTGGCGCAAGCACCGCGAGACGCTCGACGCGCACCTGCCATTCCGCGATTTCGAGCACACGCGGCCCACGCCCGACGGCGGCAAGCGCTATGTGTCTGTCTCGGGGCTGCCGGTGTTCGACGAAGCGGGGCGCTTCATCGGCTACCGCGGTGTCGGCCGGCACATCACCGAGCGCAAGCGAATGGAGGAAGCACTTCGCGAGCGCGAGGAACGCTTTCGCGCTCTCATCCAATTCTCCTTTGATGTTTACTGGGAGAGCGACGTGCAGCATCGCTTCACCCGCCAGGAGTTCGCCGAAGGTCTTGCCGACGCGCCGGTACCGGGCTTCGACATCGGTATCGGTAAGACGCGCTGGGAATTACCCCACCTAGCGCCTGGCGAAGAGGCCTGGCGCAAGCATCGGGAGACGCTCGACGCCCATTTGCCGTTCCGCGATTTCGAGTTTGCGCGCCCTCAGCCCGACGGCGGCAAACGGTACTGGTCCGTTTCGGGGCTGCCGGTGTTCGACCAGACGGGGCGCTTCATCGGCTACCGCGGGGTCGGGCGGCACATCACCGAGCGCAAACGAATGGAGGAAGTGCTCCGCAAGCAAGAGAAGGAGCTTCGCGAGATCCTAGAAACGATTCCGGCGATGACCGTCACGATTCTGCCCGACGGCACGGACGTGTTCATTGGCGCGCGGTTTGCCGAATATTCGGGGCTCTCCGTAGAAGAGGCGCGAGGCTCAGGGTGGCGAGCTGTCGTTCATCCTGACGATCTTGATGCACACGTGCGCACGTGGCGCGCCTCGTTGGCGAGCGGCGAGCCGATTGAGATCGAGACGCGCTTTCGCCGCGGCGCAGATGGGGAATATCGCTGGTTCCTGGCTCGCGCCGTGCCAGTGCGGGACGAGGCGGGCAATATCGTGAGGTGGTACGAGGTTCTGACGGACATAGAGGACCGCAAGCGGGCAGAGCAAGCGCTAAGGCGAAGCGAGGCTTACTTGGTCGAAGCGCAAAGGCTGAGCCACACTGGCAGCTTCGCCTACCACCCCAGCAGCCGGAAAACGCTCTTCTGGTCCGAGGAGTTGTTCCGAATTTTTAAATTGGACCCTCGTGGCGGCATTCCCGACTATGACGAAACTCGGCGCCTTGTGCATCCCGATGATCTCGAGATGGTCTCAACAACATGTCTGCAGGGATTTCGTGACAAAGCCGAATTTTCGCAAACTTACAGGCTACTCCTGCGTGACGGAACCGTCAAACACCTCCAAGCAGTGTGGCATCCGATTGTCGATGAAACCGGAGAAGTCGCCGAATATGTCGGGACAGCGGCTGATGTGACGGAGCGCGAGCAAGCCGAACAAAACCGCAAGCGTGCGGAAGCGGCGTTGCGCGAGAGTGAGGAACAGTGGAAGGCGGTCTTCGAGAACAACCCGGTCATGTATTTCATGGTGGGTGAGACCGGAACGATTATCTCCGTGAACCCCTTCGGCGCCGAGCAGCTTGGTTACACAGTGGATGAATTGCTCGGTCATCCGGTGACTATCGTCTTTTACGAACCTGACCGTGAGGTGGTCCAGAAAAATGCGGCTGCCTGCTTCGAACGACCCGGCCAAGCGATGAGCTGGGAGCTGCGCAAGCTTCGCAAGAATGGCGAGGTGATCTGGGTTCGAGAGACGGCCAGGGCCATTGTGATCAATAACCGTCCCGTACTCTTGATCGTGTGCGAGGATATCACCGAGGGTAAGCGCGCCGCCGAGGCCCTGCGTGAGGCACAGATGGAGCTGGCGCACGCCAACCGGGTTGCCACAATGGGCCAGCTAACGGCGTCGATCGCGCATGAGGTCAGTCAGCCGGTCTCGACGGCGCGCAACAATGCCAGCGCGGCCCTGAACTTTTTGAATAGAAGCCCGCCGGATCTCGACGAGGTCAGGGAAGCGCTCACGTGCGTTGTGAGCGACACCGATCGGGCTCGCGACATCATCAGCAGGATTCGTGACCATGTCAGGAAAGCGCCTCCACGAAGAGAAAGTTTTGACCTCAATGCGGCGATCAACGAGGTGATTGCATTGGCGCGAACAGAAGTTGCTAAGACCGGAGTGTCGGTCCAGAACCGCTTGACGGAAGGCTTGTCCGCCGTTCAGGCGGACCGTGTTCAAGTGCAACAAGTCGTCTTGAACTTGGTCTTGAACGCGATCGAAGCCATGAGCTCGGTTGAGGAAAGACCGCGAGAGTTGTTGATCAGCACCGAACAGAGCCCAACCGACGGCATCGTCGTGACAGTGCGCGATTCGGGCCCCGGAATTGATCCGGAACAGCTCGATCGCATCTTCGAGGCATTCACTACCACCAAACCGAGCGGAGTTGGCATGGGGCTGTCGATCTGTCGGTCCATCATCGCTGCCCACGGGGGCCGGCTGTGGGCGGAGGCGAATAAACCGAAAGGCGCGGTATTTCGGTTCACCCTGCCCGCGGACAACAGCGACTTATGAATTCCCGGCAGGCCTGGAGCGATCGAGAGCTAAACCAATACACTTTATAAGATGTTTCTCATCGAGTGGCTTGTGGAGGTAACAAAGTATCCCATCCTTCCGGGCTCGGGCCTGCACAACGTCATCGGGATATGCCGTCATGAGGATTGTTGGAATCACGTGGCCCGCAGCGATGAGGCGCCGATGCAGCTCGTCTCCGTTCATCCCCGGCATGTTGACGTCAGCGATCAAACAGACGGTTTCGCCGACGCGAGGCGATGCGAGGAAATCCGCTGCAGACGGGAAGGTCTGGACGGTATAGCCGAGCGACCGCATGAGCCGTCGCATGGATTCGAGAAGGTGCCGATCATCGTCGACGATCGAGATCAAAGAGTCTTTGGCCAATACATCCTCCGGCGCCTGGTCAGCCTGCCACCATACGGGCGTCCCGCAACAACCGTCGCGCCTGCATGTAGACTCGATAGGTCGCACAGATTAGCTCTTGCGTAACAGCAGGGCGCCTAAACCTTGGTTTAGACGCGAGCGGCCTCTCGGAGACGTAAGGGTCTAGTCGAGCGCATGGATTTGCGACTAGACTTGAGAACCAGACGCCTGCGCCGGAGCTGCGAACTGCGGGTGCCTTGATCCTGGGTACTGGCGATGTCTGACGCAAAACCTGCGGTTTTGATCGTCGATGACGATCCGGCGCTTCGGGCATCGCTCGAGCGTCTGTTGCGATCGGTCGGACTGGATGCTCGGCTGTTTGCGTCGATTCCCGACTTTCTCAAGTCCGATCTACCGGACGGCCCCACCTGCCTGGTGCTCGACGTGAGATTGCCGGGGCGAAGCGGACTTGATCTTCAGCGCGAGCTTGCCGCGACCAACATCCAGATCCCAATCATCTTCATTACAGGGCATGGCGACATCCCGATGTCGGTGCAGGCGATGAAGGGCGGGGCCATTGAGTTCCTCACCAAGCCGTTCCGTGACCAGGAACTCGTGGAAGCGATTCATCTCGGCCTCGCTCGCGATCGTGCCCATCGGGAGAATGAAAAGGATCTGGCTGCGCTCAGGCAGCGCTTCGAATCGCTGTCCCCCCGCGAACGCGAGATCATGATCCAGGTCGTGCAAGGCCGCCTCAGCAAACAGATTGCGTTCGATATCGGCATCAGCGAAGTGACCGTGAAGGTCCATCGCAGCCATCTGATGCGGAAGATGAAAGCCGGCTCTCTCCCGGAACTCGGCCGAATAGCGGATAAGCTCAAGCTGGTGGCAGAGAAAGCGCAGGCGAGCTGATCTAGCAATGGCTAGAGCCAGTTTCGATGAGGTTCGATTACGACGTGATGGTGCCGCCCGCGGTACCTCTCCCTGGAGGGGAGAGGTGGACCTGCTGGCTCGATCTCAGCGGAACACGCTGTAGCTTGTAAATCACATTCTTGTAGCATCCGGGAGAACCGCATTTTGACCGATTGTATTCCCCTGCGCAAAAGCTCTTTCAGTTCAATCTACAGCACGTCCCGACCGCAGTAAATCGGGATTCCCAAGACACGCCGGAGGTGCAAGTCTAACGCATTGATTCGCCGGAGGGCTGGCCAATGCATGGACCGTATCCTGGTGAGTTGAGAACGCGCGTCATCGACTTCGTGGAAGAAGGAGGATCCCGACGGGAGGCGGCCGAACAGTTTGATGTCAGCGTCAGTTCTGCGATCCGGTGGGTGCAGCACTTTCGTGAAAACGGGACTTTCGAACCCATGCGCAGTGGAGGGAGTACTTCGCCACTGGAGAAGCACTCGCGGCAGATCCTCGCCCTCGTCAGCGAGGAATCGGACCTCACGCTGAATGAGATCGTTTCGGCGCTTCACAAGCGGCGAATCCCAGGCAGCCGCAGCGCGCTGTCCCGCTTCTTTGCTCGCCATGGCATCACGATTAAAAAAAAGCCTGCGGGCGGCAGAGCGGAAGCGAGCCGACGTCGCCCGCGCGCGCCGACGCTGGATTCGGGAGCAAGGCTTTCTTGATCCGGCCCACCTCGTATTTATCGACGAGACGGCAGTCACCACCAACATGCTGCGGCTCAACGGTTGGAACCCACGCGGCGAGCGCTTGGTCAGCGATGCCCCGATGGGACACTGGGAGACGGTGACGTTTATCGCCGGGCTGCGGCAAACCGGCGTTGTGGCTCCGATGCTGATCAAAGGAGCCATGAATGGAGAGGCCTTCCTGGCTTACATAGAGCAATGTTTGGTCCCAACGCTCAAGCGCAGGGACATTGTGGTGGTCGACAACGTCCCCTTCCACAAGGTTGCAGGTGTGGAAGAGGCGATCCAGGCTGTCGGTGCAAGCCTCCGCTACTTGCCAGCGTATTCTCCGGACCTTAACCCTATAGAGTTGCTGTTCCATCCTCTGAAGACATGCCTGCGCAAAGCTGCGGAGCGCACAATGGAAGGACTGCACCGATGTGTTCGTTCGTACATTCGGGCGCTCGATCCTGCGGAATGCATCGCTTACTTCAGACATTCGGGGTATGAACCACTATGATCGGGACGCGCTGTAGCTAATTGGCAACAGCGGTCGACCCGCTGTCCCTCTTTCTCCTGATCCAAATCGAAGTTTTGCGACGCAGCCGCCATCGTCGTGGCGGCGGCGGCCTAAACCATGGTTTAGCGCTGCCTTACCCAGGCCTATTCCGCAGGTACGTGCGTACAATGGCTCGCCGCCCTCAGATGATGGCTAGTCGCCCGAGTCACTCGAACTGAGGGTACAGTCTCTTCAGCTTGACGCGGGCGTTGGCGGTTGTGAATTGCCAGTCGGCTTTGGCGTAGTGCTTGTTGCGGTGGTCCTGCCACGCGGTGACTTCGTGGGCGAGGATTTGCTTGTCGGCGATGCGGCGATCCAGGCATTGGGACGCGAGAACGCCGAGTTCGGATTCGGCCATGTCGAGCCAGCTGCCGTGCTTGGGCGTGTAGTGCCATTCGAAGCGCTCGACGAGCCGGCGGGCCTCGGGCGCGGGAAAGGCCTCATAAAGCGAGGCTGGCTTGTGGATGTTGAGATTATCCTGCACCAGCACGATTTTCGCCACATCTGGAAAATGCGTATCGGACAAATCCCTGAGCACGTGGGCATAATCGATGGCGGTGTGGCGGTCGGTGACCTTGACATGCCGCCAGCCTTCCAGCGGCGCGAAGACCATGAACAGATTGGCGACGCCATTGCGTTCGTATTCGTAATCGTGACGCGCTGGTTGTCCAGGTTTGGCGGGGATCGGCGTGCGCGTGTCGATGATCAGCTGCTTCGAGGTTTCGTCGAGGCACACGAGCGGGCGCTGCGGATCGTGCGGTCGCTGATAGACTTCCAGGACGTCTTCCATGGTGGCGACAAACGCCGCGTTGGCGTCGGGCGGAATCACCCATTGCTGCTTGCGATGCGGCTTGAGAATGTTTTTTTTAGCGTCCGCCCGATCGTGTTGTCGCTGGCGCGCTCGACAATGTGCAGTTCGACAACCTTCTCCTCGAGCAGACGCAGGCTCCATCTGGCAAAGCCTTGCGGGGCCGGAGAGAGGGTCAGCGCGATCAGTTTTGCTTCCGCCGCGCCGTCGAAAATTCGCCGCGGGGCGGAGTTCGAGTTGTATTTGCGGGCCAACACCGGCTCGAACCCTTCCTCGACCAGCTGGCGCCTGGTCCGCTCGACAGTGGCGATGCTGGTGTCCAGCGCCGCGGCGATCCGGCTGTCGCTCCAGCCTTCGCCCGCATCCGATATGTCCGCCTTCAACAGGATGCGCGCCTTCGTCAGCAGCTGGGCGGAACGCTTGCCTTTGCGAATCAACTCGTTGAGTTCGATCGCGTTCCTCCGCGTCGAGCCTGACCACGTATTTCTTGACGGCAATCTCTTTCCCGGCCACGAATCACCTCCATCGCTGCCTTGCCGCGACAGAGATTCAGAAATTCCCGTCATGATCAATGACGGGGGCGACTAGTTACGCCTTATCGGTCCAATCGAATCCAATAGGGTACGCAAACAGGAGAAGCGATATGGCACCCGCTACCGCAACCGCCGTCGCCGCGAAGCCAGCAAAGCAACACAAGCCGCTGCCCGTACCGAACAGTGACTTCTACGAGCTCTATGAAACCTTGAACGCCGAGGAGCTCGCGACGGTGAAGCGGGTGCGCGCGTTCATGGAGGCCAAGGTCGCGCCCGTCATCACGAAATACTGGGTAGAGGACGCCTTTCCCTTCGAGTTGCTGCCGGCGGTAAAGGAGCTGGGCATTGGTGGGCTTGCAATGAAGGGTTACGGCTGCGTTGGTGGAAGCCTGGCGCTGTTGGGCTTTGTCCAGATGGAGATTGCACGCACCGACCCGTCGTTTGCGACGTTCATAGGGGTGCACGTCGGCCTGGCAATGGGCTCCATCTACATCGACGGCTCGGAGGAGCAGAAGCAGAAGTGGCTGCCGCCAATGGCGCGCTTCGAGAAGATCGGCTGCTTCGGCCTGACCGAGCCGCTGGTGGGGTCGGGTGCGAGCGGCGGCCTGCTGACCACGGCGAAGCGCGAGGGCGACACCTGGATCCTCAACGGCGAGAAGCGGTGGATCGGCAACGCTCCGTGGTGTGATGTTTCCATCATCTGGGCGCGAGATCTCGCCGACAACCAGGTCAAGGGCTTCATCGTCGAGAACAAGACGACGCCCGGGTTCAGCGTCGAGAAGATCGAGAACAAGATCGCGCTCAAGGTCGTTCAGAACGGCCACATCACTTTGAAGGACGTTCGGGTGCCGGAAGCGAACCGCTTGCAGGGCGGCAACTCGTTCCGCGACACCGCCAAGGTGCTGAAGATGACACGCTACGCTGTTGCGTGGATGGCCACGGGGTGCGCGATGGGCGCTTATGAGGCCGCGCTCAAATACGCGCAGGAGCGCATGCAGTTCGGCAAGCCGATCGGCTCTTTCCAGCTGGTGCAGGATCTCCTCGCCAAGATGATCTCCAACATCACGGCCTCGCAGTGCCTGATCGTGCGCCAGGCGCAGCTGCATGCCGAAGGCAAGTTGACGGATGCGCATGCGGCGCTTGCCAAAGCGTTCTGCACGGCCAAGTGCCGCGAGACCGTCGCCTGGGCACGCGAGCTCCTCGGCGGCAACGGCATCGTCGCCGACTACAAGGCCGCGCGCTTCTTTACGGATTGCGAGGCGCTCTACTCCTACGAAGGCACGTATCAGATGCAGAATCTGATCGTCGGCAAAGCCGTTACGGGCTTCGGCGCCTTCGTGTGATCCGGCACGGCAGGCCAGCCCCTCCGCTCGCTCGCCCCATTTCAGACAGGAGAAATGACCATGGTCATGGCAGCCGCCACGCTTTCGCCTTCGTCCGCAGCCGCACCGACCGTTTCTCCGCCGGCAGCATTAACGCTCGCGAATGTGGTGTACGAGAAGAAGGGTGCCTTTGCATACGTAACCGTCAATCGGCCCAAGGTGCTCAATGCGCTGAACAAGGCGACCTGGACGGATCTGCGAACCGCATTCGAGGACGCGCGCGATGACACGGCAGTGCGCGGTGTCATCCTGACGGGTGCCGGCAACAAGGCGTTCATCGCCGGTGCCGACATCAGCGAGCTGGCGCGTGTCACGGCGTTCGAAGCAGAGCAGTCCAGCCGTTTCGGGCAGGAGGTGCTCGATCTGATCGAAAATCTCGGCAAGCCGGTGATCGCGGCCGTGAACGGCTTTGCGCTCGGGGGCGGCTGCGAGACAGCAATGGCTTGCACCATCAGGATCGCGGTGGAGAACGCGAAGTTCGGCCAGCCCGAAGTCAAACTGGGACTTATTCCGGGTGGTGGCGGCACTCAGCGGCTGCCGAGACTGGTCGGAAAGGGCCGCGCCCTGCACCTCATTCTTTCCGGAGAGATGATCAGCGCGCAGGAAGCCTATCGTATTGGGCTCGTCAACGAAATCGTTCCGGCGACTGATCTGATCACGCGTGCCGAAGCAATTCTCAAACAGATCGCCGCCAACGCTCCGATTGCCGTCAAGTTCGCGCTCGAGGCCGCGAACAAGGGAATGGAGACAAGCCAGAGCGAGGGTTTGCTGCTCGAAGCCTCTTACTTCGGTCTCTGCGCCGCCACCGAAGACAAGAACGAGGGCACGTCTGCCTTCCTTGAAAAGCGCGCACCCCAGTTCCGGGGGCGTTGAAGCCCACGCGCTGAGCGTGACAATTCAGGAGAGAGACAATGGCGAGCGATAACATCTTCTCGGGACTGAAAGTGGTGGACTTTGCGAGCTTCGTTGCGGGACCAGGCGCCGCGGTGATCCTATCCGATTTCGGCGCCGACGTGATCAAGGTCGAGCCGCCCTCCGGCGACATGTGGCGAATTGTCTACAAGATTCCGCCGCAGCCGCGCGCCAACGACAATTACTTGTGGCATCTGGACAACCGCAACAAGCGCGGCTTGGCGCTCGACCTGAAATCGCCGGAGGCCGCAGAAGTGCTGCAACGGTTGGTCAAGTGGGCCGACGTGCTCATCGTCAACACGCCGCATCCGGCGCGCAAGCGGCTCAAGCTCGAGTACCAGGACGTCGTGCAATGGAACCCCCGCCTGATCTACGCTGACATCTCAGGCTTCGGCGACAACGGCCCTGACGCCAACCTTCCGGGCTTCGATGTGACGGCCTACTGGGCGCGAAGCGGCCTGCTATCGCAGACACGCGATGCGGGGGCGCCGCCCACATGGCCCATTGCGGCCAGTGGCGATCATGCGACGGCGGTTGGCCTGTTCTCGGCGATCGCCATGGGCCTGTACCGGCGTGAGCGCACGGGCAAAGGTTCCTATGTCACGACATCATTGCTCGCCGGGGGCATCTGGGCCGCTGGCGTCTACATTGCCGGAGCTTTGGCCGGGGCGACGTTCTATCCGTTGCACGATCGGCAGAGCCCGTCGAACGCGACCCTCAATCCCTACAAAGCGTCTGACGGCAGCTGGTTCATGCTGGTGGTCACGCCGGACAAATTGAAGGCGCTGGCGATCGGCATTGGTCGGCCGGATTTGATAACCGATCCGCGCTTCCGCGATGCGGCAAAACAAGCAAAGAACGCCCCACAGCTCAGGGCAATCCTGGATGACGTGTTCGCCAAGCAGCCGATGCAGCACTGGCGCGAGGTCTTCGACAAAGCGCACATCACGTACGGAGCGATTCTGGAACCCGCCGAGGTCGTCAATGACCCGCAATTGCCCGCGAACAACATCGTCGTTCCGCTCGATGGCGCAGGGGGCAAGCTGACCTCGACGATCAGCAGCCCCATGCAGGTGCACGGCGTCACCAAAGTGCCTGCAAAGCGCGCGCCGGAACTTGGCGAACACAATGAGGAAATTCTCACGCAGCTCGGATTTGACGCGACGGAGATCGCCGGCTTGCACGCGAGCGGCGCCGTCCCGCAACCAAAAGAGCGCGCGGCGTGAACGTGGGCTGTTCTGCAAAGCCACAGATCCAGAAGCGCGACAGCGAAGAGGACTGGCACGAAATGATGCGAACTGCGCAAACCGAAGTTCTTTGGCGCGTTGCAACAACACGCATGCCCACCAGGTGGGGCATGTTCCGCGCCACCGGGTACGAGCGCGAGTTCGCGAACGGCATTGCACGCGCCGAAACGGCGCTGGCAATTGTCATGGGCGATCTCACGCAGGGAACACCCTTGCTGCGCATCCATTCGCAGTGCTTCACCGGCGAAGCGCTGGGCTCTCTGCGTTGCGATTGCGGCGACCAGCTGGCCATGGCGATGCAGGCCATCGCCGAAGAAGGCCGCGGTCTCATCATTTACGAACATCAGGAGGGCCGCGGCATCGGCTTGATGGCCAAGCTGCAGGCCTACGAGCTGCAGGATGTCGGCATCGATACCGTCGAAGCCAATCATGCCCTCGGCTTCAAGGCCGATTGCAGGGATTTCGGCTTGCCGGCCGCAATCCTGCGAGACCTCGGCGTCGGCCGGGTTCGCCTTCTGACAAACAATCCCCGCAAGGTTCGCGCCTTGTCTGATGCCGGTATCGAGGTAGTCGCTCGAATCCCTTGTGAGGCCGCGCCGACTACCCACTCCTTCCCTTACCTGCGGACCAAAAAGGAAAGAATGGGCCACGTGTTGAGCGCTCTCGACCTTCCTCTCGACCTTCCTTGGCGAGCTCGCGGCATCGAGGCCCAACTCTGAGACGAAAGGAAATACCTATGACAACATCACAACTTGCCGAGCAAAACCGAACGGAGGCTGAAACTAAAACTAAGGCTGGGCGCCTGTTCTTTCTCGACGCGAGCAGCGGACGCGTGCTTTCCGTGAATCCGGATGGTTCAGACAAGAAGGTCATCGCAACCGGCGGTCGTGTTCCTGATGGGATAGCTGTCGATACCGTGGCCGGCCACATCTACTGGACGAACATGGGCGTTCCTACCCACAACGATGGCTCAATCGAGCGGGTCGACCTCGACGGCAAAAACCACACCACCATTATTCCCCAAGGCGACACTTTCACGCCCAAGCAGATGACCTTGGATAGAAAGCACGCCAAGATCTATTGGTGTGATCGCGAGGGGATGCGCGTGATGCGCTGCAACCTCGATGGCTCCAAGATCGAGACGCTGGTTGATACGAGCAAAGGCGACCCGCGTCCCGGCCCCGATGCGGAGAAATGGTGCGTGGGAATCGCTGTCGATGCAGACCGGGGTGAGTTTTACTGGACGCAAAAAGGGCCCGATAACGCGGGGGTAGGCCGTATCTTTCGCGCGAATATCGCAATGCCGAAAGGCGAGACTGCGGCTAATCGCAGCGACATCGAAGTTCTTTTCGAAGGTTTGCCCGAGCCGATCGACATCGAGCTCGATCTGAAGAACCGGCTGATTTACTGGACCGACCGCGGCAATCCCCCGCGCGGTAACAGCGTCAGTCGCGCTCCCATGGATGCGGACTTTAAGAAACGTCCGGCGCACGACATCCTGGTCACTGACTTGATGGAAGGGATCGGGATCGCGCTCGATTTCGCGGGCGACCGCATGTTCCTCACCGATCTCGCTGGTGACGTCTATTGCGCAAAGCTGGATGGCTCCGGGAAGAAGGTCGTGCTCGCTGCGCAGGGAAACCTTACCGGCATTGCCTACGCGGAACTAACCAACACCAGGAGATAGAACCATGTCGTACAACAAACCTATCCGCCGCATAGCCATTATCGGCACTGGCGTCATTGGCGCGAGCTGGACGGCGCTGTTCCTGGCGAAAGGCCTGGAGGTCGTGGCGACTGATCCCGCGCCGAACGCAGAGGCCGCGCTGAAACGTTTCGTCGAAGCGGCCTGGCCAGCGCTCAAAAGACTGGGCCTCGCGCCTGGCGCATCACAATCGAAGCTCACGTTCACACCGGACCTTCCAACGGCGGTGAAAGGCGCCGATCTCGTGCAGGAGAATGGGCCCGAGCGGATTGATTTCAAGAAGAAGCTCTATGGTCAGCTGGACGAGCTGTTGCCGCCTGAGGTGATCATCGCATCGAGCTCGTCCGGTCTGACCATGAGCGAGATCCAATCGGGCTGTCCGTCCCATCCCGAGCGCTGTGTCATAGCGCATCCTTTCAATCCACCGCATTTGGTCCCGCTGGTCGAGATCGTGGGCGGCGCAAAGACTTCGGAACAGACGATTGCGCGTGTTTTCGAATTCTTCAAGGGCTTGGGCAAACAAGCAATCCGCGTTCGCAAAGAGGTACCTGGGCACGTCGCCAACCGTTTGCAGGCGGCACTCGCGCGGGAGGTCTATTACCTGGTTGCCGAGGGCGTCGTCAGCGCTGCCGACGTCGACAGCGCGTTGTGCTGGGGACCAGGCCTGCGCTGGGGCATCATGGGCAACATGATGCTCAACCACCTCGGCGGCGGCCAAGGCGGAATAGAACATTTCTTTCAGCAGTTCACCGGTCCGATGACGGCCTGGTGGAAGGTTCTGGGCCAGCCGGTGTTGACGCCCGAAGTGCAAAAGAAGCTCGTCGACAGCGTTCACGCCGAGATTGGTTCGCGCTCCATTGACGAGCTTGAGGCAGAGCGAGACGAAATGCTGCTCGGGCTGCTCGAGCTGCGCACGAGGCCTGCCGCTACGACCGCAGCAAAACGCGCCGTTGCTTCGGCTTAAGGATCGCCACGTTGGCGGGAGGCTTGAATGCCGATCGAGCTCAATCATGCCGGCAGTGGAGTGGCGGCATTCCTGTTGAGCCTCAACACGCTTCTCGTGCTCGGGAAGAATGGCACGCTCGCTCACCATGAGCTGGATGAGATCGTCGATCGATCCTTGATGCAGCTTGAGACCGTCGATCAGGAGCCCAGCGTGCAAAGCGAGGAAGAAGCGAGATTTGCCCGCGCACTCCTCGAGCACGCTCGGGCGCGCCTCCGTCGCGATCAAGCGGGCTAACAAAGACAGCGAATGCAGATACTGCAATGGAACTCGACCCTGTACTTCTGTCGCGACTGCAATTTGCCTGGGTCGTTGCCTGGCACATCCTGCTGCCGGCCTTCACCGTGGGGGTTGCCTCTTTCATCGCCGTACTGGAGGGCCTGCGGCTTGCGACCGGACGCGAGGTCTACGTCCGCATCTCGATGTTCTGGATCAAGATCTTTTCGATCGCGTTCGGAATGGGCGTCGTCACGGGCGTCGTCATGCCGTTCCAGATCGGCACGAACTGGAGCCGCTACGCGGACGCGGTTGCCAATGTGCTGTCGCCGCTGTTCGCCTACGAGGGCTTGACCGCCTTCTTCCTCGAGGCGGCGTTCCTGGGGGTTCTGCTGTTCGGCCGCAAGCTGGTGCCGCCTTGGGCCCATTTCGTCTCCGCGCTGATGGTCGCGCTGGGCACCTTGTTCTCGTCCTTCTGGATTCTGGCGGCCAACAGCTGGATGCAGACGCCGGCCGGCTACGAGATCGTCAACGGCCAGTTCTTTCCGAAGGATTGGCTCGAGGTGATCTTCAGCCCTTCCTTTCTCTACCGGTTGGCGCATGTCGTTGTCGGCTTCTTCGTTACCACCGGCTTCGTCGTGCTCGGCGTCGGCGCCTATCTCGTCCGGCGCGAGCCCTCGGCCGAAGAAGGCCGGACCATGCTGTCGATGACGCTTTGGCTGCTGACCGTTCTCGTCCCGCTGCAGATGCTCATCGGCGATCAACATGGCCTCAATACGCGCGAGTATCAGCCGGCCAAGCTCGCCGCCATCGAAGCCCGCTGGGATACACAGCGTGGCGTGCCGCTGACGCTATTCGCGATTCCAAGCGACAAGGCCGAAAGCAACTATTTCGCCATCGAGGTTCCCTGGCTGGGCAGCCTTATCCTCACTCACGATCTCGACGGCGAGGTGAAGGGCCTGAAGGATTTCCCGGCTGATCAACGTCCGCCGGTCGCAATTCCGTTCTTTGCCTTCCGGATCATGGTCGGATGCGCCGGCTTGATGCTTGGGCTTGTGCTGCTGGGCGGCTGGCTGCGCTGGCGCCGACGGCTTTACGACACACCGCTGTTCCTTCGGCTCGTTCAGCTCGCCGCGCCGCTCGGGTTCGTGGCGGTGATTGCCGGGTGGTGCGTCACCGAGGTTGGGCGGCAGCCGTGGACCGTCTATGGCCTGCTGCGCACGGCGCAATCGGTGTCGCCCTCGCTGACGACCTACGACGTCGCGATCTCGCTCGCCGGCTACATGCTCGTTTATCTGCTGATCTATCCGTGGGGTCTCCTGCTGATGCTACGCATCGTGCGCAAGGGGCCGGGGTATTCCGCCGAACAGGTTTCGAAGATCGAAGCCGGACGGCCAGAAGCGCCGGTCCTGGCCGGAGCGCTCGGCCTCGCCGAGGGAGAGACCAGATGACGCCGGTCCTCGATTTCGTGCCGATTTGGACCTTGATCCTTGGGATGGCGGTGTTCTTCTATGTCCTGCTCGACGGGTTCGATCTCGGCGTAGGTATGCTGTTCGGCCTCGCGCCCGACGCATCCTCGCGCAACACTATCATGAACACGATCGCGCCGATCTGGGACGGCAACGAGACCTGGCTGGTATTCGGCGGCCTCGGTCTCATGGCCGCCTTTCCACTCGCTTTCGCCATCATCATCCCGGCGGTGTATTTCCCGATTGCGGTCATGCTGCTGGCGCTCATCTTCCGCGGCGTCGCTTTTGAATTCCGTTTTCGCGACGCGGATCACAAGACCTTCTGGGACCACGCCTTCTGTTACGGCTCGGGCATTGCCACGTTCGCGCAAGGCCTGGTGCTCGGCACCTTCATCCAGGGATTTCGGGTCAGCGGCCGGCAATTCGCCGGAACCTCGTTCGATTTTCTGTCCCCATTCGCACTGCTGACCGGCGTCGCGTTGCTGTTCGGCTACGGACTTTTGGGCGCCGGCTGGTTGATTCTCAAGACCGAAGGAAACGTCCAGGCTGCAGCGCGCCGCCAGGGCCGCATCTGCCTGATCGGAGTTCTCCTTGCGATCGGCGTCGTCAGCATCTGGACGCCGTTGATGAGCGAAAGCATCGCTGCGCGCTGGTTCGCTTGGCCGAATATTGCGTTCCTGGCGCCGGTGCCCCTGGCCACTGCGGCTGTTGCTTGGCTCACCTGGCATGCGCTCGGCAGCGAGGCACAAGCCACGCCTTTCCTTGGTGCGATCGGCCTCTTCGTGCTCTCCTATGTCGGCATCGCCATCAGCCTTTACCCCATGATCGTGCCGCATCATTTCACGCTGTGGGAGGCGGCATCGTCCGAGCGCACGCAGGCGTTCCTGCTGGTCGGCACGCTCGTGCTGCTGCCCGTGATCCTCATGTACAGCGGATGGTCCTACTGGGTGTTCCGCGGCAAGGTTCGCGGCGAGATCGGTTACGACTGAATTTCACGCGGCGTGCAACAAAGCAAAAGAGGTGATTCCATGAGTGCCATGCTGGCAAAACCTGCAGATAGATTGGCTGTCGCAGATACGCCTCGCACGCAACAAACGCGAGCAAAGAAACGCATCGTGATCATTGGAGGTGGCTTCGCCGGGATCGCCGCCGCGCGTGCTCTCAAGCGCGCCGATGCCGAGGTCGTCCTGATCGATCGTCGCAATCACCACATCTTTCAGCCGCTCCTCTATCAAGCGGCAACCGCAGTGCTTGCACCCTCGGAAATCGCGGCGCCGATCCGGCGGCTCGCCGTCAAGCAGAGAAACCTCACAGTGGCGCTGGCGGAAGTGACCGGCATTGACCTGCATTCGCGGTCGCTCGATGCCACTTGCCCGGAACTCGGAGTTCGCAAGGTCCCCTTCGACTTTCTGGTGGTCGCCACCGGGATGCGCCCGAGCTATTTCGGCCACGACGAATTAGGCCACCATAGCGGTTCAATCTTGTCCGTGCCGCCGAAGGAGGGTGCCACGCCTTTGATCAACGGGATCATGGTGGCGACAAACGGGATATTGTCGATGATGGCCGAGAGAAAGGCGGAAGCCCACAGGATTGCGTAAGCGGCGCTCGCCAACCGGCCAGCGCAATACGCGCCGGGTCTCAAGAATCTGAATGACGCCGAGACGATCCGGACGAAAATCCTCAGCGCATTCGAGGTCGCCGAAGAGACCGACGATGCAGGCGAACGTGATCGGCAAATGACCTTCGTGCTGGTCGGCGCGGGTCCCACCGGGGTCGAGCTGGCGGCATCGATGGCGCATATGGTCAGTGTCACGCTTCGCCGGAATTTCCGGCGGATCAATCCGGCGCAGAGCACGATCATCCTGCTTGAAGGCGGCAACCGCGTGCTTCCGAGCTTCGCCGAGAGCTTGTCGAAGAAGGCAACCAAACGGCTCGAAAAGCTCGGCGTCAAGGTGATGACAGGAGTCAAGGTCGAAAAGGTCGATGAGCAAGGCGTCATCGCCGGCGGCAAAAGGATCCCGAGCGCGACGGTTCTGTGGACCGCGGGCGTAGCTGCATCACCGATCATGAAAATGTTAGGCGGCAAAACAGATCGGGCCGGCCGCGTATCCGTTGATCCGTACCTGAACGTTCCGGATGCGCCGGATGTCTTCATCATCGGCGATACAGCGTCGCTCATGCAGGACGGACACCCCGTGCCCGGCGTCGCCCAGGCAGCGATCCAGCAAGGGCGTTATGTGGGCCGCTTGCTTTGCCAGCGGCTCAAGGGTCGCGAGCCGAAGCGTCCGTTCCGGTACTTCGACAAGGGCAACATGGCCGTGGTCGGCAAGAATTTTGCAATCCTGGAGGCCGGCCATTTTCGCATGAGCGGATTTCTGACCTGGCTGATATGGGCCTTCATCCACGTGGCCTCGCTTCCGCAGCTGCAGAGTCGATGGCAGGTCGAAACCGAATGGCTCTGGTCGTACTTCACCGGTCAGCGCGGCGCGCGAGTGATTTCCGAGACGCCGAGAAGATTGCCTCACTGAAGAACCAGTGCTTCTTTCAATTCTCTTGATCAACATACGCGGGCGTTGGATGTGATAAAAGGACTCGCTGAATTGATACCAACTGGCCGAGGAAATCTCAGATGGACACGCCAGCTGACACCCGAGCGGAGGTGCCGCCAGCGCAGCCGATGAAAGCCGCGCCTGAGCCTCCGTTGCAACCCTCGCCTGAGCCCCCGCTGCAACTCGCGCCTGAACCTCCGCGGGAAGCAGCGAGAAAGCAGCCGCCTGCTTCTGCCCGCGTTCCGTCGATCATCGTCGGCGTGGTGGTCGCGGCAGTCGCTAGCCTCTCGATCTGGTATCTGGTGCGGCCGCAGCCGCTGCTGGTGCAGGGCGAAGTCGATGCGACGCGGTTCGACATCGCGGCGCGGGTGGATGGACGCGTCGGTGATATTCCGGTGCAGCGGGGGCAGGACGTTGCGGCCGGCGCGGTGCTGGTGCGCATCGACAACCCCGAAACGATTGCAAAGCACGAGCAGTCAGTGGCCGCCAAGATCGTTTCCGAGGCGCAGCTCGCCAACATCAATGCCGGCACCCGCCCGGAGGTCATTGCCGCGCGCAAGGCCGCGCTCGAGCGGGCGCAAGCGAGCCTGGTATTGGCGCAAAAGACCTATGACCGGGTCAAACAATTGGCTGAGCACGGCAATGCCCCGATCGCCCGGCTCGACCAGGCGACCGATTCCCTGCACGAAAGCGAACGCGCGGTGGACCAGGCCAAATCGGCCTACGATCAGGCCGTCAACGGTTACACAAAAGAGGAGCATGAGATTGCCGAGGCGAACGTCGGCAAGGCCATCGCCGACATCAAGGCCGTGCAATCGCTCATCGATCAGATGGTTATTTACGCGCCGGTAGCCTCGCAGGTCTATCAGCGCCACGTAGAGCCCGGCGAATATGTTGCGGTTGGTGTGCCGCTGGTGACGTTGATCGATCTGAGCGACCTGTGGTTTCACTTCGATCTGCGTGAGGACCTGGTCAAGTCGCTGAAGATCGGCGACCGTTTCCGCCTGCGCATTCCCGCGCTCGGCGATCGTCGCATCACCGTCGAGGTCAGGCTGATCGCCACCAAGGGCGAATATGCGAGCTGGCGCGCAACCCGCGCCACCGGCGATTTCGACCTGCGCACGTTCTCCATCCGTGCTTACCCGGTCGAGAAGGTGCCGGAGCTGCGCCCCGGCATGAGCGCCTATTTGGATTGGGGCGGTCGCGGATGAAGCCCCCGGCCAAGCCCGGATTCCTGCTGGTCGCCAGACGCGAATTGCGCTGGCTGCTGCATGACCGTGCGGCGCTGATCTTGATCTTCGGCGTGCCGCTGTTCGCCTTCGTGACTCTGACCGCGGTATTCAGTCATTCAGTGATCCGCGGGCTCGGTGTTGTGGTCGTGGACGCGGATCGCTCGGACACCTCGCGGGTTTTTATTGAGCAGGTGGCGGCATCGCCGGGCCTCAGCATCGCGGAACGTGCCAGCGATCTCGCATCGGCCGTGCGCGCGATACGATCCGGGGAGGCCATTGGTGCCGTCTACGTGCCAGACAGGTTCGAACGCGACCTGAAAGCGGAACGGCGACCGCAGGTTGTTGCCTTCTATAACCAGCAGTTCCTCACCGCTGCAGGCATTGCTTCGTCCAGTTTGAGCGACAGCCTCGCGGCCGCGGTGAGCCTCGCGGCAGCCCGCACGGCGCCGAAGCCGTCACGCATCGGCGCGCTGGTCGCGGAGACGATTGTGCTGGTCAACCCGGCGCGGAATTACGCGCAGTTCCTGTTGCGCGCGCTGCTGCCGATGGTCCTGCACGTGGTCATCGCCATCGCCGCCGGCTATGCGGTCGGCTCCGAGTTTCGCCGGCGCAGCATGCGCAGCTGGCTCGCGTGCGCCGGTGGCAACCCGATCGTCGCGCTTGCCGGCAAGCTTGCGCCCCTGTTCGGGATTTTTTTTCTCATGATGCTGTCGATGCCGCTCATTCTGGAGGGATGGCTCGGGGTGCCCTTCAAGGGCGATCTGCTGATGATGGCCGTTGCAGCTTCGCTGCTGATCATCGGCTACCTGGCGGTCGGAGCGCTGTTGCAGCTTTTGGTGCGCGACCTCGCGACCGGCCTCGGCCTCACCGGTCTCGTCGTCTCGCCGGCATTCGGATACGCGGGGGTGGGATTCCCGGCGCTGGGAATGAATGCGTTCGCGCTGTCCTGGGGTGCGATCCTGCCGCTGCGCTGGTATATGGCGGTGCTGTTGGGCCAGGCGGAGCGCGGGCTGCCGCTAGCCGGTTCAGCACGCCCGTTTGCCATGCTCGCCGGGCTGGCCGCGCTCTATGCGCTGCTCGCCTTCCTTCGCTTGCGCGCGATGGCCGCAAGCACGACGCGGGCGGCGCCGCTACCCGACGCGGCGGCGGCCTACGCAGCGCCCCGCGCCATCGGCGGAGCCTTTACAGCCGAATGGCGGCGCGTGCTTGGGAACCGTGGCGCCTTTATCATGCTGGTGCTGGCGCCGCTGGTTTATGGGCTCTATTACCCGCAACCCTATCTCAACCAGATCCTGCGCAAGATCCCGATTGCGGTCGTTGACAACGATCTGAGCGAACTCAGCCGCCGCATCGTGCAAACGCTGGACGCGAGCGGTGCAGTCAAGGTGGTCGTCCGCGCCGATACGCTCGCTGAGGCGCGCGCGACGGTCGACCGCGGCGAGGCTTTCGCCGTGGTCGGGATTCCGCCGGGGACGGAGCGCGACGTGCTCAAGGGCACGACCGTGCGCCTTCCGATCTATGCCGACGCCACCTACTTCTTCATGTTCAGAACGATGAGCAGCGGCATCGCGGTCGCGATCGATACGTTGTCGTCCGACCTTGCCGCCGGCGGCGCGCGCCACGACGGCAGCCTGTTCAAAGCTGCGCTCGCATCCTTGAGCCCGGCTGACATCCTGCTGCAGCCGATCTTCAATCCGGTTGGCGGCTATGCCAGCTACATCGTGCCGGCAGCCTTCGTATTGATCCTGCAGCAGATGCTGCTGATTGGCGCGGCAATGCTGACGGTCGGTACGCTGAGAGAAGCCAGGAGCGGCGCGGTTGCGGGCGTGCTCGGACGCGGCATCGCCCATCTGACCATCTATTTGCCCGCGCTCGCGCTCTACTTCATCGTGCTGCCGCGGCTCTACGGCTTTTCCACGCTCGGCCAGCCCTTGCAAGTGCTCGCGCTGGCGTCGGTGTTCGTGCTGGCAACGAGCTTCATGGGCCAGGCAGTGGGCGCCTGGTTCGAACGTCCTGAGACGCCGACGCTCATCTTCCTCGCCACTAGCCTCCCGCAGTTCTTCCTGGCCGGGTTTTCCTGGCCGCGCGAAGCAATCCCCAAGCCGGTCCTTGCCGCGGGTTACATGTTTCCTTCGGATCTGGCCATCGACGGGATGGTGCGCATCGATCAGCTCGGCGCAACGCTGTGGGAAGTGGCGCGTGACTGGCGCGGGCTGTGGGGGCAGGCCATCGTCTATTTCGCGCTCGCTGCGATTTCGGCTTTTATCGTCAAACGGAGACAAGTGCATGGCTAGCCGCACCCGAAGGCTTGTTGCGCTTGGTCTGGTTGTCCTTGCCGCGGGCGCAGGCGCATACCTGCTGTGGCCGCGCGGCGAGGCCGCGCCCATCGTCGGCGTCGTGCGCGCTACCCAAGTCCGCGTAGCGCCCGAAGTGGGTGGGCAGCTCGCCACGATCAAGGTCCACAAGGGTGACCGCGTCCGCGCTGGCGATGTGGTGGCCGAGCTTTCCGCGCTCGAGCTGAGCGCGGCAGTGGTACAGGCGCGCGCGGCGCTTGCCGCCGCTTCGGCACAGCGCGATCACGTCTACGCCGGCGTGCGCGCCGAGGAGATCGCAGCGCTGGCGGCGGAGATCGCCAAGGCAAAATCACGGCTCGAATACGCACAGCAACAGCTCACCCGCACCGCTGACCTGGCGCGCAGCGATACTGCCACGCAGCAAGCGCTGGATCAGGCCGAGAACGATGCGGCGGCTGCGCGCGCCGACGTGGCCGAGGCGGAAGCTAACCACGCCGCGGCGGTTGCCGGGCCGACGCAGGAGGAGCGCGCCATCGCGGACGCGCAGGTCAAGGCCGCGGCGGCCGCGCTCGCAGTGCTTGAGCGAAGGCTCGCCAAGACCAGCCTGCATGCGCCGGCCGACGGCATCGTCAGCGTGATCGTCGCCGAGGTGGGCGAGAACGTCAGCGCCGGGCAGCCGGTGCTCGTGGTCGACGAGACCGGCAAGCGCTGGTTTTCGTTCAACGCGCGGGAAGATCTGCTGCATGGCCTAAAGGTTGGAGCAGCGGTCGGTGTCGCGCGATCAGGCGCGCAGCCAATGATGCCGGCCGTCGTCACCGAGCTGCTGCCGCTCGGGTCGTTCGCGACCTGGCAGGCCGAGCGCGCGGTCGGCGACCACGATCTCAATACGCTGCGCCTGCGCTTCGATTCGCAGGGCGATGCGAGCGGCCTCGAGCCGGGCATGACGGTCTGGTTCAATCGCTAAGCCGGCGGCTTAAGTGGCCAACCGGGCCAATGAGACGGTTGAATGGCTGAGTGCCGTGCTAGGCCATATTGTCGCCCGCCGGATGCCGTTGGGCTCGCGCTTCCGATTGACTGAAAAGGTCGGCAAACGCTTTAGCTGTACTGCGTCATAAACACCTCGACGTCATTCCGGGGCGCAGGCAAGTCGGCCCTGCCGACTGCCTGCGCACGCCGGGTAGATGAGGATGTTACCACCCTCACCCCCCACGGACCCGGACGTGCAGGATTACCGCTTCCGGTTCTTCATGAGAGAGCCTGGCTAAAGGTGGCGTACTGATGGACGATGCGAGGTCGCGGGAGGGGATGGCGGGCGAGGAAGGCAGAGAACCGCTCCCATGAGAGAGGCTCCGAGCGCGTCCGCCGTTCCAGCCACTTCCTCCACACCCTTTTGATCTGATGAGCGTAGGTTGCGAGTTGCCGGCTGTTCCCCGTGATACCGTAGCAGGCATAGTGACCTACCAGCTTCTCAGACAGCCGCTTGTGCTGATCGAGGATCGGCAGGTGGCGGTTGAACCGACACCACTCCTTTACCCCGAGCAGCGCGCGAGCGAGCCGGCTTTTGGCCGTCCGTTGCCGTACCACGTTCTGCCCCTTCAGTGATTTCGCCCAGGTGTGGGTGAAGCCAAGAAAGTCGAACGGTGGTTCGGCGCAGTCCGGATGCGTGCCACCTTTGCGCTCGGGGCGGAAGTCGACGAACCGGGTCTTGTCGGGATGCAGCGTGAGCCCATACCGTGCAAGCCGTTTCCCCAACACTTCCAGAACCCGTTTGGCGTCACGGTGGTTCTTGAACGTCATCACGAAGTCATCGGCAAAGCGCACCAACGTACACTCTCCCAGCATGCGGGGTCGCACCTCTGCCTCGAACCATTCGTCCAGCACATGGTGCAGGAAGATGTTCGAGAGCATTGGTGAGATGACACCACCTTGCGGGGTACCTTCAGTCGCAAGGCGCAGGAGTCCATCTTCCAGGACCCCTGCTTTCAGCCACTTGTCGATCATCCGTCGGATCACGCCATCCGTTACTCGCTGGTCGAGGAACGCCCGAAGTTGGGAGTGTGGAATACTGTCAAAATACTTGCGTATATCGACATCCAGCACCCAGTGCTGTCCTTGCCACGTGATGGCGCCGTGCAGTTTGCGCAGCACCTCATGGGCTGAGCGTCGTGGTCGGAAGCCATACGAGCAAGGCATGAAGTCCTGCTCGTAGATGGCCGCCAGAACCATGACAATCGCCCGCTGCGCCACCTTGTCTTCAAAGGTCGGAATGCCGAGCGACCGCTTTGAGCCGTCTGCCTTCGGGATGTAGGTTCTGCGCACTGGCGGTGCTTTGTAGCTACCGGACTTGATGCGATTGAGCAGATCCAAGAGATTGGCCTGCAGATTCGCTTCATATTCCTTCGCCGTAATACCGTCGATGCCAGTCGCTCCATCCTTGCGGGTCAGCCGGTAGGCCTTCAGCATCCATTCCAGATCGATAACGTGGTGCAGCGAGAACAGCACCTTCTTCGGCTTCGCTCTCGCCAGTTCGGCTATCCATTGTCGTTTCGTGTACAGGTTCGTGAGGTTCATGTCCCCTCCCGTGTTTCCCGGCAATGGTTCTCTCTCACGACGCCTCCCTTCCCTCCATCGGGTCCCAGTGAGCCCAGTTCCCCGCTCTCGTCGGTACTATGAAGGCGCTACGACTTCCCACCCGCGTATCAACGGTCACTTATTGGTTCGCTTCCGCCGCCCACGCGATCCTCCTTGTTCGTGTCCCGCCGTAGCGCTCCTGAAGGAGCGGAGGTCTCCTCCAGGCCGGGGCCTCTTGTTGCCGGCTGCCCTGCTCCGGTTCTCTCACGTGGACGCGAATGGGATCTCTCAGGTCTTCAGACGATCCATCCCGTGCCTCTGCTCCGTTCCAGGACCCCGGTCGAACCAACGTGCCCTCGCCAGTGACGGCCACGTCGATGCTGCCCCCGCATTCCGGACTACGAAGGCTTCAGCGAAAATGATTTCGGGGCTAACCCGCAGCTTCAGCACCTGCTACCATACGCTTCACGCGTGACGTTGCCGCACACGTGCAAGGCTCACTTCCGGCTGGCGGGCTGCGCCTTTGCCGGGAGGGAGTCGAACCCTCTGGACCGCTACGAAAGGTTTCAGCTCGTTTTCACGATCGTCCTCCTCTCCTGCTCTCCTGACGCTACCGGAATCCATAACCCCAGGCGATGATGTCACGCCCCCGTCTCACCACACAGCCTGTGGTTATGGATCCGGGCTCCGCTCGCTACGCTCGCGGCCCCGGAATGACGGCGCAGTTTGGTTTATGACGCAGTACAATTAGTCCTTTTGCCGAAATGCATTATTGCAAAGCCTGAGCTGCGGCAACAGATGGAACTAAATGCCGTTGAATGAGTTCGTCGGCCGTCCTTTGTTGGGACAACACATACAAAGCCTACCCGCTTTTAAGCGAATCGCCCTGATTGGCCAAGCAAATCGGCAATGGCATGGGTTGGAAGGCTCGCTATGTCACGCACGTCGCACCGTATCCTCCAAGCCATCGACACTCAGGCGATCGCAGTGGTTGTGGCTTTAGCGGGGTCCGATCTTGAGCGTCATGGGAAACGAGCGCAATCAAAAAAAAAGCATCGAACTGCCTGGCAGCCACGCCATCTTTCTTTCGCAGGCGCGCGAAGTGGCAGGGCCATCGAAAAAAAAAGCTGTGGCAGCGAAGTAGGCCACGGGGCGGAGGTTCTTGGAGATGAATCTGAATATCAACGGTGAAAACCAAACCTTCGATGGGCCCGGTGACATGCCGCTGCTTTGGGTGCTGCGCGATGTGCTCGGCATGACCGGCACTAAATTCGGCTGCGGCATCGCGCAATGTGGCGCCTGCACAGTGCATATCGATGGCAAACCTGTCCGTTCTTGTCTCCTGCCCGTCGGCGCGATCGGCAATCGAGCCATCACCACGATCGAGGGCGTCGGCGCCACGCCGACCGGCGCGAGGGTGCAGAAGGCTTGGTTGGACCTGGAAGTGATCCAGTGCGGCTATTGCCAATCTGGTCAGATCATGTCGGCGGCAGCGTTGCTCGCTACCACGCCACATCCTGATGATTCGGACATCGACGCTGCCATGGCAGGCAACATCTGCCGCTGCGGCACCTATGTCCGCATCCGTGAAGCGATCAAGCGCGCCGCCGGTGACGGACAGACGTAGGAGGCTGTCGATGTCTTCCGTTGAGCATCTTGCCCGCTCTCCTTCACGGCGTGCCGTCCTGCAAGTTGGTCTGGCCGGAGGCTTTGTGCTCGGCTTTCGTCTCCCGGCGCGCGCAGTCAACGAGCCGGAGCAGCCGCCCGACAGCACGGTGGGCAAGTTTGCGCCCAATGCTTTCATCCGCATCGATCGTTCCGGACAGACAACGCTGGTGATGCCGCAGGTCGAGATGGGGCAGGGCGTATACACGGCGGTCGCGATGATTCTTGCCGAGGAACTCGACGCTGATTTCACCAAAGTGGCGCTGGCGCACGCACCGCCTGACGACAAGCTCTATGGCAATCCAGTGTTTGGCATTCAGGTCACCGGCAATTCCAATTCCATTCGCGCGTTCTGGAAGCCGTTGCGCACAGCGGGAGCCGCGGCGCGGCTCATGCTCATCCAGGCGGCGGCACAACAATGGCAAGTCGAACCGGGCAGCTGCACGGCCGCGAATGGCGTGGTCAGTCATGCACCGAGCCGACGCTCGGCGAGTTACGGCGACCTGATCGATGGCGCGAGCAGTCAGCCCGCCCCGCAGGATCCACCGGTGAAGGACCCCAAGGATTTCGCGCTGATTGGCAAGCCGCTCAAGCGGTTCGATACGCCCGGCAAGACCGACGGCAAGGTCGTTTACGGTATCGATGCGATGTTGCCCGGGATGAAGTTTGCGACGCTCGCCCAGTGTCCCGTGTTTGGCGGCAAAGTCGCGCACGTCGATGACAGCGCCGCCAAAAAGGTTCCGGGCGTTCAGCAGGTCGTGGTGCTCGATGATCTCGTTGCAGTCGTCGGCGATCACATGTGGGCCGCCAAAAAAGGGCTCGATGCGCTTGTCATCAAATGGAACGAAGGCCCGAATGCAAAAATAAATTCCAGCGACATTTGGAACCATTTGCGCGCGGCAAGCAAAAAAGACGGCGTGGTCGCAAAATCTGTCGGCGACATCGCCAAGGGCCTGACCCAGGGTGAAAGGGTCGATGCCGAATACGAGCTGCCGTTTTTGGCGCATGCGCCGATGGAACCGCTCAATTGCACGGTCCACGTCACGCCCGGAGCCTGCGAGGTGTGGACCGGCACGCAAGTGCTCTCGCGGGTACAGGAATATGCTGCAAATGCCGCCGGTCTTCCGCTCGACAAGGTGACGGCGCACAACCACCTTCTGGGCGGTGGTTTCGGACGTCGGCTCGAAGCCGACATGGTGGCCGCTGCCGTGCGCATCGGCAAAAACGTCGATGGGCCGGTCAAAGTCGTCTGGACCCGCGAGGAGGACATCCAGCACGACATTTATCGGCCGGTTTATCGCGACGTGATTTCGGCCACTTTATCCGGCGGCAAGATTGTCGCCTGGAAATATCGCATAGCCGGTTCATCGATCATGGCGCGCTGGCTGCCGCCCGCCTTCCAGAACGGCATCGATATCGACGCGGTCGATAGCGCGGTTGACAATCCCTATGACATTCCAAATTTCCAGGTCGAGTATGTCCGCGCCGAGCCGCCGGCGGTGCCGACCGGATTCTGGCGCGGCGTCGGACCAAACAATAATGTCTTTGCTACTGAATGCTTCATGGATGAATTGGCTCGAAAAGCCGGTGCCGATCCGATCGCGTTCCGCATCGGTATGCTCGAGAAGACGCCGCGACTGAAGGCGGCGCTCCAACTCGTTGCGGAGAAATCCGGCTGGGGTCAGCCGCTGCCACCACGGACCGGTCGCGGTGTTTGTGCGCAGCCGTCGTTCGGCAGCTTCATTGCCACTGTCGTCGAAGCCGAGGTTGATGAGCACGGCGACGTGCATCTGCGACGGGTGACGTCGGCCGTCGATACCGGAATTGCCGTCAATCCCGATACCATCATTGCGCAACTGCAAGGCGGGCTGATCTTCGGGCTGACAGCCGCGTTGTTCGGCGAAATCACGATCGAGCGCGGCCGCGTCCGGCAATCGAACTTCAATGATTATCGCATGCTGCGCATCGACGAAGTGCCAAAGATCGACGTTCACGTCATCAAGAGCGGCGAGGATCCCGGCGGCATCGGCGAAACCGGTGCAACCGCCGGGCCGCCTGCCTTGCGCAACGCGATCTACGCGGCGACCGGCGTGGCATTGCGCCGGCTGCCGATCGACCGCAAGGCACTCGCCATTCCGGGAAAGGCGTAGCCAGATGCGCAGGCGTGGTACAATTTTCGCTATTGCGCTCGTGGTCATCGTCGCTCTGGCGGCTTTGGCCTGGAAAACATTTAGTCCAGGACCGATGGCGTTCGCCGGAGGATCGACCGTCGCGCTTTTGGACTATCGCGCCGCCGATCCGACCGGCGTTCCTGCCGATCTCGCCAATGCCGACATGGTCAAGCGCGGTGAGTATCTGGCGCGCGCCGCCGACTGCATGGTCTGTCACACCGCGCCAGACGGCGCGGAATATGCCGGAGGACTCCCCTTCCTCACGCCGTTCGGGACGCTCTACTCGACTAACATCACATCCGACAAGGAAACTGGCATCGGCAATTACACCGATCACGATTTTGTTAACGCCGTACAACGCGGGGTGCGCCCAGACGGCACGCGTCTTTATCCCGCGATGCCGTTCCCGTCCTATACCTATATGACCGACAATGACGCGCTTGCGATCAAGGCCTATTTGTTCAGCTTGCCGGCCGCGCATGCCGCCGCTGCGGAGAATACGCTTGGCTTTCCGTTCAACCAGCGCTGGCTGATGGGTTTCTGGTCTGCGTTCTTCAACGAAAATCGGCGGTTTCAGCCCAACACGGCGCAGAACGCGGAATGGAACAGGGGCGCGTACATCGCCGAAGCGCTCGCACATTGCGGCGAATGTCACACGCCGCGAAATTTGGCCTTTGCGCTTGACAACAGAAACAAATTCGGCGGCGCGATAACGGCCGGCTGGTATGCCTTCAATATCACATCCGACAAAGGATCGGGCGTAGGCGGCTGGAGCGACGATGAATTGCGCGCCTACTTGGCGGCGGGCCACGCTTCGCGCCGCGGCACCGCAGCGGGTCCGATGGGTGAGGCTGTCGAACAAAGCTTGCGCGGCATGGTTTCGGCCGATATCCGCGCGCTAGTCACCTATGTGCGGAGCGTCCCTCCGCTGGTCTCAGCAGATTTACCGGCAAACCTCGCGCCGCCGGCTCCGCCTTCCCACAAGGAAGGGCCCATGACCGATATCGTCGGCAAGCGCGTGTTCGAAGGTGCATGCGTCCATTGTCATGACTGGACCGGCGTGAGCCAGATCTCGCCTTTCGCGACAATTGCTGGCACGCGCGGCGTGAACGATCGCACGGCGACCAATGTCGTGCAGATCGTGATTTCCGGCACGACGCGCCACACGCCCGACGGGATCTTATCGATGCCGGCCTTCGGCGGCGCCTATTCGGACACTGAGATCGCGGCGGTTGCGAACTATGTGACCACACGCTTCGGTGTGCAGTCCGACATCACCGCTAAGGACGTCGCCAAGCTACGAAGCCAAACGTCGCGTTGATTTTTTCGCCGTCATCAGTGAGACGAAGACCGGGTGGGGTGCTTACGCATTGCGTCTTGATGGTACTCTGCCTCTCAAAATGAATTCAGAGGATGAAGGGCGATGAAAACAGTTGCAGACCAATTCGTCGAAACTCTCGCCGCCGCCGGCGTCAAGCGCATCTACGGCATCGTCGGGGACAGCCTCAACGGACTGACGGATGCGGTGCGGCGTCACGGCAAGATTGCGTGGCAGCACGTGCGGCACGAGGAGGTCGCCGCATTTGCCGCAGGCGCCGAGGCGCATCTGACCGGAGAGCTCGCCGTCTGCGCAGGCAGCTGCGGACCGGGCAACCTGCACCTCATCAACGGTTTGTTCGATTGTCACCGCTCGCGGGTGCCTGTGCTCGCCATCGCCGCGCACATCCCGTCGCCGGAGATCGGCAGCGGCTATTTTCAGGAGACCCACCCGCAGGCGCTGTTTCAAGAGTGCAGTCATTATTGCGAGCTCATCTCTGCGGCCCATCAAATGCCGCGCATGCTCGAGGTCGCCATCCGCGAAGCGGTCGGCAAGCGCGGCGTCTCAGTCATCGTGATCCCGGGCGACGTTGCCTTGCAGGCCGCCGCGGACGCGCCGGCGCCAAACCCGGAGGGGTTGCTGCCACGCCCGCCGGTGGTCACGCCATCGCGGGGCGATCTCGACCGGCTTGCTGCGCTGCTCAACGGCGACGACCGCATCACCATTCTGTGCGGCTCGGGGTGCCAGGGCGCGCACGACGAGTTGTTGGCGCTCGGCGAGCGCCTCAAAGCACCCATGGTGCATGCGCTGCGCGGCAAGGAGCACGTCGAGTGGGACAACCCCTACGATGTCGGGATGACCGGGCTGATCGGTTTCGCGTCCGGCTATTACGCCATGCGCGACTGCGACGTGCTGCTGATGCTCGGGACCGACTTCCCCTATCGCCAATTCTATCCAGAGGGAGACGATACCCGCATCGCCCAGGTCGATCTGCGACCGGAGAACATCGGCCGCCGCGCCGCTGTCGATCTCGGCGTGGTCGGCGATGTGCGCGCGACGCTGGCGGCACTGCTGCCGCTGCTTGACCAAAAGCGCGACGGCACGCATCTCGCGCAGGCGCAGCAGCATTACACGAAGTCGCGCAAGGCGCTCGACGACCTCGCCAAAGGCACGCCCGGCAAGCGGCTGATCCACCCGCAGCAGATCGCGAAGGCGATCAGCGACCATGCGGCGGGGGACGCCATCTTCACCTGCGACGTCGGCCTCCCCACGGTGTGGGCGGCGCGCTATCTTGCGATGAACGGAAAGCGGCGTCTGCTGGGCTCGTTCTGGCATGGCTCTATGGCCAATGCCATGGCGCAGTCGATCGGCGCCCAGGCGGCCTTCCCCGGCCGGCAGGTGATCTCGCTCTCCGGCGACGGCGGCTTCACCATGCTGATGGGAGATTTCATCAGCCTGACACAGCTCAAATTGCCGGTGAAGGTCGTTGTCTTCAACAACGGTACGCTCGGCTTCGTCGAGCTTGAGCAGAAGTCAACCGGGTTCATCGAATTTGGCGTCGAATTCAACAATCCAAATTTCGCGGCCATGGCCAAGGCCATGGGTATCTACAGCGTCCGCCTGGAAGACCCCGCCGATGTCGAAGCCGGCATTGCCGCGGCGCTCGCCCACGACGGCCCAGCTCTGGTTGATGCCGTTGTGAACCGGACAGAGCTCGCCATGCCGCCTTCGATCACCCTAGAGATGGCGAAGGGCTTCACGCTTTACATGGTGAAGGCGATCATGAGCGGCCGCGGCGACGAGATCATCGATCTCGCCAAGACGAATCTCTGGCGCTAGCGCGCAATTTTCGGATACGATCACCGTCAGGACGGGAGACACGGCAACTCGACTTCCGAACACGAGAGCCCGACCCAGTTCCATGAGCACAAGAGACAATCAGCCGCAGCGCGCCTGTCATTCGCGCCGGCTTCGCTGGCCGGCGGTATGCGCCGCCATTCTTCTCGCTTCCTGTACGTCGCAGGGCGTCTTGGATCCGCAGGGGCCAATCGCGTCGGCGGAGCGACTTCTCCTGATCAATTCTACGGCGATCATGCTCGTCGTCGTGGTTCCCGTGATCGTGGCCACTTTGGCGTTCGCCTGGTGGTACCGGTCATCCAACACCCGCGCCAGCCGCAGCACGGACGAGTTCGTATGAAGGGCGCCTCGAGTTCGTCCTCTGGTCGATCCCGGCGCTGACCGTGATCTTGCTCGGTGGGGTCATTTGGATCGGTTCTCATCAGCTCGATCCGCGCGCGCCGATTCCCGGGAAATCCGACCCGCTGCGCGTGGACGTCGTGGCGCTCGACTGGAAGTGGCTGTTCATCTACCCCGATCAGGGCATCGCCGCCGTTAATCAGCTGGTCATTCCAGCCGGGGCCCCGGTGGAGTTTCGACTCACCTCGGCGACGGTGATGAACTCGTTCTTCGTGCCGCAGCTGGGCAGCCAGATCTACACGATGGGCGGCATGACCACCCACCTCAACCTTCTCGCGGACGAGCCGGGCGAGTATCCCGGCTTTTCCGCAAATTTCAGCGGCGACGGCTTTTCCGAGATGCGGTTCGTCGTCAGGTCGGTGCCGGCCGGCGGTTTCAACGCTTGGCTCGAGCAGGCGCGCGGCACCGGATCCGCTCTCGACGATGCCGGCTACGCCGAGCTGGCAAAGCCGAGCAAGGCCGTGCCGCCCACAACCTATCGCTCGGTCGAATCGAAGCTGTTCGAGCGCATCATCGATCAGACGAAGGCGGGTGCCGGAGCTGCGGATTCGCCAATGCATCGGGCCGGAGGTTGAACATGCTGGGGAGGCTGACCTGGGCGGCAATTCCGTTCAACGAGCCGCTCCCGCTGCTCAGCGGAGTGGTCGTCGGCATCGTCATTGTGGCCGCGCTCGCGACCGTTACCATAAAGGGCTGGTGGCCATATCTGTGGCGCGAGTGGCTGACCAGCGTCGACCACAAGCGCATCGGCGTCATGTACTTGGTGCTCGGCCTGGTCATGCTGCTGCGCGGCTTTTCCGACGCGATCATGATGCGTACGCAGCAGGCGATCGCGATCGGCAGCGCGCAGGGATACCTGCCGCCGGAGCACTACGACCAGGTTTTCTCGGCACACGGCACGATCATGATCTTTTTCGTGGCGATGCCGCTCGTCATCGGACTGATGAACTTTGCCGTGCCGTTGCAGCTCGGCGTGCGCGACGTCGCTTTTCCCGTGCTCAATTCGGTCAGCCTCTGGCTCACCGCGACGGGCGCCCTGCTGATCAATATGTCGCTCGTCATCGGCAATTTCGCGCGCACCGGCTGGATGGGCTACCCGCCGCTCTCGGAGCTTGCCTTCTCGCCCGATGTCGGCGTCGATTACTACCTCTGGTCATTGCAGATCTCGGGCATAGGCACGTTGCTGACCGGCATCAATTTCGTGACCACGATTCTCAAACTGCGCGCCCCCGGCATGACCTATTTCCGCATGCCGGTGTTCTGCTGGACCGTGCTCGCCTCGAGTCTGCTGATCGTCGCCGCGTTTCCGGTCCTGACCGCGACCTTCGTGATGCTGCTGCTCGACCGCTACCTCGGGATGCATTTCTTCACCAATGATGCCGGCGGCAACCAGATGATGTACGTCAATCTGTTCTGGGCGTGGGGCCATCCCGAAGTCTACATACTGATCCTGCCGGCGTTCGGCGTCTTTTCCGAAGTCGTCGCGACCTTTTCCGGCAAGGGGCTGTTCAGCTACCGCTCGATGGTTTGGGCGACGCTCGGGATTTGTATCCTCTCTTTCATGGTCTGGCTGCATCACTTTTTCACTATGGGCGCGGGCGCCGACGTCAACGCCTTCTTCGGGATCATGTCGTCGATTATCGCTGTGCCGACGGGCGTCAAGGTCTTCAACTGGCTGTTCACGATGTTCCGCGGCCGAATCGTGTTTCGGACGCCGATGCTGTTTGCAGTCGGCTTCATCATCACGTTCGTCATCGGCGGCCTGACCGGGGTGTTGCTGGCAGTGCCGCCGGTGGATTTCGTGGTCCACAACAGCGCGTTCCTGGTCGCCCATTTTCACAATGTCATCATTGGCGGCGTCGTGTTCGGCGTGCTCGCGGGTATCAACTACTGGTTCCCGAAGGCGTTCGGGTTCACCCTCGACGAACGCCTGGGCAAGGCCAGCTTCTGGTGCTGGCTCATCGGCTTCTATCTCGCCTTCATGCCCCTTTATCAGCTGGGCCTGATGGGCATGACCCGGCGCCTGCAGCACATCCCCGACCCGAGCTGGCAGCCGCTGCTGCTGGTCGCGGAGGGCGGCGCCATCGTCATTTTCTGCGGCATCCTCTGCCAGATCGCGCAACTCTTTGTCAGCATCCGCACCCGCGAGCGCCGCCTCGACCTGACCGGCGACCCGTGGAACGGTCGAACCCTGGAATGGTCAACCTCCTCGCCACCGCCGGCCTACAATTTTGCGGTGCTGCCCAAAGTCGAGACAATCGATGCGTTCTGGCACATGAAGCGCACGGGGCGGGCGCCGGCCAAACCGGCCTATGAAGCGATCGAAATGCCGCGCAACAGCCCAGCCGGTTTCATCACCGCTTTCTTTGCGTCGGTCATGGGTTTTTCGCTGATCTGGCAGATCTGGTGGCTGGCGATCCTCGGACTCCTCGCCGCTGCCACGGTGGTCCTGATAGCCGGCTGGGGCATCGAGCGTGAGCACGAAATCTCCGCCGGCGAAGTCGCGCAATTGGAACGGACCCGGCGCAGTGCGGAGGCCCGCATGACGATCGCAGCAATCGATCGAGCTCCGACCGCGGTTCCAACCGAGCTCGCGCGCGGGCGCGGCGGCGGCGGGCCCGCCTCCAAGCGCGTCGTCGTCGCCTACGGGTTCTGGATCTTCATCCTCAGCGACATGATCATGTTCTCGGCGCTGTTCGCGGCCTATGCAGTCTTGTGGGGCAATACCGCCGGCGGG
This sequence comes from uncultured Alphaproteobacteria bacterium, assembly GCA_963771845.1. Classification (GTDB taxonomy): domain Bacteria; phylum Pseudomonadota; class Alphaproteobacteria; order Rhizobiales; family Xanthobacteraceae; genus VAZQ01. Next base: position 169,047 of record CAVYVC010000021.1, on the reverse strand, counting down.
CCGACCGGAGCCGAGCTGTTCAATCTGCGCAACGTCTTCATCGAGACGCTGTGTCTGCTGTTGTCGAGCTATACATGCGGGCTCGGTGCGTTGTCCGCCGAACGGCGGCAGCCGACCCGCTTCTTTATCTTCGCAGTCCTCACATTCGTGCTCGGTGCAGCCTTTCTTGTTCATTGAGGTCTCGGAATTTGCCGGCATGGTGGCGAAGGGCGCCGGGCCCTCGCGCAGCGGCTTTCTGTCCGCCTTCTTCACTCTGGTCGGCACCACGGATCCACGTCGCCAGCGGCTTGATCGCGCTCATCTATCTGGTCGCCCAGGTGATCGCCAAGGGCTTGCGCGCCGCCGTGCTGCGGCGCCTGTTGTGCTTGAGCCTGTTCTGGCACGCGCTGGACATCGTCTGGGTCGGGGTATTCACGTTGGTTTATCTGATGGGAGACTAGCACTGACGGACGCGTACGACCGCACCCGGAGACCGTTACACGCCGGGCGTCGAGGAGCATGAGCCCACGGCCAGCTACCTCGCCTACACGGTAGGGCTGGGGCTTGCCGTATCCTGGCGGCGATCGCCTCTTTCGTCGTGTCGCAGACACATTTGCTGTGGCCCCCAGGCATACCGGTCGGACTTGACGTACTCGCCTTCGCGCAGATCGGCGTCCACCTCGTCTTCTTCCTGCATCTGGGCAGCGGGCCCGACAGCACGAACAATATTCTGGCGCTCGCCTTTGGCGTGCTGATCGTATTTCTCGTCATCACCGGCTCGCTGCGGATCATCGCCAATCTCAATGCAACATGATGCCGTCATCCGACCTGATGAATTTGCAGATGCAGCGCTAAGCGCATTAAGGCCAGCGGCCCAACTGACGAGACGCGCACTACCCCGGCAATTTGCTCTCGTCGGGCGGGAAGAGGTGGTGCAGCGTGACTGATGCGCCGATCGTAAGCGGGACGGCAAGAAATGTTCCCATCGGTCCCCATATCCATGACCAGAAGGCGATCGCCAACAGAACCGCCAACGGTTGAGCGTGAGCCGGTGACCCAGGACCGCCGGCGTGATGAACTGGCCCTGATGGTGGCAAGGAGAACGAAGGCCGCGGCCGGCGCGAAGTCCCAGGCCAATTGCGTAAAGCTGACGAGACCCACGGCCAATAGAAGGAGCGTCATGCAGGCCGCGCCGATATATGGAATGTAGTTGAGGACCATGGCCATGAGCCCAAACAGGACGGGGCTCGAAAATCCGAACAGCCATGCGCCGAGCGTCACTGCGATGCCAAGACACAAATTGATGGCGGTGACGGTCACCAGATAGGAAGCGAGCCGGTGCTCGATGTCATTCGCAATGCGAATGAACCGGAGCTTTCCCTCCCGCGTGGTAAAGAAGGTCGCCATGTATCTGCGGAAGTCCATTTGCACGGCGAGGAAGAAAACCAGCGTCACGAAAAAAAGAACGAATTCGATGACCGCCGGTGTGATGAGCGCGATCACAGGCGTTACGACGGCGAGCGGCGGTTCGACCTCGACTGCCTTTCCGCGCGAGGGCAACAAGGCTTCCTGCAATTCACGCAACGCATTGAGCGGCCGATCGAGGACGTAAAGCTTCTGCTTGATGATCGTGCCCATCTCGGGGGCTCGAGCGATCCAGTCGGTCAAGGGCTGGGCAAGAAACGTCACAGCCAGCCCGGCGAGGGCGACAAGCGACAATCCGATAACGCCTGCGGGGACCCACGACGGGATGCCGCGGCGAGCCGACGCCTTCACCAGCGGCGCAAACGTCGTGCCGACAACGAGGGCCGCCGTTACAGGGAGCAGAACAGGGCGGCAGAAATAGAGGCAAAACCCAAACATGATGACGAAGATACCGACGACGGCCATCCGGGCAGCTGATGCCCAGATGTCTTGGCCCAGCTCGACGGGCTCTTCGCGCTTGACGACAAGTAATTCCATGCCGATCCGAAACCTTAGTTTTGCGGCGCGCTCGATCGATCGAGCAGCGGCCGCGGCGAGCGACCGACGCGCGGCGGGCCCTCAACCGATATTGGAGGGAAATGAATTCAGCTCTTCGCTTTCAGCAAACGTAGCAACGGGAACCAGGTTCCATCGGAGCCGTCCCTTTCTGGTCACGGCGCGCGAGCGCGCAACCCGCGGAACTCCTTCGGGGTCGTTCCGCTGCGGCGGAAATCGGCTGCCCATATTGTGGGCAGCGACCGTTAAGCTACGCCTTTGACCATTGCCGCGGAGGCGCGGCGGGCTGTAAAAAGCCAGTTGTGCGGCGGAGAAGGCTCATGCGCGTGCTTTCGGTCATCATCATCCTGTTCGCAGCATTGTCGTTGTGTGGGTGCAGCAGCGGACCGGCTGCGCCCTGGTGCGCGCACTACAGCACCGGGCTCAACGACTGCAGTTTCTATTCATTTCAACAATGCACGGCGGCGCTCTCAGGCGCTGGGGGTATTTGCTCACCGAACTCATTTAGAAGACGCTACCAGCGCGACAGCTGACCTCGAGCCACTCGCGGTTCTGAACTGCAGCGCACACGACAAGGATGGAGATCGCCGATGGAAATCGTTCCCGTAGGTCCGGGCTTTGCGGCCGAGTTGCGCGGCGTCACGCTTGCCGATGTCGCCGCCGACGATAGCACCTACGAGGCGGTGCGCGCCGCCTTCGAGGAGCATTCGGTGCTCGTTTTTCGCGGCCAGGATGTAACAGACGAGGCGCAGCTTGCTTTTTCGCGTCGCTTCGGACCGCTTGAAATCACCAAGGTCGGATCTCTGGGAGTTGGCACCAACCTTGTCATTCTCAGCACCATTGACGAAAACGGCAAGGTTGTGCCGGCGGACCATCGGCTTGCGATGCGCAACAAGGCCAATCAGCTCTGGCATAGCGACAGCACTTTCAAGCGCGTGCCGGCACTTGCCTCCGTCCTCTCCGCGCGCATCATCCCGGCACGTGGCGGCGAGACCGAGTACGTTTCGACGCGCCTTGCCTGGGAGCGGCTCGAGCAAGGGCTGCGCGAGCGGATCGAGCAATCCTATGCCTGGCATGACTACGCTCATTCACGCGGCAAGATCGCGGCCGATCTCGCCAGCGCGGAAGAACGCGCGGCGCTGCCGCCGCAGTGCTGGCGATTGGCCTGGAAAAACCCGGCGAATGGCCGCACTGCGCTGTACATCGCCTCGCATGCCTGCGCCATCGAGGGCATGGAACGCACCGCGGCGCAGAAGCTCCTCGCCGAACTGATGGACGCTGCGACTGCACCGGAGCGCAGCTATGTGCACGCCTGGCGCAGCGGCGACGTGGTCATGTGGGACAATCGCGCGACCATGCACCGCGGCCGGCCGTGGCCGGCGCACGAGCCGCGCCTGATGGTGCGCACGACCATTTCTGCGACCGAGGCGGACGGGCTTGCGAGCGTCCGGCCACCTGCGCGGCAGGCGGCGGAATAGCGCCCGCACCCGTCTTACGCGGGCGCCTCCTCCAATTGCGAGAAGCGCACGCGCAAAATCTCTTTCGTTCGCGCCCTCCCGTTCTCGTCTTTTTCGACGAGAAAAAGCTGCTGCGAGTTCGGGCAGTCCAGCGGGGATCACCATCTTGCCGCCCGGCCGCAACTGATGAAGGAGCGGAGGCGGAATGAGATCGGGTGCCGCGGTGACGATGATCTTGTCGAACGGGGCGTGCTCGGACCAGCCGTGATAGCCGTTGCCGATTTTGATCTCGACATTGCTCACGCCGTGCCGGTTGAGCCGTTGCTTCGCTTGGCTCGCGAGCTCTTCAATGATTTCGATGCTGTAGACCTTGCGTGCGAGCTCACCGAGAATCGCGGCCTGGTAGCCGAGACCGGTTCCGATCTCGAGCACCACATCATTCGCCGTGAGATCGAGCAGATCTGTCATGAGCGCAACAATGAAAGGCTGCGAGATGGTTTTTTCGAATCCGATCGGAAGCGGAATATTGGCGTAGGCATAGGGCTGCAGCTCGACCGGCACGAATTCGTGTCGAGGCACCTTGTCCATGGCCGTCATGACCCGTTCGGCGAACGCTGCCTTGCCGATGGTCTCGCTCACATGAAACACGGCCGCGGAGACTTCGGCGAGCATACGCTGACGCAGGAGGTCGAAATCTTCCACACGCATTATGCTGTCCCATCGATTGCGTAGTCCGGATTGAAGCTTGCGCCAAGCGCAAGCGCAAATCCGGCAATCACCGTCCCGGATTGCGCGACCCTAATTTGTAATGCATCGCAACGGCATGTAATCGCGCAATCCGGGCTACACCGCAAAATCAAATATAGTCACAGGGACCCAAGATGGCATCGGACGGTTTTTAAATACTTCGGCTGATCAGGGCACGCTTTCTGCGTTATGCTCTCCCTGCAAGGCCGGAGCCGCCCATGCCGGAGCCATCGCAAAAGGAAGCGCTGCCACCCTCGCCGCTCCGCATCGCCTTGATCATTTTGTTTGTCATCGCGGCCGCAATAACATTCACCGCGTTTATTTTATCAAAGATGCAGACACCGGAGGAACCTGCGCAATCCACCAGCGATACGAACCTGGCAACCACATGTGAGAATACATGCCGCGCCTGCGTGTCGAAGGAATATGACGCGCGCTGCTTCGACCGTTGCAGGTTCGGCTTCAAACCCTATTGCGACTGACCTGCCATCCGGAGCGCGCGCCACATGCCGAAAGGGACAGGCGCAGGCCTGTCCCCTTCAACTATCGTCTGGCTCACGCTGGCGGCGCGGCCCGCCAATTATAAGGGCGCTCGCAATCAGCCGCGGTTGAGCGGCATCGCCACGAACTTGGTGGCGTCAGCTGACTTCACCCGCATCAGCACCGTATGCTTGCCTTCCTTGCGCAGCTCAGTGAGCGCATTGCGGACGTCCGCAGGGTTGGAAACAGCCTTGCCGGCAACATCGAGAATGATGTCTCCGGTCCGGAAGCCGTGTTCCGCAGCCGGGCCATTGGGGTCGACGCCGGTTACGACGACGCCTTTGCCGGTAGCCCCGGCCACATCGGTTGCCGGAGCAAGGGCGAGGCCAAGCTTAGGACCGCCCGCTCCCTCGCTTTCGTCCGGATTGGCTTGCGCCTGGCGCTGTTCGGGCAACTGACCCAGCGCCACCGTGATGGTCTTCGGCTCGCCATTGCGCAAAACGCCGAGATTGACCGAGGCGCCGGGCGTCATGCCCGCAATCATCTTCGCGAGGTCGTGCGCGTTCTTGACCGCAGCGCCGTCGAGCGTGGTGATGACGTCGCCGGCCTTGATGCCTGCTTTCGCCGCGGGGCTGTCAGGCTGAGGCTCCGCCACCAGCGCGCCTTCCACCGTCTTCATGCCAAGGCTGTCGGCGATGTCCGCGGTCACAGGCTGGATCTGCACGCCGAGCCAGCCGCGCACGACGTGTCCCTTCTCCTTGAGCTGGGCGATGACGGATTTCGCGGTGTCAGCGGGAACGTCGAAGCCGATGCCCACCGAGCCGCCGGACGGCGAGAAGATGGCGGTATTGACGCCAATCACGTTGCCATTGATGTCAAATGCCGGGCCGCCTGAATTGCCCTTGTTGATGGGCGCATCGATCTGGATGAAATCGTCGTAGGGCCCGGCCCCGATGTCGCGTCCGCGAGCGGAAACGATGCCGGCGGTCACGGTGCCGCCCAGGCCAAAGGGATTGCCAACCGCAACGACCCAGTCCCCGACGCGCGGGGCGTTATCGGCAAATTTCACGTAGGGAAAATTGTTCCCGTCCACTTTGATGAGCGCCAAATCGGTCTTCTCGTCCGTGCCGATCACCTTGGCGTCATAGGTTTTGCCGTCATCGGTCGTGACCTGAACGGATGTCGAATGGTCGACCACGTGATAGTTCGTGACCGCATAGCCGTCCGCCGAGACGAAGAAACCGGAACCTTCGCCGGTTACGATTTGCGGCTTCTGGCCTTGGGTTTCACCGGGCACACCGAATTGACGGAAGAATTTCTCCCACGGAGAGCCGGATGGAAACTGCGGGGCTCGCTCACCGAGGCCCAGCGTCGGCGAAGGTTGTCTGAGCTTAACGCGAACCGACACGACGGTCGGTTTCACCTTGGCCACGAGATCCGCGAAGCTGGGGGGCTGTACGGTCTCGGCGGCTCGTGCCGGCTCGCCGAGGAAGGGAGCCTGCGACTGGACGACGGTTCCGCCAGCAAGGACTGCAATGCCGAGCCCCGCCACAGAACCAAGCAGCACCAAGCGCCGCGCCTTGAGGACCTTGCCCCAGGGTCGTGATGTATCGTTCTGAGTCATGATTATTCTCTCCATGGATGGATGCTTGAGCGTCGTGTTAGCGCAAAATTGGCGAAGGCGAATTACGAGCACCTGAACGCGGAATTAAATTGCTGAAAGAATACGAAGTTAAATTGCTGAAAGAATCCTGAGCCTGCCGAAAGGATAGCGGACCGTTCTCACGCTTATGCTCCGCAACGGCGAGCCATCACCGCTTGCGGATTCGAAACACCAGCACCTTGCCTTGCTTCTCGGTCGATTTAACCGTGTCGCCGGTCTCGCGCGCCAGATTGGGAATATCGACAGTGGTGAGCGGGTCGGTGCACTCGGCCACCAGCACGTCACCCGGCTCGAGCGCAGAGAGCGCCCGGCGCGCCCGCAAAGCCGGGAGTGGACATTTCAGCCCACGCAAATTGATGATGTGCTCCCTCATCTGCTACACAATACACGATAAGATGTGGACGGAACCCCCGCAGCGTATCAGCCGGCTCACTCCCCTCCACGAGGTGCTCGATCGCATCGAGGCGGAGGTGAAACCTGTCAGCCCCCGGAGCTTCGACGCCAAAGACGCGATCGGTCACATCCTTTCGGCCGATGTGCGTGTCGATCGTGCGTTGCCGCAGTCTCCGCTCGCCTTGCGCGACGGCTGGGCCGTGCGCGCCGACCTCACCACCGATGCCTCCTCGTATGCCCCCGCCCCGGTTTCGTCGGCGGTCTCGGTGGTCGTCGGCGAAGCGCTCCCCGCCTCCGCCGACGCGGTCGCACCGTATGATGCGCTCACGGTGCGCGCCGGCGAACCGCATGTTCTGGCGCCGGTCGCCCCCGGCGAAGGCGTGCTGGCGCAAGGCGCTGACCTGGCGGAAGGCAAGGCCCTCCTGCGGGCCGGACAACGGCTCGACCGGTTGCGCCTCGCGTTGCTCAACGCCTGCGGCATCAGCCGCGTGCAGGCGCGTGAGCCGCGGCTCGTTGTGTGCTCGGCAAACCCGGGCGATCCCGTCATCAATGCGACAGTCGCCTACATCAGCGATTGCGTTCGGGCAGAGGGCGCAGTTCTGATCAAGGACCGGCGCACGCCGGGGCTCACGCTCACTTTGACGCGGACCGACGCCGACGCGGTCATTGTGGTCGGCGGCACCGGCACGGGCAGGAACGACATTGCGGTGGCCACACTTGCGCATTTCGGCAGAGTGGTGGTGCACGGCATCGCGCTGCTTCCCGCCGAGACCACCGCCTTCGGCATGGTCGTCGGGCGGCCGGTGCTGATGCTGCCAGGGCGCATCGACGGCGCGCTCGCCGCCTGGCACGTGCTCGGCAAATCCATTTTGGGTTTTCTCAACGAGAACGACGAGCCGGAGCCTCTTCGCCCGGCAAAACTTACGCACAAAGTGTCATCCCCCGTGGGTATTGCCGAGCTTATCGCGGTACGGTGCGACGGCGATTACGCAACCCCCTTGGCCGCAGGCTATATTGCGCTCTCGGCCCTTGCGCGCGCCAATGGCTGGATCCTGATCCCGCCCGAAAACGAAGGCTATCCGGCCCACAGCGAGGTGATGGTAAGGCCCTGGCCATGAGTAAGGCGCTTTCGCCGCTGGCCGATGATCTTCTCGCAGGTGTCCGGCGCGCAGCGCGGCAAGAGCAGTTTCTCGCCGTCGCTTCTCCCGATGATGCGCTCGCCCACTTCATGGGTGCGATCGAGCTTGCGCCGCTTGGCGCTGAAACCGTGCCGCTTCCGGCGGCGCTCGGCCGCGTGCTCGCGCAGGATATGACCGCGCCCGTCGACGTGCCGCCATTCGATCGCGCAACCGTCGACGGCTTTGCCGGTCGTTCAGCCGACACCCGTGGCGCGAGCGATGCCGCGCCGCGCCGCCTTCGCCTCAACGGCGAGGTCATCATGTGCGGGCACGCTCCCGTCTTCGACATCCAGCCGGGCTGGGCGACTACCATCGCGACCGGGGGCATGATTCCGCGCGGCGCCGACGCGGTCATCATGATCGAGCAGACCGATCTCATTGACGAAGATCCGTCCATTGACGTGCGCCGCGCCGCGGCGCTTGGCCAGTTCATTTCCTATGCCGGCTCCGACATCGCGCGCGGAGAGGTGATCCTGCGGCGCAATACGTCCATCTCCTCGCGCGAGATCGGCATGCTTGCGGCCTGCGGCGTCGGCCGTGTCGAAGTCTTCCGCAAGCCGAAGGTGGCTGTGCTCTCGACCGGCGACGAGCTCGTCGCACCCGGAAAGACGCTCGCGCCGGGACGCGTCTATGACAGCAACGGCGCCATCATCGCGGCCGCCGTTGCGGAGGCGGGCGGCGAGCCGGTTTCCTTCGGCGCTTTTCCCGATGAGGAGGCTGCCCTCGCAGCCGCGCTGCGCCAGGCCGTCGACGCCTGCGATCTGATCGTCCTCTCCGGCGGGACATCGAAGGGTGCTGGCGATCTTTCCTACCGAGTGGTTGCAAAGCTCGGCCGCGTGATCGTGCATGGCGTCGCGCTCAAGCCGGGCAAGCCGCTCTGCCTCGCGCTGATCGAGGGCAAGCCGCTTGCCGTTTTGCCGGGCTTTCCGACCTCGGCGATCTTTACCTTCCATAGCTTCATCGCTCCGATCATTCGCGCGCGGGCGGGGCTTGCGAATGAGCCCGCCTGCACCATCGAGGCCACAGTACCCGTGCGCATCGCGTCCGAGTTCGGCCGCAAGGAATTCGTGCTCGTGAGCCTCATCGAGACGGAAGCGGGCCCGGTCGCATTTCCGACTGCAAAGGGCTCCGGCGCCGTTACCAGCTTCTCCCAGGCCGACGGCTTTCTCGAGATCGATGCGCTCGCGGGCGCGCTCGATGCCGGCTCACGCGCCCGCGTCACCCTCATCCGCTCATCCGCCACCCGCGCCGACCTCGTGATCATGGGCAGCCACGATGTCGCCCTTGATGCCGTGCTCGGCGCGCTCGCCGAGCAGGGCTTTGTGGTGCGCAATGTCGCGATCGGAAGCCTTGGCGGCGTCGCGGCACTGGAACGGGGAGAATGCGATCTCGCGCCGGTTCATCTCGTCGATCCCAGAACCGGCGGCTACAACGAGCATCTGCTGCAACGAGGTCTTGCGCTCATAAAGGGCTGGCGCCGCATGCAGGGTTTTGTTTTCCGCCCGGAGGATGAACGTTTCGCCGGTATCACCGCCGACGCCGCACTCACAACAGCGCTTGCCGATGAAAATTGTCTGATGGTCAATCGCAACACGGGCTCCGGCACGCGTGTGCTCATCGATCGCATGCTTGCAGGGGTTCAGCCGCCGGGCTACGGCAACCAGCCGCGTTCCCACAACGCCGTTGCCGCGGCGATCGCCCAGGGCCGCGCGGATTGGGGAATAGCAATCGAGCCGGTGGCAAAGCTTTATGGCCTGAGCTTTGTGCCGATCGCGCCCGAGGATTACGACTTTCTGCTGCGCGAGAGCGCGCGCTCTCGGCCGGCGGTGGCGGCCTTTCTCACCGCGTTGCAGGATGAGAGCCTGCGCGAGAAAATCCGCGCCCTCGGCATGCTCCTCGCCGAGGAGTGACCGATGTCGGGCTCGGCACGCGACGCTGATGCGCCGGCTTTCCACTTCATATACCGGGTCACGGTCATTGGACTGGCAGCCGTCCTCATCTTGAGCTCCGCTCTCATGCGCGACACCGCCCGCGCGCAGCTGCGCGGCCATGGCGGGCCCGTGCGGGCGCTCGCGGTTTCGCCCGACGGCAGCGAGGCGATCTCCGGCAGTTTCGACAGCTCGATCATTCGCTGGTCGCTCGCAAGAAACGCGGCCGAGCAGGTGCTGCGCTTTCATGACAGCGCGGTCAATGCCGTTCTCCTTCTAAACGACGGCGGCATCGCCTCGAGTGGCGAGGATGGCCGCATCGCGATCTGGAAGAAAGGGCAAGCCGAGCCGGCAAGCGTGTTCGAGGGTCACACCGCCCCCGTCGTCGCGCTTGCGCAATCGGCAGACGCAAGCTTGCTCGCGTCGGCCTCGTGGGATCGAACCGCTCGCATATGGCCGCTGAATGGCAGTGGCGAGCCGCGCGTCTTCGAGGGTCACACCCAAAACGTCAATGCGGTGGCGTTCACGCCTGATGGCGCGGCGCTCGTCACCGCGGGCTATGACGCTACTGTGCGCATCACGCCGCTCGCCGGGGGCGGCGCGCCGATCGTGACGACTTTACCAACGCCGCTCAACGCCGTTGCGATCGCACCCGACGGAGAGATCGTGACTGCCGGTGGGGACGGGAAGGTCTACCTGCTCTCGAGCGCGGGCGAACGCGAGAGCGAGATCCCGGCGCTGGAGGCGCCCGTGATTGCACTTGCGCTCTCACGCGAGGGAAACCTCATCGCCGCTGCCGGAATTCGCGGCGCTGTCGCCATCATCGAGCGCGCTCCGCGCAAGCTCCTTCGCAGCCTGGTCGGACCGGGCCTGCCGGTGTGGTCGCTCGCGTTCCTTCCCGACAGTCGCATGCTGCTTACCGGGGGTACCGACCGCGTGATCCGGCGCTGGAACGTGTTGAGCGGCGAGCCGATCGACGCCTTGGTTGCGGGCGCGCCCGAGGATCCGCTCGCGGCTTACGCGGGCGATCCGGGGGCGCAGGTCTTTCGCGCCTGCGTCGCCTGCCACAGTTTGCGCGCCGACGAGGGGGTCCGCGCGGGCCCGACGCTAGCGGGAATTTTTGGCCGCCGGATCGCCACCCTGCCCGGCTACAATTTCTCGCCCGCCCTCAAGAAGCTTGACATCGTGTGGACGCCTGCGACGTTTTCGAAGCTGTTCGAGATTGGCCCCGCGGCCTACACTCCCGGGACCAAGATGCCGGAGCAGCGCATCGGGTCGGCCAAGGAGCGCGAGCGGCTGGTAAAGTTTCTGCAAAGCGCCACGAAAAATAATTGAGTGCACATCAGCACTCATCACCACACGGGAGGACAGATGCAGACGAGACGAAACGGCGTCGGAAACGACTTGTCGCAAGGCAAGACCGATCTGAACAAAGCCGTGATGACCGTGCTCGAGTTCGGCAAAGCGCAACAAATGATCGCCAACGTGCTCCTCGGCGTGCGCGCGCTGCTGGCCACCATCAGCACGCTCGCCGCCGTCGCGCTGATCGCGAGCGTTGGGCTCAATTTTGCAAACGTCATCGGCCGCTATTTCTTCAGCGCCTCCATCCCGTGGGCGGAGGAGGCCATGCTGTTCCTCATGGTGGGCTGCGTGTTCCTTGGCAACGGGGCCGTCGCGTGGTCCGGCCGGCACATCCGCATGGACGTCGTTGTGCGCATGCTGCCCGCGCATGTGCGCGCCGCACTCGATCTCTTCTCCGAGCTGCTCTTTATCGCGACCATGGCCGCGATTGTCTTTTTTGCCACTCCGGTGATCAGGGATCTCGGGGCGTTCGACCAGCGCAGCCAGGCCGCTGATTTTCCGCTGGTCATTCCGCAGGCGCTCGTGCCGATCGGATTCTCCATCATGGGCTTGCTCGTTGCCTTGCGTTTGCTCTTGAGCGCCCGGCAGACGACACCCGAAAACGAGCATTGAAGGGACAGCTCGGCTGTGGGCGGGACATCGATGGTGAACGTCCTCGCCTATTTCGTGCTGCCGACGGTGCTGCTCGTCCTCGGCGTGCCGATTTTCCTCGTCCTGCTGGTGACCTGTCTGGTGGTGGTGCTGTTCGTCGCCGACATCCCGACCGAGGCCATCCAGACCTACATTTTCGGCAGCCTCGACAATTTTCCGCTGCTGGCGGTGCCGTTCTTCGTGCTCGCGGGCGAGATCATGGCGCAAGGCGGAATTGCGCGGCGGGTGGTGATCTGGGTCATCTCGCTCATCGGCGGCGTACGGGGATCGCTCGCGGTCACCACGGTCGCCGCATCCGAGCTCTTCGGCGCCATGGCGCACACCGCGGTCGGCACCGTCGTGGCAGTGGGGCGCATGATCTATCCGTCGCTCCGTGAAAACGGCTACAACGATCGCTTCGCGGTCGGGCTGATCGCATCTTCGGGCGCGATTGCGGTTGTCATCCCGCCCTCGATTGCGATGATCCTCTATTCGCTTTCGGCGCAGCAATCGGCGGTGGCGCTGTTCACCGCCGGCATCCTGCCGAGTCTGCTCATCGGCTTTGTCGATGCGATGTTCGTCATGGGTTATGCCCACGTCAAGGCGGTGCCGCTCACCGCGGGCACGCGCTGGATCGAGGTGTGGAAATCGACGAAAGAAGCCGGTTGGTCGATCGGCACCGTTGCCGTCATTCTCGGCGGTATCTATGGCGGCATCTTCACGCCGACCGAGGCCGCCGGGGTTGCGGTCATCTATTCGCTGTTCGTCACCATGGTAGTGCACGGCGAGGTGGGGCTGCCGGAGCTCTGGCGCATCATTACGAGCGCGGTGTTCCTAATCTCGCAGATCCTCATGATCGTCACCGCCGCCGGGCTTTACTCCTGGCTGCTCACCACCAGCGGCATCCCGCAGCAGATCGTCGCCGCTATCAACGCCATGGCGCTGCCGTCCTGGGGGTTGCTCCTCTCCATCAACGTCGCGCTGTTGTTGATGGGCAGCTTCCTCGAGCCGCCGGCGGCGATCCTCATTCTCACGCCACTCCTCCTTCCGCTGGTGGAGGCGGTGGGAGTGAGCCCAATTCATTTCGGGATCATCATGGCGGTCAATCTGAGCATCGGAATGTACACGCCGCCCTTCGGGCTCAATCTGTTTGCGTCCCAGGCGGTCTTCGAGACGCCGCTCGGCACGATCTATCGGGGCGTGCTGCCCTTTCTACTGATCAATTTTGCAACGCTGATGGTCATCACCTATGTGCCGTCCATCTCAATGGTGCTGCTGGGGCGGTAAGCGGCCTTTGCATGCTTTGCCTTTGATTGCAGCCACCGGATGCACTACGGTCTTGCGCCAGTCTTCCATTGGCGCCGCATTGCAATTGGGATGAGCAGGAAACCCATGGCCGCAAACACCATCGATGTTCACGCGCATATTCTGGCACAAGAGACGATCAGGCTGTTGCAGCGCGAGGCGCCGCAGATTGCGCCGAAGCTCTCACAAATGGACGATCAGTTCGCAGCGCTTGATGTTGCGGGCACGATCTACCGGAATTTTCCGCGCGGCGGCTGGGACCTCGATCGGCGGCTCCAAGACATGGCGGCCTCGAAGGTCGACGTTCAGGTGCTCTCGGTTTCCCCCCAGACCTTCGTCTATGCACAGCCGTCCGCTCTGGCGAGCGTGTTCGCGCGCATTCAAAATGAAGAACTCGCGAGACTCGCCAAGGCAAGACCCGATCGGTTTCTTGCCATCGCCACGCTTCCAATGCAGGCGCCGAAACAGGCATCCGAGGAGCTGCGCCATGCCGTGACCGTCCTTGGCATGCGGGGCGCTCAGATCGGCTCCAACATCGCGGGCAGGAATCTCGATGATCCCGAATTCGAGCCGGTGTGGGCGACGGCCGCCGAGCTCGATGCATTCATTCTCGTGCATCCCAATAATGTCGCGGGAGCGGACCGGCTGTCCTCCTATTATCTCACGAACCTGATCGGCAACCCGCTTGATACGACCATCGCCGCTGCCTGCCTCGTCTTCAGCGGCGTCTTGGAGCGCTACCCTTCCCTGAAATTCTGCCTCGCCCACGGCGGCGGCTTTGTCCCCTATCAGGCCGGACGCTTCGTGCATGGCTGGCACGTGCGCGCCGAGCCCAAGAAGAAGCTCAGCCGGCCCCCGACGGATTCGCTCAAGCGGTTCTATTTCGACACCATCGTGCATTCGAAAGACGCTCTCGAATTTCTTGTCGGCAGCGCGGGGGCGGACCGCGTCCTCCTCGGCAGCGATTATCCCTTCGACATGGGCATGCCCGATGCCGTGTTGGCCGTTCGCGCTGTACCGGTCGGGTCCGCCGAGCAGGCCGCAATTCTAGGCGAAACGGCCCACGCCATGCTTGGGCCGGCCGCTCATCCAACCTCGGCCCGCGCATTTGCCTGAATTCGGATCATCCCACCGGGGGCAAAGGCGCGGAGGAAATGCGACGGTAGAAACCCGATGGCACGATTGAGACTGCTGCTGTTGACGCTCGCCGCCTTGACTGCGGACAACCCGGCGCAAGCCCAGGACAAATATCCTACGAGGCCGATCAAGGTGGTCGTGCCCTTCGGGCCGGGCAGCGCGACCGACATCGTCATTCGCATTGTCGGCGAGGCCATGCGGCCCATTCTCGGTCAGGCGGTGCTGGTCGAGAACAAGCCCGGCGCCTTCGGCATCATCGCCATTGAGGAAATGGCACGCGCGCGACCCGATGGCTACACGCTCCAGATCGGCAATTCCGGAACGAATGCGCTCGCGCCCATCATCTACAAAAAGAAATACAGGATCGACTACGACAAGGACGTGATCTTGGTGACCCCGTTGAGCGAGATTCCGCTTGTACTCGCGGCCACCACCAGGGACTTTCCGCCGACGACCTATGCCCAGTTCATCGCCTACGCCAAGGCGCATCCCGGTGAGGTGCGCTACGCCAGCGTCGGCACCGGCAGCAACAATCATTACGACACCGAGGCATTCGCCAAATGGGCCGGCATCGAACTCGTCCATCTCCCCAACAAGGGCGGCGGCGGCGCCATGACGAATGATCTCCTCACGGGGAATGCTCACGTCGCGCTTGTGAACGCGGCAAGCGCGCTTGGCGTCATCAAGGCCGGTGAGGTGCGCGCGTTCGCGATCATGTCAGACCGGCGCGTGCCGGAATTGCCGGATGTGCCGACCTTGCTCGAGCTCGGCTATCCCAATGCGAAAGGCCTGTGGTCCGCCTTGTATGCGCCTTCAGCCACTCCACGCGATGTTATCGCGACCGTTTTCAGGACCACGACCCAAGCGCTGCGGTCCGAAAGCGTGCAGAGCGTGTTCGCAAAACAAATGATCAAGGCCATCCCGAGCGCCTCGCTCGAGGACGCGCAGGCCTTCAACCGGGCCGAACTGGCGTACTGGAAGAAGGTCACCGAAGAAGTGAAGATCGAGCTCCCGGATTGAGCCGCGCTCTCGACGGCATCATCCCACTCTCTCTTCTGCTGGCGCTGCCGGCAATCCGGAGCAAGCGGGAGGAGGCGTTGCAGCAGAGCTCACTCCGGGAACCACCTCGATCGATATCCCGGCTTGCCGGCAAGCCGCGATCTCATCCGCTGCACCACCCGCAATGGCAGGATCGCCGCGCTTGAGGCGCACGACGCGCCGGCCGGCGCGGGCGAAAGTAAGCATCAACGCACTGATCTCGCTCGACCGGGATGTGCTCGCCCGGATCATCATCCTCTTTGCCTCGCGGCGCGCAAACTCCATCACTTGCGGGGAGACCTGATCATCGATCAGGATGACGTCCGCGGTTGCAAGTGCCCGCACGGCGCGCAAGGTCAAAAGCTCGGCATCGCCGGGCCCGGCTCCCACCACCGTCACATGCCCTTGATCAGACAATGGCGACTCTGCGCGCGCGTGATCGAGAACAGCGTCGAAATCGCTTTGCTGGGGCGCCGCGTCGGGACGAGCCAGCGCCCGCATTGCGAACAGCTGCCAGAATCTGCGACGCGACGCGAACGACAATCCCGATGATTGCACGGCTGCGCGCCACTGCTTTGCCGCATCGGCCCAGTCGGCAAATCCGCGGGGGATAAGGCCTTCGAGCTTGGCACGTATGGATTGGCCAAACGCCGGCGCCGCCCCATCGGTGGAAATCCCGATGACCAGCGGAGAGCGATTTACAATCGCGCCGAAGGAAAGATCGCAATAAGCGGGCTTATCGATCACATTGACCGGGACGCGCGCGGCGCGTGCGGCGGCTGCGAAGCGGCTCGCCTCCTCATCATCCGTGAAACCGCCAATGGCGAGGGCAGCACCGCTCATGTCGCCGGTCTGCCAGGCGCGTTCATGCACCACAATTACACCGCGCGGCGGCTGTGCTGCGACGGCGCGAATGTCCTCGCATGGGGCGTCGGCAAAAAGATCGACGTCGGCGCCGGCCGCCGAGGCGAGCTCCGCCTTCCAGGCTGCGCCCGGACCATTGCCGGCGACCAGCACGCGCTTGCCTTCGAGCACAAAAAAGATCGGCAGGCGCGCAAGCGGCCGCATGCCAACGAGCTGGACCTCTCCCGGTCCCGCAGCGCCGTTCGTCGAGGTGAAGGATTCCATGCAGCCCCTGATACAAGCACCGTGCCAAACACCCCGTCTTTAAAATCAGCTGATCGGAGATCTCGACTGCCTTATAGATCGGCAGATCGCACGAAGTTTGTGCAAACGCATCCCGTATGTTGGGTCGAGTTCTTCACGAGACCCAACATTGGGAGAATGCGCGAAAATGTTCGGTCTCGTCCGCGGGCTCGACCCAACCGAGCATGCGACGTATGTCAGGTGTGCTTGATGAACGTGCCGTTGTTCAACTCGGCGACCGCTTGTTCCAGCTCCGCCCGGGTGTTCATCACGATCGGCCCGTACCACGCGACCGGCTCCTCAATCGGCTTGCCGGAGACCAAAAGGAAGCGAATGCCTTCCTCCCCGGGCTGAACCGTCACTTCATCGCCGCGATCAAATACGACCAGGGAGCGGTTTCCCGTTCGCTCCCGGAGCAACGTTTCGCTGCCCTCCTTTTCCGTAAGCACGCCGAAGGGCTTCGATGCCGCGGCGAAAGTTCCAGATCCGTCGAACACGTAAGCGAAGGCGTGACGGTCGGTCTCGACCGGCAGGCTCTTGCGGCGGCCTGGCGGCACCCAGACATCAAGATAGCGAGGGTCCGCGGCGACCCCTTCCACCGGCCCGTGCTTGCCCCAGAACTCACCGCAGACCACGCGAACGCGCGTGCCGTCGTCATCGCTGATTTCCGGAATCTCGGCGGCCTTGATGTCCTGATAACGCGGCGCCGTCATTTTGAGCGTGGAGGGAAGATTGGCCCACAACTGAAAGCCGTGCATGCGCCCCTGCGGATCGCCCTGCGGCATTTCCTGATGCAGAATGCCGCTGCCGGCGGTCATCCACTGCACGTCGCCCGCTCCCAATTTGCCGCGATTGCCCAGGCTGTCGCCATGCTCGACGGTACCGGCCAGCACGTAGGTTATGGTTTCGATCCCGCGATGCGGATGCCAGGGAAAACCGGCGCGGTAATCATCGGGGCGGTCGTTGCGGAAATCGTCGAGCAGCAGGAATGGATCGAACTCGCCGGTATCTCCGAAGCCAAAGGCGCGGCGCAGCTTCACGCCTGCGCCTTCCATCGTGGGCGTTGACTGAACGATACGTCTTACGGGCCGAATGGACATCCGGATTGCCTGATTGTTATTGATGGTCTCGGCCTTACATAGATCGCCGACCGCCCGCGGCAAGAAGGCACATCAGTGATACCGTAGTAGCCCGGATGAGCGCAGCGAATCCGGGGAAAATACGGATCAAGCCAACCGCCGGATATCGCTTCGCGCATCCGGGCTACATGCTACCCATTCGGCCGATATGCGTGCCTAGCTTGCCACCAGGACGTCGGCCTTGAACAGGGCCGCGCGCTCGCTCGCGCCGGCAAACGGCGAGCCCTCCTCGAACCAGGAGCGCGGAGCCGGGTGGCCCCACAGCGTCTGGCGGCGAGGGTCGCGCAATGACCAGCGGATCGGCTCGTGGTCGGGGTCCATGGTCTGATAGTCGGACGTGTAGAATTCGATCCGATGGCCATCGGGGCAGCGCACGTACAGAAAGAACGCGTTCGAGATGCCATGCCGGCCGGGGCCGCGCTCCAGATTTGAGAGATAGCCCGTGGTCGCCATCAGATCGCAGAGGTGAATGATATGCATGGCGGTCGGTACCCAGTAGGCAAAATGGTGCAGGCGCGGTCCCCTGCCGTTGGTGAGCGCGAGGTCGTGCACATTGCCCTTGCGATGCAGCCAGGCGGCCGCAACGCGTCCGTTCGGCCCATCCTCCTGCGCATATTCGGTGAGCCGGAACCCAAGCGAAACGTAAAAATTCAACGCGCCCTGCACGTCGGGCGTAAACACATTGAAATGATCGAGTCGCTGCGAATGCACGCCTTTATGATGGGCGTACTGCTGCAGCAGCCGCTCGCGCGTTTCCATCTTGAAGCAGAGCTCGACCGGCATCCCGACCGGATCAACGGCCGCGAGCGTGCGGCCCTGATAGGGACGCTCGACAAAAGCATGCTCGATGCCTTTGGCTTTTAGGAAACGCGCCGCCCTGTCGAGGTCCTCCTCCGAGGCGAGCTTGAAGCCAAGCGCATGGGCAGAAGGTCCGCTCTCTTTTTTGAGAACCAGGGAGTGGTGCTGGCGCTCTTCGACCCCGCGCAGATAAATGGCTTCCGCCGTTCTATCCTCCACATGGAGCCCGAGGGTCTCCTCGTAGAACGCCCTGCTGCGCGCGAGATCCGTCACCCCCAGCGTGAGATAGCTGGAACGCACGATGTTGAACGGTGGTTCGTGGACGTGCCTGGGAATAGGCTGCATGATCTCTTTGCTTTCACATGCGGGTGCTGATAGAAATCTTGGCCGGCGTCGACGTCAGCGCTAATTGCTGCCCGCGATTTATTACTTACTACTCACATCCGCTGAGTTAAAACCATCCTCGCCATTTGAACCAAAGCACGGGAATAATGGCGCTCAGCGCGATCATCGCAAGTCCGAACGGATATCCGGCGATCCAGTTGAGCTCCGGCATGTATTTGAAATTCATCCCGTAAATACCAGCAACGAGGGTAGGAGGAATACCGACAACCGAAACAATCGTGAGGACCTTGAAGATGTCATTCTGCTGAATTGAGATTAATCCGAGGATCGCATCCAGCAGAAATTGGACTTTGTTGGAAAGATGGCTTTCATAGTCATTCAAGGAAGCGACGTCTTTGATCATCGCCTCCAGCCGCGCCCCGAATTCCGGGGCGATCCAGCTCTTGCGCAGGCTCAGAACGAAGGGCGCAATCCGCCCAATTCCAAGCAGCGCATCGCGGCTAAGCGTCAATCGATCACCGGTGCTGCCCACCGATGTCAGCGCCCTGCGCAAGGCGGCATTCGATCGCGCAACGTGCTTCGGACGCGACGGATCGCCTCGAAACACAGAACGCGAGACTTTGTCGAGTTCGGCGCCAAGCCTTTCCAGAGCATCCGCCCCGTGATCGACCATGGTCTCCAGCAATGCCATGAATGGCGCGACCGGGCTTTGCAC
Organism: uncultured Alphaproteobacteria bacterium; assembly: GCA_963771845.1. Lineage (GTDB taxonomy): Bacteria > Pseudomonadota > Alphaproteobacteria > Rhizobiales > Xanthobacteraceae > VAZQ01. The sequence continues at coordinate 149,627 of CAVYVC010000021.1, read as the reverse complement.
CGTTTCATTCTTGCTCACTCGTTCCGCTACAACGTCGAAAGTGGGAGAAGCGGCGAACCTGACCGTCACGAGAACTTTCTGGGTCAGAACAAATCCCACGGGTGACAAGTAAGCATCAGGGCTCTGGCCCTGCGCCACTGCAGGCAGGCTGAGATAGATCGTGTCTTGTTCTACGGCGAGCCGGCTTGATGATTCGATCTCGCTCAGCGCTTCGAGCGAGGGAACGTGGACACGCGCCCGCGACTCGACGAACACCTTTTCCTCGTCAGAAGGATTTAACAGGTCGATCCACACAACTTCCGGCGGCAGATCTGCTGTGCCGGCGTTTCGAATCGAAGCATCCTTTTCCCGGTAAATCGTCAGCATTGAGTTTCTCTGCGTTCAAGCAAAACCGTTAGGCGGTCCCCTTGAACGCGGCCTTGCGTTTCTCGATGAAGGCCTTGAGCCCCTCTGCGAAATCAGGCTCGGCCGCGCTCTGTGCGAATGCCTCGGCTTCGCGCTGGAGCTGATTCTCCAGGCCGTTTGACAGCGAATTGTTCAGCAAGGCCTTGGTGCGGCCGTACACAGCAGTAGGCCCCGCGGCCAGCCGGGCCGCAAGCTTCATGGTCTCGCCCTCCAGCAAAGCGGCCGGAACGATGCGGTTGACCAGGCCGAGGCGCTCCGCCGTCGCCGCGTCGAAGCGATCGCCCAGGAGCGCGATTTCCATCGCTTTCTTGCTGCCCACGGTACGCGGCAAAGCAAACGTCGATCCGCCGTCCGGACTCGTGCCGATGAGGCAATAGGCGAGCGTGAAATATGCGTCATCGGCGGCGATGGCGAGGTCGCAGGCGAGCATCAGGCTCAGCCCAAAGCCGGCGGCGGCCCCGCTGACGCTTGCGATCACAGGCTTTCTCATCCGCCGCATGCTGAGCACGATGCCGTGCACGTCGTGCACGAGTTTCTGGAACAGCACTGTCTTCTCGGCCGCTGAGTGGCTCTCGATCAGCCCGGAGAACCATTTGAGGTCGCCACCGGCCATGAAGTGCGATCCGCCGCGAAGGACCACGCATCGAACGGTGTGGTCGTGCTCCGCTGCGAAAATCGCATCGCGCAATCCAACCATCAAATGATGGTCGAGCGCATTGAGCGCTGCGGGCCGATTGAGGGTGACGACGCAGATGCCGTTTTCAGCGTGTGAAAGGACGGCCGGCTCGCTCATGGATATTGATTCCTCTGCGGACCGCAATTGACCAATGGCGCGATATTGTCAATCTGCGGTTGAAGCAAGAAAAGGCCTCAAGGCATGAATCTCGCGCTTTGGCTCGAACGTGCCGGCAGGAGCCATCCCGGCCAACCCGCCGCGGGCTACGGCAATCGCGTGGCGCGCAGTTATGGTGAGCTGGCGCAACGCGCCGCCCGTCTTGCCGGAGCGTTCCGCAACCAGCTTCACCTTGCGCCCGGCGACCGGGTGGTCATCGCCGCGCAAAATTGCGTTGATTATCTCGATGTGCTCTACGCCATCTGGCATGCCGGGCTCGCCGCTGTGCCGGCCAATGCCAAGCTGCATGGAACGGAGCTCGGTTACATCCTCGAGCATTCCCAGGCGAAAGTCTGCTTTGCCTCACCGAATATCGATGCCGCCATTGCGGCGCATGCGCCCGCAACGTTGCAGCGGCTTCTCACCATCGGCTCCGCGCAATACGAGAGCTTGTTGCAGGCCGATGCGGTCGCGGTCACGTTGCGCGAGCCGCACGATTTGGCATGGCTGTTCTACACCTCGGGAACGACGGGGCGGCCGAAAGGAGCGATGCTCACTCATCGCGCGCTCTATTGGGCGAGTCATGCCTATGCCGCCGAGGTTGATGCCATCGCGCCCGGCGATGCGCTCGTGCACGCAGCCCCCATGAGCCACGGCTCCGGCCTTTACATCATGGCGCATACGGCACGACTCGGCATTCACGTCGTGCCGGAATCCGGTGGCTTCGAGCCGGAAGAAATCTTCACGCTGTTCACGCGCTGGCCGCGTCCGTCCATGTTCGCTGCGCCCACCATGATCCGCCGCCTGCTCGACTGCCCTGCTGATTGCGATGCCAACGGCATTCGCACCATCATATCGGGTGGCGCGCCGCTTTATGTCGAAGACGCCATCGAGGCGCTCGATCGCTTCGGACCATGCCTCGCGCAGATCTATGGCCAGGGCGAGAGCCCGATGACCATCACCACGCTTTCGAAGCAGGACATCGCGCAGCGCAATGATCCGCGCTGGCAGTCTCGCCTCGGCTCCGTCGGCCGGCCGTTCGCCTGTGTCGATGTGATGGTCGCCGGCGCGCAAGGGCAGCCCATGCCTGCGGGCGAAAGCGGACAGATACTCTGTCGCGGCGGCGTGGTGATGGCGGGCTACTGGCAAGATCCGCAGGCGAGCGCCGCCACCTTGCGCAACGGCTGGCTCCATACCGGGGACGTCGGAGCCTTCGACGAGCACGGCTATCTCACGCTCAAGGACCGCTCCAAGGATTCTCATCATCTCCGGCGGGTCCAACATCTATCCGCGCGAAGTGGAAGAAGTGCTGCTCAAGCACCCGCACGTGCGCGAGGCCTCGGTGATCGGCAGACCCGACCGCGAATGGGGGGAGATCGTCGTTGCCTATATCGTCGGTACCGCCAAGCGCGACGAGCTCGATGCGCTGTGCCTTTCACAGATCGCCCGTTTCAAGCGGCCGAAGGACTATGTGTTCGTGCCCTCGCTGCCAAAGAACAACTACGGCAAGATTCTCAAGACCGAGCTGCGCGCGCTCGACGCGAAAGCAGTGAGTGGTGAGAGGACTCAGAGGCGTCACCCGCGGGCTTGACCCCGGGCTTGACCCGCGGGTCCATCTCCTTCCTGATACTTCTTATTGCAAACGGATGGATCGCCGGGTCAAGCCGGTCAAGCCCGGCGATTACGGAAATAGCGCCAACAGCACGGGAGGAACCCATTCATGCGGATCATTGACCTCAGCCGCGAGCTCTATCATCGCACGCCGACCTATCCGGGCCAGCCACCGATCATTCACGGCATCTGGAAAACCCACGAAGAGGCCTTCGTCGAATCCGGAAACGTGCAGGGCAACTGCGTGATGTTTTTCTCCATGCCCGATCATGGCGGCACGCACATCGACGCTCCGCGCCATTTCGGCAAGAACGGCACGCCGATCGACGAGTATCCGCTTGAGCACTGCTATGTGAAGGGCATCTGCATCGATCTGCGCCACATCCCGCCCAAGGCCGAGATCACCCCCGCCGATCTCGCGAGCGCGGTCGCAAAGTCGGGCACGGCCATTCCGAAGGGCGGCACGGTGTTGCTGTGCACCGGTCATCACGAGCGTACCTTCCCGACCCCGGCTTATTCGACCGACAATCCGGGGGTGAACGTCGAGGCAACCGAATGGCTGGCTCGGCAAGGCATCGTGCATTTCGGCATCGATTCCATGCGTCCGGGCCCGATGGGGATCGTGAACTCGCTTGTCCACAAGGCCTGCCTCGACCTCGACATCACCCACATCGAGAGCTTATGCAATCTCGAAGCGCTGGTTGGACAGGGCGAGTTCCGCTTTATCGGCTTGCCGCTGAAATGGCGCGGAGGAACGGGCTCCCCCATTCGCGCCGTGGCCGTGTTCGAGAACTGATCGCCGTGACCGTCATCCAGGACCATTACACAGACGCCGGCGTTGACACGGATGAGGCCGACGCTGGCTTGGCGAGGCTCAAGCACCGCATTGTGCAAACCTGGCCGCCTGCCGGCGCGCTCGGGGCCGTGCAGCTCGACATTGGATATTTTGCCAATGTCGTCGATATCAATGGTCAGGGGATTGCAATCAGCACCGACGGCATCGGCTCAAAGGCGATGATTGCGAGCTCGATGCGCAAATACGACACGGTCGGCATCGATTGTGTCGCCATGAACGTGAACGACTTGATCTGTGTCGGCGCCACGCCGGTGTCCATGGTGGATTACATCGCCATTGAGAAAGCGGAAGCATCAGTCATCGATGCTTTGTCCATCGGCCTTTGCGAAGGCGCGCGGGCGGCGGGTATTTCGATTTCCGGCGGCGAGATCGCCCAATTGAAAGACATGGTGCACGGCTTCGACCTCGCCGGCACTGCGATCGGTTATGTGCCTCTGGACCGCATTCTGGTCGGCGCGAACATAGAACAAGGCGATGTCGTTGTCGGCATCGAGAGCAACGGCATTCACAGCAACGGGCTTTCTCTCGCGCGGCGAGCGTTTTTTGAAAAAAACAATTACAAGCTCTCGCACTATTTCGAGGAGCTCAAGTCCGACCTTGGCACCGAGTTGCTGCGCCCGACCCACATCTATGTGCAAGAAGCGGTTGAGCTTATGCAGCGCGTTGCGAATGTGCGCGCGCTCATCCACGTCACCAGCGACGGCTTTCTGAATTTAACCCGCGTCAAATCCGACGTCGGATACGTGCTCGATGCTTTGCCGCCAGTTCCTGCTATTTTTTCGATCATCCAGCGCCTGGATGGCACTGGGGATGCTGAAATGTTTTCTGTCTTCAACATGGGGATCGGTTTCTGCGCGGTGGTGCCGGAGGCTGACGCGCCGCTCGCCGTTGCCATCCTGGGCAGCCAGGGCAAGCGCGCACACCGGATCGGACATGCCGTTTGCGACGCTGCTCGAAATGTGACCCTCCCGCAACACAGGCTGATCGGCCAAGGCAAGCATTTTCGACGTCAGTAATCCTTCAATTGTCATGCCCCGCGAAAGCGGGGCACCCAGTAACCGGCGCCAGTCGGGTGGCGCAATAGGTGCCACTTGCCTCGACCGTGTTACCGGGTTGCCCGCATTCCGCGGGCAATGACGACCAGGAGTTTTCCTGCTGCGGGGAAAGGGCTTACAGGGGGTGCCGTATTCACTCGATCACGTTCGCGGCCTTGAGCAGCCCCCACACATCGACCACCGGCTTGCCGGCGAAATCGAGTTCCCGGTAGGCCATATGCGGCGCACAAAGAATGAGGAGATCGCTCCTCTCGATCACCTCATCGAGATCCATCAGCTCCGGGTCGGCGCGCACAAAGGGATCGGTTGTCAGCACGCGGGCGGCGAGGGGAATGAGCGCCTTCTTGAACTTGTAGCTCAACGAAGCGCGGGTGTCGTCGATCTCGGCCTTGAAGGCCATGCCGAGGAGCCCGACCGTCATCCGCGCAAGATCGAAACGGCGGTTGAGATCGTCGACCACATGCAGCACCAGCCCCTCGTTCACCAGCATGGCCGCGTTGCCGAGGCTGAACTGGTTCTGCGCGAAGGCCGCAAGCTGCATCGTGTCCTTGAACAGACAGGGACCCGCCGCAAATCCTGGGCTCGGAATGCCGCGCGCGCGGGGGTAATTGTGTTTCATCGCGTGAGCAATGCGCCGGTAATCGAGGCCAGCCGACTTCGAGATCAGATAGAACTGGTTTGCGATCGCGAATTCGATATAGCGGTAGGCGTTGTTGAACAGCTTCGCGAATTCCGCCTCGCGCGGCTTGACGATCACGCGCTCGCAGGTGATCGGAGCAAACAGTTTCGCGGCTTCCTGCTCGGCTTCCTCGGTCGTGCCGCTGATGATCTGCGGCGTTTCCTTGAGCTCCTTTATTCCGCTCCCCTGCACCACGCGCTCCGGGCAGAAGGCGAGCTTGAGCGAACGGCCTTTGCGCTTGAGATGGCTGTCGATCCAGTCGGTGGTGCCGGGAAAGACGGTCGAGCGCAGCACCAGAAGCTGGCCCTCGTGAAGGTGCGGCAGGAGCGCATCGACGCAGTCCGCAACAACGTTGCGCACCGGATTGAGGAACTCGTCGACGGGCGTCCCGATGGTGATGATGACCGGCGCGCCGGGCGAGATTTCGGAGGGCTTCGAGGTGAAGACCAGGCGTTCGCGTGCAAGCGCCCGCGTCAGCAGCTCTTCTCCGCCGAGCTCGATGAACGGCAGCCTGCCCGAGCGGAGCGTTTCGAGCACGTCCCGATCGACGTCGTGAACATTGACGCGGAATCCGGCCTCGGCGAAAGCGAGCACGAGGGGAATGCCCACGTGCCCTCCGCCGCCGACAATCGTGAGGTCCGCGTTTTCAATGCGCGCGCCCGCGATAGCGGCTGTGCCCGCTGCTGAAAGATTCACCCGCGCCCTCCAATGGTGGATGCCATGTTTGGTTGGCTTCCCCCGCGGGCTCCCTCATACCTCCCCGGAAAGGGGAGGTCGACTTCCTTTGCTTCGCATCGCGAGGCCAAGGAAGCCGAATGGGGCAAACAACCCGCACAATTCCCGTTGGCGCCCTAAAACAAAACAGCCCCGGCCAAAGCCGGGGCTATTTTGCCTCGAATAGGAGCTTAGCGCTGGCCATGCTGGCCGCCGCTTTGTCCGGGCTTGTGCTGGCCGCCTTGTCCGGGCTGCTGGCTCTGCTGCCCGGGCTTGTGCTGGCCGCCGCCACCCTGTTGCTGGCCACCGTGCTGGCCGCCTTGTCCGGGCTGCTGGCTCTGCTGCCCGGGCTTCTGCTGGCCGCCGCGTTGGCCACCCTGGTTGGGATTATTCATAACCACTCCTGTGTGAGGAACCCCCCGGCACCCAGACAACGGATGGTCGCAAGGAACGTTCCATTTTGCCAAGTGATTGCAATGATTTGTCTTTCCGCCGTCGCTCAAGGGGCGAGCGTGGCTGCTCCGTCGTTCTGCCTACCCGCGGCTCATTTCGCGGGTCGAGGCACGCGGAAAAGTGAATGGCAGAAGAATTCAGCGGTCGAAGGCGCCGGTCAGCACACCCAGTATCCAAGCACCCCTACCCAGCAGGGCGGGGGCGCGAAGACATAGCGCACATAAGTGGGAGGCGGGACGGGATCGGGCGCGACGTAGCTATAATGACTTCCGTAGTATGGATAATAATAAGGAGTAATGATGTTACGGGAGATCACGCCCACCCCATAGCGATGACCGCGCCACTGCCGGCGCCAGCCATCGGCGTAGGCCGGGGCTATGGTTGCGACCAGCATTGCGGCGACTGTGACAAGGGCGAGGACTTTTTTCATGGCAACACTGCCGCCGAACATCAATGACCGCGGCATTGCTTACCATGGCTGATGCCGAGTTGCCGGAGGCGGGTGACCGATTTTCGTTGCAATGGTTGATGAGGCGTTCTGGGATTAAAAAGATCTCTCGAGGTTCGACCTCTCACAGGTAAACGACTGCGCGTTCTCGAAAGTCCGTCTATGGTATGGCCGCACTCGGCTCCCCGGCGCTAAATCATAAAATTTGCAATCCAAACGCAATGCAAGATGCGCAAACCCCCTGGCCCAAAGAGTTGCGCCTCCATAAGGACCGCGCGGCGATCACCATCGTGTTCGATAATGGCGAAGTCTTCAGCCTCTCCGCCGAATATCTCCGCGTCAAAAGCCCAAGCGCAGAGGTCCAGGGCCACTCCCCGCAAGAACGAAAAACCGTGCCGGGCAAAAAAGACGTCGCCATCCTCGAACTCCATCCCGTGGGAAATTACGCCGTCCGCCTCGTCTTCAACGACCTCCATTCCACCGGAATCTACAGCTGGGACTACCTGCATGAGCTCGGCCGCAATCGCGACGCCTACTGGCAGGACTATCTCGACGCGCTCGCCAGCAAAGGCCTGAGCCGATAACTATTGCCGGGATGTGCGGACGGTTCACTCGCAACTACACCTGGGAGCAAATTCGCGCGCTTTACCGCCTCACGGCGCCAGTGGCCATTCCAAATCTGCAACCGCGCTTTAATGCCTGCCCCACCGATCCCGCAGACACCATTGTCGAGCATGCAGGCAAGCGCGCGCTCGTCGAGATGCGCTGGGGCCTGGTGCCGTTCTGGTGGAGCAAGCCGCTCAAGGCGTTGCGTCTTGCGACCTTCAACGCCCGCGTGGAGACCGTGGCGAGCAAGCCTTTCTTCCGAGAGCCGTTCCGAAGCAAGCGTTGCCTCATGCCGGTATCGGGCTATTACGAGTGGCAGGATACGCCGGAGGGCAAGCAGCCTTGGTATTTCACGGCGCGCGATGGATCTCCGGTGCTGACCATCGCTGCCCTTTGGGATGAATGGAACAACCGCGAAACCGGCGAACGCCTGAAATCCTGTGCGATGATCATCACCGCGCCGAACGAGTTCGTTGCGCAAGTGCACGACCGCATGCCGGTGCTGCTCAAGCCCGATCAATTCGAGCATTGGCTGCGCGGAAACATGGGTGTCGAGGAATTGAAGCCGATCGAGAACGACTATTTGCAGAGATGGCCGGTGTCCAAGCGGGTCAACAGCTCCAAGGCCGACAGCAACGATCCGACCTTGATCGAGGAGGTTAGGCAGGCGGCGTAGGACCGGCGAGCTACTGCGGGATCTGGATCATCTCCCTGACCTGCTCAGGCGTGAGCGGTGCCGGGAGGAATTTCATGCTTACCGCTTCTCTAATAATCTGATCGACACCCACAATGCGGTCGGGAAGGAGGTTTTCCTTCGGCACGAGCTCGCGCGCCTTGCTTACGACGTTTTCCGGCAAGCTGGTGAATTCGCTGAAAATCCGCAGCGCAGCCTGGTCCGAATACATCCAGTCGAGCGTCTCCTTGTAGGCAATCTGGAAACGCACCAACGCGTGGCGGCGGTTCTGCAGCGTCGCAAGGTTGGTGATGTTCACGCGCCCGCTGCGGCTCTTGAGCGCATTGACGTCGCTGCCGGTGGCGACGATACGGACTTTGCCATCCTCGATCTGATCGAGGATGAATGGCACGCCGGAGAAGCCCACATCGACTTGTCCGGTCATGGTCTGGGTGAATGTCCCGGTGATGCTGCCCGTGGAGGTGGGCTTAGCCGTGAGCTTGTACTGCGCAATGAGCGCAAGCAGGCCGGCGTGGCTCGACGAACCAACAAGCGAATGGGCAACGGTCCTGCCATTCAAGTCCGCAATCCCGCGGATCGCGGAGTTGGCCGGGACATACCAGTAAAGATCGGGCGCGCCGATGATCTCGTTGCCGATGATGCGGATGGGGGCTCCCTTTCCGAAGGTGCCGAAGGCGGCCTGCACGCCGCTCGCCGTTGCGATATCGACGCTGCCGGCAATCAATGCCTGAATCGATTCCGGACCGGCCTGGGTGTAGAGAATTTCCAGGTCGAGACCGTGCTTCTTGAAAATACCACTACGCTTGCCAAGCTCGGGAAGGCCGGCATCCCACGAGCCGCGCTGCGGCACCGCCAGTTTGAGCAGATCTTGAGCAGCCGCTGTGCTCGCTCCAGCGGTCATGGCCAAAGCGCAAAGCGCCCCGATGCATGTTTCCCTGGTGGTCATTGGTCCTCCAGCTAACCGCGTGGGCAAAAGCAGACAAGTTTACGCAGTCTGCGCAAGCTTGACTGCGTAGCACGCGTTCACATGTGCATGAATTTGCAATTATCTTTGCGCACGCATTTGCCAACCCTACAGGAGTCCTCAATCCAATTCACAGGGGGGATATGCCGCTGGCGCAGCCGGCTCCTTTTCCGCCGGGCGGCTGGCCGGTTTTTCTCGCCACTCAACGGTTGAGTTCGCGGTGGAATGTTGCGGATGCCATTGCGACGACAGGCGTGGCGCCTCGCTTATTTGGTCCGGAGTCAATCGCGCGGCTGCCGAGTCTCGAAGCTGGACGAGACGCTTATTGTAGTTCTCAAGGGCTGGATGCTGCGAAAATTGAGCGGCAGCCAAATTCAACCAGGTATAGGCTTCGACAAAGTCCTGACGCGTGCCAGTACCCGAATAGAACATCTCCCCGATTTTAGCCTGAGCCGAACTGTTCCCGCGCTCCGCTGCGAGAAGGTACCATTGCGCTGCTTTGGCGTCATTTACGCCCGGAGGATCACCGTTGCCCCGCCGGTACATTTCACCCAACTCAAACTGCGCCTTGTCATGATCCCGATTGGCTGCGCGCTCAAACCACTGCAACGCTGCCTTCGGATCGTCGCGCAACAGACGCCTTGCGAGCTCGTACTGCGCTTCGGGATTGCCTTGCTCGGCGGCGCGCCGCAGCCAATATAGCCCTTCTGCTTGCACCCGCACCTGATTGCGTGCGTCGTCGGCATCGTGATTTTCGGCAAAGCTCTGTTCGACGGCTCTGCCCAGCAGAATGATTCCCGCTCTTAGTTGAGCTTCGTTGTCGCCTTGCTGCGCAGCACAACGAAACCAATTGAGGACCTTGCCACGGTCGTTCGGCACTCCACGACCCCAAGCGTACAAAAAGGCGAGATTGAACTGAGCGTTGGCGTCACCAGCCTTCGCCAATGGATACATGATACCGTAGGCATCTCCATACTTGCCGGCTCTGTAAGCCGATGTCGCCGAGTAAAACTGATCAGAGCCCGGCGGCGTTTCATCGCGCCTGGGAATCTGACCTTTTACAAACAGCCAGACAAACGCTCCCAAGGCCATGGACCCGAGCACAAGCACCGGGATGGCGATCCTCATGCCAATTCCGACATTCAACTTCCCCGTGTGCCGTAGCTTTGTCATCCGTTCGTCACATAACGCGCGGTAATATTGGAAACCACACTGCTGTGTAGCGCGGCCATGCTGAGGAGGGGCCCCCCTCGCGCGGCCGAACCTCTGCCCCAAGCGCGTTGGCCGAGCCGCACGATAGGCGCTTGGCTCGGTCCGGGAACGGAATCGTATCTGCCCTGTAATGTAGCTCACATTTGCGGGCGACAGCCTGTGGCATGGGTTCCTTGGGGGAAAGCCATGCGCGATCACATGCCCATGGTACTGTTACTGGCGCTGATGGCGATCATAGGCCTCGGACTGGCGATTCTGGCGTTCGGGCCTTGGCCATGAGCGTGTGAGGATTGCGCCACTCACGGGCGCATAGCACCTTGCATGGCCCCGGCGCTCATCGGCAAAGTCACGGTGAAGCGGCTTCCCCGGTCCGGATTATAGGTGACGTCGCCGGCGTGCCGGCGCGCAATCTGCTGCACCAGCGCCAAGCCTAATCCGGTGCCCTTCGAGTCATTCTTTCCGGGGACGCGGTAAAAGGCCGAGAACAGCCGCTCGCGCGCCTGCTCGGCGATGACCGGCCCACCATCGGATACATTGAGCACGGCCTGGCCATTTTGGCTTCCGACACTCACCTCGATCGGGGGCTTGCCATGCAGCTCCGCATTTTCGATCAGGTTGCGGATCATTCGACGCAACAGCATCGGATCGCCCTGCACGATCACGGACTTTCCTTCGACGCAACAGTTGTCGTATCGCGCGCATTCCTCGGCCGCGAGGGCGCCTAAATCTATTTGCTCGCAAACATCGAGTCGTTCGGTCGCGTCGAGCCGGCTGGCAAGAAGAATTTCATCGACGAGCCGGTCGAGCTCGGCGATATTTTTCTGCAGCTCCAGTTTGCGTTCGGGAGCCGCATCAATGAGCTCGAGAGCGAGCCGTATGCGGGCAAGCGGTGTCCTCAATTCATGCGACGCATGGGCGAGCAGAATCTTGTGACTGTCGACAAGGCTTTCGATGCGTGCGGCCGCATGATTGAAGCTTTGCGCCAGGCGTGCCACTTCGTCCCGGCCTTCCACCTTGACGCGCGCGCGCAGATCGCCCGCTCCAAGCGACTCGACCCCATATTGCAATCGCTCGAGGCGTCCGCTGAGCCGTCGCACGACGGGAAGGGCGCCGAGCGCAACCACCAGCGCGATCGCCCCGAGAAAGAGCCCGATGACGAGTGCACTCGGGCGCCGCTGGGCGGGAAGCCGCGCCACGAGCCACCGGCCGTCCGGCAGACGTATGGAGACAGCGAACCCGGCGGGCGTTCGCAGCCACCCGCCGCTCTGACTGCCGCGGCGGGGAGCCGGAAGTGGCCGGCCGGCTGCAGCGAGCGGCTCGTTAGCGCGACCGTAGAGCGCCAAATCCGCATTGAGACGCGCCGCCCAACGCTCGATCGCCTGCTGCTGCTCCGAGACCGGCGCATCTGCCGGCGGCACAAGCTCAGCAAGCACTTCGCCCGCAATTTCGAACGGCTGTCCGAACGGTGGAACTCCCGCGAGGAAGTGCCAGAGCAAGCCCGCGGCCAGGACCACGAGCAGAAGACTGCCGACGATCGTAACATAGATCTGAACGTACAGCCGCTTCATTAAGCTGGGACCTGTTCAGTCTTGCGCTTTGGCGAATACGTAGCCCGCGCCTCGCATTGTGATGACGCGCCGCGGCTTTTTTGGATCGTCCTCGATGGCCGCGCGGATGCGTGAGATGTGGACATCAATCGAGCGGTCGAACGCCTCAATCGGCTCGCCTTTGAGCGCATCCATCAGCGCATCGCGCGACATGACCCGGCCGGCGTGGTGCGCGAGCGTCAGCAGGAGCGCAAATTGATAGCCGGTAAGCTGACATGGTGCTCCGTCGAGCCGCGCCTCTCGCGCTGCGCGATCAATTTCGAGCCGGCCATAGCGCAGCACGTCAGGACTTGCCGCGGGTGCCGCTCCGCTTCGCGGTCCGGCGCGGCTCCGGCGCAGGATCGCACGCAGCCGCGCCAACAACTCGCGCGGGTCGAACGGTTTGGGAAGGTAGTCATCCGCCCCCATTTCCAGCCCGACGACCCGATCCACCGGATCGCCGCGGGCGGTGAGCATCAGGATCGGCGTGTCGGAGCGGGCGCGCATTTGCCGGCAGATTTCAAGGCCGTCGCTGTCCGGCAGCATCAGATCGAGGATGACAACATCCACCGCCTCACGGTCATGCAGTGCAAGGCCGCGCGCTCCATCCTCCGCGTGCACGACATGAAAGCCCGCCTTGCCAAGATACTCGGTCAGCATCCCGGCAAGACGGGTATCGTCTTCGATCAGGAGAACGCGTTCACGCACGAGCCTGTCGACCAATCTCCCTTAACCGCGATGCCAGCTCCCCCATGGTCCAGCGTGGGAGACCCAGTCCGCTACCTTGCGCCGCTGTTCGGGATTGAGCACTTCGGCAGCATCAGCCAAGGCCTGCGCGATGCGTTTGCTGGCAGTTTCAGCAAGGACGATCTGCTCCGCGCGCAGCCGCTCGATTGCGGTACGATCGATCGACGAAGCGGTCAAGAGCGCGACTGCCTGGCTGCGCGCAGCCTGCATCTTCTCCCGCATTGCGCGCAGATCGGCGGCGGCAGCCTTGGCGATGCTGGCGATCTTGGCCTGTTGATCGGCCGTAGCGTCGAGCTCGATGGCCATATGCTTGGTCATGCGGTCGATCCGCTCGTCCATCTGCGCCGGCGTGAGCGGACCGCCAAACATGCCACCGCCGTGCATGCCGAAACGGTGCCAGGCGAAGCCTTGGCCGAAAGCCGTTGACAGAACGTTTCCAGTGAGGCTCGCCAAAAGCGCCACCGCAAGCAGCGCGATGACGAGTGTACTCCTGCGGCCTCGACCATTGGGCCGGTCGGCAATCGGCCCGGGGTCTGCCGGCCGGGTATCGTTTTGGTCAGCCATGCTGGCTCTCCTTATGCTGTTGAGGCGAGATGCGCCCAAGCCAGCAGATTAGGTGCCGGGTTTTGCTCGCTGGTGTCGCGCAGGTAAAGTTTTGTGAAGTTGCCAATCCCGCAAGGTCGGACTTTACCGGCGAGCCCAGCAAACTGATGACCGGCAAGGTGGACGGCGGGGCCCGGTCCTGCCGAGGCGTAATTGAGCTGATCTGCAGCACCACACTCCCCGGCCCAGGGGTTACCTTCTATGCTAACCTCTGCCCCAAATGGGACAGCAACATACGTTAATACCTGCTGCGCCCTTGATAGAAATTTTTCGGATGATTGCTGATCCCCTTACCGTGAACTAGGCGTCACCTTCCTGGTGGAGAGCCGCCCCGGCGCGGGTGGCGCCATCGGGACGCAGGCTGTCGTGCGAACTCCACCTGTCAACTTAAACAACGGAATAGATGTAAGATGGCGGTGTTCGCGAAGCAGCGACCATCTGTATCAGGGAGGAGAAAGCTATGTATCCAACGATCTTACGATCTGCTTTGACTGGATTGGCCTGCACTGTGGCTGTCGCGCTCGCATGGCCGGCGAAGGCAGAAGTGGTAAATCTCAAGGCCTCCATGAACGCCAACAGCGAAGTGCCGCCGAATTCCAGCAAAGGCAATGGCACGCTCACGGCGACTTACGACACGAGCGGTAAGAAGCTCTCCTGGAAGGGCAGTTATTCGGGCCTGACGGGGCCCGCTACCGCCGCGCATTTTCACTCTGGTGAGCCGGGAAAGAACGGCCCCGTTGCCGTTCCAATCACCCCAAGCACAAGCCCTTTCGAGGGCGCGGCAACGCTCACCGACGCGCAAGCGGCTGAGTTAATGGCCGGAAAATGGTACGTCAATGTGCACACTGATGCGAACAAGGGCGGCGAAATCCGCGGCCAAGTGACAAAATAAGCGACAAGATCGCCAACCTTGACCCCAAACCCGCCGCTATCAATGCGGCGGGTTTGTCGCTTGCGGCGAACGTCCGCGAATGTGCGATGGGGTTATGACGCGTGCGGATTGTCGACTAATTTGCACCGGAGGGCCCCGGATACGCCGCATTCAGTGTCTGAAGCTCTTGCGGCGTGAGCGCCAGTGAAAGCGCCACAGCGTTCTCCTTGACATGCGCCGGAGCACCGGATTCGGGAATTGCGATGACGTTGCCGTTGCGGATTACCCACGCCAGCGCAACAGCGGCCGCCGAGCAACCGTGTGCAGCGCCGATCTGCGCCAGTGTGCGGTCGCGTACCAGGAGGTTATTATCGCCGCCGAGTGGGGAATACGCCATCACCGGCATATCGTGCTCTTTGCACCATGTCAGAAGATCACGCTCAATGCCGCGATTGTTGAGACTGTAAGGGATTTGATTGGTCGCGCAGCCATGGCCGTCTGGGACACGGAAGAGATCTTCCATCTGGCTAATGTTGAAGTTGGACACCCCCCAAGCTCGGATCTTCCCACCCGCGCGTAGCTGTTCGAACCCGGCTACAACGCTGGAAAGTTGGCTGCGCGGGACTGGCCAGTGCAGCAAATACAGATCGAGATAGTCAGTGCCGAGACGAGCGAGGCTCGCCGCGCAAGCACGCGCCATGCCATCTCCAGACACTTGATCGGGCTCCACTTTGGAGACCAGGACTACGCGGTTACGCTGGTCAGCAATCACATGGCTTATCAATTGCTCCGAGCGCCCGTCTCCGTAATTTCCCGACGTGTCGATCAAGCTCATGCCGAGCGAAATACCCGTGCGCAGCGCTTCTTCTTCAAGCGCTGCCGGATGTCTTCGCTGCCCGAGATGCCAGGAGCCCTGACCGATGGCCGGGACAACGGTGCCGTTTCGAAACCTCGCGGTGCGTGGCGGAGCGTCAGCGGCAAGAACTGATGCACCTGATAGTGCCCCGATCATTGCGCCAGAAGCGGGAGACAACAGACCGGCTGCTGCGCAAAGTGCATTAAACTGACGGCGGTCGAGCAGATGCCTGTTCATATCTCGATCTCCAACGTTGCTCAGCAGTGACACGGAACGATTGCGGCGTCAGCTCCGGTCGTGCGCGTCAATCCAAGCCGGTCAATAATACGTCCGCATTGCCTCCGATGGCGGCCGTAGCCTGGGACGGCATTTCCTGCTTTGAGTGCTACAGCGCTTCTCGCTCATAGCGAATCTCTGTCGTCATTGCCGGGCTTGACTTGGCTTGACCCGGCAATCCATCCATCTTACTCGCAAGAAGATGGATGCGCGGGTCAAGTGTTTAGCCCGACAACATGGCCGACGCATGACGCGAAGAGGATTGGTTCGATTCGAGCGGGATTTGTTGTAGGAGCCGACATATGCAGTGCAGCAAAACCTGCTAATGATGTTTCAGCGCTGCCTCTCCCAGATGAGCAGGATTGGTAGCCGCCACTTCCTTCGAGGCGTCCACAATTCTGGGCAGCCGGATCGTAAAGGTCGAACCGCGGCCAGGCTCGCTCTCGACAGTTATGTCGCCGCCCATCATCTGACAGAACCGCTTGCTGATCACGAGGCCGAGCCCGGTGCCGCCGTACTTGCTCGCGGTGGTGGATGAGGCCTGGGAAAACTCCTGGAAAAGCTTGCCCATTTGCTCTGCCGTCATGCCAATGCCGGTGTCGGCGACTGCCAGCGTGATCCAGTCGCGGCCGTTCTCTTGTCCCTGCCGCGCATCGATGCTGATGGTGCCGCGGTCGGTGAACTTGTTGGCATTGCTCATGAGGTTCAACAATGCTTGGCGCAGGCGCATCTGGTCGGCTTGCATCGTTCCGATCCCGGAGTCGCACTCAACCGCAACTTTGTTGGAGTTTTTGGCCGCCAAAGGTTCGATCGTCTTGATGACATCGGCGATGAGCGGTGCAAGCGCGAACGACGAGAGAGCGAGCTCCATGCGGCCTGCCTCGATCTTGGACAGGTCGAGAATGTCGTTGATCAAGGCAAGTAAATGCCGGCCCGCACCAAGGACGCGGTCGAGGGGCTCGGTGTCCTGCTGCAATGCCTCCGCGTCCTCCCGCAACATCTCGCTGACGCCGATGATCGCGTTGAGGGGCGTGCGCAACTCGTGGCTCATGTTGGCGAGGAACTGTGATTTATGCTGGCTCGCTTCGGCGAGCTGGCGGCTCTTGTCCTGGATTTCCTCGAACAGCCGAACGTTTTCCATAGCGATCACTGCTTGGTCGGCAAAGGTTGTAACAAGCTCGATCTGCTTTTCAGTGAATGGCTTAGGCGCGGTTCTTGTTAAGTTCACGCTGCCAATGCAGCGTCCCTCCCGAAGCAGCGGAACGCCGAGTACCGCGCGCAATCCACTACGTCTCTGGCCCTCGTGCCAGGTGTATTCCGGATCGGCAAGCACGTCGGGTATGTGAACCAATTTGCATTCGAGCGCGACTCGCCCGGCAACACTTCCACGGTCGATGGAAAGCGGATGCTCTTTAACCCATTCCTCGTACTCCGGTGAGAAACCATAGCGCGCTGCCTGTCGAAGAACGTGGCCGTCACGAAGGATGAGGGCGGTATTTTCCGCCTCACAAAGCCGCGTCGCGGATTCGACCAGCGTATCGAGCACCGGCTGGAGTTCAAACTTCGAGCGGCTGATGACCTTGAGTACGTCGGCGGTGGCGGTCTGCTGTTGAAGCAATTCGCTCAGGTCGGTTGTGCGCTGACGCAGCTCGTTGAGCAGACGCATGTTCTCGATGGCGATGACGGCCTGACTGGCGAAGCTTGTAACCAAGTCAATCTGCTTGTCAGTGAATGGGCGGACCTCAGTCCGATAAATGGCGATCGCGCCCAATACTTCGGCCTCCTTAAGCATTGGCACGCATATGATGGTGCGGGCGCCAGCCAATTTGAGGAAGCTGGCACGAGCCGGATCGTTTTGATATGCCTGCTCAGCTTGAACGTCGGCGATTTGAACCGGCCTTTTCAATTCGAGAGCCAGACCCAGCCCCGTCTGGGGCCCGGGAGCAAGCAGCGGATTGCGCAGTCGCTCTTCGACAAATTCTGGCGTGCCGTGAACCGCGACGGCCCGAAACGCATTGCCCTCGAACCGAAACAGCACGCCAAATCTGGCCTCGCAGAGCTTCGTCGCGTTCACCAGCATGGAATCGAAAACAAGCCGCAATTCGCCAGGCGAGCTACTGATGACCTGAAGCACTTCAGAAGTAGCGGTCTGCTGCTGCAAGGATTCGCGCAGCTCATTGAGCAGGCGCGTGTTCTCGATCGCGATGACGGCCTGCGCGGCAAAATTCTTGACCAGCTCGATCTGCTTGTCGGCGAACGGTCGCACCTCCTGGTGGTAGATGTTGATGGCACCAATCAGCTCATTTTCCTTGAGCATCGGGACGCTGACCACGGTGCGATAACGGCCGTGCTCAACCGCCGAGACGACGAAAGGGTCGCCGTCGATATAGGCCTGCGACTTCGTGATGTCGGCGACCTGAGTGACCTGCTTGGTTCTTACCGCCCACCCAAAGGGGGAATCTGGTGGTGGATGCACAACCTCCACCCGAGCCTCGGCATAAGCTGGCGGCGCGTTGTGTGTCGCGACGGCGCGGAAACCGTCGCTCTCGCAGAGATAGAGCGTTCCGAACTTCGCCCGGCAGATGCGCACTGCATTGCCCAATATGGTGGTGAACACTGGCCCTAGCTCGCCGGGCGATCTGGAGATGACCCTCAGCACTTCCGAAGTTGCCGACAATTGCTCCAAAGCGTCGTCGCGCTCGCGGGCGAGCTGCGTGACGTCTGTGTCTTTGCTTAGAGCGGGAGGACGCGTATTGCGCGCGGCCTTTGCCGCGGCGCCGCGTTTCGCCTTGATCGTCTGCTGCGCCTTCGCTGGCTTACGGCTCACTGCCCGACGCCATCTCACCTGGCCCTCCATGGGCGGACGACCTCAGCCTAGCACAGCAGCCAGGTGAATTGTGCAGTACAGCAAATTAGCGTGGCCCAAAGCCGCATAACCGCAGCGCAACATTGCCGAGTACTTCCCCTCCATAAGGAGATATTTGCTTCCGGACAGCTTGCCGTTCGAGCAAGCGTTCCATGCTTGGCGCCGCGCGCGGCTTTGCCATCCTGCCCAGCTCGACCCCGATTGCCTGTCTCACGTTGCCTGGGGGGCGGGCAGATCGCTGCTTAGCGCCCGCGCCAGGCGGTCGATCAATGCGAGCACGTCGGGGTGCTGCTGGGGTTGCCAGCGGGCAAGCAGGTCTGCCAGATTGCGGCGGCGCGCGGCGAGCATGCGCTCGCGCATCGCCGCGCCGGTATCGGTGAGGATGAACTCGCTCGACGGGTCGCTCCTGCGCCAGGCCGCGCGCGCACAACGCATGTAGCGGCTGTGCCAGTGCCATTTCTGAAACTTTCAGCTCGCGGCTCAGCGAGGAGAGCGTGACCCGCTCGCGCTCGCCCAGGCGTGCCAGCATCCAAAGCTCCGGCGGCGGAAGGTCAATCCCGCCCTGTTGGGCGAAGTCGGCATAGATGCGCCAGCGGTTCTCGCGCGCGATCAGAACCGTGATGATGCGCTCGAGCTCCTCCAGCGAGGTCGCGTCGCGCGGCATCGCAAAGCTCTCGGCCAGTCCCTCGGCCGGAGCGGTATCGCGCAGCTCGATCTCTTGCAGAAATAGCGTGAGGACAAAGCCGAGCGCCGCGATGCACGTCGCGGCCACGAACACCGGCCGCAGCGCCGCCATGACTGCATCGATATATTCCTGCTGCATCACCGGCGGCAAACCGCGGACCGCCGCTGGAACGGCGTTCGTGAGAAAATCGAGCCCTTCAGGGCCGAGCCTGGCGCGCAATCCGCCCGCGAAAATCGCGCCGAACAACGCAACCCCGAGCGCACCGCCGACCGACCGGAACAGCATCGTACCCGACGTGGCCACGCCGAGATATTTGTATTCGATGCTGGTTTGCACGGCGAGGATAAGCACCTGCATGACCATGCCCATGCCCATGCCCAGCCCGAGCCACAGCGCGTCAAGGGCGGTTTGCCATTGCTGACTATCGAGCGAGAGTCGCGACAGCATGAAGAGCCCGAAGATCATGATCGCGGTCCCCGTCACCGGGAACACCTTGTAACGGCCCCAGCGGCTGATGATGCGGCCGCTCAGGATCGAGGTGATCAGCATTCCAAACATCATCGGCATCAGCATGAGACCCGACGCGGAGGGGCTCACGCCCTTGGCGACCTGCAGATAGATCGGCAGAAAGGTCACCGCTCCGAACAGCGAAAACCCGACGATCAGGCCGACGCTGCTCGCGACCACGAAGTTGCGGTTGCGAAAAAGGGTCATCGGCAGGAGCGGCTCGCGGGCATGCCATTCGACCGCAACAAAGAGTGCCGCGCTGATCACGCTCACCGCGATCAGGCTCAGCGTCACGGGCGAGGTCCAGGCAAAGCTTACGCCGCCGAGGCTGGTGGACACGATGGTGGCAGTGAGTGCGATGGTGAGCAGGGCTCCTCCGCGGTAGTCGATCTCGTGCCGCCGGCGCGTGCTGGGCGGGGGCAGAGCGACCGCAATCACGAACAGGGTGAGGAGCCCGGTGGGCAGGTTGATGTAGAATATCCAGCGCCAGGTCAGATGATCGACAAAAAACCCACCCAGCAGCGGCCCGAGGATGGTGGCGAGACCGAATGCGGCTCCGAACAGCCCCTGATATCGCCCGCGTTCGCGCGGGGGAATAACGTCTCCGATCACGGCAATGATGGTGACGATCAGCCCTCCGCCGCCGATCCCCTGCAGAGCGCGAAAGGCAATGAGCTCGATCATGTTCTGCGCCAGTCCGCACATGGCGGATCCGGCCAGGAAGATGACGATTGCCGACTGGAGGATGATTTTGCGGCCGTAAATGTCCCCGAGCTTTCCACAGAAGGGACCGGCGACCGTGCTGGTCAAGAGATAGGCCGTGACGACCCAGGACAAATGGGTCAAACCGCCGATCTCGCCGACGATGGTCGGCAGCGCCGTGGAAACGATGGTCTGGTCAAGCGCTGCGAGCAGGAGCGCGAGGAAGAGTGCGCCCAGCACCGTGACAACGGACGTTGTGTGCTGGGCTGGCGCCATGGTCCCTCATATCACGTGCAACTCATCGCCACACCGGCGCGTTGTCCTCGGCTTTGAAGACCAATGCTGTAGTTGCAGAGGAGTTGAAATCCCATGGCTGAAAGCGAAAAACCGCGCATCGTAGGCCTCAATCACATTGCGCTGGAGGTTGGCGACATCGAGGAGGCGCTGGCATTCTACGGCCGTCTTTTCAGGTTTGAGTTGCGCGGCAAGAGCGACACGATGGCCTTCATCGATCTGGGCGATCAATTCATTGCGCTCCAGAAAGGCCGTCAGCAGCCCGCGGACGATGGTCGCCATTTCGGCCTGGTTGTCGACGACAAGGAGACAGCCCGCAAAGCGCTCAAAGCCGCAGGCGTCACCCCGCTTGATGGACCCTTCCTTGACTTTCGCGACCCCTGGGGCAATCGAGTTGAAATCGTCGGCTATGACAATATCCAATTCAGCAAAGCCCCCAACGTCCTGCGTGGCATGGGCCTCACGCACCTTGGCAAGAACAAGCAGGCGAAGGAATTGGCCAAAAAGGGCATGGCGATGCCAGAACACGGCGGTCAGGCCGCGTAGGGATCGTGATACTACTGAGCCTCCGGCACCAGCTTCTCGCCGGCCCGTCTGATCCCGAGCGCGAGGATGCGCTGGAGGAGATCGGGATACGCCATGCCGTCATGCAGCGCCGCGGCTGCAAATTCCTGGCTCTCTGCAATCTCCGGGTTGGGGTTGGCTTCGAGGAAATAAGGTGTGCCGTCGGGCGCGAGACGGAAATCGATGCGCGCATAGCCGTCGAGCCCGAGCGTGCGATAGATGCGCTTGGCGAGGCGCTGGATGCGCGTCGATAGCTCCGGCGGCATATCCTTGGCCGGCGCGTGCACAATGCCGCGGCGTTCCTGATAATCGGGATCGTGCTTGACCTTCTCGGTCGCGATGGGCCAAGCGCCGGAGGGCAAGTTCCCGAACTGCAGCTCCCAGACCGGCAGCGCCCGCAATCGGTCATTGCCGAACACGCCCACATAAAGCTCGCGCCCCTCGACATATTGCTCGGCGATTGCGGGCGTGCCGATGCGCTCGTGGATGAAGGTAACGCGCTCGGCGAGCTTCTCATCGCTGTCGACGACGGAAGCTTGCGCGATGCCCAGGGAGGCATCCTCGCTCAGGCTCTTCACAATCAGCGGAAACGCCAGGCGCGCCGGCCGGCGAAACTTGCGGTACATGGGAAATACCGCGAATGCCGGCACCGCAATGCGGTGATAGTGCACCAGCGTTTTCGATAAATCCTTGCCGCGCGCGAGCATCAAGCCGCGCGGATTGCAGCCGGTATAGGGAACGCGCGAGAGCTCGAGGTAGCTCGCGACGTTCTGGTCGTAGATGACTTCGCCGCGAAACTCCTCGAGCAGGCTGAACACCACGTCCGGTTTCCAGCCCTCGATCTCATCGCGGATGGGCTTGAGCTCGTCGCGTACCCCAAGCGGGCGCACTTCGTGTCCCGCCTTGCGCAGCGTGCTGACCACGTCATATTCGGTCTTCCAGGTATTGATCTCCTGCTCGCTGAAGCCCTTGGCCGATTCAGGCGGGATCAGGTCCGGGTGCACCAGGACGAGGACGCGCAGCGGTTTCACAGCGCAATCCATTTGCGCCGCAAGGGGCCGAACAGCGAATGCACCGTCTTCGCGGTTAAAAGAACGGTGAATTCCATGAGCAGCCTGCGGCGCGAGCCGACGGCGCGCAGGTCGAGCTCGCGGCAGCGCACGATCATGTCGTCGAGCAGGGAATCGAGCGTGAGCTGATATTCGCCGGTCCAACGCGCAACAATCTGCCGGACGTGGGCGCGGTGATGCCTGATGAAAGCTGAAGCGGCCTGCGAGCGGGAGTGCCGCGGATCGGCAGAGAACAGGCGCAAGAGGTCGCGATCATAGGTCTTCAGCGTGTCGACGGCGTAGAGCGCCTGCTTCTTGCGATAGTGCTCGCCAAGCGTGATGGTGAGCTCGCTGAGCGGATCGACGCGTTCGCGGCGGCTCGGCAGCGGCCGCTGCCCCGCGATTTCCGCCATCAGCTCGTCGACATATTCAAGCTTCTCCAGGGCAGGCCAGCCGGCATAGCGCGTGCGCCAGTTCGAGCGCGGACGCAGCCATACGGCGAAGGTCTCGGCGAAATCCTCGTCGGGATGGCTCTGGGCGTACCATAGGCGCAGATGCTGCACGAATTGGCGGCTCGCCGGATTGGGCCGGTAATAGCGGGGATAGCGCAGCGACGAAGGCCCGAACAGCTGCTGCCAGCGCCGCCGACGCTGCAGCTGATAGGAGTGCTGGACCACGTGACCGGCCTCGTGGCGCAAAATGCGCATGCATTCCGACCAGGTGTCGCCTTCGACGTCGATGATTTTCTTCTTCTCCAGCTGCATCAGGCGTGGGTGCGCGAGATAGAACGGGATGGCGATGCCGGGCGTATTCTCCGCGCAGAACCACTCGCTCGAGATCCAGGCGTGTGGGCGCACACGGATGCCGCACTCCGCGAGCTCGTCGTGGAGAGTGTTGAGGCAGTCCTCGAGCCACGTCCCTTCGACCTTGACGTGCAGGTCCTTGAGGCGAAGTTTCAGCAGCTCCTCGTCGGGCAGCGAGGCCCAGGCGAATTTTTTACGCGGCATGATGGCTTGATAGCATACCCCCTACGGCTGTCATCGCCCGCGCAGGCAGGCGACCCAGTAATCACCGGACAGGGAGTTTCCAGGATCACGCCTTAATGTTCGTGCGCGGATTACTGGGGGCCCAGCATGAAGCGGGGCATGACGACCGAGAGATTTATCGATCTTCCGCGTCAAACCCATAGAGTGTTGCCGGATTGTCGACCAGGATGCGGCGGCGGATGGCTTCGTCAGGAACCCATTCGGCGAGAAGATCGAAGAGCACGGCGTCGTCGGGCTTGTGAGCGGCGCCTTCGGTCGGGTGCGGCCAGTCGCTTCCCCACACCAGACGCTCGGGCGCAAGCTTCACGTAGGCTTGCGCCACTTTCGTCACATCGGCATAGGCGGGCGGGCCGATCTGGCTGTCGAGGTAGGCTCCCGACATCTTCACCCAGGCGCGGCCCTTCTCAATGAGACGCCGGATGATTGCGAAAGCCGCGTGGCCGGCGCCGGCTGGCTGCGGCAGACGTCCGAAATGATCGAAGACCATGGGTGCGGCGACGCGCTCCCACAGCTCGGCAGCCGCTGCGATTTGATCGCCGCGCATGTGAATTTGCACGTGCCAGCCGAGCTCATTCACGCGCTTCGCAAGCGGCTCGATCATGTCGATTGTGGTCACTGCGGTTGCCGGATCGAACTGAGTGAAACGGATGCCGCGAATCCCTCCGTCCGCCAGGCTGCGCAGCTCCGTCAGCGTTACCTCGGGATGGACGACCGCCACGCCGCGGGCGCTCGACCCGAGCGCAGAGATCGCATCGAGCGTAACCCGGTTGTCGGTGGCATAAACCGCCGGCGTCACAACGACCGTGCGACTGGTACCGATCCGCCGCTGGAGCATTTGGTACTGCGGCGCGGCGGCATTCGTCTGCATGCGCGATCCCGGCCGCAGCGGCGGAAAACGTTCCACGTCGTAAATGTGCATGTGGCAATCGCACGCATTCGCCGGCGCCTTGAGCCTTGCGGCCTCACTGCCGGCGGAGTTGGGAACGGACCAGCTATAGGTGGGGTCGAGCTCTTCACGCGACCCAACGTTCGACAGGACGGTGCGCGCTGGGTCTCGCAAAGCGCTCGACCCAGCCTACACCGCTTGCTGGTGCCCGGCGTTGTCGCCGTAGGCTTCCTCGCGATAAAGGCCGAGTGACTCAATCACGGGGAGATCGTTGAACGAGAACAGGCACGCATCGTCGGACGAGGATGCATTGCCGTGCTCGTGCCATGCCCAGGATGGAACGCAGAAAATGTCGCGCTCCTCCCAGTCGAAGCGCTTGCCGCCGACGATAGAATAGCCCCGCCCCTTCGCCACCTGATAGATGAAGCTGCCGGTATGGCGATGCGCCTGCGTCTTCTCCCCGAGCCGCAGCATCTGCATGCTCGCGCCAATGGTTTGCATGACATGGCCGCCCGTGACGGGGTTCACATATTTCATCATGACGCCGTCATAGGGTGAGCCGTCCGTCGCATTGGCGTACTGCATAACCGCTTCGTAGGTGGGCTTCCACTCGTATCTGAACAATGGCGAATAGCCCTTCGACCAGCCATCATTGGCCGGCCGCAGCCCCGGACTGCCCCATGTCTTGCTTGTATCGTCGATGGCATAGCCGACCTTTTGATTGAGATCGGGATGCACGGCGAAGAAATTTGCATCGAGCGCGTTGACGAGTGGAATATCGAGCCCGTCCTGCCAGATGCACGGCGTTCCGTCCTGCTCGACACCGTGCTCATGCCATGTGCCGTTTGGGGTGAGCACGAAATCGTTGGCCTGCAAGCTCATCTTGTGGCCATCAACGATGGTGTAGGCGCCCTCGCCTTCCATGATGAAGCGCAACGCGGAGGCCGAATGGGAGTGGGCCGAGGCAACCTCGCCCGGATGCATGACCTGCAAACCGGAATAGAGCCATCCGACTGCTGCCGCGACATCGCGCCGGCCGGGATTATTCAGATAGATCACGCGGCGGCCCGCCTTTTCCGGGCTCACCAGCTCGACCGAGCGCAGCACATGGCTGCGCAGGTCCTTGTAACGCCACAGCACGGGGATCGACTCTGCCCGCGGCTCCCACGGTTCGATCTTGTTAGCGACGGTCCATAATGCAGCCGTATCGAATCGCTCCAGATCCTTGTAATAGGCTGCGAGCTCGGGGGTATCCTCGACGTTCGCTCGTCCAACCACGTTCTCGCGCATCGTGTCCTCCAGGTACGGTATGTTGCCTCCGCCCAATCCAAGTCGCAAGGTGCGGCACGGTTCGACGCTGTGATGGGGAGAATCATGAGACGGCTTGCGCTCACCCTGCTCAGTGCACTGTTCGGCCTATGGGCAGTTTGCCCGGTTGAGGCTCGAGCGCAGGCTTGGCCGCAGCGGCCTGTCAAATTCATCGTGCCCTTCGGTCCCGGGGCGGGGGTCGATATCGGTGCCCGGCTGTTGGCCGATCGGTTGCCCGCGCGCTGGGGCAAGCCGGTCATTGTCGAAAACCGCCCCGGTGCCGATGGACTCGTCGCTATCCAGGCTTTCGTTGCTGCCAATGACGATCACATATTGCTGTGCTCGCCGAGCGGATCGTTCACCGTCCATCCATATCAATATGAGAAGCTGCCCTATACGCCGGCTGATCTCGTTCCACTCGCGCGCATTTCGAACACCATCCTCAGCGTCGGTGTGCCGGCCGCGATGAATGTTGCCAGCCTGGCACAATGGGTCGAGCAAGCGCGAGCAAAACCGGGAAGCTTCAATGCGGCGGTGGTGCCGGGCATCACTGAATTCACCTTCGATTATTTCGTGAAAACGGCCGGGCTCGTCCTTCAGAAGGTACCGTACCGCGATATTGTTCAGGCTGCGACCGACGCGGGGGAGGGACGCCTGCAGATCTACATGGGCTCTTACGCCATCATGCAGCCGCAGGCGCAGGCCGGTCGCATCAGGATACTGGTCGTGAACGGCCGCCGGCGCGCGCCAATCCTGCCGGATGTTGCAACCGCCTCGGAAGCGGGTTTCCCCGCGCTCGAAGTCGAAGGTCTCGTCGGCCTTTTTGGGCCGCGGGATATTTCCGCTGCGCTGCGCGAAAAAATAGGCGCCGACGTCAAGGCGGTCGCCGCTGATCCTGCGATCCGCGAGCGCCTTGCGAGCACGGCACAAATCTCAAACCCCGGGGGGCCGGAAGAATTCGCTGCCGCCGTAGAGGAACAGCGCGCGAAGGTCGCGGCCATCGCGCAGGCGCTCGGCATCAAACCGAAACAGTGAGCAGGACGCGCCGTGTCGACTTATCGCCTCGAGCGGATTTTCTCCCCGGGGTCGGTTGCGGTCGTAGGAGCAAGCCCGCGCGAAACCTCGCCCGGTCGGGCGATACTGCGGCAGCTTGGAGCGGCCGGATTTCCAGGCCCTGTTGATCTCATCAATCCGCACTATGATCAGATCGAGGGCGTTCGCGCGGTCAAATCGATCGCCGAGCTGCCGCGTATTCCTGATTTGATCGTCATCGCGGCGCCGCCGGCGGCGGTGCCCTCGATTGTTGAAATGGCAGGTGAGCGCGGCACCAGCGGCGCCATCATCATCACATCCGGATTAGGTCATGGTCCCGGCTCTCTTAGTGCGGCCTGCGGGCAAGCGGCGCGAGCAAGCGGGCTGCGGCTGATCGGTCCGAACTGCCTCGGGGTTCTCGCTCCCTTTGCCAGGCTCAACGCCAGTTTCGCCGCAAGCATGCCGCGAACGGGCGATCTCGCATTAATTTCGCAATCGGGCGCGATCGCCGCCGGCCTGGTCGAATGGGCAGCCCATCGCGCGGTTGGCTTCTCCGCCGTTGTCTCCCTCGGCGACCAGCTCGATGTGGACTTTGGTGATCTCCTCGATTTCTTCGCGCTCGACCGCCACACGCGTGCCATCCTCCTTTATGTCGAGTCCATCAAGGATGCGCGCAAGTTCATGTCGGCTGCGCGCGCAGCTGCGCGGGCGAAGCCGGTGGTGATCATCAAAGCGGGCCGTCATGCGCAGGGCGCAAAAGCGGCGCAAACTCACACCGGGGCGCTGGCCGGCAGTGACGCCGTTTACGATGCGGCGTTTCGGCGCGCGGGCCTGCTGCGGGTGCTCGATCTTGATGAGCTGTTCGCGGCAGCAGAAACTCTTGGCAGCATTCGCCGATTGTCGGGAAAGCGCCTTGCCATCCTGACCAACGGCGGCGGGGTCGGCGTACTCGCCGTCGATGCACTCGCCGATCTGGGCGGCACGCTCGCGGACATCTCACCCGAGACCATGGTGCGGCTTGACGCTGCATTGCCGCCGATCTGGTCGAGAGCGAATCCTGTCGATATTGCAGGCGATGCGAACGGTTCGCGCTACGCCGCAGCGCTGGACGCATTGATCAGCGACCCGGCAAATGATGCCGTCCTGGTCATGAATGTGCCAACGGCGCTCGCATCCAGGACGGAGGCGGCAGAGGCCGTCATTGCACGCGTGCAGGCGCAACGCTCGCGCCATGTCGACGCGAAACCGGTGCTCGCCGTTTGGATCGGCGCAAGCAGCGCCGCTGCCAATGCCTTCGAGGCGGCAGTAATTCCAAACTATCCGAGCGAAGCCGAAGCGATCCGCGGCTTCATGCATCTGGTGCGCTATCGCGAGGCAAGGGATGCGCTGCTCGCGACGCCGCCGAGTTTGCCGGAAGCGTTCACGCCCGATACAGGCGCGGCGCGGCGCGTCATCGAGAGCGCGATTGCTGCCAAGCGTTCATGGCTCGATCCGATGGAAATCACGCGGGTTCTCGGCGCTTATGCCATTGCGATTGTGCCCGCTCTGTTCGCCCACAGCGCAGAGGAGGCTGCCGAGGCCGCTGCTCCTCTCATTGCGAAAGGCGCAAGCGTCGCTGCAAAAATTCATTCTCCCGACATTGTGCACAAGTCCGAAGTGGGAGGGGTGCAGCTCAATCTGAGGAGCGAAAGCGCGGTTCGCGCGGCCGTCGCCGACATGCTCCTCCAGGCGCACGCAGCCAACCCGAAGGCGCGGCTTGTCGGCGTTACCATTCACCCCATGATCGTTCGGCCACGGGCGCGCGAGCTCATCATCGGGGTCGCCGACGATCCGACCTTCGGCCCCGTGATCGTGTTCGGACGTGGCGGCACCGCGGTCGAGGTCGCCAACGACAAGGCTTTGGCCCTTCCGCCGCTCGATCTGAACATGGCGCGCGACCTCATCGCCCACACCCGCATTTCCCGTATGCTCAAGGCCTACCGCAATGTGCCAGCCGCGGACGAGAACGCCATCGCACTCACATTAGTGAAGGTTGCGCAGCTTGTTGCCGATCTGCCGGAGATCCGGGAGCTCGACCTCAATCCGGTATTAGCCGATGAGAGCGGGGCAATCGCGGTCGACGCGCGTATAGCAGTTGCGCCGGTCGACAAAGCAGGACGCGGGCTGCAGGGACACCCACGTTTCGCCATACGGCCGTATCCGAAGGAATGGGAGAGACACCTTACGCTTCGCGATGGAACGGCTGTGTTTGTGCGGCCAGTGCGACCGGAAGACGAACCGCTTTACCCCGCATTTTTCGCCCACGTGACGGAGCAGGACCTGCGTCTGCGGTTCTTTGCGCCAGTGCGGACGTTCACGCACACGTTCATCGCGCGGTTCACGCAACTCGATTACGCCAGAGCCATGGCGTTCATCGCGCTTGAAGAAGCGTCCGGCGAAATGCTCGGCGTGGTGCGGCTGCATGCCAATGCCAACTACGACAGCGGCGAGTATGCGATTCTTGTCCGCTCGGATTTGAAAGGACGCGGACTGGGCTGGCTGCTGATGCAGATGGTCATCGAGTATGCGCGTGCGGAAGGCTTGCGGCACATCGAGGGACAGGTGCTTGCTGAGAATACAACCATGCGCGCAATGTGCCGGGAGCTTGGCTTCACCGTTGCGCCCGATGCTGATGAGCCCAACATCTGCTTCGTGGCGCTCGCGTTATGATGGCGGCTCCACGTCGTCGTCGCAGAGAACGCGCAGCGCTGCTCCTTCGAGATCGTCGTATTGCCGCGTACGGATCGACCACAGGAAGGCAACGAGCCCGGTGAGCCCGAGCGCGAGCGCCATGGGGACGAGATAAACGAGCACGTTCATGCCGGGCTCATTTCGTTCGCCCTTCGGCGCAGCGTCATCGGCCGTGCGCCAATGAGCCGCCCGCGGGCGCGCAACGCGTTGAGCGTGACCAGAAGCGAGGAGCCCGACATCGCCAGCGCGGCAATCAACGGCGTGACCATGCCCGCGATGGCAATCGGCACCGCGACGGCGTTGTAGAGGGCAGCGAGCCAGAGATTCTGTTGCATCAACCGGCGCGCGCGCGCTGCGATCATGACGGCCTGGAACACCGGTGCCAATCGCTCGCCGAGAAAAACGCCGTCGGCCTGTGCTCGGGTGAGATCTGTCGCAGTGATCGGCGACAACGACACGTGAGCGGCTGCCAGCGACGGCGCGTCGTTGAGACCGTCGCCGACCATGAGGACGCGGCGGCCCTGCGCCTTCAGCTTATTGATGGCCGCAATTTTCTCGACCGGGGTAAGTCCTGCCGACCAGTCGCGCACGCCAAGCTCGCTTGCAATCGGCGCGACCGCACTCGCGCGATCGCCGGACAGAATGATCGTTTCAAGCCCGCGTTCGCGCAGCGCCGACACAACGCTCTTTGCATCAGGACGTAATTGTTGGCGAATGCTCAGCAGAGCAGTTCGACCGTTATGGCTCAAGGCGATGAGGGATGTTCCCGGCTCAAGTGCTTTGTGAGCTGCAAGCCCGCAGAAGGCAAGACTGCCGAGTTGCGCTTGCGCGCCATCAACCACAGCGCGTACGCCCGCTCCGGGCTCTTCGATAGCCCCTTCGAACGGGCTTCGGTTGCCGGCTTCGCGCGCCACTGCGGCGGCCAATGGATGGCGGCTCGACAACGCAAGCCGTGAAGCGGTTTCGAGCATGGTCGGTTCGATTTCGGCCGCGTTATCCATCCGCGGGTCCGGCAGTGTCAGCGTTCCCGTCTTGTCGAAGACGACCGTGTCGATCTCTGCCAATCTCTCCACCGCGTCACCGGCATTGAGAATGATGCCTGCGCGAAACAGCGCCCCGGAAGCCACGACCTGAACGGCCGGTACGGCCAGAGCAATGGCGCAAGGGCAGGTGATGATGAGCACAGCGATTGCCGTGATGATCGAATCATGCAGGGACGCGCCCGCCACAAGCCAGCCGATCAGCGTAAGCGCGGCGGTTACATGCACGAGGGGCGCGTAGATGCGCGCGGCGCGGTCAGCGAGACGCAGATGGCGCGACCTCGCGGTCAGCGCTTTTTCAAGCAGCCGCTCGATCTCATCGATGAGCGTGCCGGGCCCCGCGGCGCTCACCCGGACCGTGAGCGCGCCGGAATAATTCAACGTGCCAGCATGCACGATTGCACCGGCCGTAACGCTGCGGCGAAGAGTTCTCGCCGGTGACAAGACTTTCATCGAGCTCCGAACATCCGGAGATCACAATGCCGTCTGCCGGCACGCGCTCTCCCGGTCGCACCAGCAGGCGATCACCGGGCTTGAGCGCGGCCGCGGGCACCGTGACCAACTCCTGATTCTCAGTGAAGCAGTGCGCTACCTCGGATTTGAGCGCCGCGAGATTGCCGGCGACCGAGCGGGTCTTGCGACGCATGGCGAGATCGAGATAGCGGCCGCACAGGAGGAAGAACAGCAGCATGACGGCTGAATTGAAATAGGCGTGCTCCGCGTGATTTGCGGTCTCGACGAGCGACATGCTGAGCGCAAGCAGCACGCCAATCGATATGGGCACATCCATGTTGAGCTGCCTCGCGCGCAACGCGCGCAAACCACTGCGGAAAAAGGGTTGGCCCGCATAGAAGGCGGCGGGCAACGCGATGAGCGCCGACATCCAGTGGAAGAAATCGCGCAGATCCGGGCTCATGTCGGCGCCGACACCCGACCAGACCGACACCGACAGCAGCATGATGTTCAAGGCCGCGAAACCAGCCACGGCGAGGCACTGCAGCAGCCAGCGCGCATTGCGCGCCTCATCGCTCTCGCAGCGAGCAGGCTCGAACGGGTAGGCGCGGTAGCCGATCTGTTCGAGGCTGCGCATCACGTCGCCGGCATCAAGAACATCATCCTGCCAGTTCACGGACAGCCGTCGATTGGTGAAATTCAGGCGCGCATCGATGATGCCGGGCACTTGCAGCAGCCCGTTCTCGATCTTGCGAATGCAGCCGGCGCAGGCGACGCCCTCGACGGCGAGATCCATGTGCGCAGTTGCGCCCTCGCGCGTGACAAAAGTGGAAAAATCAAGGGCTTCCGGCATGTCCTCCCTCAATACAGATAGATGCGGTTCCGGGAGCGGAACAAACGCTCGCCGTGTCGTGACAATCCGACTTCGAGGGTCCACTGCCCGGGCGCAGCGCTGATCGCTCCGCGGAACTGCCCCGGCGCTTTCCGCTCTAACATGACGAGATGATCTGCACGCGCGTCGGCCGGATGCATGAGCCGGCCGGTCGCGTTGAGGTCTGTGACGGGTCGGCCCTGCGCGTCCTCGACGGTCACATCAATGAAGGTCGCGCCTTTCACGGAGGAGACTTTGGCCTGCACGTGCCAAGCCAAAGAGTTCTGGGCGTCGGCTGCTGCGATTTCGCGTGCAAAAGCGAGCCCTGCCTGGTACGCGTTTGCAGTTTCAACGCCGCCAAAGGTCGAGATTGCGGCAGCAATCATGATCGCATTCACGCCGGCGACCACCACAAAGAATCCGACCAGGCAGATGAGCACCATCCGTCCGGTCAGTTGTCTCGAGGCGCTCACCGGCATGCTCATGGCCCGCGGAAATAATCGACCGCACTTGCCCGTTCTCCGCTCTTTGTATCGGTGATCCGGAACGTGAGCGGGACCGAAGCTTTTGCCGGCAGCGCAGAATAAGTGCTCACCAGCGCACGCACCTCATGGGTCTGATCAGGCCCGATTGGAATGAGCACAATCCGGCCGCCGGTTGCATTTCCGCCTATGACTTTGAGATCAACATCGGCGAGACCACTGACGGTCAGCGCAAACGTGCGCGGCTCGAGCGCCTTGTTGAGAATGCGCACCGTGTATGCGTTGCGCAGCTCGCCATCGGACAAGCGTACGAACATGGGATTGCGGTCGTGGATGACGCTCAAACCCTCGTCGCTGCGCGTCGCAAGCGTGAATAGCATGACCGCGCCCACCACGCCGATGATTGCCGCATAAAACAGGGTGCGCGGGCGAATGATCCGGTAAAGCGCGGGCTTTCCCTCCTGACCACGCTTGATGTTGACATCAGTATCGAAGGCGATGAGACGCGGCGCCCGACCAATCTTGGCCATCACCGCATCACAGGCATCGA
Source organism: uncultured Alphaproteobacteria bacterium (assembly GCA_963771845.1). Classification (GTDB taxonomy): domain Bacteria; phylum Pseudomonadota; class Alphaproteobacteria; order Rhizobiales; family Xanthobacteraceae; genus VAZQ01. The sequence continues at coordinate 117,094 of CAVYVC010000021.1, read as the reverse complement.
TGCATAATCCGCATTGAATGCAGCCGAGATTGGCACCGTTGCGGATATCGATCCCGGTCGGGCACACATAGACGCATTGATAACAGTCGATGCAATCGCCGGCTGGCTTGCCGCTCGCGCGCAGCGCTGCATTCTTCTTGACCGAACCACGCGGCTCGCCGCGATCGTAGCGGTAGGTCACGTTGAGCGCGTACTCGTCGGTCAGCGCCGCCTGGATGCGCGGCCATGGGCACATGTAGAGGCAAACCTGCTCGCGCATGTGGCCGGCAAGCGCGTAGGTGGTGAACGTGAGTATGGCAATCCAGCCGTAGGCAATGAGCGGCGCGTCGAAGGTGGCGAGGTCATGCACCAGCGTGGGAGCATCGGCGAAGTAGAGCACCCAGGCGCCACCGGTCCACCACGCGACCAAGAGCCAGAGCGCGTGTTTTGCTCCGGTTCGCGCCACGCGTTCGGTGGTCCACGGCTGCTGGTCGCGCAGGAGATGCGCCCGGCGGTCGCCCTCGAACCATCGCTCAATCGTCTGGAAGAGGTCGGTCCATACCGTCTGCGGACAGAGATACCCACACCACACGCGTCCTGCGACGGCGTTCATGAGGAACAGCACCATCGCCGCCAGGATCAGCAGTCCCGTGACGTAATAGATTTCCTGCGGCCAGATCTCGATAAAGAAGAAGTAGAAGCGCCGGTTGGGCAGATCGAGCAGCACGGCCTGGCTCGGCGCATCCGGCCCACGGTCCCAGCGCACGAACGGCAGCCCGTAATAGACCGCAAGCGCAATTCCGAGCACAATCCATTTGATCGTGCGGAAGGTGCCCTTTACCCGCTGGGGGTAAACCTTTCGTCGCGCCACATAGAGCGGGCCTTCATCATCAGGCTCGGGAATGTCGGAATGCGCGGAACCGGTGTTGCGGTTAGGTGAGGGCACGGCCTCGTGTGCTTGGCGCACGAGCTGGGTGAGCGGCGGCTCTGCTTGTATTGCGTGCGAATAAGCCATGGCGCTGCAGCCCGGGCACATCTGCTAATTCTCACCGCCGCCGAACGAATAGACGTAGACCGCGAGCGCCTTGATGGTGGCGTCGTCGAGCCGTCCTGCCCAAGCCGGCATGACGCCGCCTCGTCCATTCCAGATGCTCTCTGCGATGGCAGCTTTGCTCGACCCATAGAGCCAGACCGCATCGGTGAGGTCAGGCGCGCCGAACTCGCGATTGCCCTTGCCGCCCTCCCCGTGGCAGAGGGCGCAATTGGCCACGAACAATTTCTTTCCGGCTGCGAGATCAGCATTCGCGGCAATTGGAGGATTGCTCAGCGAGCGTACATAATCGGCAATCAACTCGACGTCGCCGCGCTTGAGCATGCCGTCGCGTCCGAATGCGGGCATTGCCGGGCTTTGGCGCGCCTCTAGATCGCCCGAGCGCACGCCATGACGGATGGTCTGGACGATATCGTCGAGCTTGCCGCCCCAGATCCAATCGTCATCGTTAAGGTTTGGATAGCTGCGCGCGCCGCCCCCGCCCGCGCCATGGCACGGCGCGCAGTTCTCGACGAATGCCGCGCGCCCTTGCGCGCGGGCAAAATCGAGGAGGGCGGGATCGGAAACGATTTGCTGCAAGGAGGCAGCATTAAGCCGCTCCACCATGGGACCGCGCTGCGCCTTGAGGGCGGAAAGGTCCGACACTACCGCTTGGCGCGAATGCCAATCGAGAACGCCGCTTGTGTAGGAAGAGACCAGAGGCCAGGCCGGATAGACGATCCAATAGCCGACCGACCAGACGATGGTGGCGTAGAACAGCCAGAGCCACCAGCGCGGCAACGGCGTGTTCAATTCCCTGATACCATCCCAGACATGCCCCGTGGTGGCAGTCTTGGTGAGGGGATCGATCTCGGTGATGTCATCAGCCATATCGATTCACCCTCTCAGTCCTCACGCAGCGGCATGCGCGCAGCGTCCTCGAACTGTCGCCGCCGCGAGGGCCACAACGCATAGATCAGCACGATCAGAAAGACGCCGACGAAATAAACCAAGCCCCAGGTCTGGGCGAATTCGGCTACGGCATGATAGGTCGGATTCATGGCTGTCAACGAATGTTGGCTTTGTCGTCGTAGAGCTTGAAGTCGACGAGTGTGCCGAGTACCTGAAGATAGGCGATCACCGCATCGGCTTCGGTGATGCGGGAGGGATTGCCGTCATAGTCGCGCGACTGCGTCTTGGGATAACGCTTCACAAGCTCGGCAGCATCGGGCGCGTCGGTCGTGGCTTGCGTCCTGGCGTCCGTCTTCGCCGTTGCGATCATTTCCGCCGTGTACGGCACGCCGAGCGCCGCCTGCACCGCGAGGTCCTCATCGATGTGGGAAAAGTCGAGCTCGGTTTTTGCGAGCCACGGATATGCCGGCATTACCGTTCCCGGCACCACCGACTTCGGTTCATTGAGATGGTCGCGGTGCCAGTCATCAGAATATTTGCCGCCGACCCGGGCGAGATCGGGGCCAGTGCGCTTGGAGCCCCACTGGAACGGGCGGTCATACATGCTCTCGGCTGCGAGCGAGTAATGGCCGTAGCGCTCGACTTCATCGCGCAGGGGCCGGATCATCTGTGAATGACAGTTGTAGCAGCCTTCGCGCACGTAAACGTTGCGGCCGGCGAGCTCGAGCGGCGTGTAAGGCCGCACGCCATCGACCTTCTCGATGGTGTTCCTGAGGTAGAACAGCGGCGTGACTTCCACGATCCCGCCGATCGCGATGACGATCAGAACGCCAAGCGCAAGCAGGATCGAGTTGCGCTCGAGGGTTTGATGTCTCTTCCAGAGCGACATGATGGCTCCTACCCGGCCGCGGCCAGCGCGGGCTCGCTGACCGTAATCGCGGCCTCGCGCGGATAGACGGTGCGCCACAAGTTGAAGGCCATGATGAGCGCGCCGGCGAGGAACAGCGAGCCGCCCAGCGCGCGGATGAGATAGAAGGGGTGCATGGCCTCGACGGTCTCGATGAAGGAATATTCGAGAAAGCCGAGCTTGGTGTAGGCGCGCCACATCAGCCCTTGCAGGATACCCGACACCCACATCGAGGAGATGTAGAGCACGATCCCGACGGTCGAGATCCAGAAGTGCCAGTTCACGAGCTTGAGCGAGTAAAGCCGCTCGCGATTCCACAGCCACGGCACCAGGCAATAGATCGCGCCGAAGGAGATGTAACCGACCCATCCGAGCGCCCCGGAATGCACGTGACCGATGGTCCAATCGGTGTAGTGGCTCAGCGAGTTCACCGCCTTGATCGACATGAGCGGCCCTTCAAAGGTCGCCATGCCGTAGAATGCGACGGAGACCACCATCATGCGCAGCACCGGATCGGTGCGCAGCTTGTCCCACGCGCCCGAGAGCGTCATGATTCCGTTGATCATGCCGCCCCAGGACGGCATCCACAGCATGATCGAGAAGGTCATGCCGAGGGTCTGCGCCCAATCCGGCAGCGCCGTGTAGTGCAGATGATGAGGACCCGCCCAGATATAGAGGAAGATCAGCGCCCAGAAATGGATGATCGACAGCCGATAGCTGTAGATCGGCCGCTCCGCGCGCTTAGGAATGAAATAGTACATGATGCCGAGAAAGCCCGCGGTGAGGAAAAATCCGACCGCGTTGTGGCCGTACCACCACTGCACCATGGCATCCTGCACGCCCGCCCACACGATGTATGACTTGGGGGAGTAGAGCGAGACCGGAACCGCGGCGTTATTGCCGAGATGAAGGACCGCGATGGTCAGAATGAATGCGAGATAGAACCAGTTCGCGACATAGATGTGCGGCTCGGTGCGCCGCATCACGGTCACGAGGAACACGAGCAAATAAACGACCCAGACCACGGTGAGCCACAGGTCGGCATACCACTCGGGCTCGGCATACTCTTTGGATTGCGTGATGCCGAGAAGATAGCCGGTGCCGGCGATCACGATGAAGAAATTGTAGCCGAGCACCACGAACCACGGGGCGATGTCACCCGCGAGCCGCGCGCGGCACGTTCGCTGCACGACGTAAAAGGAGGTGGCGATCAGCACGTTGCCGCCGAATGCGAAGATCACGGCCGAGGTGTGCAGTGGCCGAATACGGCCGAACGAGAGCCATGGCAGGTCGAAATTGAGGACAGGGAACGCGAGCTCCAGCGCCGCCCACAAGCCAATGGTAAAGCCGGCAATGCCCCAGAACACCGCCGCGGCGGTGCCGAACTTGATCGGGCCCATATTGTAGTTGGGCCTGCCGTCGATCGTCGCAGGCGCGAGTTGTGGCGGCCGGTCGTAATACCGGTTGACGATCACAAACACCGCCGCCGCGCTTGTCGCAGCGACAAGATAGGCATGAAAGGCATATTCCGCCGTGTAGGCGTTCGCTGCAACGAAGATCGCAATGGTGCCGAGCGCGACAAAAGCGAGCGCTGTTCCACCCTCTCCGATAGTCATGCTCTTGCGAACAATATCGGTCATGGCTTTTCCCTGTTGCGGCGGATGCGGCAAGGCAGTCGTTCGGGGCAGCGGAGTTGTTGCGCGCCTGGTGGGCCGCGGTCTTGATTCAGGTCAAATCCGGACCACAGATCGCTGCACAAATTTTGTGCCGCAGGTCCTCTGTCACGATTGTGAGGAGTTCGCCGGCCACTTGCCCGCCAAGACCGTCAGCTCGGGCTTCTTCAGTTCCGGACCACAGGTAATAGTGCCGGCTGGTCCGCCGCGGCAGCACTCAAGCTCGCCCGTCGTGCCGCGGCTCCTCTTCCAGTCACGCCAGCACTGAGTGAGCCAGCGTGCCAAACCGGAGCGATGCCTGTCTTGAGCTGAGACGGTCATCGCTGTTGCTGCTGCCTCACGCAGGTATATCGCGCTTTATGAGTTCAGCCGATTGAGAGCGGACTGATTGCGCAACACGATGCGACGCGAGGTCGGCACCTCGATTGTCGCGGTCTTTTCCAGATGGGTGAGAGTGCGCGATACCGTCTCGATGGTCAGGCCAAGATAGTCGGCAATATCCTGGCGCGACATCGCAAGCTCGACCGCGGCACCGTTGGCGGCTCGCTTGGCCATTTCCAGCAGGAAGGTTGCGACGCGCTCCTGCGCGCTTTTCACCAGCAGAAGCACGTGTTCCTGGACACGCCGCAACTCGCGGGCAGTGATTTCCCACATCTGACGCGCGACTTCGGTGTCCCTTGCCGCGACCGCCATCAACGCGCTGCGCCTGACCACTGCTATTCTGCAGTCGACGATTGCTTCAGCCGAAAAAGTGTGCTCGTCGCACGCCTCAAAACCGAACACGTCACCGGGAAGATGAAACGCTCCGATCTGGCGGCGCCCATCCACAAGCACTTTGTAGGTCCGGACCGCTCCGCTGACGACCTTGTAGAGGTAGTCGGCAGGTTCGTTCTCGCCGTAAATTTCGGCGTTGCGGGCAAAGGGCATGACGCTGCCCATGACCTGGATGATATCAGCCGTGGAATGCCCGTTGTGGATGGGCTTGCCCTGCGGTTGCGCCGTCGTGCGATGGAAGGAAGCAGGTCTAACAGCGGTATGGGTCAGCATTGGCGTCTCGCTCCTTTTTGATGCCAACGGTGCTACCTGCTGGGCGCGGCTTAGAAAATTCAGATAATCTCCCTAAGGGATTTCCCGGATGCCGGCGGAGCCCTCGACGAAAATGCCGATGACGCGATCTGCCCCTGATTTCGTGCCCAAGCCGGGCGCTGAAGGGTTTTTAAGCCACTGGTTGCATTCGCCTTTTTTGCATGAGCACGGGCTTGGCTATGCGCTCGCGCTCGCTGCGACGGCGGTCACCTTTGCGCTCAGCTTCATGCTTGCAGCGATGGAGAACGAGCCTGTTCGCTATCTGCTGTTCGTGCCGGCAGTTCTGATATCGGCCGCCGTAGGAGGGCTCGGGCCTGGGCTTCTTGCGACAGGATTAGGCGCGGTTCTTGGGTTGGTCCCAATCACCGGCAGCGGCGAACTCGGCACCTCCGAATGGGTGAACGTTATCGTGTTCGCGCTTGTTGGTGCGGGCGTTGCCTGGAGCGGGGATCAGCTGCAACGCCACCGTCTCTCTGCTGCGGCGAGCGCGCGCGATGCGCTCGCACGGGAAGCGCATCTGCAGTCGATTTTGGACACCGTGCCCGATGCCATGGTGGTCATCGACGAGCGGGGGATCATCCAATCTTTCAGCTCGGCCGCCGAGCGGTTGTTCGGTTACATCGGCGTCGAAGCATTGGGCCGCAATGTCAGTGTGCTGATGCCTTCACCTTACCGCGAGAGCCACGACGGTTACCTCGAGCGATACCTGCGCACCGGCGAGCGACGGATCATCGGGATCGGGCGGGTGGTTGTCGGCGAGCGCAAGGACGGCTCGACTTTTCCGATGGAGCTTGCAGTCGGAGAAATGCGATCGAGCAACCGGCGGTTTTTCACCGGCTTCATCCGCGACCTGACCGAACGCCAGAAGACGGAAGCAAGGCTGCAGGAGCTGCAGTCGGAGCTTGTCCATATCTCCCGTTTGACCGCAATGGGAGAAATGGCCTCGACTCTGGCGCATGAGCTCAATCAGCCATTGGCGGCGATTGCCAATTACATGAAGGGCTCACGGCGGCTGCTCGAAACCAGCACGGACGAGCGCGCGGGGATGCTGCGGGACGCCATGGACAAGGCTGCCGACCAGGCATTGCGGGCGGGGCAGATCATTCGCCGGCTGCGCGACTTTGTGGCGCGTGGGGAGAGCGAACGTCGAGTCGAAAGCGTCAAGAAAATGATCGAGGAGGCAAGCGCGCTGGCGCTGGTCGGTGCGAAGGATCGTGGGGTCCGGGTCCTCTTTCAATTTGATCCTTCCGCCGAGCTCGTGATGGCCGACAAGGTGCAGATCCAGCAGGTTCTGCTCAATCTCATGCGCAACGCCATTGAGGCAATGGAGACATCGAAAAAGCGCGAGCTTGTTATTTCTACAATGGCGGCCGGGGATGATATGATTGCGATCAGCGTCGCCGATACGGGGAGCGGCATCCCGGCCGACGTAAAAAAACAACTGTTTCAGCCGTTCTTCACAACCAAGCGCCACGGCATGGGTGTGGGGCTCTCGATCTCACGGACCATTGTGGAAGCGCACGGTGGAACCATCGGGGTGGAAGAGAACAGTCCCGGGGGAACGGTCTTTCGCGTGACATTGCGGGCCGTGACGCAAAAGGACTTGAAGGATGCAGTCTGAAAATAGAACCGTCCATGTCATCGACGACGACGAAGCGCTGCGCCATTCACTGAAATTCCTGCTGGAAAGTGGGGGGATTGACGTGGTGACCCACGATTCGGCCAGCGCATTCCTGGATGTCGTGTGCAAGGCCGAACCGGCCTGCATCATCACGGATATAAAAATGCCGGGGCTCAGCGGCATCGAACTGTTACAGCGAGTAAAAGAGCTCAAGCTCGACGTGCCTGTCATCGTGATTACGGGGCATGCGGATGTTCCGCTTGCGGTCGAAGCCATGAAGGTTGGTGCCGCTGATTTCTTCGAGAAGCCGTTTGATGACGAGCTGTTGCTCGCGTCAGTGCGATCCGCGCTGTCGCGGCACGATCGCGATCATCAGCGCCATGCCGAACGGGCGGAGATCGATGCCCGGCTCGCAAGCCTCTCCAGCCGCGAGCGTGACGTGCTCAAGGGGCTCGTTGCCGGCCATGCCAACAAGCAGATTGCCTTCGATCTCGGCATCAGCCCGCGCACGATTGAAATCTATCGCGCCAATCTCATGACCAAAATGCAGGCAGCGAGCCTCTCCGATCTCGTGCGCATGGCCCTGGTCGCGGGCGTGCTCGAACTCAGCCCCGAACGTAAATAGGGGAATTGACCAGCCCGTGGACCGGTTTTTCCGTACTTTTACTGGACTAGCGGCGACGCGGCTCCTTTGAGTTCGATGCCGGTGATTTTGGAGGCTCCGACGAGCAGCTGGATGTACTGGCACACGGCCTGACGCCACACGCGCTCTTCAAGATACTCGGCCACCTTCACCTGCACCGCTTCGAATGGCAACGTCTTACCCTCGACCCGATGTTGCAGCTGCAGGACATGAAACCCGTAGCGGCTGCGGACAGGGACCGGACAAAGTTGGCCCGGCTCCAACTCGAATAGGAAGGTTTCGAGTTCGGGAACGGTGCTGCCACGGGTCAGCTGTCCGAGATTGCCGCCCTGCTTGGAAGATGGGCAAGCGGAGAGTTCTCTCGCAAGCTCGGCAAACCGGTCCGGATGCTGCTTGAGAACATCAATCGTGTTCTGAGCTTTTGCGCGCGCGGCTGCGACAGCGTCCGAGTCGGGGTTAGCGGTGAAAAGTATGTGGCGCGCTTCGACCAGATCGGGGCTGCGGAACCGGCTGAGGTGCGCTCGGTAGTAACGTCGGCAGGTCTCCGCATCGGCGCGCGGTATCCTGACCTCCCGTGCGATGAGAGCCTCGATTCGGGCCTCTTCCGATTCATCTCCTTCTTCAACCAGCAAGCTCCCGGCGCGCTGCAAGAGCAGCTTGCGCACGACCAGGGCTTCGGCAGCCTTCCGGCGCGCCTGCTCGAATGTATCTGCCGGGTGGTACTGGGTTTCGCGCGCAATCTCGCGCTCTCCGATCACCTTGTCGTTGACCGTGACCTCCATCACACCGCTCCGCGCCCGAGATTTCGGTTACGGCGAACAATCTGATAGCCAGGTCTGCCCACGTACCAGATCGGCGCGCTGAAGACATGCACGAGACGGGTAAAAGGCGTCAGCAGGAATAGCGTCATTCCGAACACGATATGAATTTTGTAGATCCATGGCACGTCGGCAAGCAGGTGAGCCGCGCCGGCCTGGAAGGTCAAAATGCTGCGTGCCCACTCGGCCATCACCAGCATATGGCCGCCGGAAGGGTCCGCGATGGAATAAGGAATTCCTGCCATGCCAATGATGAGCTGCACGTAGATAAAGAGCAGGATGAAGATATCCGTCTTCTTGCTCGTCTTGCGTATCCGCGGATCGAAGAGTCGCCGATGGATCAAAAGGGTCATGCCTATGAAGCAGATAAATGCAAAGATTCCACCCGCCACCACCGCGAGAAGCTGCTTGCCTTTCACGGTCAGGCCGAAAGCCGTATAGACCTCCGGCGGGGTGAGCAGCCCGAAGAAATGCCCGAAGAACAACAGCAGTATGCCGATGTGAAACAGAACGCTGCCCAACATCAGCTGGCGCCGCCGAAGAAGCTGACTCGATTGCGAGCGCCAGGTGTACTGGCTGCGATCGAAGCGCACCCAGCTCCCGAGAAAGTAAGCCACCATGCAAAGATAGGGATAGAAGCCAAACAGGAACTCGTTGATGAAATTCGCCATCGCTGCTCCGTAAGGTTAGTTCTTTTGCATGGCCGCGCGCCGGCCTTGAATGGTCGCGCCAATCAGACGTTCGGCGGTGGGCAGCGTGACATTGTCGAACGTGACAGGCGTTTCTTCCCAGGCAGCGTCCAACGCCGCGGGGCTGTCATCGCGGTCTTCCAGGTCTGCTTCCGGGCCAGGCGACCCGTCACGCGCCTCGCGCGACACCAGAGAAGCAACGGCATCCAACAGCAGCGCGTGCGGTGCGCCGCGCTTACGCAAGCGTTGACCAATCAGTGAGACAATGTCGCCGACCTCCGACAGATACTTGGTTGCTTCCTCCCGTCGACAGGCCGAGAGAAATTCGAGAAACAGAGGCAGGAAATCCGGAAGCTCTCCCGATTGCAGTTCAAGACCATGCGCGCGGTAACGCGCCAGAAGCCTGACCATGGCCTGACCGCGGTCGCGGCTCTCGCCATGGATATGCTCGAACAAATAAAGCGATGTGGAGCGGCCACGGTCGAAGGCGTCTATCCAGGACAATTCGCTTTCGAGCTGTGGCGTGGCCCCGATCTGGGCGAGGAGGCGGCAGACCTCTTCCAGATGCGAGCCTGTCAAAAGGCCCTCGCTGCGCAGGATGTGCTCGGCCTCGCCCGCTTCGGCTTTGAGCTCGGGCGTGGGATAGCTCAGGAGCGCGGAAAGAACGCGGAAGGTGAGCATCGGTCGCCTACCACTTTGCCCGTTCGCCGCTGGTGCGTCTGGTATCGCGGCCGAACAGGCTGAACTCAGTGTTGCCTTCGCTACAGCCCAGCCCGAAGCTGAAGCCGCACGTGCCGCGTTCGTCGTAAGGATTGGCCCCGAATTCCCGATGGCTGGTCGGGATCACGAACCGGTCTTCGTAGTTGGCAATTGCCATATAGCGATACATGTCCTCGACCTGCGCTGTGTTGAGGCCCACGCGCTCCAGAATTGAGGAGTCCAACCTCCCGTCGACGTGCTTGCGCCGCATGTAGGCGCGCATGGCCAGCATGCGTTCCAACGCCAGCGCTACTGGACCTTCATCGCCTGCCGTCAACAGGTTCGCGAGGTATCGAAGCGGGATGCGCAGCGAACGCACGTCCGGCATCTCGTCCTCCTCGCCCAGCGCGCCCGCTTCGGCAGCCGACTTGATGGGCGACAGGGGCGGCACGTACCAGACCATCGGCAGCGTGCGGTATTCCGGGTGCAGCGGAAAAGCGACTTTCCACTCCACGGCCATCTTGTAGACCGGCGAGGCCTGCGCCCCCTCGATCCAGGATTCCGGCACGCCCTGCCGGCGCGCCTCGGCGATGATCTCCGGATCATGGGGATTGAGGAACAAGCCGAGCTGGGCGGGATAGAGCTCCTTGTCGTCCGCCACACTCGCGGCCGCTTCGATGCGGTCGGCGTCGTAGAGAAGGACGCCGAGATAGCGGATGCGTCCGACACAGGTTTCCGAGCATACGGTGGGCTGTCCGGCCTCGATGCGCGGATAGCAGAAGATGCATTTCTCCGATTTGCCCGACTGCCAGTTGTAATAGATCTTCTTGTACGGGCAGCCGGTGACGCACATTCGCCAACCCCGGCACTTCTCCTGGTCGATCAGAACGATGCCATCCTCCTCGCGCTTGTAGATGGCGCCGGAGGGACATGAGGAAACGCAAGACGGATTGAGGCAATGCTCGCACAACCGCGGCAGGTACATCATGAAGGTCTGCTCGAACTGTCCGTAGATCTCCTTCTCGACGTCCTGAAAATTGTAATCCTTCGAACGCTTGGAGAATTCGCCGCCCAGAATTTCCTCCCAATTGGGCCCCCACTCGATCTTGGTCATGCGCTCGCCGGTGATCTGCGAGATGGCGCGGGCGGTGGGCGCGGTCTCCGATTCAGGTGCGTGGTGGAGATATTCGTATTCGAAGTCGAACGGCTCGTAGTAGTCGTCGATTTCCGGCATGTCGGGATTGGCGAAGATGTTGGCGAGCACGCGCCACTTGCCGCCAAGCCGCGGCTCGATCTTGCCGTTGGCCTTACGGCGCCAGCCGCCCTTCCAGCGTCTCTGATTCTCCCAGTCCTTCGGGTAGCCGATGCCGGGCTTGGTCTCGACGTTGTTGAACCAGGCATATTCGACGCCTTCGCGCGTGGTCCACACGTTCTTGCAGGTGACCGAGCAGGTGTGACACCCGATGCATTTGTCGAGATTCAACACCTTCCCGATCTGGGCCCGGATCCTCATTCGGCAGCCTCCTTGTAGTGGCTTTTCTCGGCTAGCGACCTGTCCTTCCAATCGACATCACGCATCTTGCGCATGATCACAAATTCGTCCCGGTTGGAGCCGACCGTGCCGTAATAGTTGAAGCCGTAACTGAGCTGCGCGTAGCCGCCGATCATATGCGTCGGCTTCAGGGTGGCGCGTGTCACCGAATTGTGGATGCCGCCGCGCTTGCCGGTGATCTCGCTGCCCGGCACGTTCGTCATCTTTTCCTGCGCGTGATACATGAAGGTCGTACCTTCGGGGATGCGCTGAGACACGACGGCGCGTGCGACGAGCGCGCCGTTGACGTTGTAGGCCTCGACCCAGTCGTTGTCCTCGATGCCGGCCTTCCTCGCATCGACCTCGCTGATCCAGATGATCGGCCCGCCGCGCGATAGCGTCAGCATCAGCAGGTTGTCGGTGTAGGTGGAGTGGATGCCCCACTTCTGGTGCGGTGTGATGAAATTGAGCACCAGTTCCGGATTGCCGTTGTCCTTTTTTCCCGCGATCGTGCAGACTGTTTTGGTATCGATGGGCGGACGATAGACGCAGAGGCTTTCGCCGAAAGCGCGCATCCACGGATGGTCCTGATAGAGCTGCTGGCGCCCGGTGAGCGTGCGCCAGGGAATCAGCTCGTGCACATTGGTCCAGCCGGCGTTGTAGGTGATTTTCTCCGACTCGATCCCCGACCATGTCGGGGAAGAGATGATCTTGCGGGGCTGCGCCACGATATCCCGGAAGCGAATGCGCTCATCCTCGCGGTGCCGCGCGAGATGCGTGTGGTCGCGTCCGGTGATCTTGCCCAGCGCCTCCCACGCCTTGACGGCAACCCTGCCGTTGGTTTCAGGCGCGAGCATGAGGATCGTTTCCGCGGCGTGAATGTCCTTTTCGATGGCGGGCAGGCCCTTGGTTGCGCCTTCGGCGGTAACGGCGTGATTGAGCTCGCGCAGGTCGTCGACTTCGGCATCGGTGTTCCAGGCGATGCCCTTGCCGCCGTTGCCGAGCCTCGTCATCAGCGGGCCGAGCGCCGTAAAGCGCTGGTAGACGTTGGGATAGTCCCGTTCGACCACAGCGACGCTCGGCATGGTCTTGCCGGGAATGGGCTCGCAGGCGCCCGTCTTCCAATCCCGTACTTCATGCGGCTGGCCGAGCTCGCCGGGCGTGTCATGCAGAAGCGGCGTAAGGACGACATCCTGCTCCACGCCCAGTTCGCCGACTGCAATTTCGGAGAACTTGCGCGCGATCGATTTGAAGATGTCCCAGTCGCTGCGCGCTTCCCAGACCGGGTCCACGGCAGCCGTCAGCGGATGGATGAACGGGTGCATATCCGTGGTGTTCATGTCGTTCTTCTCGTACCAAGTCGCAGTCGGGAGAACGATGTCGGAGAACAGTCCGGTGGTGTTCATCCGAAAGTCGATGGTTACCATGAGGTCGAGCTTGCCTTCAGCCGGCACGTCGCGCCATTTGACTTCGAGAGGCTTATCGTCCGGCTCCGCGGCGAGGTCGACGTTGAGCACGCCGTTATCGGCACCAAGCAGGTGCTTGAGAAAGTATTCGTGGCCCTTGCCGCTGGCGCCGAGCAGGTTCGATCGCCATACGAACAGATTGCGCGGCCAGTTCGCGGGATCGTCGGGGTCTTCGCAGGCGAGCGTGAGCTTGCCCAGCTTGAGCTGCTGAGCGACGTAGGCGGGTGCTTCCTGGCCGGCGGCCTTCGCGTCGCGGGCAACATCCAGCGGATTGCGGGCGAGCTGCGGTGATGACGGCAGCCATCCCATGCGCTCGGCGCGAACGTTGAAATCGATCAGGCTGCCTCTCCATTGCGCCGGATCGGCGAGCGGCGAAAGAATCTCGCGCACCGACAGCCGCTCGTATTTCCACTGACTGGTGTGCGCGTACCAGTAGGAGGTCGCATTCATGTGCCGGGGCGGACGCCCCCAATCGAGCGCGAATGCAAGCGGCAGCCAGCCGGTCTGCGGCCGCAGCTTCTCCTGCCCGACATAGTGGGCCCACCCGCCGCCGGGCTTGCCCACGCAGCCGCACATCACCACCAGATTGATGATGCCGCGGTAGTTCATGTCCATGTGGTACCAGTGGTTCAAGCCAGCACCGAGAATGATGGTCGAGCGCCCTTCGGTCTTCTCCGCATTGCGCGCAAACTGGCGCGCAACAGCAATCACGCGGTCCTTGGCGACGCCGGTGATGGCCTGCTGCCAGGCGGGCGTGTAAGGCACGTCCTCGTCGTAGGACTTTGCGACATTCTCGCCGCCGAGGCCGCGATCGATGCCGTAGTTGGCAACGAGCAGGTCGAAGACGGTCACGGCGAGGGCTTTGCCGCCCGCAAGTTCAAGCTCGCGCGCAGGCACATTGCGGACCAGCACGTCCTGGTGCGGACTGTCCGGGAAATGCTCGTGCTTGCGGCCGCCGAAATAAGGGAATGCGACGCCAACCGGCTTCGCCTGCGCCTTGCCCGCGAGTGACAAGGCGAGCGTTACATCGCTGCCGTCGGCAGCATTTCGCGGTTCGAGATTCCACTTTCCCTGCTCGCCCCAGCGAAAACCGATGGAGCCCTGTGGCACGACTACGGCGCCATCTTCCGTCAATGCGACGGCCTTCCAATCGGGATTGTTTCTTTGTCCGAGCGCGTCCGCAAAATCCGATGCGCGCAGCAGGCTGCCGGGAACGTATAAGTCGCCGCGCTTTTCCAGCTTCACAAGGAACGGCATGTCCGTGTATTTGCGGCAGTAGTCTTGGAAGTAAGGAGACTGCCGCTCGACATGGAACTCCTTGAGAATCACGTGGCCCATGGCCATCGACAGCGCCGCGTCGGTGCCCGCGCGGGGCGAGAGCCACATGTCTGCAAACTTGGCCGCTTCGCTGTAGTCGGGGCTGATGACGACGCTCTTGGCGCCTTTGTAGCGAACCTCGGTGTAGAAATGCGCATCCGGCGTGCGAGTTTGGGGAACGTTCGATCCCCACAAGATCAGGAAGTTGGCGTTGTACCAATCGGCGAATTCCGGCACGTCCGTCTGCTCGCCCCAGGTCTGCGGCGATGAAGGCGGCAGGTCGCAATACCAGTCGTAGAAGCTCAAACACGTTCCGCCCAGCAGCGACAGGTATCGCGTGCCGGCGGCGTAAGACACCATCGACATCGCCGGGATCGGCGAGAAACCCACCACCCGATCGGGACCATATTTCCTGATCGTATAGGCGTTCGCGGCCGCGATGATCTCGGTGACTTCGTCCCAGCGCGCGCGCACAAAGCCGCCCCGGCCCCGAATGGACGTATAGTGCCGGCGCTTTGCCGAGTTGCCGGCGATTGAGGCCCAGGCGTCGATCGGTTTCATGGTTTGGCGCGCCGCCCGCCACAGCTCGACGAGACGCCCACGGACCAAGGGATATTTGAGCCGGTTGCCGCTATAGAGATACCAGGAATAGCTCGCGCCGCGCGAGCATCCGCGCGGCTCATGGTTGGGCATATCGGGACGGGTGCGCGGGTAATCGGTTTGCTGGGTTTCCCAGGTCACCAGGCCGTTCTTGACGTAGATTTTCCACGAGCATGATCCGGTGCAATTGGTGCCGTGCGTGGAGCGCACGATCTTGTCGTGTTGCCAACGCTGCCGATAGCTGTCCTCCCAGGACCTGTTCTCGTCCGTCACCACTCCGAAGCCGTTGGAAAAACGATCAACGTATTTCCTGAAAAATCGGAGGCGGTCAAAAAACTGGCTCATTGTCGCTTGCTCCGCTGATCGAACTTGGGCGATGCCACCACTGCGCTTACGCTCTACCGGGATCAGGCGACGTCATAAGCGGACGGCCGCGCCCGTTATCATTGAGGAGTGCGCCGGGGCGGCTGTAGAACCACCATGTCATGGCGATGCAGGTCAGATAGAAAATGAAAAACATCCAAAGGGCAGCCTCGCTTCCGCCGGTAACGCTGATCGAGGTGCCGTAGCTTTTCGGGATGAAGAAGGCGCCATAGGCGGCGATCGCTGAGGTGAAGCCGATGATGGCGGCTGATTCCTTGTCGCCCTGCTTTACCTGCTCGGCGCCGGACAGTTTCGGCGCGAGCCGCGCCACCTCCTTGCGCATGATCGCGGGGATCATCTGGAAGGTCGATGCATTGCCGACGCCGCTTGCGAAGAACAGCAGCATGAAGCTCGCGAAGAAGCCCCAGAACGCATACGGCTGTTGCTTGATGCCGAGGAAGTAGAGCACGCCCAGCACGCCCACCATCATCAGCACGAACACCCAGAAGGTCACGCGCGCGCCGCCGTAGCGATCCGATACCCAGCCCGTGGCCGAGCGCGAGAGCGCGCCGACCAGTGGTCCGAGGAAGGCAAGCTGCAACGCATCGACGCCGGGAAACTCGGTCTTGGCAAGGAGCGGGAAGCCGGCGGAGTAGCCGATGAACGAGCCGAAGGTGCCGGTATAGAGCCAGCACATCAGCCAATTGTGCTTGCGCTGAAAAATTACGGCCTGCTCGGCAAACGACGCCTTCATTGCCGCGATGTCGTTCATGCCGAACCAGGCGGCGAACGCGGAGGCTGCAATGAACGGCACCCAGATAAAGCCCGCGTTCTGCAACCAGATTTGGGTGGTCTTGCCGCCCCCGGCTGCAGTCTGCGGATCGCCGCCGAACCAGCCGAACACGCCGGCGGTGATGACGAGCGGGATCACGAATTGCACCACGCTCACGCCAAGATTGCCGAGGCCGGCGTTGAGCGCGAGCGCGTTGCCCTTCTCCGCCCTGGGGAAGAAGAAGCTGATATTGGCCATGGAAGAGGCAAAATTGCCGCCGCCGAAGCCGCACAACAAAGCGAGCGCAAGAAAGATGAAATAGGGCGTGTCGGGGTTCTGCACGGCGAGCCCGATCCCGAAGGCCGGAATGATCAGAGACCAGGTCGTGAGCGTGGTCCACAGCCGCCCGCCGAAGATCGGCACCATGAAGGAATAGAAGATGCGCAGCGTCGCGCCGGAAAGCCCCGGTAGCGCGGCCAGCCAGAACAGCTGATCGGTCGTGAATTTGAACCCGACCGCGGGAAGCTTGGCGACCACCACCGACCACACCATCCACACCGCGAACGACAGCAGCAGCGCCGGGATCGAGAGCCACAGATTGCGCCGCGCGATCGCGCGTCCCTTCTCGTTCCAGAACACTGGGTCTTCCGGCCGCCAATCTTCGATCAGGTGCGGACCGAGCGCGCCGAAGTGCTTCGGTTCGTGAATCGGCTGCATTTCCGGGAGCTCGGGCAGCCTGCGCAGC
Organism: uncultured Alphaproteobacteria bacterium; assembly: GCA_963771845.1. Lineage (GTDB taxonomy): Bacteria > Pseudomonadota > Alphaproteobacteria > Rhizobiales > Xanthobacteraceae > VAZQ01. Next base: position 100,243 of record CAVYVC010000021.1, on the reverse strand, counting down.
TCGGGCTCTGCCACTTCCCGTTCCATCCGGCCGATCGCCACGCGCATCCAGACCAGCGCGGTAGCGACCAACGCAAACAGCAGCATGAAGCAGCTGGTCCAGATGCCGGTGAGATCGTTGAGCGCGCCGAAGGCGATCGGCAGCACGAAGCCGCCGAGCCCGCCGATCATTCCGACGAGGCCGCCGACGGCGCCCACATTATTGGGGTAATAGACCGGAATGTGCTTATAGACCGCAGCCTTCCCTAGACTCATGAAGAAGCCGAGCACGAAAATAATAACGATGAATTCAGGGAGTCCGGTCTCCATGTGGAATGTGATGGGGCCCTGGATTCCCTTCACGACGTAGTCCGTCGGCGGATACGACAGAATGAACGTGCAGACGACCGCGACCAGGAAGGTCCAGTACATGACACGCCGCGCGCCGTAGCGGTCGGCGAGGTGGCCGCCATAGGCGCGGAAGATGCTGGCCGGGATCGAATAGGCAGCGCCGATCATGCCTGCGGTTGTGATCTCGAGCCCATAGACTCCGATCAGATAGCGCGGCAGCCACAGCGACAGCGCCACGAACGCGCCGAATACAAAGAAATAGTAGAGCGCAAAGCGCCAGACCTGGATGTTCTTCAAGGGCTCGAGCTCGAGCCAGGCGCTGCGCGCCTTTTCGCCGCGCGCGCGGCGCGCGACCACCACGGGATCGTCGCGGGTGACGAACCAGAAGATGATGGCCATCACCGCCAGGCCGAGCGACCAGACTTGCGCAACGGCCTGCCAGCCGTAGGCGACGAGCACGAAGGGTGCCAGAAATTTGGTGACCGCGGCGCCGACATTGCCGACCCCGAATATGCCGAGCGCAGTGCCTTGCTTGTCGGTCGAATACCAGCGCGAGACATAGGCGATACCGACCGCGAACGAGCCGCCGGCGATGCCGACGCCGAGCGCGGCGAGGAGAAAGGTCGGATAATCGTAGGCGAAGGTCAAAAGCCAGGTCGCAACCGCCGCCGAAAGCATCACCAGCGTGTAGACCAGGCGGCCGCCGTACTGGTCCGTCCAGATGCCGAGCACGAGGCGGATCAGGCTGCCGGTGAGGATCGGCGTGCCGACCAGGAGACCGAACTCGGTTTCATTCAGTCCGAGGTTCTTTTGGATCTGAATGCCGATGATCGAGAAGATCGTCCAGACCGCAAAGCACGCGGTGAACGCGATCGTCGACATCGCGAGGGCGGTCGTTTGACCTGCGGGCCGAGTTCTCGACGGGGCAAGCATGATCCATCCTCTGCGTGCTGCGGACTGATCTTCTGACGCGTCACAATTGATCGAGCGCGGGCGTGCCGTCTTGAGCCAAATCAAATCTGGATCAAATTTCGCAATGGTCCCGGCGCGGATCGACAGGGGCACGCCGCTCGGCCTTGATCCCGGGAACCGATGGATGCCGCGCGCGACCGATCGACTGGACGAGATACGCCTCGCCGACTTTTTGATTTAGATCAAAGTCTCTCTCGGCATCGGCAGCATGATGGTTCCAGTGAACCGAGGGAGTGATCGGATGCCCATGGATATGATCGTGGTCGTCGTCATGACGGCTGCTTTTGTGGTGTTTGCCGCCACGTTGTTTTGGGCCGACCATCAAACGCGCGGACTAAGCAAGTAGGCGCTCGGCTACGCCATCCCGTGGCGCCATGTCCTCTGAGCCGCGGCCGCCGAATTCAGCATTGTCCGGTCTGCCGGGTTGCCATGGTCGGCAGCAAGTCGCACGAAAACCATCCGCATTTCGACGTGTTTTCGTGCCTCACCTGCGGAGCCGTCGTGAGGTTTGCTCCGCCTCCGCAGGCCAAGCCGAAGCCGGACGAGTAACAATCAAACCGATCAAGCGGCTGCGCACGAGAGCCTGGTAAGCGTATATCGCCCGAGCCGGGAACTACGCTGCCATCAGCGCCGGGACGGTTTCATTGTCGAGAACCATTGTCGCGGCAGCGGTGTTCGAGATTGGGATGTGGTAGTTGCGATAGAGCTCCTTGACGCGCCCGGTGAGCGCGCCGCGCATGGCCATCCAGTTGAGGAATTCCACGCCCTGCGCGCCGGCGAGCTCGACCCAGTCATGGATCGAGTAGCCGGTCAGCGCCTCGGGCTCATCAACGATCCTGTCCAGACACAGCTGATCGAAGTCCTTGTTGATGAACCCGGCCCGCGTTCCGTCGAGCTGATGGGAAAGGCCGCCGGTTCCTACAATCATCACGCGTAAATCGCGCGGATATGATTGCAACGCCCGCCCGATGCTGTGCCCGAGGCTGAGGCAACGGGCGAGCGAGGGCAGCGGATGCTGCACGGTGTTGATCGACACAGGTACGATCTTCACCGGCCACGCTTCCCCCGGCCACATCAACGCCATCGGAATCGTGACGGCATGGTCGATCAGCATTTGCTGGCACATAGTGATGTCGAAATCGTCCGCGACCAGCGCATTGATCACGTGCCACGACAATTCCGGATCGCCGGGAACCGAGCGCGCGACGGGGATGCCCCAACCTTCGTCCTCGTTGCGGTATTCATCGGCCGCGCCCACGGCAAACGTCGGCAGCTTGTCCAGGAAGAAATTGAGGCCGTGGTCGTTATAGAAGATCACCGCCACATCGGGCCTCTCGCGCGCAAGCCAGCCGTGGACGTAATCAAAGCCCTGAAAGAACGGCTTCCAATAAGGATCGTTTTGCTTCTTCTCCGCGATCGCCTTGCCGATCGCGGGAACATGCGTCGATGCAACGGCGCCTATGATCGTGGCCATGCTCACCTCCCTGCGGCAACAAGCTTCGCCTTGAATTCATCCACGGTCGTTCCGGTCTGCTGGGCGCCGAGATCCTGCACGTTGAGCCCGAAAATCCCCGCCAGCTTTGCGAGGTAATAGACGTTGCCGCCCGCCTCGATCATCCGCAGAACGTCGCGGCTCTTGACGGCAGCGCGCTGCTCTTCGCTCAGACCGAACTTGCGGCAATACGCCTCTTCATCTCTCAGAAACGCCGCGCGATTCTCAGCGCTGTTGAATGAGAAGCACATGCAATTGAGGGCAAAGCCCTTCTTTGCCTGTGCGCCATCGAACATGGTCGTGCCCGGGATGTCCCGTGTCATGACAGCTTCTCCAATCAAACAGTCGCCGGCGCGATACCGGCGCGAACCGTTAGAGCTTGTTTGGCAGCGTCTTTGAACGGCCGCTCGCGGGGCAGGATCACAGAAGCCGAGCGCACGTGGTGATGGGCAACGTCAACACCGGGCGGAATGGTTCCCTTCTCGACAAGCGCCTTCGCCGCGCGCATGAGGCGATGGCGCGCCATGATGATGCCATTGTCGGTCGAAACCAGGTTTTCCTTGCTGCGGTTGACGATCGGCCCCATGCTTTCCTGCAGCGAGCCGTCCTGGATCGCAATCCCGTCCACGCCGCTGTAGCTTTCGCCGCGTCTCTGCGCCGCGCGGTCGATCAAATAATCATTGTCCTTGTTGGCGAGCGGACGGAAGCTTCCGGGCACATACTTGCAGTGCACGCCCTTGCCGTCCTGCATGGCCTGGCGCTCCGCGTCGGTGATCTTGCGCGTGGGGTGATAATCGTAGCTCCACGCCCAGCAGTTCTCGTCGTCGATCGGGATCCAGAAATGGCCATGCACGGTATGCCCGCCGCGCGGGGCTATCATCGTGAACGACGGCATCACCCACTGGGTGATGCGCCAATAGTATTCGCTGCTCTCGGTATTGCGGCGCGCGCCGATATAGAGGCCGCCGGCGCTCTCGACCACCTCAAAGATCGGACGCGCGTCGTTGAGGTTGTATTGATTGCCTTTCGCTCCTCGAAAAAGCGGATCGGATTTGATGTCGCCACGGTGGAGAAAGGAGACGTGGCTGGAGTCGATGCCTCCCTCCATGGCTTGCAGCCAATTGCATTCCTGCAGCCGCTTCGAGACGAACCGCTGCTGTGGCGGCACCAGCGCAAACTCCCATTCCGGCAGCGATGGCTGCTTTGCGGCCGGCCCCATGTAAGTCCACAGCACGCCACCGCGCTCGATGAGGGGATAGGATGTAAGCTTGATCTTGCGCGCAAATCCGCTTTCCTCTGGCTCGGAGGGGACCTCGACGCACTGACCCGTGACGTCGAATTTCCAGCCATGATACGGGCAGCGCAAGCCGCACTCCTCGTTGCGCCCGAACCACAGCGAGGCGCCGCGATGCGGGCAGAACTCATCAATGAGGCCATAGCGTCCCTGACGGTCGCGAAATGCGATCAACCGCTCCGAAAGCACCTTCACGCGGACCGGGGCACAGTCATCCTCAGGCAGTTCCTCGGCGAGCAGGACCGGGGTCCAGTAGCAGCGAAAGAGCCGGCCCATGGGGGTGTCCGGTCCCGTGCGTGTGATGAGCTCGTTCTGCTCTTTCCTGAGCATACCTTCGCCAGTCATGTGGTTTCGTTTGAAACTGATGCGCTGGGCCGAAGGGCCGGGCTTTGATCTTGATCAAATGACAGCAGATGCAGGCGGGGCCCTGTTTCGTTGAGCGCAAAAATGAGAACGCGCTTGATTTGAATCAAGGCCAAAGCAGTCCAATCAGGCAAACTGGCTCCTGGTCCCACCGGAAGGTGCCGGCATGATCGTCTGTTCTTGCAATGTGTTGAGCGACCATGACGTGCGTGCCGTGATCAATGTGCCGCGCACGAGCATGGCACAGGTCTATCGTCGCCTCGGCCACAAGCCGCAATGCGGTCGCTGCGCCTGCACGATTCGACAGATCATGGACGAACAGCGTCAAGCCGCGGATGATTGATCAGCCGGGTTCCGGTGAGCCGCTCGGATACTGCAACTTCAGAGAAGGTACGATTGCAATGACAAAACCCATCCCGGACAAAGCCGAAGTCGCGCTGGAATATCCCGACAAGCTTTACATAGGGACGTTCGAACATTCCTCACGTTTCGACGCACATCTCGATGAAACGGGAATTTCGCTTAGCCTTGATCGGACCGGCGATCCGAAAGAGCGCAAGTCCATTCGCATGCATTTTCATTATGCGCTGTTCGCGGAAATCCTGCACGAGCTTGCGAGGACGGTATCCAGGCTTCCTCCATCTGATGCGCAACATCGCGAAGCGCTGCGAGAGGGCGCAAAGTCTCTCTATGATGCCTTGCGTGAACAATCCGATCCGTCGCAAATGTCGCCGGAGGAGGAGGTTCTCCTGCTCCACGTTATGGAGTGAGCGCCTCAAGCCGCTTTCACTTGGCGCAACTCAACGGCGCGACAGCGCTGTCTCAAGATCCTTATTTCATCTTGGTTGGAAATCCTCGCACGAAAGGCCGAATTGCGAGAGCCCTTCTTCGAGATGGTCCCCCAGCATCGGTTTGCCCATCAGGTAAGCGGCGGTGCGGTTGTTGTGGAGGCGAGCGGCCTCGGCCCGCAACTCGTCCCACTCATCGATGGTCCCATCGCCTCGCCCCAGCCATGTCAGGGCGACGAGATCGACCTGCTCATCCTCGGTAAGCGCGTCGATAAATGATCGCAATTCCTGTTGGGTCGGGTCGTCGGCATGATCCTCAAGGACGTCAATCATGGCGTCATCGCTTGCATTGGAGCCGGAATCGGGATCGGCAACCGCGTCCTTCACATCGAACTCACGCGCTTTCAGAATGAAGAAGCACACCTTTTCCGGCGATATGGATAAACTTGGTGCCGTGACCATCATGGGGGGACCCTCTCGCGCGCTGGAATAGCTTGAATTCGCGCCAGCATGGCGCAACGACAAGGGTAGCGCTTTGAGCCAGATCAAGGCCAGCGGTATCCGGCGTGGCGGTAAGAACGTCGGATTTTACTCATTTTGAGCCATGTCAAAGCGCCTGCCGCAGCTCGTGGGCTAATTGCACATGTCAATGAGAGCTGCCGCCGCCCCACTTTCCTTTCAGTCATGACAACCTCGCCCGAACTATCCAGCTCAAGGCCGCTCGTCATAGTGGTGGACGACGATAGCGCGGTGCGCAATTCACTGAAATTTTCGCTTGAAATCGAGGGATTTGCGGTTCGCACCTACTCCGACGGGCAGCAACTGTTGAACCGCCGAGATGCCTCGGCCAGCAGCTGCCTTATCATCGACCACAACCTGCCGGGCATCAGCGGCTTGGAGACGATTGCCAGGCTGCGTGAAGAGCACGTGAACGTTCCCGCCATCCTCATTACATCTCACCCCACGCTCGCGACCACAGAGCATGCGCGACAAGCCCATATTCCCATCGTCGAAAAGCCATTCCTGGAGAATGCATTGCTCGATCAGGTTCACGCTGCGCTCAGGCTCGGGCACGACGGCATTGAAGGGAGCCTTGATTAGGCCTGCCTGCGTAACAGCTTCACGTTCAGACGAAGAGCACTCATCCCAAATTCCTGCCTGAAATCGGGCTCGCTTTCCGCAACTGACGGTCGCGCGGCGCAGGCGTAGCGACGGCCGTGCTATCCTAGAAAAGCCATTGTTTGAGAATGCATTCTTCGCTCGGATTTACGCGCTCTCCCCCCGCCTTCACCGAACCTGTGCCATGCACGCGAAACTCCGCATTGCCAGCATTGCGCTCAGCATGATGCCGCAGCTCGCTCAGGGCCAGCAACCCAGCGCGCTGGAACAGCGAGGCCGAGAATTGCTCACGTCGAACTGCGCGCGCTGCCATTCCGTGGCACGCACCGGCGAAAGTCCCAATTCGGCGGCGCCGCCATTTCGCACGCTCTCACGCAAATATCCGATCGACAGCTTGTCTGAAGCTTTGGCCGAAGGGCTTTCGGTAGGCCATTCGGAGATGCCGGAATTCGTCTTCGACACTGACGAGATTACAGCCATTCTGGCCTACCTGAAATCGATTCAGGAACGCTAAAGCAGCGCCGCTCTCCGCAAGGTCCCCCGTGCTGAGCAGAAAGGCACTCGGACGCTCTGCTGCACTCCTGCTTGGATTGCTCGCGCTGCTTGTGCCAGCCTTGCTGAATGGTTTTCCCCTGGTCTTCGCCGATAGCGGCGGATATCTGGCCCGGCCATTCGAGCGCACGCTCGCGCTCGGCCGGTCTGCTTTCTATGGTCTCTTTCTCGCAGCAGGCATTCCGTTTGACTTCTGGCCCAATATCCTGATTCAGGCTGGTCTGACAGTGTGGATCGTCCGGATTGTGCTGCGCGAACTGGGTTGGCCAGGCCCGGGCGTATTCGTTCTGGTCATGATTGCGTTGACGGTTTTCACAAGCCTGCCGTGGTACGCGGGACAGTTGATGCCCGACATCTTCGTGCCGCTTGCCGTGCTCGCGTTCCACGTTCTTGCATTTGCGCGAACAGGCCTGCGCAATCACGAGGCTATGCTGCTGGGAGGCGTTATCGCCGCCGCCGTGGCAAGCCACATGTCGATTCTTGGTCTCCTTGGCGCGCTGATTGCGTTCGCGTTCGCCCTTTTAGCAGTTTGGCAATTGGTCGATTTGCCGCGTCCTCACCTTGGCGGCCCCGTAGCAGCCGTGATATCGGGCATTCTACTTGCGCTTTTCTCAAATCTCGCGATTGCGGGCCAATTTGCGTTCACGCCCGGGGGAAGCACGTTCCTGTTCGCGCGCCTTTTGCAGGATGGGATCGTCGCGCGCTACCTCGATGATCATTGCCCGGATCCGGGGCTGCGTCTGTGCGCCTTCCGCGCCGAGCTGCCGGCAACCGCAGATGATTGGCTGTGGGGCAATAGCCCTCTAGGCAAACTCGGTGGCTGGGAGGAGTTTGAGCCGGAAGCGCGCCGCATCATTCTGCGCAGCATGATGGACTATCCGGGTGCTCACATCCAAAGCGCGTTGCGTGCGACCGTCGAGCAATTGACCACGCTCTCAACCGGGGAGGGCATGCACTCCAGGGATAATTGGCATGCGGAGGCGATGTTACGGAAATACGCCCCTGACACGTTCGCGAGCTTCATGGCCTCACGCCAGCAGCATGATGGCTTCGATTTCGGCCTGATCAATTTGGTCCAGGTCCCGGTGGCGCTTGCGGCCACGGCGATGCTGCCGATATCGATTTTTCTATTCCGGCGCAGCGAGCCCCGGCTTTCGCGTTTTGCGACAACCGTGCTTTTTGCAATCCTGACCAATGCCGCCATTTGCGGGATTTTCTCCAATCCCAATGCGCGCTATCAAAGTCGAATAGCGCTACTTGCTGTGTTAAGTGCGTTGCTGGCGCTGCCTGAGCTCTGGCGCGTGTGGAAGAGAAACGATGTGGGTCGGGTGAAGGTAGCGTAAGCCGCCCTACGGCTTTAAAAGGACTGCCATGTCGAAAACGATTGCAGGTTTGATGGGACCCACACTGCTCGCGATGGGAATTGCCATGCTGCTTAATCTTGGCTCCTTCGCGGTCATGGTGGAGCAGGTCTCGCATGACATTGCGCTCATCTTTGTCTCCGGCGTTCTCTTGCTTGTCGCGGGCCTTGCGATTGTGCGCAGCCACAATGTCTGGACGGGCTGGCCGGTGCTGGTCACAGTGCTTGGCTGGCTTGCCATAATCAGCGGCCTTGCCCGATTGTTCTTCCCCACCCGGCTTGCCGCGATGGCCGCGAATATGGGACAGCACCAAGGGTTTCTGATTGTCGCTGCAATTGTTCTCCTCTTCCTTGGCGGCTTTCTCTCCTTCAAAGCTTACAGCCGGGATTGATGGTGGACGCGGAATACCAGCGCTGGGAAGGCCGGTTCGCCGTTGCGGACTATATTTTCGGCAAAGCGCCGAATTATTTCCTTATGGCATGCAAGCCGTTGCTGCCCCGCTCCGGCAAAGCACTCGCAATTGCCGACGGCGAAGGGCGCAACGGGGTGTGGCTGGCCGAGCAGGGCCTTGATGTCGTGTCCGTCGATTTTTCGCCCGCAGCGCAGCGCAAAGCCAAGGCGCTCGCGCGCGAGCGCGGCGTGAGAATGACATTCGAGCAGGCGGACGCTCACGCCTGGACCTATCCGAAATCCGCATTCGATGTGGCGGTCGAAATCTTCACCCAATTCAGCTCGCCCGCAGAGCGCGCGACAAAATGGGCCAACATGCGAAACGCGCTCAAGCCCGGCGGGCTTCTGATCATTCAGGGCTATCGGCCAAAACAATTGGAATATGGAACCGGAGGGCCCAAACAGATCGAAAACCTCTATACCCGCGCCATGCTGGAAGAGGCGTTCCGCGATTTTCACGACATTCATGTTACCGAGGAGGACGTGGAGATGCACGAGGGCACCGCCCATGCCGGCATCTCGGCCGTGATCAATTTTACTGCGCGCAAATAGCGCAAGTGCAATGACGCACATCAATGCCGCGCGGTTTTGCGCCGGCCCTTGTAATCAGCGTTCCGCCCGGCTGACCACGCTCATCAGCTCTTCGATTGAAGGTATAGAAAGGAAAAGGTTGAGACACATTCTCGATCGGTGCCTTGCACGTCATTTCCAAAATCGTGCTCAATATCTGAGCGCCTTTCAGATCATCGGGACTGCTGCGGAAGCGTAACATAGGCGCGAAGACCACCCTGAGGCCGGTTAGCGAGTTTGAGTTGGCCGCCGTGCGCCTGGACGACGGAAAGCGCGATCGCGAGTCCGAGCCCAATCCCTCCAGTCTCAGGGTTCCGCGATCCTTCTAAGCGATAGAATGGCTGAAATACCCGAGCCAGCTGGTCTTCCGGAATCCCAGGCCCTTCATCGTCGATTGTGATCTCAATTGCCTGAGAGGTCGAGCCAATCGCTGCCCGCGCTCTCTTGCCATATTTCACCGCGTTATCGAGCAAGTTTCCGAGCGCGCGCTTCAGGGCCGCGGGCTGGCATTCGCAGATGAGAGGTTCTGCATGATCCATCGAAACGGGCAATCCGGCATCGGCCATATCATCGACCGTGCTGGCGAGCAGCGCGGTCAGATCGGTTCGGCGGCGCGGCTCCGCCTTTGCCTCGTCGCGAGCAAACTGCAGCGTTGCGGCAACCATCGAGTCCATCTCGGCAATGGTAGCAAGCATCTTCTCCCGCTCCGACGTACTATCGAGGTTCTCCGCGCGCAGCCGCAGCAGTGTCAAAGGAGTACGCAGGTCATGAGAGATGGCCGCCAGCATGCGCGTGCGGTTTTCGATTAGAGCACGCAACCGGGCTTGCATGGCGTTAAAGGCGTGCGAGGCCTTGCGGGTCTCGACCGTGCCGCTCTCGGGCATTGGCGGAGCGTTCAAATCACTGCCGAGCCGTTCGGCCGCGGCCGAAAGCGAAGCGAGCGGTGCGGTCACACGTCGTACGACCCACACGGAGACGGCTAGAATTATGATTGTCATGAGGCCCATGGACAGGAGGAACTGACGCGAGAACGATGGACCGTTCTCGGGCAGGGCGGTTAGAAACGAGAGCCATCGACCATCTGGCAAGGGAACTGCGACCTGCAGATCACCGAAGCCGCCCAAAGCTCCGAATGGGCCAAAGCCATGACCCATCGGGCCGCGACCCATCATCGGATGCCAGCCGAACGGCGGACCGCTCGGAAGCGACACAGACACGCGAGGCTGCTGCGCCGGTCCGAGGGATAGCTGTTGAACGAGGTAATCCTTGATGGCCTCGGCCACGGGTGCGCCATCGTTTGCATGATCGATGGCCGGGGGCTCGGTAGAAAGCGAAACGCGGAAAGTCTGATCACTCAAGGCGGCGACAATCCGCGGCTGCCATTCGGCGGGAGCGTCTCGGATAAGTCGGGCTAAATTGGCAATGCGTTGAGCTGCAGCAAAGCCACCGACCGCGCGAATCGCTTGTTCGCGATCCGTCGTATAAATCCAGGAGCCGATCGCATGAGAAATAAACAAGCCAGCAAGTAGAATGAGTAATGTCTGACCAAATATGCTTTTGGGAAAAAGCCCGCTCATTCGTGCCTCACTGCCGGCGTGAACATGTAGCCGCCGCCCCAGACCGTCTTGACAATCTTTGGATCTCCAGGGTCGAGCTCAAGCTTCTTTCGTAGCCGGCTCACCTGCGTGTCAATGCTGCGATCAAGCGAACTACTAGAACGACCGCGTGCTAGATCAAGAAGCTGATCACGGCTCAGCACACGCTGTGGGCGCTCGACGAAGACAATCAGAAGATCATACTCACCGGTGCTTAACGGCACGGTGATTCCATCATCACGAAGGAGTTCCCGCGCGCCGGTATCCAGTTGCCATCGATCGAAGTGGTAGTGCTTGGGACGGGGGTCGATGTTGGGCGGCGCGAGCTTATCCTGGCTGCGCCGCAGGACTGCCTTGATGCGAGCAATAAGTTCGCGACTGCCGAATGGTTTTGGCAAATAATCGTCAGCACCCATTTCGAGACCGATGACTCGGTCGATTTCTTCGCCTTTGGCCGTGAGCATGATAATGGGGATGCTCGACTCAGCACGAAGGGCGCGGCACAGCGACAGCCCGTCCTCTCCCGGCAGCATGAGATCGAGCAAAATGAGATCGATCCGGCTGTCGGCCAAGAGCTTGCGCATGGCGCGGCCATCCGCCGCGGCACTGACGCGGAAACCTTCCTTGCTCAGTGCACGCGAGACGAGATCGCGAATTTCGCGATGATCATCGACGATCAGAATGTGCGGGGGCCCTTGCATGACCCCAATATAGACCAACGCGGCCGGCCAGCTTCTCGGAAATGTTTTTCCGACTGTGGCGGATGCGGCATCTGACACACTTTGTCACAAAAAAGCGGGTCCCTGAAAAACTTGGGTGAAATCCGCCCTCTCCAATGCCCACTGCAACGGACATCTCTGTTGCGCAGGAATTGGAGACAGTCATGAAAAAGAAGTTTCTGGTGATCGGCGGCATTGGGGCAGTCGTCGTGCTCGCGGGTGGATGGGCCCTGGCCCAGACCGCCGGCCATGACCGTGGGTTTGGACCTCCCTTCATGCAGGGTCACGAGCCCAGTCGAATGGGCGCGGGCATGATGGAGATGGGCCGCGCTCAGATGGGAATGAGCCCGGGAATGATGGGCATGAACCATGGTTCAGCGACCATGGCAGAAATGAGCGGCATCCACGAACTGTTCGCGAACCACGATCGGATAAAGCGCACCGTGACGAACCTACCTGATGGCATTCGCACCGTGACGGAATTGGACGACCCGCGGATTGCAGAGCTGATCAAGACGCACGTCGCGACGATGGGCAAACGGGTCAAGGAGGGAGAAGACCCCGGCTTGCCGATCGAAAGTCCGGCGCTTCACAGGATCTTTCGAGACAGGGAAAAAATCCACACGACATACGAGACGACCGCAACGGGCGTGATTGTTGTTCAAACTTCAACCGATCCGAGCACCGTGGCCGCGCTGCAGCAGCACGCTTCGGAAGTGAGCGACTTTGTCAACGGCGGTATGGCTGCAATGCGTTCCGCCATGATGAGAAACGGCGGCATGATGCATGGGGGCCCAATGATGCATGGCACGTTACCTCAATGATGGAGCGTAACCGAAGGAGTGCGACAGACTAAACATGCGTATCTCGACGGCATTAGGAGAGCGGATATGAAAGCGGCCCTAGCAATAGCCGTACTTGCATCGCATTGGCTCCTGCTGAGCTCTCGTTAGCGCAGCCACAGTCTCCATACGTCGGTTTCGGGGGCCGTCCGATTAAGGCTCTGTCGGATCAGCAGATTAGTGATTTGCGGGCAGGTCGTGGCATGGGGCTGGCGCTCGCGGCGGAACTCAACGGCTATCCGGGTCCGGCCCATGTCATTGAACTCGCGGATTCTTTGGAACTCACGGAAGCTCAGCGGACGAGGATATAGGCACTGTTCGCCGCGATGGAGGCTGAAACGGTCCCGCTTGGCCAAAAGCTAATCGCGCAGGAGGCGGAGTTGGACCTGCAGTTCGCCAGTAAGCTGATCACGGAGCCAAGCCTAATATCAGCAATGCAGGAGATCGCGCAGACCCAAGCTGCACTGAGAGCTGCACATCTCAAGTATCATCTCGCGACCAGCGAAGATCTGACGCCGCGCCAAATCAAGCGGTATGCAGAATCGCGCAGCTATTCGAACGGACCACAGGTAGAGCATCAGCACGGCCAACGCTGATTGCCGTCAATCGGAGAAATCGCCGACGAACAGCCGCTGAGTGTTGCCGCTCGGAACGGCTGCCCGTTACGGGCAGGCAGTCCTCATTTAAACTTAGCCTGCACCGTGCTGCCGGTAGCAGTGGTGATTTGCACCGCGCCCTTTGGTTCGGTAGGGAGATCGATTGACGATGTGCCTTTTAGCAGGTTCTCGCCCGCGGGCGTTAGCAGAATTCGTTCAGCCTTGCCATTGATCACGAATATGGCCGTTCCCTTGAAGCCGTTACTGCTTACGGCCTTGTCGGAGTGGTCTCTCAAGTAGACCTGAAGCACCGCTCCTTGCGGGACGATCTCCACGTGAAAGCTTCCAGCGTCCTCCTGCGGACCGCCGTTCTGTCCTATCTTCGGAGCGTGCGCAGAAGCGCTGATCGGAACAAGGGCTAACACTGTGACCATCACAAAGGCTCTTCGGTCCACCGGTACTCTCCTTTTCGTCGTTCCTATTTTAGAATGTCTCGACAGGGATGGTGGCTGCTGGCGCAGTGCCAATCTCTGACGACCCAGGTCGAGAGCTTGTGGCCAGACGCTCCAGCGAATTCTTCCCAAAACGAAGAAATAGAACCGGGGTCAGCAAGCTGTCCAGTAAGGTCGCGCTGATTAAGCCACCGAAGATCGTGACCGCTACCGGGTGCAAGATTTCCTTGCCCGGCGTCGCCGCATCGATAAGTAGCGGCAACAGCGCAAACCCCGCAGAGAGGGCGGTCATTAGCACCGGCGTCAATCGTTCGAGGCTACCCCGAATGACCAGCTCGCGGCCGAATGGCAGCCGCTCATGGACCGCAAGGTTGATGTAATGGCTGAGCTTGAGAATGCCGTTGCGGGTTGCAATACCGGTGAGTGTGATGAAGCCGACCATGCTTGCGACCGAGAGCGGCTGATCAGCAATCCACAAAGCCAAGACGCTGCCGATGAGGGCCAGCGGCACGCTACCCATGACGATCATTGTAAAAATTACGGATCGGTATCGACTGAAGAGGATTGTGAAGATCACCGCGAAGGACAGAAACGAAAGCACGGCTATCGTACGGCTGGCGTACTCTTGGGCCTGCAAGGTGCCTTCCAAACGAGTGAAATACCCCTCTGGCAGTGGGCTGGCGGCGACCTGGCGGCGGATGGCGGCCACGATTTGAGCCATGTCTGTCGTGCCATCAGTATTGGCGAGAACCACCAACCTGCGGCGAGAATTCTCGCGCAAGATCTGATTAGGGCCATCGGTCTCGCGAATGTCAGCAACTTGCCGCGCCGGAATCCATCCGACTGGAGTCTCGATCAGGAGATCGCCCAATCGCTGCGTAGTGCGCAAATGGTTGGGCAGCCGCATGGTAACGTCGAACCGCCGGTACCCGTCCACGACGCGCGAAACGACGCGACCATTGGACAGTCGGCTGAGCTGGTCGACGACGGCGGCGGGCTGCACGCCATAGAGCGCCGCCCTCGTGTAATCGACCCGGATTTCCAGCTGGGGAATCTTGACCTGCTTCTCCACCTGCAGATCGACGACGCCAGGTATCGCGGCAAGCTTCTGCCGCAAATTCTCTCCACTCGCGAGCAACGCATCGAGATCATCGCCGAAAATCTTGAGCGCGACAGAGGCACGGACGCCTGAAAGCATGTGATCGAGACGATGCGAGATCGGCTGTCCGACGTTGATGGACATCGGCAGGACAGCAAGTCGGGAGCGAATATCGGCAACGATCTCGGTCTTCGGTCGCGATGAGGGATTGAGATCGACATCGATCTCGGAGGAGTGGACACCTTCGGCATGCTCGTCAAGCTCGGCACGGCCCGTCCGCCGCCCCACCGATTTCACTTCCGGTACCTGCATGATCAGCTGCTCGGCAATAAGGCCGACGCGATTGGATTCGACGAGCGAGATGCCGGGGCTGAAGACGGCATTGATTGTGAATGAACCCTCATTAAAAGGCGGCAAGAACGCGCGTGGCAGCATAAATGCTGTCGCGGCAGCAACAAGCACCGCGGCGGCCGCACTGAGCATCACACCGCGCGAATGCTCGAAGCACCAGCCGAGGAGCGCGGTGTTGCCGCGCTTGAGCAGCCGAACTAATCCGCCTTCACGGTTGCCGAGCTGATTCAGGCCGGGCAGCAAATAGTACGCCATCACTGGGGTGAGCGTAATTGAGACCACAAGGCTGGCCAGGATTGAGATGATGTAGGCCTGTCCCAGCGGCGCGAACAGCCGGCCCTCGATTCCTGACAAAGCAAATAACGGCACGAATACGAGCACGATGATCATCGTTGCGTAGACGATTCCGGATCGCACTTCTTGTGATGCCGTCACGACCACGTCAAACGTCGACCTGGGATTTCCAGCTGCCCGGTTCTCCCGTAATCGGCGGAAAATGTTCTCAACATCCACGACGGCATCATCCACCAGCTCGCCGATTGCGATGGCAATGCCTCCAAGCGTCATAGTGTTGATCGATAGGCCGGTCAGGTGAAAGACGATCGCGGTCGTCAGAACAGAGACCGGTATTGCAGTCAGCGAGATTGCGGTGGTTCGCCAGTTCATAAGAAAGGCGAACAGCACGGTAGCGACGACGACCACGGCCTCGACCAATACCTTCTGAACATTGTGGATTGAGGTCTCGATGAAGTTTGCCTGTCGGAAGAGGATCTGGTCCACCTTGATTCCATTCGGGAGGCTTGGCGTGATTTCCTGTAAGGCCTGCTCGATCTCCCGCGTAAGGACGACCGTATCCACATTGGGTTGTTTCTCGACCGAAACGATGACGGCAGGCTTTCCCATGTAGCCTGCGTCTCCACGCTTGACCTTGGGCGCGAATTCCACCTCGGCGACCTGGCGCAAGTAGATCGGCGCGTTGCCTGATGTCGCAATCACGAGATTCCTGAGATCGTCCAGGCTCGTGGTGCGTCCAATGTTGCGGATCAGGTATTCGCGAGCGTATTGATCCGTGTAGCCGCCGCCCGTATTCAGCCCAAACTGCGTCAGGCCACGCTGCAGCTGGTCATAACCGACGTTCAATGCTCGCAGCGCAGCTGGGCTAGGCGAGACTCGGTATTGTCGAACTTCGCCTCCGATCGGAATCACCTGCGCGACCCCCGGGATCGAAAGCAAGCGCGGCCGCAGCACGAAATCGGCAGTCTCGCGTAGCTCCATCGCGGAAGCGCGATCACTCGTCACCGCAACCAGCAGAATCTGACCCATGATCGAGCTGATCGGCCCCATGATCGAGGTGCTGTTCGGGGGAAGTTGATCCCGCACGAGCGCCAGCCGCTCCGCAATCAGCTGCCGATTGCGATAGATGTCGGTTCCCCATTCGAACTCAACATAGACGATGGAAAGACCAACGCCTGAGACCGACCGCACCCGGATAACGCCCGGTACGCCATTCATCTGCGTCTCGATCGGGAAGGTCACGAGCTGCTCGACCTCGGGAGGGGCATAGCCCTCCGCTTCGGTCATGATGGTGACCGTCGGGCGGTTGAGATCGGGAAAGACGTCGACGGGCAGCTTGCTCAGGCTGAAAGCACCGTAGACGACCAGAACGGCCGCGATCGCCAACACGATCAGCCGATTACGCAGTGATTCGGTGACCAGGAATTTGAACATCGGGGCCGCCCTCGGCTTAGCGCACCTGGTCGAGGAGCTCGGCGCCTTGGGTCACAATGCGCGCACCTGCCTTCAGACCGGAAACGATGAGCACGCGCTCGCCGTCCAGCGGCTCGATGCGAACGGACCGCGGTTCGAAGCGCTCTGCTGACGTGTGCTCAAAAGCGAGATCCTGACCGACTTGGCTGCGGATCACGCTCGCACGCGGAACTGCGATCCCCTCTCTGTCATCCGTGGTCGCGGCAAGCACAGTGACGAACTGGCCAGCACGCAGCCCGCTGGTATCGTCCTCGATCTTGAAATCCACCGGAATTGCCTGATTGCGATCGGCAAAGCCGGCGCCTTGGTACGCAAGGGCCAGCGAGTGTCCCCCGCTGGTCTTGGCCACCGCGCTTTGTGTGCCGGTCAACGTATCAAAGCTCAGCGCCTCGACCCAGAGCCGCGTTGGCTCGATGATCTGAAACAGAATAGTATTCGTCTGCGCCATCTGTCCCGCTATTACGTTCATCTCTGCAACAATGCCTGAGACGGGCGCGACGAGCGCTTCGGGTTCGACCCTGGCCCGGTCAAGTGCTGAACGCTGGTCCTTGAGCCCCTGCAATTCAAGCTTGGACTCGTCGAGTTGTACCTGAGTGACCGCACCTCTTTGGGCGAGCGTCTCATAGCGCGCGATCCGCCGCTCCACGATGTTGATCTGCTGGTCCAGCTCGCCTTGCCGCTGACGCATGTCGGAAACGTCAATGGCCTGCAAAGGCGGTGTCACATACGCCAGCACATCGCCTTTATTCACGCGTGTACCGAGTCGAGGAAATCCGCCTGTTGGGGCAGAGACGCGTCCTCCTGCGGAGGCCTGCACATATCCGCTTGCATTCGGATCGGGGATGATTCGCCCCGGCAGCTCGATGGTACGTCGATGGCGGGCGCTTGTTGTTATATCCGTTCGGATCGCAAGGAGCCTTTGGGTAGGTTTCGGCACAAACAGGGAGCCATCGGGCAGTCGCTTGGCGAGGTCCCGGTCGCTCGGCATCGCCGCATGGACCGCGGCTGCGCTGTGATCTTGGCCTTCATCGGCAAGCGCCGCGGTTGTGAGAACGGCCGCCAAAATTGCCAGAAGCGCTACTGTGGGAACCAGCTTGCGCCGGGCAAGTAACCCCATCACCACAAGGCCCAAAAAGAACCCCGCTATCGAACTTAGGATCAGAAGCGGACCTCTTCCCTCGATCCGCTGCCTCAATTGGCTGAGCAATCCATCGTTCGTTCCCGTGGACTCTGATTGAGGTAGCGGCGCTGCGGTCGATACCTCCAGCGTAGCCGTGAGGACATCTGCCGTGGCGTCGCTTTCGACTGTGAAGATGAGATCATAGTGACCGCGCGTGACCGCCCAGGGAGCGCTGAGCTTGTATGTCCCGTCATGCTCGGGAGGAGCAACAACACTGCCGACCGGCGTTTCAACTGTTATTGCGGCGTTCGTGACAGGATCGTTGGTACGCAAGCGGTCGACATAGATCGTCAGCATCCCGCTGTGGGCGATTGCGACCAATTCGAGCTTTTCCGACGCGGCTTCGGTGCGCGGAGCGGCGCTGACTACAGCCGGAATCGGCCTTGATTCGTCGTGGTCTTCGCCTTCATGCGCGCGTGAATTTGTCCAAGGAATTGCGACTAAGATCGCTGTAATAGCGAAGATCGGCAGGATGTTGGGAACACGCATTCTAGGAAACCTTCACGGTCCGAGGACGGACGGAGTGGTCGTGCGACCAAGCTCGTTCACACGCGCTGCGCGCGCTAGCTACGTGAAGGATTTTGGGGGTTTTGGTAGCGCTTCGGGATCGGTTCCTGCTCGTAACGATGTCCCAGGTCGCTCGACCTTGAGCGCTTTCAAGTGGGCAGGGAAACTGAGAACTGGTTCGGCCAGAATGGCTGGCACGCAGCATGAAAACCCGCTTGCGCAACAGCCGTCGTTGCAGGTGCCGGAAGTTGCAGCCCGCGTGACGTCCGCTGCCTTGGCCTGAGCAACCACTACCGTGTGCTCAGCTTTCACCTGAAGTGCATCACCCGCTGCTTGACCATGGATAGCACCAGCGATCGAGCTGCGAAGGTGGGGGTGGCCACCATGGGCTAGGGCAGTCGAAGGCAACAGCTGAACAGCGACCGTGACGATCGCGATCCAGATCACTGCTGCCAACTGCCGTTTAGGGATCATTGAGTTAGTTTAGCACCAGAACTGTGGCTGAATTCGAGAGCCTCGGCTTGAGGTAAATCAATGATTGTTCGCATTTTTCCGCCAGCTTTCCACCAAGCTGTGATCAGCGTTCGGCCCGGCTGACCACATTCATCAACTCTTCGATCTTTCTTCGTTGATCAGCCTTATTTCCCGAGGAGATCGCATGCTCGACGCAGTGCGCGACATGATCGCGCAGGATTTCCTCTTCCAGCCGTCGCAGTGCAGTACGGACCGCGGCGATCTGCGTGACAACGTCGATGCAGTACCGGTCTTCCTCGATCATGCGGCCGATACCGCGAACCTGGCCCTCGATCCGATTCAACCGTTTCGCGCAGGCTTTCTTGATGTCATTGCGCATGCGTCCTATATACCCCCTGACCGTATATGTTGCAATACCGCTTCGCACCGCACAGCGGGACGATTCTCGTGACGGGAACCAAGGAACAGATACCCGCCGTTGCTCGGGCTAACCGAACCGGCCCCGCTATCCATGCTTCTGGTCAGCCTGATCGTCATGGGCACGGCGGGCCATCGGAAAACTCGTCCACCGCTAATAAAGTGCGTGATCCAGTCTGCGGAATGAGCGTCGATCCGCACTTGACCGAGTATCGGCACAAGCACGCTGGGCGCCCCTTTTATTTTTGCTCCGCCTCATGCCGCAGCAAATTCGTGGCCAGTCCCGAAAAGTACATTGAGCCGCCAGGACCGGAGGGAATTCGCCTCGCCCCGCCCCCGCAGGGCACGATCTACACCTGCCCGATGCACACGCAGATTCGGCAGCCGGGACCAGGTTCGTGCCCCATCTGCGGGATGGCTCTTGAGCCGGAGCTCGTTGCGGCGACGCCGCGCCGCAACCCCGAACTCATCGACATGGGCCGGCGGTTCTGGGTCAGCCTTGTGCTGAGCATCCCCGTGTTCACTCTGGAAATGAGCGGACACATCGCGAATCTGCACATGGCGCTGGGGCAGACGTGGTCGAATTGGGTTCAGTTCCTGTTGGCGACCCCCGTCGTGCTCTGGGGTGGTTGGCCATTCTTTGTTCGCGCCTGGCAATCCCTCCTCACCCGCCATCTCAACATGTTCACCCTCATCGCGATGGGGACCGGGGTGGCGTGGCTCTACAGTGTTGCCGCCATTGCCTGGCCCGGTCTTTTCCCGCCCGGATTTCGCGGGCCAGACGGTGCCGTCGCGGTCTATTTCGAAGCGGCCGCGGTGATTACGGTCCTTGTGCTGCTCGGCCAAGTTCTGGAATTGCGCGCGCGCGCGCAGACCTCGGGCGCTATTCGTGCGCTCCTTGATCTTGCCCCCAAGGTTGCACGCCGAATACGGGCGGACCGAACCGACGAAGACGTTTCACTCGATGTGGTCGCAGTTGGCGACCGCCTGCGCGTGCGGCCTGGCGAGAAGGTGCCCGTCGACGGCCAGGTGATCGAGGGTCGCTCGCCGGTCGATGAATCCATGCTCACAGGCGAGTCCATGCCGGTCACGAAGGAGGCCGGCGCGAAGGTCATTGCCGGCACCCTCAACATGACCGGCAGTTTCGTGATGCGCGCGGAGAAAGTCGGGCGCGACACCCTGCTCGCGCAGATCGTGCAAATGGTTGCCGCGGCCCAGCGCTCGCGCGCACCCATTCAACGTTTGGCCGACCAGGTCTCGGGCTGGTTCGTGCCAGCCGTGCTTGTTGTTGCGATCATCGCATTTGCTGCCTGGGCATGGTTCGGACCGGAGCCGCGCTATGCCTATGGGCTTGTTGCCGCCGTGTCAGTCCTCATCATCGCGTGTCCGTGTGCGCTCGGCCTCGCAACTCCCATGTCCATCATGGTCGGGGTCGGACGCGGCGCACAGGTCGGCGTGCTGATCAAGAATGCCGAGGCGCTGGAGCGCATGGAAAAGGTCGACACCCTCGTCGTCGACAAGACCGGCACCCTCACGCAAGGCAAGCCAAAGGTGGTTGCTGTCGTTGCTGCGGCCGGCTTTGACGAAAATGAAGCATTGCGGCTGGCGGCAAGCGTGGAGAAAGCGAGCGAGCATCCGCTGGCTTTGGCAATCGTCGCCGCCGCGCAGGAGCGCGCTCTGGTGCTCTCAGACGTTTCCGATTTCGACTCATCGACGGGCAAAGGGGTGACCAGTGTCGTCCACGGAAAGCAAATCACCGTTGGCAATGCAAGGTTCTTGCGGGAGCTGGGAATTGATACGGGCTCATTGCAGGGCGAGGCCGAGAAATTGCGGCAGGATGGCGCAACAGCGATGTTCCTGGCCGTCGATGGCAAAGCCGCCGCGGTGATCGCGATCGCCGATCCAATCAAGGCCACCACTGCGGAAGCGCTGATACTACTGGCGCGCGACGGAGTGGATGTCGTCATGCTCACGGGGGACAATCGCACCACGGCACAGGCCGTTGCCCGGCGGCTTGGTATCAAGCAGGTGGAATCCGAGGTGCTCCCGGATCAAAAGAGCGCCGTTGTCGAGAAACTTCGAAAGCAAGGCCATGTCGTGGCGATGGCAGGCGACGGCGTCAACGATGCTCCCGCGCTTGCCGCCGCGGACGTTGGTATCGCGATGGGGACGGGAACCGATGTGGCAATCGAAAGCGCCGGCATCACCTTGCTCAAGGGCGACCTGATGGGAATTGTCCGTGCGCGCCGCCTCTCCCAGGCGACGATGCGCAACATCCGGCAAAATCTGTTGTTCGCGTTCATCTACAATGCGGCGGGTGTTCCGATTGCCGCGGGCGCGCTTTACCCGTTGTTTCGGATTCTTCTCTCACCGATCATCGCTGCAGCCGCGATGGCGCTATCCTCGCTTAGTGTTGTCGGGAATGCGCTTCGCTTGCGACACATCCGGCGGTGACGCGAAAATGCCTCGGCGTCACTGAGCGTAGTTGCAAACGGGTTACGAAGGTAAAACCAACGTGCAGATAAACAGGGAGCAAGATCATGGGGCCGAGCTTGAAGCGTTGTGCAGTCTTTGCCGTTGCCGCCGTGGTGTCCGTGCCCGCGAGCGCGCAGGGCATTGTTACGCAGAAGAACATTTCGCTCGCGCTGGCACAGGCCATCGCCAATGCGGCACTTGCCCAATGCGAAAGCATGGGGTTCAGGGTTTCAGTGACGGTTGTCGATCGGGCCGGATTACCGCTCGTGATGTTGCGCGGCGACGGATCAGGGCTACACACCCCTGAAGGCAGCGATCGCAAGGCCTATACTGCGCGCACGTTCGGCCAGCCTTCGGCGGCGTTCGCCCAACGCCTCGTGGACGACCCGGCGTCAGTGGGATCGAGACAATATACCCGCGTGTTGGCGCTCTCGGGCGGGCTGCCGATCAAAGTTGGTAACGAGGTGGTCGGCGCCGTCGGCGTTTCCGGCTCACCGGGGAAGGACGACATCTGCTCCCAGGCCGGCATCGACAAAGTGGCAGATCAGCTGAAGTAAAGATAGTCTGTGTGGCCGGTAGTGCTCTGGAAGACCGCCGCTCTCGGCAAGCAACTCAACCGCAACAATGAGTTCGTTGACATCGCTGCCCCTCCGTTTCTGGCGCTTGAGATCGTTGCGGAATTGCTTCCGCTGTATAATGCGCCGCATACCGCGGAATTATAGTGAGCGAGCCTTCTTAGCCCATGCTGAAACGGAATCAAAAATGTCGATGTTTCTACGCGCGCGTACTTCCTTGATGGCATGCCTTGTTTCCTTATTCGGCATGTGTACCGAAAAGGGCAAGCCTTTTCTGAGCTTAACCTGTGCAAGAAACAAAGTGATCGCTTCGCTGGAGGTAAGGCCGATTTTCTTGAGCACTGCCTCTGCACCCCGCTTTAATTCCGGGTCAACTCGTGCTCGGACTGTTGCCGTCTTTGCCATTTCTGATTGCCTCACAAACGAAGAGTGAATGTAGCCCGTTGCGGCTACACGGGCAAACGATCAGTCCCCGCCCTGCCTACTCCCGCGCAGCTCGTTGAGCATTGCTTCCATGCTGCGGCGAAGCCCGTGCACCTGATCGATGAGATGAAGAATGACGGAGATGCCTTCATCATTCACGCCGAGATCATCGCGCAGATCGCGAATGAGCTGTGCGCGCGAGAGATCAACGTCCGAGAAGGCAAGCTCGGGCTCGGTTTGCGGCGGGATCAGCCAGCCTGCATGGATCCACGCTTCGAGCGACTGATGCTCCACGCGCGTGCGCAGCAAGAACTCCTGCACTGAGATCATTCAAGCCTCCAGATCGCGGCGCGGGTTATGCTGTTGGCCGGCCTGCCAGCGGCGGGCGAATTCTTCAATCTCAGGATCGAGCCGATCGGGCAGCACGACCTTGAGCGTGACGTATTCGTCTCCGAGCGTGCCGTCGCGGCGCGGAACACCCTTGCCTTTGAGCCGCAATACACGGCCGGTATTGGCGCCTTTCGGAACAGTCATGCGCACGCTGCCGGCCGGCGTCGGGACATCGAGCTTTGCTCCGAGCACCGCTTCGGGCAGGCTGATCGGCAGCTCGATGTGGATGTCATCATCTTTGCGCGTGAACAGTTTATGCGGTCCCACTTCGATTTCGACCAAAGCATCCCCCGCTGGCGCTCCGCCTATTCCCGGCCCTCCCTTCTCGCGCAGGCGAAGGATTTGATGATCTTTCGTTCCCGGCGGAATCGCCACGTCGAGGGTCGCGCCATCAGGCATGGTAATGCGTTTGGTCGCGCCGTTCACGGCCTCCAGGAATTCGACCGGCAACCGGTAATGCACGTCCTGGCCGCGGATGCGAAAACGCGCGCGTCCCTCGCCACGGCCCAGGATCTCCGAGAGAATATCCTCGTTCTCCATGAAATCCGCGAATCCCCCCGCGCTGCTGTAGGGATGGTCCTGCGCGCCCGCGGCGTGGAAATCCCGGTAATAGCGTTCGCGCGGGCGCTCCGCGCCGGAAGCATCGATCTCGCCCCGATCAAAGCGCGCCCGTTTCTCGGGATCGCCGAGCACATCATAGGCCGCAGAGACTTCCTTGAACTTCTCTTCCGCCTTCTTGTCCCCTGGATTGAGATCGGGATGGAGCTTCTTGGCCAGCGCGCGATAGGCCGAGCGGATCTCGTCCTGCGTGGCCTCCCGCTTTACCCCAAGAATTGCATAGGGATCGTCGCTCACGGCTTCACCCCACGAATCCGCGCATGCGCTGGGCGCGCGCAGCCCGGAGTCCTAATCAGAGGACGCGGCGAAGCGCTGGTCAGCGCTACTCCCCGGCGGCGATTTCGCGCTGCTGTTCGGGGCTGCCCGACTCCGCTTCGGCCTTTTGCCTGGCCTCGAGGTCCTCTCCCGTTGCCTGATCGACGGCTTTCATCGACAGCCGCACCTTTCCGCGCTCGTCGAACCCGAGAAGCTTGACCTTGACCTTGTCGCCTTCCTTGACGACGTCGTTGACCTTCTGGACGCGGCGCGGCGCAAGCTGGCTGATGTGCACCAGACCATCCTTGGCGCCGAAGAAGTTCACAAACGCCCCGAAGTCCATCACCTTGACCACGGTGCCCTCGTAGATATGCCCGATCTCCGGCTCCGACGCGATTGATTTGATCCAGTTGATCGCGGCCTTCATGGCATCGCTCTTGGCGGAAGCAACTTTGACGGTGCCGTCGTCGGCAATGTCGATCTTGGCGCCTGTCTTCTCCACGATCTCACGAATGACCTTACCTCCGGAGCCGATCACTTCGCGGATCTTGTCCACCGGAATATTGAATACCTCGATGCGAGGCGCGTGCTCGCCGAGCTGGGCGCGGTGCTGCACGATCGCTTTGCCCATTTCGCCCAGGATATGCATGCGCCCCTCTTTTGCCTGAGCGAGCGCAACGCGCATGATCTCTTCGGTAATCCCGGCGATCTTGATGTCCATCTGCAGCGACGTCACGCCACGCTCGGTACCGGCGACCTTGAAATCCATGTCGCCGAGATGATCCTCGTCGCCGAGGATGTCGGAAAGCACGGCATGGCGGTCATTCTCGAGAATGAGGCCCATGGCGATCCCCGCTGTCGGGCGCTTGAGCGGAACGCCGGCATCCATCAGTGCAAGCGAGGTTCCGCATACGGTCGCCATTGAGGACGAGCCGTTCGATTCCGTGATCTCCGAGACCACGCGCAGCGTGTAGGGGAAATCGTGATGGGGCGGCAGCACCGGGTGGATCGCGCGCCAGGCAAGCTTGCCGTGGCCAATTTCGCGCCGCCGCGGACCGCCCAGACGCCCGGTCTCCCCGACCGAGAAGGGCGGGAAATTGTAGTGCAGCAGGAATGACTCCTTATACGTGCCTTGCAGCGCGTCAATCCATTGCTCGTCTTCGCCCGTCCCGAGTGTTGCCACCACGAGCGCCTGGGTCTCCCCGCGCGTGAACAGGGCGGAGCCGTGTGCGCGCGGCAACACGCCCACCTCGGATTGGATGGGTCGCACTGTTCTCACGTCCCGCCCATCGATGCGGCGGCCGGTATCGAGAATATTCCAGCGCACGATCTTGGCTTCGATGGTCTTGAACACATTGGCAATCTGCAAAGCAGAATGGGCGGGATTCTCCACCCCCGCAGGACAGAAATGCGCCAGCACCTTGGACTTTGCTGCATCGAGCGCCTTGTGGCGTTCCTGCTTGTTGGCGACGCTGTAGGCGGCGCGCAGATCGGGCTCGATCAACGCGAGCATTTCCTTTTCGAGTTGCTCGTGCTCCTCGGCGTGGAGCTCGCGCGGTTCTTTGGCGGCTTTTTCAGCCAGCCGTATGATGGCCTCGATCACGGGCTGAAAATGCCGGTGGCCAAACATCACGGCACCGAGCATCAGGTCCTCGTTGAGCTCCTTGGCCTCGGATTCGACCATGAGGACGGCATCTTGCGTGCCGGCCACGACCAGGTCGAGCTGGCTCTCGGTCATCTCATCGAGCTGGGGGTTGAGCACGTATTCATTGTTGATGAAGCCGATCCGAGCCGCCCCGATGGGACCCATGAAAGGCGCGCCTGAGAGCGTCAGCGCGGCCGAGGCGGCAATCATGGCGAGAATGTCGGGATCGTTCTCCAGATCGTGCGAAAGGGTGGTCACGATCACTTGAGTTTCGCAGCGCCACCCATCCGCGAAGAGGGGCCGCACCGGGCGATCAATCAGTCTTGAGACCAGCGTCTCCTTTTCTGTCGGGCGGCCCTCCCGCTTGAAATACCCGCCGGGTATTCGTCCGGCGGCATAGAATTTTTCCTGGTAATCGACGGTCAGCGGCAGAAAGTCGAGGCCCTCGCGCGGCTCCTTGGCGGCGACGACGGTCGCCAGCACTCGCGACTCGCCGTAGCTCGCGACGACTGCACCATCGGCCTGGCGCGCAATCTTTCCGGTTTCCAGGAGGAGCTTGCGTCCTCCCCACTCGAGCTCAACACGATGGATATCGAACATAGCGATGGTCTTTCATTGTTCTGGCAAAGCTGCAAAAGCCATGAGCAAGACGGCGAGACGCTGTCCGTGCCGCCGATGCCGCACCGTGACGCAGCGCCCAGCGATCCTGCCATGGCTTTCGGCCTTCCCTTGGTGGACGGGCGACGATTCGCCCGTTTCCTCAATCGGCAGCGATTGTTCGCTGCCGGACGAATGACGGGCACGTGTGAGACGTTGCAAAAACGTGCGAACGTGCCGCGCGCAAATACTCAGCGACGAATTCCGAGCCGCTCGATCAACGACTTGTAACGCGCTTCATCGACTCGGGCGAGATAGTCCAGCAGCTGACGCCGCTGGGACACGAGCTTGAGCAATCCACGCCGGGAATGGTTGTCCTTGACGTGAGTTTTGAAATGCTCGGTCAGGCCGTTGATGCGTTCCGAGAGGAGGGCCACCTGCACTTCCGGAGATCCGGTATCGCGGGCTTTGGTGGCATAGGTCTTGATCACTTCGGCCTTGCGGCCGGACGGTAGCGACATCGGGATATCCTGTCCTGTTGATGGGCTTGGGTCGGCGGCCGGTGCCGGGATGCCGTCCAGCGCGGTCGCTCCAACTGCAAAGCGCGGGACGGCGCCCGCGCGATCCGGGGAATATAGCAAAACACCGCGCGATGCAATCATGTGCGGGGCAGGTTGAAGATGCGCCGAGGGCGCAGTTCCCCCTTTTCCACCTCCGCAAGCCCCACCAGCGCGCCCTGTGTCGAGATCGAGACCCAGCCCTCGATCATTGGCGCGTCGCGCCCGCGGAGCAGGACCGCCTGCCCTCGAGCAAGCCGCCCGGCATCAGCAAGGCTGACCCGCAGCGCGGGCAAAGCCGCAAGCCCGCTCTCGACCGGCAGCAGGTGCCGGATTCCAGCGCCGGTTGCGCCGAAGCCCTCCTGCAAGGCTTCCAAGGTAACCGCGCTGCTCTCGTCAAAAGGGCCGACCGCGGTTCGCCGCAGTTGGACGACATGTCCATAACATCCCAGCTCGCGTCCCATGTCGCGCGCCAGTGCACGAATGTAGGTGCCTTTGCCGCACGCGGCCGCGAGAACGGTATGATCGGGCTCTGGCGCTGCCGTCCATTCGAGCGCATGGATTTCGATTGCGCGCGGCTCGAGCTCGACCATTTCGCCTTCGCGAGCGAGATCATAGGCGCGCTCGCCGTCGATTTTCACGGCCGAGAAGCGCGGCGGCACTTGTTCGATCAATCCAGTGAAGCGCGGCAGCAGAGCCCGTACATCCTCCTGCAACGGCCGTTCGGGGGAGCTCGCAACAATGCGACCTTCGGCATCATCCGTGTCGCGTTCTTCGCCCCAGCGGATAGTGAAGCGGTAGATCTTTCGCCCTTCCATAACGAAAGAAACGGTCTTGGTTGCCTCGCCGAGCGCAATCGGCAGGACTCCGGACGCCAGTGGATCAAGGGTGCCGGCATGACCGGCGCGCTTGGCGTTGAACAATCGCTTGATCACGCCGACGGCATGCGTGGAGGTCATCCCAACCGGTTTGTCCAGGACGATCCAACCATGCACGTCGCGTCGTTCACGCCTGCGTTGCGGCTGCTTGCTGGAAATTTCCGCCTTCACGGCATCAACTCTGATCGTCTGTCCTGCTTTGCAAGTCCCGGCGCACGGCCGATGTTCGGAGCAGCTTCTCTATGCGCTCGGCCTCATCGAAGCGTTCATCGATCGCAAAGCGGATATCGGGCGCGAATTTCAGGTTGATGCGGCGAGCAATTTCTCCGCGCAGGAAGCGCCTGTTGCGGTTGAATGCGGCGAGCACGTCGTCCACGTCCCGGCCGGCAAGCGGCATCACATAAATGGTTGCAAGCCGCAGATCCGCCGTCATGCGCACCTCGGGAATCGTAATGACGTGCCCTTCAATGACTGGATCATGCACCTCGCCACGTACGAGCAGGTCGGCAAGAATATGACGCACAAGCTCGCCCACACGCAGCTGGCGCTGAGATGGCCCGCGCGAGGATTTGGATTGATGATGGCGCGGCATATAAGAAATCACGCTTTCGAACCGGCGGGCCGAAGCCTGCACGCTGGGCATCCCGTGGCGATCGGCTGCGACTGGAACTTGGAGGGAGAGCCGGTGACGGGCGTAAGGACCGTATCGGCTACACCGCGCCAGGGATCAAAGCGTGCGCTGCACCGTCTCCACCCGGAAGCACTCGATGACGTCGCCCGCTTTCATATCCTGGTAGTTTTCGAATGCCATCCCGCATTCCTGGCCTGCCGTTACCTCCCGCGCATCGTCCTTGAAGCGCTTGAGTTGCGACAGTTTGCCCTCGTGCACCACGATGCTGTCGCGCACGAGACGCACATTGGCACCGCGTTCGACCGTCCCCTCGGTCACCCGGCAGCCTGCAACATTGCCGACCTTGGAGACCCTGAAAATTTCCAGGATGACCGCTCTGCCGAGCGTGGTCTCGCGCAGCGTCGGAGCAAGCAGCCCCGACATCGCCTTCCTCACGTCGTCCACGAGATCGTAAATGATATTGTAATACCGGATTTCGATTCCGGCCTGCTCGGCGGCCTCCCGCGCCTCTTTGTGGGCACGCACATTGAAAGCAATGATTGCCGCGCCCGACGCGGCGGCGAGCGTCACATCAGATTCGGCGATACCGCCGACGCTCGCGTGGAGCACGCGCGCGGCAACCTCGTTGGTGCCGAGCTTTTCGATCGCGCCGGTGATCGCCTCGAGCGAGCCCTGTACATCAGCCTTGATCACCAACGGGAATTCCTTGCGCCCAGCCGTCTTGAGCTGGGTCATCATTTGCTCGAGCGAGCCGCGCATGCCGGTCGCCCGCGCCGCGATCTTGTCGCGTTTCTGGCGGGCACGATAATCCGTCACCTCGCGCGCGCGCGCATCGCTCTCGACCACGGCGACGCGATCTCCAGCTTCCGGAACGCCGTTAAAGCCGAGGACTTCAACCGGCATCGAAGGTCCGGCGGATTCGACGGAAAGACCCGTATCGGAAACCAATGCACGCACGTGGCCCCACTCAGCCCCCGCCACGACGATGTCGCCGGCGCGCAATGTTCCCCGTTGCACCAGCACGCTCGCAACCGGGCCGCGGCCACGGTCGAGCTTCGCCTCGATCACGGTGCCTTCCGCTGGACGGTCCGGGTTCGCCTTGAGGTCCAGAATCTCGGACTGCAGTCCGATTGCTTCCAACAGACGATCGATATTGAGCTTCTTGGTTGCCGACACTTCCACATCGAGCACCTCGCCGCCGAGCGATTCCACCTGGATTTCGTGCTGCAGCAACTCATTGCGCACGCGCTCCGGCTTCGCATCGGGACGATCGATCTTGTTGATTGCGACAATGATCGGCACCTTCGCGGCCTTGGCGTGATTGATGGCCTCGGCCGTCTGCGGCATGACGCCGTCATCAGCGGCCACGACCAGGACGACGATGTCGGTCACCTTGGCGCCGCGCGCGCGCATGGCGGTAAACGCGGCGTGGCCTGGCGTATCGATGAAAGTGATCTTGTTGCCCGATGGCGCCGTCACCTGATAGGCGCCGATATGTTGAGTAATGCCGCCCGCCTCTCCCGCCGCTACTTCGGTCGAGCGGATGGCGTCGAGCAGCGATGTTTTGCCGTGATCGACGTGACCCATGACCGTGACCACCGGAGGCCGCGCAACGAGGGCAGCGGGCTCATCGGCCGCATCAAACAGACCCTCTTCGACGTCCGACTCAGCCACGCGCTTGACGGTATGGCCGAGCTCCTCTGCCAGCAATTGGGCTGTATCGGCGTCGATCACGTCGTTGATCTGGGCCATGTGCCCTTGCTTCATCAGGAGCTTGATCACATCGACGGCGCGCTCCGCCATGCGGTTCGCGAGCTCCTGAATGGTGATGGTTTCGGGAATGATGACTTCGCGAACCAGTTTCTCTTTCGGCTCGTCGCTGGCGTGTCCTTTCAGCCGCTGAACCCGCCGCCGAAACGCAGCGACGGAACGTTCGCGCTCTTCATCAGCAGTGAGCGCGGTCACCAGGGTGAGGCGGCCGCGATTCTTCTGGATAGTGCTGCGCGGCGTCTTTGGCGCGGGTGCGGGGCGGGCAGCGCCAGCGCCGCGACGGGAGCGAGGGGCCTCTTCCTCGTCCGGCTCGAGCACGGGCCGGCTGGCTGGTCTGGCGGCCGTGGCCTCGTCGCCAAAGCGCTTCTTCGCCTCCTGCTCGGCTTTGACCTTGGTTTCAAGCTCATGCTTTCGACGCCGCTCTTCGTCCGCCTTGCGCGCTTCCGCAGCATCGCGTTCAGTGCGCTCGGCTGCTTCTCGTTCCTTCCGGTGTAGAGCCTCCTCTTCGGCGTGCTTGCGCTCTTCGGCTTCGCGTTGGCGCGCATCGCCGAGCGCGCGCGCGCGGGCAGTGCGCTCTTCCTCGGATAGGGTGCGCAGCACCACCCCGGACGGCTTGGGGGTGACCTGGGCTGGCGGCGGCATCTGGGCGGCAGTTGCCTGCGCGGCGGCTGAAACACCGGGGCCGGTGCGCTTCGCTGGCGCGACAGCTGCAGGCGCGGCCTCCCCCCTCGGCCGGGCCGCCGTACGGCTTTTTACCTTCTCGACAACCACCGCCTTGCTGCGGCCATGACTGAAACTCTGACGTACGACGCCTTGCTCAATCCCACGGCCTTTCAGGCTCAAGGTCTTGGTCGCAGCGACGCTGAGTTTCTTTTCAGTCGTCTTTTCCGTCGTTTCAGCCATTACAATCTCGATCCAATTCACGCCTTCGGGTGCCGGTCCGCCCCCCTGCCCAGGAGCGATGGGCTACGTTCCAGCGCGGTACGCGGCGAGCATGTACCACACTTAGCGGCCTCATTGCCAAACCCAAATGCCTCCCTCTCATGCCGGTGCGGCCGCGGTCTCGGACGAGGGTTCAGCGGGGGCGGCGAGATCTGCTTCATTGATCCAGCCGGCTTTGAGGCGCGCCTGCATGATCAGGGCTTCGGTATCATCGCGTGACAGGTCAAAGTCATCTAGAATACCCGGATAGCGCGTTGTCTCGCCATCCTTGCGCTCGCTCCAACCGAACAGGTCGTCCGTTGCACAGCCGGCGAGGTCTTCCATCGTCTTGATGCCGTTTTCGCCTAATTTCACCAACATGGCGGTATTGAGCTCAGGGAAATCCTTGAGCTCGTCTTCCACTCCCAGTTCCCGGCGCTTGGTATCAAGCTCCTCTTCCTCGTGCGCGAGATATTCGCGCGCCCGGGTTTGCAGCTCGCGTGCGGTATCCTCGTCGAAACCTTCGATCCCGGCGATCTCTTTTTCGTCGACCATCGCGAGTTCCTCGACCGAGTTGAAGCCCTCGGAAGCGAGCAGCTGGCCGACCATCTCATCAAGATTAAGCGACTCGATGAAGAGCTTCGTTCGCTTCTCGAATTCGGCCTGACGATGCTCGGACTCCTCCTGCTCGGTGACGATATCGATATCCCACCCCGTGAGTTGAGATGCGAGACGGACGTTTTGGCCACGCCGCCCAATGGCAAGGGATAGCTGTTGGTCAGGAACGACGACTTCCATGCGGTGGCGCTCCTCGTCCAAGACGACCTTCGCGACCTCGGCGGGCGCGAGTGCATTGACCACGAAATTCGCCGGATCCGCCGTCCACGGAATGATATCGATCTTCTCGCCTTGCAGCTCGTTGACAACGGCCTGGACGCGCGAGCCCCGCATGCCGACACATGCGCCCACAGGATCGACGGAGGATTCGCGCGAGATGACCGCGATCTTTGCACGCGATCCGGGGTCACGCGCCACCGCTTTGATTTCTACGATTGCATCGTAGATTTCCGGCACTTCCTGCGCGAACAGCTTGGCCATGAATTGCGGATGCGTGCGGGAGAGGAAAATCTGCGGGCCGCGGGGTTCCCGGCGAACATCATAGATGAAGGCCCGGATACGATCACCGTTACGGAAC
The DNA here is from genome assembly GCA_963771845.1 of uncultured Alphaproteobacteria bacterium. Lineage (GTDB taxonomy): Bacteria > Pseudomonadota > Alphaproteobacteria > Rhizobiales > Xanthobacteraceae > VAZQ01. The sequence goes on along the minus strand of CAVYVC010000021.1, from coordinate 68,024 downwards.
GTCTCGCGTGGAAGCAGCTCGTCGCGGCGCACGATTGCCTCACCGCGACCGAGATCTACGACGACATTGCCATACTCGACGCGCTTGACGATGCCGTTGACGATATCGCTGATGCGATCCTTGTACTCTTGGTATTGGCGATCGCGCTCGGCCTCGCGTACCTTTTGAACGATCACCTGTTTTGCTGACTGGGCTGCAATGCGTCCATATTCGAGCGGCGGCAGAGGCTCCGCGATATAGTCGCCCACCTGAGCGGCGGGATTTCGCTTCTTCGCGTCCTCCAGCGAGATTTGGGTCGAGTCGTTGTCGATCTGCTCAACCACCAGCAGCAAGCGCGAGAGCCGCATTTCGCCCGTCTTCGGATTGATTTCGGCGCGAACTTCCGTCTCGCTGCCATAACGCGAACGTGCCGCCTTCTGGATTGCGTCCTCCATGGCGGCGATGACAATGCCGCGGTCGATCGCCTTTTCCCGCGCGACTGCGTCGGCAATTTGCAGTAATTCCAGCCGGTTCGCACTCACGGCCATGGTCATTCTCCTTCTTTCTCATCTCCATAAGGACCGGCAGCCGGTCCGCTTTGGAAATCTTCGTTTCGGTCCCTACGAGGACGGCTGCGGGAGCGGTTAGTTCTATCCCAGACTGGATGTCCCGCCGCCTTGCCGGTCCCGCCATGATGCCCGGCACGTTCCGCTGACTTGCCGCGCCGCAGCGCGTCCATGACCAGCGCGTCCGTGAGCAAGAGCTTGGCTTCTGCGATATCGTCCAGACGCAACGTAATCTCGGTCGCCTGGTCGGGCAGGCCATCCTCCTGCCGAAGGTGAATACAGTCGTCCTCAATGCCCAGTAGCACACCGCGAAAGCGCCGCCGTCCCGCTATGGCGGGTGCCAGCTCCACCTTCACGCTGTGGCCGGCATGGCGCTCGAAATCGGAGCGTCGCACGAGGGGTCGGTCCATTCCAGGTGATGAGATTTCGAGCCGGTAGGCGCGTTCGATCGGCTCTGCAACATCGAGCGCGGGCGAAAGCGCGCGCGATACCCGCTCGCAATCATCGATAGTCATGCTTCCATCGGGGCGCTCTGCCAGAACCTGAACCGTGCAGCCGTCAAGCCCCGAAATACGCACGCGAACAAGGCGGTAACCCAGGTCCAGAAGAACGGGTTCAGCAATTGCAGCAACCCGCGCGGCTACCCCCTGCTCGGTGATCAGGCGCTGATCGTCATTTGGCTGTAAGAGGCTGGCCACAGTCATATTGAGCATCGCACGCGCGCCCGAGCGCCTGTCACGCCCGCGCGCAGTTTTGGTAACAAAAAAGAGCGGGTCCCGGGGGAACCCACTCTCAACAGCCGACCGGACCTTATCCGACCGTTATGAGATATCCAAAAGCTGGACGAGCGGAATATAGCGATTTTTGCTGCTGGCGCAAGGGGTAGCGGACGATTAAGCGGGGCTTCCGAAGCCCCCGCGCTACAGACTCTTCGCTTGCGCTAACGATCGGGTAACTAATTTTGCTTGAGATCCCCTAACCCGATTTGCGCGCAAGCCGCCGGGGCTCGGCATATCGGTTGCACGGTGCGGTATGAGCATTCCTGTTTCGCTCGCTCCCGAACTGGAAGAGGTGCTCCAGCACGGATCCAGTGCGCGGCGCGCGCAAACGCTCAAGCGCATTGCTATCCTTTTTGCCGAAGGGGCAAGCCGCTTCAATGAAGATCATATCGCGCTGTTTGACGAGGTATTATGCCAATTGAGCCGTGAGGCGGATGCCGGGGCGCGCGTAGAGCTGTCCCATCGGATCGCGACAATTCCGAATGCGCCGCCCAAAGTGCTGGTCGAGCTTGCCGGTGATGATGACATCGCAGTCGCGCAGCCCCTGCTCAAACAGTCGGCGCGGCTGCGACCAGCCGATCTCCTGGAGATCGCCCGGTCCAAAGGCCAAGCGCATCTTCTGGCGATCTCGAAACGAGTCGGTCTGTACGCCCCGCTGACCGGCACCTTGATCGAGCGTGGAAATGAAGAGGTGCTTCGCAGCCTGGCGGGCAACCCATCGGCGGAAATTTCCGATGCCGGGCTTGCTGTGCTGGTCGAAAAGGGGGGGCGCGACAGCGTGCTCGGAACAAAGGTAGCCGTGCGCAGCGATCTTTCAGCAAGCCTGTTGCGCGTCCTCGTGCTCGCGAGCAGCGAGCCGGCACGACAGGCAATGCTCGCCTTGGCGGAGCCCGGCAGGCAATCGGAGATTCGCGCCATCCTGGCAGAGCCCGCCGACGAGAAATCGATTCCGGCGGCGACCAGGGACTACAAGGCCGCTGAACGCAGGGTTTTCGAGCTGCGCGAGGCGAAGAAACTTGACGAAGCCGCCGTTGTGGAATTTGCCGGAAATAGGCAATACGAGGAGCTCGTAGCGGCACTTGCGTCGCTCTGCGCCGTCCCGGTCAGTGTGGTGGACCGGCTCATGGCCGGCGAGCGCGTCGATCCTGTCCTCATTCTCTGCAAATCAGCGAGCTGGGGCTGGCAGACTGCGAGAGCGATTATGAGTGCCATGTCCGGACCCGGCGAACTGTCGAGCCGCGATCTCGATACCGCCTACGCCAATTTCGAGCGCCTCTCGCCGACGACTGCGCAGCGCGTCATGCGCTTCTGGCAGGTCCAACATTGGGAACGATCGCCGGCAGCCAACCCTCACGCCTAAGCCCTACCCACCGCCGAGCCTGATGTTACAGGCGTTTACAGGCGTTGGGAGTGCTTTCGAAAAGTCAGGTAACAGGGGCAACGGCCCTGGTCGATTGCCTTGGATTCATAGCGCGTACCGGAAAAGCCGGGCCATGGACGCCGCCAGTCATCCGCGCGCTCGGCAGTCCATTCGAACCGGGGGCATCGCAGAACGTGGCCCAGCGTCCAGGCGGCATAGTGCGCAACATCGGAGACAAAGCGAAATTCGCCACCCGGCCGCAGCACCCGGGCTATAGCCATGACGCTGTTATCCTGCACAAAGCGCCGCTTCCAATGCCGCCGCTTCGGCCAGGGATCGGGATAAAGCATCTCAACGCGCGTCAGCGATTCTGGCGACAGCCAAGCGAGCAGGTCCGTGGCGTCTCCATGGTGCAGGCGAACGTTGGACAGCGAATGCGCAGCAAGTGCTGCGAGCGCCTTGGCCATGCCGTTCACAAAAGGTTCGACCCCAATGAAACCAACCTGCGGCAGCGCGCGCGCCTGGCTGATCAGGTATTCGCCGCCGCCAAAGCCAATTTCGAGCCGTATCTCCTCGACGGGATTGGGATAGAGCAATCGTAAATCGCCAGGCGGAGCGGCCAAATCGAGCGCAAGGCGCGGCAGAACGCTATTCATCAACGCCGCGCGGGCGGGCCGTAATTTGTGCCCTTTGCGGCGTCCGAAGAATGCGCGCGGGTGCCTCGATATATCGGCAGGCAGTTTGGACAAAGCACGCCTTCAAACAGCGCGCGATGACGATCGTCTATTCGAGCGCAGGCAGGCCCCGCATCACGAGCCTGTTCACGCGGCTCGCGAAGGCTGCGGGGTCATCCGGCACCTCGCCATCCAGGATCTTGGCCTGCTCGAACAGCAAGGATGATAGATCGGAGACTTCATCATCGTGCTCAGCCGCTTTCGCCCGCGACAGCGCCTTCACGATCGGGTGGCGCATGTTGAGTTCCAGAATGGGTTTTGGGCCACTGCCGCGGTTGTGACGCGCGAGCAGGCGTGAGAGTTCGCGGTCAAAGCCCGGACCTGCGACCAGACAAGCCGGGCTGTCGGTCAAGCGTTGTGAGCTGCGTACATCATGGACGCGCTCCCCGAGAGCGTTCTTCACCGCGGCAATGATCGCAGCCTCGTCGACTGCCGCGCCGGAAGACGGCTCGATCTCCGGTTTGGCGGCCTCCTCCAGCAGCGGCACGAGGTTGAAATTGACCTCGCCCTGAGAGAGGGACTTCAAGGGTTTGCCCTCGAAATCCTGCGACATCGACGTCCACAGCGCGTCGACTGGGTCTGTGAGAAGAAGCACCTCGATGCCACGCGCGCGAACGGCTTCAAGCTTCGGATTGGATTTGAGCTGCTCAATGCTCTCGCCGACCAGATAATAGATCTCTGTCTGGTTGGGCCGCAGATCCGTCACGTATTGCTTAAGCGTCCTCGGCTCTTGCCCTTTGGTGCCTGCGAACTGCGCAAGGGCAAGCAACTGGTCGTGCCGCTCGTGGTCTTCGTAAATGCCCTCCTTGAGGACCTTGCCAAAGACATCCCACACCTTTGCAAACTTCTCGGGCGCCTTGGCGGCGAGGCCCTCCAGTTCGCCAACGACACGGCTCGTCAGAGCCTTTCGGATCTGAGCCACCTGGGGATTATTCTGGAGCATTTCGCGCGAAATATTGAGCGGCATGTCCTCGCTGTCGACGATGCCGCGTACGAAGCGCAGGTACGAAGGCAACAGGCTGGCGTCCTCGGTGATGAACACCCGGCGCACATACAGCTTTACACGGGCGCTGCGGTCCGGATCGGAGAGATCGAAAGGTTTCGTTGAGGGTACGAACAACAGCACGGCGTAGGATTGGCGTCCCTCCGCCTTGTAGTGCAGCGTCATGGCCGGCTCATCGAATGCACCGGCGATGGAGTGGTAGGCCTGCGTGTAGTCTTCCGGCTTGAGCTCGGATTTGGCCCGCTGCCATATGGCGCTGGCGGCGTTGATCTGGTGCGGCGTGCCCTCCTTGCCAATGAGTTCGATCGGAAACTGCACGTGATCGGAATATCGCTTTACGATGCGCTCGATTTCGTAGCTTTCGAGATAGCGTTTCACGTCTGCTTTGAGGTGCAGAATGATTTCCGTGCCGCGCGGAACGCGCGCGGACTGCTCCGGCGTAGCCGGCGCGATCTCAAATCCCGCCTCGCCGGCGGAGCTCCAGACCCAGGTCTCGCTTGCGCCTGCCCGGCGGCTGATGACCTCGATGTGCTCCGCCACCATGAAGACCGAATAGAAACCGACGCCGAATTGACCGATCAGCCCCGCGCCGTCTTTGGCTTCCACCAGGCGATTGACGAATGCGCGGGTCCCCGAGCGGGCGACGGTCCCGAGATTATCGATCAGCTCGTGGCGGTCCATGCCGATGCCGGTATCGCTCACGGACAAGATGCTGCTCTCGGCGTCCGGCTTGATCCGGATCGCCAGTGCCCCGCCCTCGGCGAGCAGCTCGGGTCTTGCGAGTGCTTCGTAGCGCAGCTTGTCGCAGGCGTCCGACCCGTTGGAGATCAGCTCACGCAGAAATACATCGGTCTCAGAATAGACCGCATGCATCATGAGCCGAAGCAGTTCAGTCACTTCGGCCTGAAAATGGTGGCTTTCGGAAACGGTTTGAGTTTCAGTGCTCATGCGCGTCCCTTCAGGACAAAATGCCTTCCGGATATATCGCGCCAGACCGCCCCCGCAAGGGTTCCGCAGCTCGAAACCATCCCCGATCGCGCGGCCTACCCGATGTGGCCGTGGCTATCGAATGAGGGAGGCGTCAACACAAGCAAGGGCGGAGCAACCGGCGTTCACCGCAAGGCGCGCTTGAGAGCGTCGGCAAGATCCGTTTTTTCCCAGGAAAAGCCGCCGTCCTTCTCGGCGGGGCGGCCAAAATGCCCATAGGATGCGGTTCGGCGGTAGATCGGCCGCGATAGTTTGAGCGCACGTCGGATGCTGGTTGGCCGCAGCGGGAAGATCTCAGGCAAAACCTTTGCAACCTTCTTCTCGTCGACCACGCCGGTGCCGTGCATATCGACCAGCAGCGACATGGGGTCGGCAACGCCAATCGCGTAGGCGAGCTGGATGGTGCAGCGCTCGGCAAATCCTGCAGCGACGACATTCTTGGCAAGGTAGCGCGCGGCATACGCTGCCGAGCGATCGACCTTCGTGGGATCCTTGCCCGAAAACGCCCCGCCGCCATGGGGCGCGTATCCGCCATAGGTGTCCACAATGATCTTGCGCCCCGTGAGGCCGCAATCTCCGTCGGGACCACCGACGACGAAATTGCCGGTGGGATTGACCAGGAAATCCGAGGGCTTCTTTGGCATCCAGCCGTCCGGCAATGCGGCCGCCACGGTGTCCGCGATCATGTCCTTGACCATGTTGGGGGTGTATTTTTTGCCGTTGCGACTGCGGGCGTTATGTTGCGTCGACACGACGACTTTGGTGCAGCCGATGGGCTTGCCGTCGATGTATTGAACCGTGACTTGGCTCTTCGAATCGGGCTGCAGATCGAACAGTTGTTGCGAGCGCCTGCGCTCCGACAAAACCTTGAGAATCTTGTGCGCGAAATAGATCGGGGCCGGCATGAATGAACCCTTCTCGTAGATCTCGCTCTCCGTGCAGGCAAAGCCGAACATCATCCCTTGGTCGCCCGCCCCCTCCTGTTCTTCGCCTTTCTTGTGCTTGGCATCGACCCCCATGGCAATATCTGGAGATTGACCGTGCAGCAGGACCTCGATGTCAGCGCCGTAATACGAGAAGCCGTCCTGGTCATAGCCGATGTCGCGCACAACATCGCGCGCGATTTGCGCGATCAACTCGCGATTGAGCACGGCATGGGTGCCGTGCTTCTTGAACAAGGGGGCTTGTCCGCGGCCTTCACCGGCAATGACGATTTTGTTGGTCGTGCACAGCGTCTCGCAGCCGAGCCGCGTGTTCACCTTGCTGTCGTCTGCAATTCCCAGCTTGAGGTCATTTTCTATAAAGGCATCAAGAACTGCATCAGATATTTGATCGCATACTTTGTCTGGATGGCCTTCGGATACGGATTTGCTGGTGAAAAGGCGGCTTGCGTTCGGCACTGAAAAACTCCCCTGACCGGCCCCCTTGCAGGGCTACGGCGGAGTCTTGCAGGGTTGCAAGACGGGGGTCAAGCGACGAGCAGGAACATCCAGACGCAAGGGCCTTGCGGATTTGCCGATTGGAGGTGCTTGCGTCCGCGGCACCTCAACGATCGGTGCTCGTTGCGATTTCCTCGACCAAATCGACGATCCGGCGCCGCAGCTTGGGGTCCTTTATCCGGGTGAATGCCTTCGTAAGCGACAGCCCTTCCGAGCTGGCCAGGAAATCGGAGACGTAATTCGCAGACGCCTCTGCGACCGCGTTGCCGGAATTGCCGGACCAATGCACACTCGGCGATCCCTCGAAGAAAAACTCCACCGGCACTTGGAGTATCTGCGAGATCTGCTGCAATCGGCTCGCTCCGATCCGGTTGGTGCCCTTCTCGTATTTCTGCACCTGCTGAAATGTGAGTCCGAGCGCGCCACCCAGCTTTTCCTGGCTCATTGCAAGCATCATCCGGCGCATGCGCACCCGGCTGCCCACATGCTTGTCGATCGGATTGGGAGATTTTTTTGCGGCCATGAAAGCACTCTCCTGTGCAACCGAGACATTTTCTACTTGTGCAAGCGGGCCAATCGCTTTTCCAGAGTCAAATGGTGGCACCCTCATCAGATTATGAATCCTTTACAAAAGCGCTGATCAAGAACCTGGCCTGCTACTCTAGCGAAAGATTGGCGCCGATTGGATGCCGGCGCAGCACCGCAGCTATGTGTCTCGGTATGGTCTTGAGCGGCTTCGCGCGCGCGACCGCAGGACAAGCGCCAGTGCCGCGCCGAGCATTACGCCAAATGCGCCGTCTCCCACCCGTGCGTAAAGTGTGGGCGCAAGCGGCTGCGGCAACGCGCTATCAAGCACGCCCGCGCTACCCAGCGGGAGTGACTTAATGACGCGGCCGACCGGATCGACAACCGCGGAAATGCCGGTATTCGCCGCCCGAACTAGCGGCAGGCCCTCCTCAATCGCGCGCACGCGCGCTTCTTGAAAGTGCTGATAAGGTCCTGCGCTTGGACCAAACCACCCGTCATTGGTGAGATTGAGCAGCCAGCCCGGCCGCTCACCGGTTCCGCCGACAAACGGCCACCCGAAATAACGGCCAACGTGATCATAGATCCAGCCCGGGCGCTCGCTGCGCGGCACCGCGTCGCCGGGAAAGATGATCTCGTAGCACACCAGCGGCAAAAAATCGGGGGCACCGGGTACGCGCTGGTTGCGGCGCCGGTCGCCTGAGATGAACCCACCGCGAACCTTGGTCAGCTGCGTGAGACCAAGCCGCTCCAACAGATCCTGAAACGGCAAGTATTCGCCGAAAGGGACAAGGTGGACCTTGTCGTAAACCGAGACGATCGAACCATCATGGTCAATGACATAGATCGAGTTGTAAGCGCGCCGAGCAGCCGCGGCAGTTTCAGGCGGGCGCACCGCGCCGGTGATCAAGACCGTTGCCGGCTGCAACAACGCTGCAATCTGGGCTAAAGCGTCGGGCTCTCGCGTCAGGAAAAACGGGAACGCTGATTCCGGCCAGATTAGATGGGTCACGTCGCGCACCCCGCTCGACCGAGGGCTCGTGGGGCGGTCAGACAAAGCCAGATATTTGCTCATCACCTCCTGTTTCTGGGAGTGATTGAATTTTTCATCCTGCTGCAGATTTGGCTGCATAATGCGCAGCCGAACGCCGCCGACGTACGTTGTCGGCGTCGTCACCAGGCGAAACGCCCCGAATACCGCGAGCGCAACAAGCGCCGCCGTTGCTAAAGCGGGTGCGAGCCAAGGACGCCTTGTGTCGGCACGCTCGTCCGCGAGCACGGCCGGTGAGGCATAGATCGCGACCGTAAGGAACGTGAGACCCCAAATGCCGAACAGCGCTGCGCTCTGAGCGAGCCATAGCGGCGTGATGAGCGCATACCCGAATGCATTCCACGGAAAGCCCGTAAACAAATGTCCCCGCAGCCACTCTGCCAGGCTAAGCGCAGCAGCAAGCGCCAGTATTCGTGCCGCACCCCGCGGCCATAGCGTGCGAGCGAGTGCAAAACCCAGTGCGGTATACACCGCCATTGCGGCCGGTAATGCGATAACAGCAATCGGCAGCAGCCACCCGAAGGTCTTTGCGTCGACCAGGAATGCATGTCCGATCCAATAAAGACCGGCGACAAAATAGCCAAAGCCAAACCACCAACCCGCGCCGGCCGCTGCCAATACCCCGCCGAGGCGGCCTGCGGCCGCACCATCGATGAGCCAGACCATGATAGGGAAGGTGATAAAGGGGACCGGCCAGATGTTGGCCGGTGGCAGTGCAAGCGCGCTGGACGCACCGGCAAGCAACGCAATCAGAATGCGCTGCCATCCCCAGGCAAGCACGACCGTATGGGCCAGCCGGGTGAGGCTTACTGACGGCGCGCAGGCTTCAAAGATGCGGTATCGCGAGAGCATTCCAAGGAATCGGGCGGGCTGATGATCAGGTCCTTGGCAGGCATCGGCTGCGGCGTGCCCGCCAGCTGTGAAGGCCCTTCATTTGTGTGATTCTTACCATTCGCCCGGTCGAAAGCGCGATAGATGCGCAGCCGTTTCAGCCGCCGCGGATCGGCGTCCAATACTTCGATTTCAAACGGTCCGGGCCCGGGTACGAGTTCGCCGCGCACCGGGAGGCGCCCGATCCGGGTGACAACATAGCCCGCTAGCGTGTCGACTTCATTGGCTACATCGCCGACTTCGAATTGCGGGCCGATGATTGCCGCGACCTGTTCCAGCTTCGCGCGCGCATCGGCAAGGAAAGACCCGTCAGACTGCCGAATCACGCCTGGTGCGGTCTCCTCGTCATGCTCATCGGCAATTTCGCCGACAATCTGCTCGACGATGTCCTCCATCGATACCACGCCATCGGCACCGCCATATTCATCGACAACCAGAGCCAGGTGAATTCGCGTCGCCTGCATCTTGGCCAAGAGATCCAGCACCGGCATTGACGGCGGACCATAGAGAATCTCACGAATGATGCCGCTGGACGACAACGGCATGGACAGATCGACCGCGTTCAGGTCGAGACCGGATGGAAAGGGCTTTTTGCGCCGTGGCTTGCTCTTGGCCTTGTCGGCGGCGCGCACCGTCGTGAACGCCACCAAGTCACGGATGTGGACCATGCCGGCAGCGTCATCGAGGGTCTCGTCGTAGACGACCAGCCGGGAATGACCCGCGCTCTCGAAGACTTTCATGAGCTCGCCGAGCGGAATTTGCCGCTGCACCGCGATAATGTCCGCGCGCGGCACCATGACGTCGGCCATCCGGCGTTCTCGCAGGCCCAGGATGTTGCGGAGCATGATGCGCTCGGCGGGGGAAAATCCGGTCTCGCCGGCGCCTTCTTCCAGCACGTCCTTGAGATCGGCGCGAATGCTGCTCGCCTTCCAGCCGAAAAAGGTCCTCAGGGCGCGCTTGAACCAGCTCTCGCGCTCGATCTCGTTCGGACGCAAAACCAGTACGGGCAGATTGCGCGCCGAACTCGGCTCGGGCGAGCTGGATGGGTCGGAATCCGGCATGGCAGGTTACCGCCCGACGCTCACGCCCGGCGCCGCATAGGGGCTCGCAACGGCAAGCTCGGCAAGAATAGTGCTCTCGAGGCGTTCCATTGTTTCGGCCTCGTCGTCGTCCACGTGATCATATCCGGCGAGATGAAGAAAGCCATGCACCGCAAGGTGGACAAGATGATCCGCGAACGATTTGCCCTGTGCGCGCGCCTCGCGCGCCGTCGTCTCGAAGGCGATCACGATATCGCCGAGCAAGCGTGGAGCTCCATGGCGCGCGGGAGCACCCGCAGCCGGAAACGAGAGCACATTCGTTGGCGCGTCCTTGTAACGCCAGGTGCGATTGAGCGCATGAACGATTGAATCGTCGGCCAGTACGACGGCAAGCTCGCCCTGCGTGGACACCGCATATGAAGCCTTCCGTATGGCGCGGCGCAGGACTGTCTTGGCCTGAGGTTTCGAATCCCACAAGTGCGATTGCACGAGAATATCGATTGCAGGCCGGCGCGAATGCCGGCGCATGCACACCCCTGCGGATCGAGTGGATTTCATCGCGTTCTATCGGGGGAGGCGCGGAGCATCTCATTCATACCGCTCGCGCGCGCGAGCGGTCTTCCGGCGCTCCTTGTCGTATGCATCGACAATGCGTGCCACAAGCTCATGCCGAATAATATCCTCAGCCGTGTAGGTTATGATCGCGATTCCCTCGACATTTCGGAGCAGACGAATAGCTTCCGCAAGTCCCGATCGCTGTCCGGGCGGCAGATCGACCTGACTGGGATCGCCGGTCACGATCATCCGGCTGTTCTCGCCCAAGCGCGTAAGAAACATCTTCATCTGCATTGAAGTCGTATTTTGCGCTTCGTCCAGAATCACCGCCGCATTCGAAAGCGTGCGCCCGCGCATAAAAGCGAGAGGAGCGATTTCAATCTCGCCGGTCTCGAGGGCGCGTTCAACAGTGCGCGCATCCATCAGGTCATAGAGCGCGTCATAGATCGGTCGCAGATAGGGATCCACCTTCTCTCGCATATCGCCCGGCAAAAAGCCAAGCCGCTCACCTGCTTCGACCGCCGGTCGCGAGATGATGATGCGATCAGCCTCCTTGCGCTCGAACATTTGTAGGGCATGGGCGACCGCGAGCCATGTCTTGCCGGTGCCGGCCGGACCGACGCCAAACACCAGTGCGTGCCGCCGAAGCGCGCGAATATACGCGTCCTGGGCCGGCGTGCGCGCGCGCACCGGACGTTTGCGCAGGTTGATTTCCTCGAAGCTCGGCCGGACCTCGGCGCGATCATACTCGAACAGTGATCCCTGCGCGATCGCCTGGCGTATGGCCCCCTCCACGTCGCCCAAAACGAGCTCATCTCCATGCTTGAGGCGCTCATAGAGCCCCTCCAGCACGCGCCGCGCTTGATCCACGGCCTCGCGTGAACCCGCAACGCTCACGTGATTGCCACGCTGGTCCGCGACAACGCCGAGCCTGCGCTCGATGAGCGCAAGATTCTGACCGTATTGGCCGAATAGCGTGGAAGCCAGCCGATTGTCGTCGAATGCAAGAAGGAGCTGAGTCGCATCGTTATCAATTGTCGCCGCTGGCGAGGATACGATGACCCCGTTGTCCATTCGAGACGGTCCCAACGTCCTTATGCTCCTGCCGGCAACTGATGCTGTTCGCGGGCCAATCTGTCTGCGTTCGGTGCGAGCACTCCAAACAGGCTGTTCGAGCTCACCTGCGTGATCCGCACGCTCGCCAGTCGACCGATCAGATCCCGTGACGCCATAACTTGGACCGGCTGGAGATATGGGGAGCGGCCGGCGATCTGACCAGAATAACGGCCGCCTTTTTCGAACAGCACTTCCATCCCGCGTCCCTGCCATTGCACATTGAAGCGAGCGCAATTGCGATCGATCGCTGCTTGCAGGCGGTAAAGGCGCTCGGACTTTTGAGCCTCGGGCACCTGATCCGGCAATTCCGCCGCTGGAGTGCCGGGTCTGGCTGAGTATTTGAAAGAGAAGGCACCGGCGTATCCGACCGCATCGACAAGCGAGAGAGTAGCTTTGAAATCGTCCTCGGTTTCACCGGGAAAGCCGACGATGAAATCCGATGAGAAGGCGATGTTGGGTTGCGCGGCACACAGACGCTCGATCAGGCGAAGATAATCGGCGCGCCGGTAACGGCGGTTCATCGCGGCGAGGATCCGGTCGGAGCCGGACTGCGCGGGAAGGTGAAGATAGGGCATCAGCTTCGGCAGATCGCGATGCGCCGCAATCAAGCTCGCATCCATGTCGGCGGGATGACTGGTCGTGTAGCGCAGTCGCGCGATGCCCGGCAGTTCGGAAAGGCGAGCAAGCAAGCGCCCGAGCGGCCAAGCCCGTCCGTCAGGACCATCGCCGTGATAGGCGTTGACGTTTTGCCCGATGAGAGTGACCTCGCGCACGCCACACTCCGCCAGGCGCTCGACTTCGGAGACAATTTTCAGAACCGGTCTCGAAAACTCCGAGCCGCGGGTGTAAGGCACAACACAAAAAGTGCAAAATTTGTCGCAGCCTTCCTGCACTGTCACAAACGCGCAGACGCCGCGCGTGCGGGTCGCTTCGCGTGGCGGCGGCGGAAGATTGTCGAACTTGTCCTCAACCGGAAATTCCGTATCGATCGCGCGGCCATCGCGTTTCGCACGCTCCAACAGTGCGGGCAGGCGATGATAGCTCTGCGGGCCGACAACGATATCGACGGCGGGTGAACGGCGGATAATCTCCTCACCCTGCGCCTGTGCGACGCAGCCGGAGACCGCGATCGTCAGTTGACGTCCGGAGCGTGCCGCAGCTTCTTTGATCGTCCGCACTCGCCCGAGTTCGGAGAAAACCTTATCCTGCGCTTTGTCACGAATGTGACATGTATTCAGAATGACCAGATCGGCGTCCTCGATCCGCGGTGTCTCGGTAAATCCTTCGGACGCCAGCGTGTCTGCCATACGATGGGAATCGTATACGTTCATCTGGCAGCCGAAAGATTTGATATAGAGTTTGCGCGCTACGGTCATGCCGAAACGATGGGATTCGTCATTATTCTGCTAGTGAAGTATCTGAGAGACTTGTACAATTCCTGTTTGCGGCAGCGATCGAATAGCGTCTCCTGATACCGGCTTTGCCGTTAAAAGGAAATGGGGGCAGCGGGCCTTATTCCAAGACAGGCACGCCGGCAATTTGCAACCCGGCGTCAACCGGTATTCGTCCCAGCAATGGCGGCCGCTTGCGTTCACGGCAAATCCCGGCGCAGGACGAGCGCTGCCGAACCCTTCTCTGCGGAATAATATGCTTCCCGCCGCCCTACCTCGCGGAACCCCGCGCGCCGGTAAAGCCGCTGTGCCGGCATATTCTCTTCGCCGACTTCGAGAAACACCGCTCCTACTCCAAGCGCAGCGAGCCTTCGCAAGTGGAACTGGAGCAGTTGGGCTGCCAGCCCTTTTCCGCGCCGGGATGGAGCCACCGCGATGGACAGGATTTCTGCCTCCGGCGGGACTATCCGAGACAACACGAAACCGCCGAATGCACGCCCAACCATGGCCCGGTGGGCGACAACATTGCTTCGCGCAAGCAGGGCTTCGAATTCGCCTTCGCTCCAGGCGCGATGAAAACTGCGGGCGTGCAGCGCGGCGCACGCCTGCGCGTCGGTGGGGCCGGCGGGCCCGACGACAGGCGCTCTGCGGGCAAACAGGCGGCTTGCGATGTGGCTCATCGGCGGGGGAGGCGAGCGGCATCCTGCGGCTGGGCGTCGGGCGCGCGCAGATAAAGCGGCTTTGGCGGCCCAAATCCTTCACTGGCCGCGGCACCCAACCGCGCAACCCAGCCGACATCCGGAGCACCGCGTGTATCAGCCAGGAGAGGAGGATCGGCGCCCTTAGGCCACGCTTCTGCGAGCAGATTTGCCGCGGAGCCGACAATGCGTGTTGGCCCTGCAATCGCTGCCCGCGTCGCGTCGCGCAAGCTGGCGATGCGCGGCGCAACCAGGGTACGTCCGCCGGTGCCGAAAATCTGGAAATAGACGTGATCGTGGCGTGCATCAATCGCGGCAACAACGTGCGTGGTATCATCCTCGGCGATCAGGGGCGCTGCAAAGCCGGCAAGCGTGGAGAGCCCGATCGCCGGCTTGCCCGTCGCGAGCGCGATGGCGCGGCACGCGGATATTCCAACGCGCAGACCTGTGAAGCTTCCGGGCCCGGTCGTCACGGCAATGCGGTCGAGGTCGTAAAACGCAATCGCGGCAGCATCCATGACGCGCGCGATGAGGGGCATCAGAGCCTCGGCATGGCCGCGCGGCATGGCAAGCGTCTCGTGCGCAATGATTCCCCCGCGGCTCGTATCGAGCACGGCGGCCGCGCAGGCGTCGAGCGCGGTGTCGATGGCAAGAATGCGCATCGCTTACCTTTGCCGGATCAACGGCAGCTTCGGATAATTCCCCTCAGATACCCAGTCGTTCAGTCGTCCCGGAGAATGCGCGCGGCAGGCGGCGGAGTCATGCGACCGGTCTGACCTCGATCACGTCGGGCAAATAATGACGAAGCAAATTCTGGATGCCATGCCGCAGGGTCGCGGTAGAGGATGGGCACCCGGAACAGGCGCCCTTCATATCCAGATAAACAACCCCGTCCTTGAAGCCGCGAAACGTGATGTCACCGCCATCATTTGCAACCGCCGGCCGCACCCGGGCCTCGATCAATTCCTTGATGGCAGCTACGGTCTCGGCGTCCTCGGCAGCGAAAAATTCGTCGGCTTGGACTGCGGATGTCTCATCGGCATTTTTGAGAATCGGCGCGCCGGACATGAAATGCTCCATGACGACGCCCAGGATTGCCGGCTTGAGATGCTGCCATTCACCAGTTGCCTTGGTCACTGCAATAAAATCGGAACCGAAGAAAACGCCGGACACGCCATTGACCGCGAATAGCCGTTCCGCCAGCGGCGACTGCGCCGCAGATTGCTGGTCCCGCATGTCGAGCGTGCCGCTCGCCAATACCGGCCGCCCCGGCAGAAACTTGAGCGTTGCAGGATTCGGCGTCGGCTCGGTTTGAATGAACATGGCTGGCTCCTTGCGGTCGCGGCAGCGGACCGATCGATCACCGCCGGTCCCTCGCTTGCTATCCTAGTTAGTTGGCATGAAACCGCAAAACTTCAAGCAGTTTCCGCCGGATTTCCCCGCGTAGGCCGTCGCGCAGGTCCGCAGGCATTATGACATCGTGTCGAGGTCCTCATCACTGAGGTGCCCGGGAACAACCGCGATCGGGATTGGAAATTCGCCTGCGGACTTGCTGAGACCGGAAACGAGCGGACCTGGACCTTCATTTCCGATCGCGGCCGCCAGTACCAGAATGGCAATGTCCTCGTCGTCCTCGATCAGAGCAAGCAGCTCTTGCGTCTTCTCACCCTCACGAATGACGCGCTGCGGGGTGATCCCGGTAATGCCTGCTGCACGGGCGGCGTGGCGATCGAGGACCGCGTTGGCTTCTTCGTGCGCCTCCGCGCGCATAATGTCGGCGACCCCCAGCCATTGTTGGCCATGATCGTGCGTCTCGATCACGCGCAACATCAGCACGGTGGCCCCGATCCGAAGCGCGCGGCGGCTGGCGAAATAGAGCGCCCGGTCGCATTCAGGCGAATCGTCTATCACAACGAGGAATTTCGGCGAATGGCCGGTCTCGTAGCTACGGCGCTTCTTCTTCATGGCTTCCCGAGCCGCCCCGCGGAAAACGAAATTCGCTTGAACAACTGCAAATCCTGCCACGCCGTTCGGGCAAGCTACAAGTCCCGAGCGGGAAAGATAGTTGCAGGTTTGTTGCGTTCGGGCCTAGCGGTGCACCAGACCGACGATGTCCTTGACGGCCTTCATGGTTTCCACGGCAATGCCTTGCGCTCGCGCTGCCCCTTGCGCGAGTACCGAATCGATATGAACCGGATCCGCCATCAGGCGCTTCATCTCGGCATTGATGGGCCCGAGCTTTGCGACTGCAAGATCGACAAGCGCAGCCTTGAACGAAGAAAATTGTGCGCCGCCGAACTCTTTGAGCACCTCCCATTTGGCCCTCCCGGCAAGCGCGGCGTAGATACCGACGAGATTATCGGCCTCCGGACGCGACGCGAGCCCCGCCTCTTCTGCAGGCAGCGGATCGGGGTCGGTTTTTGCACGTCGAATCTTGTGCGCGATTGCATCGGCGTCGTCGGTGAGGTTGATGCGCGACTGATCCGAGGCATCCGATTTCGACATCTTTTTTGCGCCGTCACGCAGTGACATGACGCGCGTCGCGGGCCCCTGTATCAGCGGTTCGGGAAGCGGAAAGAAGGCTTCGCCATAGCCGTGGGCACGGATTGAAGGACCAAAATCGTTGTTGAACTTTTGGGCGATATCACGCGAAAGCTCCAGGTGCTGCTTCTGGTCCTCGCCAACGGGCACGTGGGTGGCGCGGTAAACGAGGATGTCGGCAGCCATGAGTGAAGGGTACGCATAAAGCCCCACCGACGCGTTCTCGCGGTCTTTTCCCGCCTTTTCCTTGAACTGCGTCATGCGATTGAGCCAGCCCAGGCGCGCCACGCAGTTGAAAATCCAGGCAAGCTCTGCGTGCTCCGCCACTTGGCTCTGGTTGAAAACGATGTGTTTTTTGGCATCAATACCGCAGGCGATGAAGGCGGCGGCAACTTCGCGCGTCGTCTTCGGCAACTCGGCCGGATCCTGCCACACGGTAATGGCGTGAAGATCGACGATGCAGTAGATGCAGTCGTATTTCTCTTGCAGGGCGACAAACTTCACGAGTGCGCCGAGATAATTGCCGAGGTGCAGATTGCCGGTCGGCTGCACCCCGGAAAACACCCGCTCTTTGAACGCCATCTGGTGAACCTCTGCGCCGCGCCGGTGAATGGCATGGCGTGCGGCTTGCGCGCAAGGGGCGGCGATTGCTTCGACCCTTTCGACGGCTATAGTGCGCGCATTCTTGTCCGGGAGTTGTTAGATGAATTCGACGCGCTTCGATGTGCTTGGCATCGGCAATGCAATTGTGGACGTGATTGCGCGCACGGAGGACGATTTTCTCTTGCGCCAGAAAATGCGCAAGGGAGGCATGCAACTGATCACCGAGGCCGACGCGACGCGAATTTATGACGCCATGGGTCCGGCGGTGGAGGTGTCGGGAGGATCGGCGGCAAATACGGTCGTCGGCGCTGCCAGTCTGGGCGCTCGCGCAGCATTCATCGGCAAGGTCAAGGATGACGAGCTTGGCCGCGTGTTCGCCCATGACATCCGCGCGGCGGAAGTTTGCTTTACAACGCCGCCCGCCTCGCAAGGTCCTGCGACGGCGCGCTGCTATGTGCTGGTCACGCCGGACGGAGAGCGCACCATGAACACTTATCTTGGTGCTGCCCAGGACCTGCATCCCAACGACATCGACCCCGAAGCGGTCGGCGCGGCCCAGATTGTGTATCTCGAAGGTTACCTGTGGGATCCGCCCCATGCCAAAGAAGCCTTTCTCAAGGCCGCCAATATTGCGCACGGCGCGAAGCGTGATGTCGCCCTTACTCTGTCCGACGCGTTCTGTGTCGATCGCTATCGCGCGGAATTTCTCGACCTCATCCGCAGCCGCACGGTCGATCTCGTGTTTGCGAACGAGCATGAATTGCACAGCCTTTACCAGACGGCGGATTTTGAAACCGCGCTCAAGTCATTGCGTGAGGATGCCAAAGCCGCAGTCGTCACCCGCAGCGAGAAGGGAAGCATTGTGGTCACGCGGGAGGAATCGGACGCGGTGCAAGCATGCCCGGTGGATCGGGTCGTGGATGCGACAGGAGCGGGCGACCTGTTCGCGGCCGGGTTTCTGGTAGGGTTGGCGCGGGGCACTGATTACCGCACGGCGGCGCGGCTCGGGGCGCTCGCCGCGGCCGAGGTTATCCAGCACCTTGGCGCCCGGCCGGAGACCTCGCTCAGGGATTTGGCGCGGGAGAATGGGTTTGATGTCTGACCCGAACCCAGGATTGGCAGCGCCATCAGGGCGAGCAATTTGTAGTTCTCCACAGCCATCCACACGGGAACCGTTGGCTCGCTCGCCGCCACGGAACGCTCCCTGCCGGTGCCGCATTAGCAGCCGTTCCTTGTGAGCGAGCTTCAGGAGCATCCATGCGTTCAGAACCAGATCGTCTGCCCAGCCGATTTCCCGTTGGAACCCGATATGTGATCGAAGGCCGCCGCGCCCGCCAGGGGCGCCTGGATGTGCGCTCCCGATACCTTGAGTTTCCAGATGGCAGGCACGTCGATCTGCCTCTCGATTGGCCGAGACGGGGCGATGGGAGCCGGAGGAGCGCCACCCGCCCGCGGGCTCGAAAATAATCTTTGGCAGGACGGGAACGCAATGCCAGCCACTGCGTTGTAGCTGCAACGCCGGGTGGAGTGCCCCCCAGCCCCCAACCCCTCACCCATCCGGCGACAGACCCTGGCCCTTCGGGAGCCGGGGTCTTCTTTTATGGTTCCCCATCAATGGATTGGGGAAAGCCTGAACAGTGACGGAACCGGCGTTGGTTCACCCGATTGAAGGTTTGGTGCGTCCCAGCTTCGGGTTGCCATCGGCGCCGGATTGGCGGACCTCTCCTTGCGGACGAATCCGGCGCCGCTCCTTTGCCGGTCGAGATCACAAGCTTGTGAGCTTGCTGCCGGCGAGGCCAACACTGCTCGACGTCGCAGGGCGGACTCAGCCGCCGCCCATGACGAGGTCGTCCCGGTGGACCATAGCCGCGCGACCGCCAAATCCCAGGATCGAAAGGATCTCGGCTGAGGGGCGCCCGCGGATCCTGGCGGCATCCTCGGCATCGTAGGCGACAAGGCCGCGCGCGACCTCCGTCCCATCCGGCCCCCGGATCAGCACGGCGTCCCCGCGTGCGAAGCTGCCGTCCACCCGAATGACGCCCGCCGGCAAAAGACTCTTTCCGTTGCGCAAAGCAGCAACGGCACCAGCGTCGATCGTCAGGGTGCCCTTGGGCTCGAGAGTGCCTGCGATCCACTTTTTTCGCGCGGTAACCGGATTGGCCGGGGTGCGGAACCAGGTGCAGCGGGACCCGGCGGCAATTGCCGCCAGCGGGTGGGCCACCCGTCCCGATGCAATCACCATATGGGTTCCACCCTGGGTTGCGATTTTTGCAGCTTCGATCTTGGTCTGCATGCCGCCGCGCGAGAGCTGCGAACCCGCTGCCCCGGCCATCCGCTCGATTGCGGGCGTGATGCGCTCCACGAGCGGAATGAACTTCGCTTCTTTGTTCTCGGCCGGCGGCGCGTCGTAGAGGCCATCCACATCTGACAGCAACACCAGCAGATCGGCGCTTGCCATGGTCGCCACCCGGGCTGCCAACCGGTCGTTATCGCCATAGCGTATCTCGTTGGTGGCGACCGTATCGTTCTCGTTGATGACCGGTACGGCTCGCCATTCCAGCAGGCGCGCGATGGTGGAACGCGCGTTGAGATAGCGGCGGCGCTCCTCGGTATCCTGGAGCGTCACGAGCACCTGCCCGGCGGTCATGCCGTGCTTGCCCAGGACCTCCGACCAGGTACGGGCGAGCGCGATCTGGCCAACGGCAGCGGCACCCTGGCTGTCTTCCAGCTTCATGGCGCCCGAGCCCAGCTTGAGCACGGCTCGTCCGAGCGCGATGGCTCCGGACGAGACCACGAGCATGTCGCGGTGTTCCCGATGCATTTGCGCGATGTCCTCGGCGAGCGAGGCGAGCCAGTCGAGGTTGAGCCGCCCTGCGATATTGTCGACCAGAAGCGAGGAGCCGACTTTCACGACAATGCGCCGGAAATCAGAGAGCGTGGGAATCTGGCGGGACATTCGGCGATTGCTTGTCGGTACGGTCAGGCAGGGGAGGGCAATAATGCATCAGGGTAGCCATGCGGCTTTGTGCGGTTGCTTCGCAGGCATCGAGCTGTTGGAATCTATTTCGCGCACAATCGCGCGCAGGAGTGTCGGCACACCATCGCCGGTTGCAGCTGAGACCGTCCAAATCTTTGCGGACTCCTGTGCACTTTTTGCTGCGGGCAATCGCATGGCATTGCGTATCCGGGTTGTTTGCTGTTTCAAGTCCTCCGGGGAGAGCGCATCCAATTTATTGATAGCCACGATCTCCGGCTTGTCGGCGAGGCCGTGTCCGTAGGCTTCGAGCTCCGCCCGCACGGTGCTGTAGGCGCGACCTGCATCCTCGACGGTGCCGTCGACAAGATGCAGGAGCACACGGCATCGCTCGACGTGGCCAAGGAAGCGGTCGCCCAGTCCCGCGCCTTCGTGCGCGCCCTCAATCAGACCGGGGATGTCGGCGAGCACAAATTCGCGGCCGTCGATTTCCACCACGCCGAGCCCAGGATGGAGGGTCGTGAAGGGATAATCGGCGATCTTCGGCCGCGCTGCGCTCACTGCCGAGAGGAAGGTCGATTTTCCTGCGTTCGGCAACCCGACAATGCCCGCATCCGCAATCAGCTTGAGACGCAGGCGAAGCGTAAGCTCCTGGCCGGGCTGGCCGGGGTTTGCATGGCGGGGGGCGCGGTTGGTGGAGGTCTTGAAGTGAGCATTGCCGAACCCTCCGTTCCCGCCGCGCGCGAGCACCGTGCTCTGGCCGGCCTGCGTGAGATCGGCCAGCAACGTCCCATCACCTTCATCGTAGATCTGCGTGCCGGCCGGCACCTTGAGCACGATGTCGTCGCCGTTCGCACCATGGCGATCCTTGCCCATGCCGGCGCGGCCGTTCTTCGCCTTGAAATGCTGCTGGTAGCGATAGTCGATGAGAGTGTTGAGGCCATCAACCGCCTCCGCAATCACGTCCCCACCCTTGCCGCCGTCGCCTCCGTTGGGGCCGCCGAACTCGATGAATTTCTCGCGCCGGAATGACACGCACCCGTTCCCGCCGTCGCCGGAACGGACATAGATTTTGGCTTCATCGAGAAACTTCATGACCAGCGGAATATGCGCTGGTGAAGCCAGAAACGGGAGGGGCTTGCGCAAGCACGAACGCTCGCAACACGCTCTCGGACAGGATGCTTGTGAAGGCCCAGGCTAAGGAAAAAGGCAATAGCACTCGTCGGGAGGGGCCAAGGCGGGCCTTGCCTCACTGATGTGGCCCAATAGGCCGCTCCCAACGCTGCCGTTCGCTAACCCGCCGCTACGCCGCAACCCGAACGATGCCGCGGCGATTATCGCGGCTAAAGTAACCCGGGGGCATTCCACCTCCGTTTTGGGTCTGCTCGTGTGCGCTGCTGTAAGGAGTGCGTGATCAGCGCACCATTTGATTTTGGGGTGTGTGCGGACGCATGTCAATGGACATCGATGGACATCGATGCGCTTATCTGTTCACTCCGTTCAAGAAAAATTTCAGCCCGTGTGGGGGTGAAAATGGGGCTCTCAGTGCACACGACCCGATGAATCGCGCCGTAGCACTTTTCCCGGCAAGGCGCCGGTGTGGACCGAATTCTCGACCACTGGAACTCCGTTCACCAGGACGGTCGTGCGGTCTCCGCTTGGATATTGATGCGGGTCCGAGTAGGTCGCCCGATCAAGAAAATCATCAGCATCGAAGATAGTCACGTCCGCCCAATAGCCTTCGCGCAAGAAACCACGGTCGCCGAGCTTGAGCACCTGCGCGGTCGCTCCAGTCATTTTATGGACGGCGCGTTCAAGCGGAAGCAAATCAAGCTCTCGCACATAGCGGCTGATGATGCGTGGGAACGTGCCGTAAAAACGCGGATGCGGCATGCCCTGGCTGACGATCCCGTGCGCCGCGACAGAGTTTCCGTCCGATCCAACCAGCGCGATAGGGGAACGCACCATCTCACGGATGTCATCCTCTGACATTGCTGTGACGAGCACGCGCGTAGCCGCCCCATCATCGATCAAATAATCGGCAACGGTATCGATGGGATCCTGCCGGTGCTCGGCTGCGAGCGCGCCGATCGTGCGTCCCGCATGTTGCGGCAGGTTGGGCGAGATCGAGATCTGCACACAGTCCCACGATGGGATGCGGCCCCAATTGTTCAGACCATTGCGCGCGATATCGGCGCGGATGCGCTCACGTGTGTCTGCCAGCCGAAGCCGGCTGAGCATTGCGTCCACGCCGCCGGTCTGCAGCCATGGCGGCAGCAGGTTCTTGAGCGGATTGCTGCCTGCAGCATAGGGATAAAAATCGCAATCCACGTCGAGCCCGCGTGCCTTGGCCTGCGCAATCATTTCGAGAGCGGATTTCGACTTGCCCCAATTGTTCGACCCTGAGCACTTGAAGTGCACGATCTCGACATGCACGCGGCATTGCTCCGCGATATCGATTGCTTCCTCGATCGCTTGCAACACGCGGTCGGATTCATCGCGCAGGTGCGTGAAATAGCCGGCATGGTACTCCCTGACCACGCGGCAGAGCTCCATCATCTCGTCCGCGACCGCATGGCAGCCTGGTGCGGTGAAGAGGCCCGACGAAAGCCCGAGCGCTCCCACCGCGAGCGCCTGTTTGAGCAGCAGGGTCATGGCGTCGAGATCCAGCCTTGTTGCCGGCCGGTCATCCATGCCCATCACCATCAGCCGCAAGGTATTGTGCCCCACCAGCATGCCGACATTCACCGCGGTTGCGGGAAAAGTGTCGAGGTAATCCGGAAATGACATTTCCTTGAACGGCAGCCACGGCGCGCTCGGGCTCAAATAATCGCGCAGCAGATCGACCTTGCCGGGCAGCGCCGGCGCGACAGAGAAGCCGCAATGGCCCACGATCTCGGTGGTCACGCCTTGGCGCACCTTGCTCTCGGCCTTTGGATTGATCGGCAAGGTGAAATCGGAATGCGTCTTGATGTCGATGAAGCCCGGCGCAATTACGAGGCCACGGGCATCAATGATTTTTGCGGTTGCGCAGGACAGATCAGAACTGATGCTGGCAATACGGCCGTTGCGGATGCCGATGTCGGCACGTTTGGGTGCGGCTGCGCTGCCATCGAGCAACAAGCCGCCCACGATGAGGATGTCCGTGTTCACGCGAGGGCCTCGCGACAGCGAGAGGGGGAGCCGGCATCCCGGCTCCCCCTCGCTAAAGCAGGTGTCTTGATGACGCCAGGCGTCAACAGGCGAGCGGTGTCATTCGGCCGCCATTGCAGTGGCAGTCGTTTCGGTTGCGGGTAGAACCGAGACAAAGATGCGGCCCTTGGCCTTGGTGTGAAACTTGACGTGACCGTCGACAAGGGCAAACAGCGTATGGTCCTTTCCGAGCCCCACATTGGAGCCGGGATGCCACTTGGTGCCGCGCTGGCGCGCAATTATATTGCCTGCCAGCACTTGCTCGCCGCCAAAAATCTTCAGACCGAGCCGCTGACTGTTGGAGTCGCGGCCGTTGCGGGATGATCCGCCTGCTTTCTTGTGAGCCATGGCTCAAGCTCCTCGTTTGACCGCTATGTAATCGAACGTCGAAGGAAAACCACTTCCCTGCCGGTTCGCCCCCGGGATCAGGCTGGCGCGGTCCCCTGTTCCGTAGAACCCGTATCCGCAGCCTGTTTGGCCCCTTGTGCGGCAACACCGGCCTCGTCTGATTTTGCCTTCGCGCTTGATCCTGCGGCCTTGCTGGGCTTTGCCCCCTCGGTCAGAATTTCCGTGACCCGGACGAGCGTGAATTCCTGCCGGTGCCCACGCTTTCGACGTGAGTTTTTCCGGCGCCGCTTCTTGAAAGCGATGACCTTGCGGCCGCGTCCTTGCTCCAGGACTTCGGCTGCAACCGATGCGCCTGCCACCATTGGCGCACCCAAGGCGATGTCAGTGCCACCCAGCACCAGCACTTCGCCGAACTGAACAATCTCGCCGGGGTCGCCCGTGACCTTGTCGATTTTGATCACATCGTCGGTGGCGACCCGGTACTGCTTGCCACCGGTTCTGATGACTGCGAACATCGTTGTTCCCTCGTGTTCGATCCCGATGCTCGGATTGTCCGGATCGGCTTCTTGCAGTCGATTAGGAATTAGAGCGGCGCCGAACGCCAATTAAAGCGCGCGGAGCCTTTCGGCCCCGCGCCGGCTGTGGTTATGGCCCGCAGCCTCGGACCTGTCAAGGAATTGTGCCTGATCCGATGCCCTGGTCAAGGAACGGGAAGGCGCCATATAAGACGCAAATCGAGCCATGAGCGCGCTAGCCAATCACCCATTCGTCAAAATGAACGGTCTCGGCAACCAGATCGTCATCGTCGATATGCGGGCGGAAACAGGCACCATTACGGGCCCGCAAGCGCGGGCGGTCGCGGGGCCAAAGGGTGTGCCGTTCGACCAGCTCATGGCGCTCTGCCCGGCGCGCGCGCCCGGCACCGCTGCTTATGTGCGCATCTACAACAATGATGGTTCGGAATCCGGCGCTTGCGGCAACGGCATGCGTTGCGTTGCGGATTTGCTTTTCAAGGAAACCGGAAAACGAGAACTGACTTTCGAGACCAACGCGGGTCGCATCGACTGCTGGAAAGGCGACGTGCCGCTCGTTTCGACCGTGGACATGGGCAAGCCGCGCTTTGCCTGGAACGAGATTCCGCTGGCGCAGAAGTTCGAGGATACGCGAGCGATCGAGCTCCAGATTGGTCCTCTCGACAAACCCACGCTGCATTCCCCCTCGGTGGTGAGCATGGGCAATCCGCACGCAATCTTCTGGGTCGATGACCTCGACTGTTACGATCTTGGCAAGATTGGTCCTCTGCTCGAGCACCATCCCATGTTCCCGGAACGGGCGAATATCTCGCTCGCGCAAATTCGCTCGCGCGAGTACATTGCTGTCCGCACATGGGAACGCGGCGCGGGCCTCACGATGGCGTGCGGCTCGGCTGCCTGTGCTGCAGCGGTCGCAGCGGCGCGCCTGCGGCGTACCGGACGCTGCGTGACTGTGACGCTCCCCGGCGGGGATCTTCGGATCGAATGGCGCGAGCGCGATGATCACGTCCTGATGACAGGTCCGGTCGCCTACGAATACGAGGGCCGCTTCGATCCGGCGATTTTTGCCGAGCCCGCATCCGCGTGAATGATTGCCGTCACGCGCCGCAGGGAGGGACGAGCGCAAGCAATGACCGTGGAGGTTGTAACCTTCGGCTGCCGGCTTAACGCCTATGAGTCCGACGTGATCGGGGCTGGGGCACGCGCGGCCGGCGTCGGCGACGTCATCATCGTCAATACTTGCGCGGTAACCGCTGAAGCCGTGCGGCAATCGCGCCAGACCATCCGCCGCATCAAACGGGAGCGCCCCGATGTGCCTGTCGTGGTGACTGGCTGCGCTGCGCAGGTCGAGCCGAGGACGTTTGCCGACATGCCCGAAGTGGCTTTGGTCCTGGGCAATGAGGAAAAACTCAGCAGCCAAACCTGGCGCGAGCATCGCAACGCTCTGCTGATGCGGGCAGGAGGCGATGCCCCGGCCGAGGAAAAAATCAAAGTCAGCGACATCATGGCGGTGCGGGAAACGGCCGCGCACACCCCCACTCTATCCTCCCCCGCGCGCGGGGGAGGGCAGGGTGGGGGGAACGCAGGGCGGGTCCGCGCCTTCGTTGCGGTGCAGAACGGCTGTGATCATCGCTGCACGTTCTGCGTGATTCCCTACGGCCGCGGCAATTCCCGCTCGGTTCCCATGGGCGAGGCCGTGGCAGAGGTCAGAAAGCTTTGCGAGCAAGGCTATCGCGAAGTCGTACTCACCGGGGTCGACCTTACGAGCTATGGCTCAAATCTGCCCGCAACGCCGAAGCTCGGCACGCTCGTCAAACAGATTCTCAAGCACGTACCGCAACTTCCGCGCTTGCGGCTCTCTTCCATCGATTCGGTCGAGGCGGATCGCGATCTCATGGATGCGCTTGCGACGCAAGCACGGCTCATGCCGCATCTGCACCTGTCGCTGCAGTCCGGCGATGATCTCATCCTCAAGCGCATGAAGCGGCGGCATTGCCGTGCGGACGCAATCGCGTTCTGCTCGCAGGCGCGGCGGCTGCGCCCCGACGTGGTCTTCGGCGCGGACATGATCACCGGCTTTCCGACCGAAACGGATGCGATGTTCGCGCGCTCGCTCGACCTCGTTGATGCGTGCGGCCTGACCCGTCTTCACGTCTTTCCCTTCTCGCCGCGTCCCGGCACGCCTGCGGCACGAATGCCGCAACTGCCTCGCACGGTCGCGAAAGAGCGCGCCCGGCAATTGCGCGCCCGTGGAGAGGCGGCATTCAAACAGCATCTCGGCAGTCAAGTCGGCCGAAGGTGCCGGGTGCTCGCGGAATCGCGCTCGAGTGGCCATAACGAGCAATTTACGCCAGTCAGTTTCAATCGGCCGGCAGCGCCGGGCGCCATTCTCGACGTCGGCATCCTCAGCCATGATGGCCGCCAACTGCTCGCGGCGTGACCGGCGGCCTGGTAGCATTGCATTGAAAACGAGGTTGCACCCCATGACCAACAAGTTACCCGCCGAGCATATCGTAACCAGCGTGGACGCGTTGGAACGGCTGTACGGTACGCCCTACGGCCCATCGCTCGCCAAGGAAACGGACCGCATCACGGCGCACTATCGCGAATTCATCGAAGCCGCCCCGTTTTTCGCGCTCGCTTCCGCGGGCCCGGATGCGCTCGATTGCTCTCCCCGCGGCGATGCGCCGGGGTTCGTGCGGGTCGCGGACGAGAAAACCCTGCTCATCCCTGACCGGCGCGGCAACAACCGGATCGATACCTTGCGCAATATCCTCAACGATCCGCGCGTTGCGCTGCTCTTTCTGATTCCGGGATGCGGCGAGACGATCCGGGTCAACGGACGTGCAAAAATATCGACCGACCCGGCCCTGCTCCAGGACTTTGTCGTGGATGGCAAGACACCGCGTTCCGTCATCGTCGTTTCCGTGGATCGCATCTTCTATCAGTGCGCCAAGGCGATCGTGCGCTCCAAGCTATGGGACCCCTCTCGCCACGTGGAGCGCAAGAACCTGCCGAGCACCGGCATCATTCTCGCCGCTCTCACTCAGGGCAAGATCGCCGCGGCGGAACATGACAAGGCGGCGCCGGAGCGCCTCAAGGCAACGCTTTACTGATCCGCGGCTTAGAGCCAGTTTCGATGACGTTCGATCACCACGGAGCGGTGCAGCGTGCGCGACCTCTCCCCTGCGGGGAGAGGTCGGATCGCGCTTGCGCGATCCGGGTGAGGGGAATCAGCTTCACGAACAAAGCTTGTAGCCCCTTCACCCGACGCGTGCATGAGTATCGGGTGCTCATCTACTGACTTGCCTGCGCTTGGCGAGTCATTCCGCAAACCATCCCAATCACAAATCCATGCTATACCGTTAGCGCCCCCATGAAGTAATGCTGCGACGTAAGGGCTCGCAAAAAGGTGAGCACGACGGCGAGCACGACAATCATCAAGCATTCTGTCCCCAAAGGGATTTCGGCATGCTGCGCGTGATGAGACTGAACATGAGTTTTTCTCCTTTGAGGCCAAGGGGTTTGAAATTAGGTCGGCTTCCGGAGCGATCCGGCCGCAAGATGCATTTTTTTGGCACCGAGGCTTGGGGCTCAAAATGATCCCGTTGCGGAAGTTGGGCGGGCCAAAATGCTGTGATGCACAACACGGCTTTTTTTTCAACGATGTGGTAGGGTCCAATCCTCAGACTGAGGGGCAGACATGCAGAGGCGCGAGTTCATCGCGCTACTCGGCGGATCGCACCTATTTGGCCATTCGAGCGCCGTTTCCCCTGCTGTCGAAAGCAGGGATGCTCGGCAATGGCTCGTGATCGAAGCCCGTTGGAGGCCCTACCAAGCCCTACCAAAACGCTGGCATAGGCCGTTAGAATAGCTGCAATTCGCGGGGCGAGCCTTCATGACACGGCGTGCCACGACAAGCAGCAAGGCGACCAAAGCGAGGCGGCGCAAAGCCAAGAGCGGCCGCAGCTTATCGGATGTTGGTCGCCGCAGCTCCTCCGCAGCAAACCTTCAGAAGCAGCTCGACCAGCGAACCCGCGAGCGCGACGAGGCGCGCGAACAGCAGGCCGCGACCAGCGAAATCCTTGGCGCAGTTGCTCGCTCCTCGACCGACGTTCAGCTTGTGCTCGACACCATCTGCGAGAGCGCGGCACGGCTCTGTGAGGCTTACGATTCGACGATTTGGCGGCCAGATGGCGACCAGCTCATCCCGTTGGCTCATCACGGTCCGATTTCGCAGGTCCAAGCTCTACCGCTGGTTCGCGGGACGGTCGCGGGTCGAACGGTTCTCGACAAACGGACCCTGCATATCGCCGACATTTATGCGCAGGCGGACGTATTTCCGGAAAGCAGGGAACTCGCACGACGCTTGGGCTTCCGCACAATACTTTCCGTCCCTTTGCTGCGCGAAGATGTGGTGATTGGCACGATCGCGCTGCGCCGGACCGAAGCGCAGCTGTTCACCGAGCGCCAGGTCGGCCTTCTTCAGACCTTCGCGAACGAGGCTGTTATCGCAATCGGGAACGCGCGGCTGCTCAATGAGCTGCGCGAGTCACTACAGCAGCAGACCGCGACGTCGGAGGTGTTGAGCATCATCAGCTCCTCACCGGGCGAGCTGAGACCGGTGTTTGATGCCATTTTGGAAAATGCCACCCGCATTTGTGAAGCCAAGTTTGGCACCTTGTTTCTACGGGAAGGAGACCTCTTCCAGACAGCTGCGCTGCACAACGCGCCGCCGGCCTTTGCTGAGATGCGCAAGCGCCAACCGGTGCGTCCGGGTCCGAAGACAGCCCTTAGCCGTGTGCTGAAAACGAAGCAAGCGGTCCACGTCCCCGACTTTACGGCTGAAGAAGCCTACCTCGAACGTGATCCCTTGATGGTTACTGCTGTCGAGCTTGGGGGCTTTCGCAGTATGCTTTGCGTACCAATGCTCAAGGAAAACGACGTGCTTGGTGCAATCAGTATTTACCGACAGGAGGTACGCCCCTTCAGTGACAAGCTGATCGCCCTGGTGACGAGCTTCGCCGCGCAGGCCGTCATCGCCATCGAGAATACGCGGCTGCTGAACGAATTGCGTGAATCCCTGCAGCAGCAGACCGCCACCGCCGACGTGCTCAAGGTCATCAGCCGCTCGACCTTCGATTTGCAGGCGGTGCTTGATACGCTGGTCGAGTTGGCAGCGCGGCTCTGCGAAGCGGACAGCGCAACGGTTCACCGTCCGAAAGGAGATGTCTATCCGTTTGTAACGAGCTACGGCTATTCCCAGGAATACGCGCAGTACCTGCGAGAGCATCCAATCGTACCCGGACGAGGGTCAGTGCTCGGGCGAGCGGTGCTTGAAGGCAGAACTGTTCACGTCGCCGACGTGCAGGCCGATCCGCAGTACGCACTGATGGAGCAGAGAAGTATTGGCAAATATCGCACGGTGCTTGGCGTTCCACTCATGCGAGAAGGAATCCCAGTCGGCGTGATCATGTTGACGCGCTACACGGTGCGGCCATTTACCACCAAGCAAATCGAGTTGGTCGAAACGTTCGCCGACCAGGCAGTGATCGCGATAGAGAACGTGCGCCTATTCGAGGCGGAGCAGGAGCGCACGCGCGAGTTAACCGAAACGCTGGAGCAGCAGACTGCGACCGCCGAGATTCTGGGCGTCATCAGCAACTCGCTTAACGACACCCAACCAGTGTTCGACGCCATCGTTGCAAGCGGGCTCAAGCTGTTTCCCGGTTCCACGGTCTTAGTTGCTCTCGCAGATGGGGATCAGGTGAAGGCCGGGGCGGTCGCCGCCCCCGATGCGGCGGGCATCGAAGCTGTGCGACGCCGATTGCCGCTTCCGCTCACGCGCGAGTACATTACGAGCACCGCCATTCTTGATCGCCGGGCCGTGGATATTTCCGACGCCGAGAACGTGCCGCCGGAATTGGCGGTCGGGGCCGGAAATTTTCTGGCGACCGGCTATCGCGCGATGACGGCCATGCCGATGCTGCGCGGCGATGTCGCCATCGGTACACTCAGCGTCCTGCGGCCCCTGCCCGGTCCGCTCACAAGCAGCGCGTGCTACTCAGAACATTCGCCAACCAGGCTGTCATTGCCATCGAGAACACGCGGCTGCTCAAAGAGCTGCACGAACGCACGGATGATCTATCCGAGTCCCTGCAACAGCAGACCGCCACCGCCGACGTGCTGAAGGTCATCAGCCGCTCGACCTTCGATCTGCAGACGGTGCTCGATACGCTGACTGATTCAGCGGCTCGCCTCTGCGAGGCGGATACGGCTGCCATCATTCGTCAGAAAGGCGGTACTAACTATTGGGTGACGACTTATGGCTTGCCGCCAGAGCATGTTGAATACGTCAAGAGCGTCCCGCTCGAACCGGGACGCGGGACCGTGGTGGGACGAATCTCACTGGAAGGCAAAATCGTTCACGTTCCCGATGTCCTAGCCGATCCGGAGTACACTTATCCGAAAGCTCTGGAAGCTCAAAGAAGAGTTGGCTTTCGCACAATGCTTGGCGTTCCACTCCTGCGAGAAGGGATGCCAATTGGGATAATCTTGCTCATGCGTCGCACAGTGCGGCCCTTCAGCGGCAAGCAGATCGAGCTTGCCACCACGTTCGCCGACCAGGCGGGGATCGCCATCGAGAACGTTCGGCTGTTCGACGAGATACAGGACAAGAGCCGTCAGCTTGCGGAGGCGAGCCAGCACAAGTCGCAGTTCCTCGCCGATATGAGTCACGAGCTGCGGACGCCGCTCAATGCCATCATCGGCGTCAGCGAGATGCTGCGGGAGGATGCGGAGGCATTAAAGCAGGACGTGGAGCCGCTTGATCGCGTGCTCGGCGCAGGGCGGCACCTGCTTGCCTTGATCAACGACATCCTCGATCTGTCCAAGATCGAGGCCGGGCGGATGGAGTTGCAGCTCGAAGATTTCGCGCTCGCACCGCTCATCGACAGTGTGGTCAAGACCATCGAACCGCTCGCGGCAAAGAACGGGAACCAGGTCGCTGTTCATTGCGATGCCGCTATAGGATCGATGCATGCCGACCAGATGCGGCTGCGCCAGGCGCTGCTAAACCTTATGAGCAATGCCAACAAGTTCACTGACCACGGCAGCATCACCATTGACGCGCAGCAACCGCAAGAGGACGGCCGCGATTGGATCAGCATCGCGGTTAGCGATACCGGCATCGGCATGACGGCGGAGCAGATGGGTAAGCTATTCGAGGAATTCTCCCAAGCCGATGCCTCCACCACTCGCAAATACGGCGGTACCGGGCTCGGGCTCGCGATCAGCAAACGCTTCTGCCAGATGATGGGCGGCGACATCACGGTGGGGAGCGAGCCCGGCAAGGGCTCGGTGTTCACGGTGCGCCTCCCCAGGGAGTGATCGGATGAAATGCGCGCTGCAAGGTAACCAGAGGGGCCGTCAAACAGGACGGAAATCGGCAACGTGACCACCAAAGTGCTCTACATCGAACACGATGGCGATAATCTCTACATGCTGAAGAGGCGCCTCGAGCGGCGCGGCGATTTTGAGGTTCTCGCGGCTGAGGACAGCGAGCAGGGCTGCAAGTTGGCCTTGAGCGATCACCCGGACGTAATTCTGATGGATCTCGAAATGCCGGTCATGGACCGCTGGGAACCCGTGCGGACCCTCAAGAAAGACCCGCGAACCCGAAACATACCGATCATCGGCATGTCCGCGTATGCAGAGGCCAACGAGCGTGAGAAGGCCATAGCAACGGGGTGCAATGAGTTCGATGCCAAACCGATTGAATTTGAGAGTCTACTCGCGACCGTTCGGCACGTGCTTGCTAAGCCCAAATAGATGCTCCGGCGACAAGGTAATTGCTGCATCTGCTCACGGCCGGTAATGATGTGGTGGACGGCGCCCGCTCCCGGCGACGAATCGCCGTAAGGTGATCGTTGCTATGACTCACATCAGGGAGCCGTCCACATGCAGATTACCACAATCGGTTTGGATATCGCCAAGAACGTGTTTCAGGTCCATGGCATCGATGCGGCCGAGAAGGTCGTCGTCAGGAAACAGCTTCGCCGCGGCCAGGTACTGAAGTTTTTCGCGGCGCTGCCGCCTTGCCTCATTGGCATGGAGGCCTGTGCCACGGCGCACCACTGGACCCGTGAGTTGACGAAGCTCGGCCACGAGGTTCGGCTGATGCCGGCGAAGGATGTGAAGGCTTACGTCAAGCGCAACAAAAACGATGCGGCGGACGCCGAGGCAATATGCGAGGCGGTTGGCCGGCCGAGGATGCGATTTGTGCGGGGGAAGTCGGCCGAGCAGCAGGGCCGGCTGATGCAGCATCGCGCGCGTGATCTTCTGCTGCGGCAACAAACTCAAGTGATCAATGCGTTGCGGGCGCATCTGGCGGAGCTCGGTATTGTGGCTGCGCAAGGCCGCGAAGGGCTCAAGCAGTTGTTGAAGATCATTGCGGACGAAAAGGATGCCCGTCTGCCCATTGATGCGCGTGCGAGCCTGATCGTGCTGGCCGCTCAGCTCCAAGCACTGCATACGATGATTGGCTCGATCGAGAAGCGGATCGTTGTGCAGCATCGTGCGAATGAGGCGAGCAAGCGACTGGAGTGCATCCACGGGATCGGCGTCATTGGCGCGAGCGCGATTACCGCCACTATCACGGACCCGAAGGCATTCCGGTCGGGTTGTGATTTTGCCGCCTGGGTTGGGCTCGTCCCGCGCCAGGATTCAACCGGGGGTAAACAGAAACTTGGGCCGATCTCGAAGCAAGGCGACCGCTACCTGCGGCGTATTCTTGTGGTCGGGGCGATTTCCGTGCTGCGGCGGGCCAAGCTAAACCCGGAGAAATATCCGTGGCTGACGCAGCTTCTGACGCGGCGACCATTCAAGGTGGTGGCCATAGCGCTGGCGAACAAGATGGCCCGCATCGCCTGGGCATTGTTGGCCAACGGCAGCCATTACCGGCCACGGCTTGCGACGACGTAAGAAGAGGCTATCCGATGGGAAAATGAGGTTGCGTCCGCGCGTTTCATGAACTGCAAGGGGTGATGAAGACGTTGATGCGAAACGGTCGAGACCGTCGATCGGAAAACCCGCTATGTGCCACGCGAGGAAAGAACGCGCGGTTATGATTGGGACCGATCAGCGGATCACATCAGGGCCCGCAGCCAGAACGGCTGCATCTAGAGGCCGGATACATGGCTGCACCCGTATCGTTTCGCTAAAGGTCAGATACTTTTCCCTTGCACCGCGGGCGCCGTCCGATCCGCTGCGACGCAGCAATACCGGCAGCTATTAAAGCTAACCTGACGTTCGGGGGTCAGAGCAGATAGCGCATATTAATACCCTTCTCCTAAAACGCGCTTCGGTGAAACTGATGGTCGTCGTGAGTACGACGCTCGGTGACACGGGTTACCTCCCCGCTTGCGGGTGGGGGACAGGGTCCTGAAAGCTCGTAGCCCCCTCACCCGCTGCTGGCTCGATCTCAGCGAAACAGGCTAAGTCAATCGAGGAGCTGGTATACCTCGCCCTGCCATCCGCACGCCCGCAGCCGCTCCTGCATCTGCAGCGGCACCGGGGCGCTGACGGCGACGGGCGGGCGATT
The DNA here is from genome assembly GCA_963771845.1 of uncultured Alphaproteobacteria bacterium. Taxonomy (GTDB): domain Bacteria; phylum Pseudomonadota; class Alphaproteobacteria; order Rhizobiales; family Xanthobacteraceae; genus VAZQ01. The sequence goes on along the minus strand of CAVYVC010000021.1, from coordinate 34,118 downwards.
TTTATAGAGCGGCACGACGACCTCGCGCGCATGCAGCTGCAGGCCGGGGCCTCCGCTGCGCGGCGCGCTTCCATAGATGCTGTCTCCGACGATGGGCCATCCCATCACGGCGCAATGGACACGCAGCTGATGGGTGCGCCCGGTGTGCGGTTCGAGCGCAAGCCAAGTGATATTCTCCGAACTGAGGTCTTCCGCAGCGCGCCCCAGCACGCGCCAGGTTGTGGTGGCAGGCTGCCCGGCAGGATCGTGCTTCATCCACCAGCCGCGCGTGGCGTCTTTGCGCCCCAGCGGCACGTCGATGCGCCCCTCGTCCTGCGATGGGCCACCCTCGACAATGGCCCAGTAAGTCTTTCCGACCCGCCCGGCTTTGAACAGCCGGCCAAGTTCCGCCAGCGCCTTGCGATGGCGGCCAAGCACGAGACAGCCCGAAGTATCGCGATCGAGGCGGTGCGCGAGCGCCGGCGCGCGCGGAAGCCCAAAACGCAGCGCCGGGAAATAATCTTCGAGGCTCTTGCCCTGTTGCGATGCTTTCGGGCCCTTATGAACGGCAATGCCTGCCGGCTTGTCGATGACCAGCATCAGACCATCGCGATAGAGCAGGCGTGCCACTATCTCTTCTTCAGTCACAACGGAACCGGTTATCACGGGGCTTGCATGAGCGATACCGCCGAGGGGAAGCCGACATGGTGGCAGCGGCTCAGCGGCGGTCTTAAGCGTACATCGGCGTCGCTGGGCGGCGCGATCGGCGACATCGTTGCCAAGCGCAAGCTCGATCCGGCCATGATCGAGGAAATCGAGGAACTGCTGATCCGGGCCGATTTGGGAATGGACTGCGCGGCGAGGGTCGCCGAGGCGGTCGGAGAAGGCCGCTATGACAAGTCTATCACGCCGGACGAGGTCAAGTCAGTTCTCGCTTGCGAGATAGAGAAGGTGCTCAGCCCGGTGGCAAAGCCGATTGCAGTCGATACCGCCAAACCGTTTGTTGCGCTGGTGGTCGGCGTCAATGGCTCCGGCAAGACCACCACCATCGGCAAGCTTGCCGCCAGAATGCGGGAAGCGGGGCATTCCGTCATGATGGTGGCCGGCGATACCTTCCGGGCTGCCGCGATCGATCAATTGAAGCTGTGGGCTTCGCGCAGCGGTGCTTCCATCCTGGCAAGGGAGCCCGGTGCGGACCCCGCCGGTCTTGCTTTTGATGCGCTCGTGCAGGCACGTGCCGCGAAAACCGACGTGGTACTGGTTGACACCGCCGGACGCCTTCAGAACAAGGCGGTGTTGATGGCCGAGCTCGAAAAGATTGTGCGCGTGATGAAAAAAGTGGATGCTTCCGCTCCCCATGCCGTCTTGCTCGTGCTCGACGCGACGGTCGGGCAGAACGCGCTCTCGCAAGTAGAAGTATTCCGGGATGTGGCAGGGGTCACAGGCCTCGTGATGACCAAGCTCGACGGCACGGCGCGAGGCGGTATTCTCGTCGCCATCGCGGACAAATTCGGCTTGCCGGTCCATTTTGTCGGAGTGGGCGAGGGCATTGAAGATCTCGCGCCGTTCTCAGCGAGAGAATTCGCGAACGCCGTGGCGGGTGTTGCCTCAACGTGACGGGTAACGTGATGAATACGCAAAAATCCCAGCTCAACCCGACCCTCAAGCTCGTGCTCGACATCGGGCCGTTGCTGCTGTTTTTCATCGCCAATGCACGGCCGGCAATCTTTCTCCCGCTGCTGCGTCCGATACTGCCCGAGGGGATCGTATCCGGCGAACGCGCCGGCATATTCGTCGCCACCGCCGTGTTCATGGCCGCCGTCGTGATTGCGCTCGCGGTGTCCTACGCGCTCACCCGGCAGCTGCCGATCATGCCGCTCATTACCGCCCTCGTCGTCCTGGTATTCGGCTCGCTGACCCTGGTGCTGCACGACGAGCTATTCATCAAGCTCAAGCCCACGATCATCTATCTCCTGTTCGCGGGCGTCTTGCTGGGCGGGCTTGCCTTCGGCAAGCCGCTTCTCGGCCTGGTGTTCGATTCGGTGTTTCATCTGACCGAAGAGGGCTGGCGCAAGCTGACGCTGCGCTGGGCGGTGTTCTTCGTTGCACTTGCTATTCTCAACGAGATCGTCTGGCGTACCCAGACCACCGATGTCTGGGTGAGCTTCAAAGTGTTCGGGGTTTTGCCCTTGACCTTTTTGTTCGCTGCCTTGCAGTTCCCCTTGATGTCGAAATACACCGTGCCGCAGCCGAAGCAGCAGGAGACCTCGCGCTAAACCCGCAGCCGTGCTTCAGGAGGAAGATGCCGGCGACGACAGCGCTTTCTCGATTGCGGGCTTTAGCGCGCTCTCCAGATTGTCGGGGGTAATCGGTCCGATCAGCTTGTAGGTAATGCGCCCCTCGCGATCGACGACGAACGTCTCAGGCACGCCATACACGCCCCATTCGATCGCCGCGCGGCCATTCCCATCGACGCCGTTCGCGGCGAACGGATTGCCGTAGCGGCCGAGAAATCGCCGCGCATTCTCAGCCTGGTCCTTGTAGGTGATGCCAACGACATGAATACGCTTGTCGGCGGCGAGCTGCATGAGGAGCGGTGCCTCGTCCCGGCACGGTACGCACCAGGATGCCCACACATTGATGATCGTGACCTCCCCCTTGAGCGTCGCGGCCTCGAGGCCAGGCACGCCAACGCCATCGCGTTCGAGCCCCGGCAACCCCGGCAGGCTGACCTGTGGGGCGGGACGGCCGATCAACGCTGAGGGAATGCGCGAGGGGTCGCCCGCTCCGAGGCGCAGGATGAAGATCGCAGCCAACCCTATGAAGGCTAAAAGCGGCAGCAGCACAATCAGCCGGGTTCGCGTGCCGACCCTTTGCTCTTGCTTGGTGCTTTGCTCGGACGCCGTCATGGATTTTTCTCGTAAGCCCGCTCGGAACGCCGCGTAATCCCGTTCGCCTCGAGCTCATTGATCAAGCGGATCAAATAACGGCGATCGAGCACGATCCATGCAATCAGCCCTGCGACAATCGCCGCGGCAGCCCCGTAGGCACCGGCGATGAAAATCGCATAGGGGCCGAAAGCCATCGTCATGCTCCTGCGGCGTCCGCCTGCATCATGAGCATGGTGCGCAGCCGCCGGCGCAAAATCTCATTGCGCATGGCAGCGATATGCAACGTGAGAAACAACAACGTGAATGCCACAACCATCGTCAGCAGCGGCGCAAGAATGCTCACATGAACGGTTGGCGCTCCCAGCCGCAGCACCGAAGCCGGCTGATGCAACGTATTCCACCAGTCGACGGAGAATTTGATAATCGGGATGTTGATTGCACCCACCAGCGTGAACACCGCCGCGGCGCGGGCTCCGCGCGTGGGATCCTCGATCGTGCGCCAGATCGCGATCACCCCGAGATACAACAGAAAAAGCACCAGCACAGAGGTGAGACGCGCATCCCAGACCCAGTACGTGCCCCACATCGGGCGGCCCCACAGCGAACCGGTGAGAAGGCACATCAGGGTGAAAGCGGCGCCGATCGGGGCTGCGGCCCGCGCTGCGACATCCGCGAGCGGATGGCGCCAGACCAGAGTGCCAAGCGCGGCCAAGCTCATCAGCACCCAGGCAAACAGACCAAGCCATGCAGCGGGGACGTGGATGAACATGATCTTGACGGTTGCACCCTGCTGGTAATCGTCCGGCGAGAGATAGGCTTGAACGCCCCCCACAATGAAGGCGCAGACCGTCGCGGCGGTGAGCCAGGGCATTGCGCGCGCGCTCAGCGCGAGGAAGCGCGACGGGTTTGCTAAATTGATCAAAGTCATGCCGCGCTCGTGTGCATGCGCTGCCCTTTAGTTCCGTCGCACGCTGCCCGCAATGGGATGAGACTCCCTCACTCGAGCCCGTGGCGCAGAGCGATTGCTGCCGCGACCGGCCCAATAACAACGCTCATCAATGTGAGCGCGCAGAGCACGGCAAACGGGGCACCGAAGGGGATGGTCCCGGCGGCCGCCGCCTGGGTCGCGCTCACTCCGAAAATAAGCACGGGAATGTTCAAGGGTAGTACGAGAACCGGAACCAGCAGCCCGCCGCGCCGCAACGCGACTGTGAGCGAGGCGCCGATCACTCCGATGAACGTGAGCGCGGGCGTGCCGGCGAACAGGGTAAGGGCGACCGCCCCGGTCGTTTCGGGACTGACGTTGAGAAGAATGCCGAGCAAGGGTGCGGCAATCACGACCGGCAGGCTGGTCGTCAGCCAGTGTGCGAGGGCCTTGGTCGCAACGGCGAGTTCCAGCGATACGGGCGCCAGCAGAATGAGATCGAGCGAACCATCCTCGAAGTCTGTCGCGAGGAGCCGATCCAGGCCGAGCAGGGTCGCCAACAGCGCGCCAAGCCAGAGAATGGCGGGACCGATGCGTCCCAGCAGAACCAGATCAGGACCGATCGCGAAGGGCACGAGCGTTACAACCATCAGAAAAAACACCACCCCGATCAATGCCCCTCCCCCGACGCGCACCGCAACGCGCATGTCGCGAAAGAGCAGCGCCAGGAGCGGCCTCACCGCGGTTCCCCGCGGTCGGCCGCAACGACAGGGTGCCGGCCCCCGAGTTTGAGTTCTGCGACCGCGCCGGGGCGGACTTGCCCATGGGTCGCGACGGCAAGGATTCCTCCATGCGCGGCGTGAGATTCCATCATCCGGGCGAGCAGTTCCTGGCCTGCCGTATCGAGCGAGGCGGACGGCTCATCGAGGAGCCAGATCGGGCGCTCTGTCGCAAGCAGGCGCGCAAGCCCCAATCTGCGCCGCTGCCCGGCTGAGAGGTAGCCGACTGGCAAATGCGCAAGCTCTTCGAGGCCCACCTGCCGCAGTACGGTGGCAATCTCCTTCCTGCCACCGAGAAAGTCGCTCCAGAAGGCGAGGTTTTCCGCAACGGTCAGCGAGGCCTTGAGCGCATCAAGATGGCCGAGATAGTGGGATTGTTCGCCAATGGAGAGGTCGGCGTCACCGCCCTCGAGCATGATTTGCCCCCGGCTTGGACGGATGAGTCCTGCGATCAGCCGCAGGAGCGATGATTTCCCTGCCCCGTTTGGTCCTGTGATCGCAAGCGTTTCGCCGCTAATCACGGCGAAGCGGAGCCCTTGGAAGATTTCCCGCCCCCCTCGCACACACGCAAGCTCAACTGCCGCAAGCCGAATCATTCGCGCTCACTCTGCCCGGAAACTGCCCGCCGGGGCTGCCGCAGCGTTGGCTCGGCCGATCCGTTCGAGGGCGTGGGAATTCACGGCCAAACAACCAGCGATTTTGTGGAAGACAGCAAAAAAAGTTTCTATAAGCCATCGCTCCGTCCACATCATCAAAAGCCCTTCGGAGCTGGCGACAGGGGGAAGGCGCTAGTGGGTACTTTGATACCACTACCTCGCTTCCGTGGATAACATTGGAACCAGACTAAAATGACTTCACTCGACAGTTTCCGGTGCTGCAGGACGCTCAAGGTCGGCAGCAAAATTTACGCCTATTACAGCCTCGCCGCGGCGGAGAAGAACGGGCTCAAGGGCATCTCGCGCTTGCCGTTTTCCCTCAAAGTGCTGCTTGAAAATTTGCTGCGCAACGAGGACGGACGCTCCGTGGCCAAGGAAGACCTTCAGGCGGTTTCCCAATGGCTCAAGACCAAGACCTCCGAACGCGAGATCGCCTTCCGGCCGGCGCGCGTTCTGATGCAGGATTTTACCGGCGTGCCCGCGGTGGTCGACCTTGCCGCCATGCGCGATGCCATGAAGATGCTCGGGGGCGATCCGAAAAAGATCAATCCGCTTGTTCCAGTCGATCTCGTTTGTGATCACTCGGTATCGGTGACCTTCTTCGGCAATAATTCCGCTCTGAAAAAGAATGTTGACGAGGAATACAGGCAAAATCGGGAGCGCTATGAATTCCTCAAGTGGTCGCAGAAATCGTTCGACAATTTCCGCGTCGTGCCGCCCGGGACCGGCATCTGTCATCAGGTCAATCTTGAATACCTCTCGCAAACTGTCTGGTCCAAACGCGACAAAGTGAAGCTCGACGGCAAGAGCGTCGTAACGGACGTTGCGTACCCGGACACGCTGGTCGGCACCGATTCCCACACCACCATGGTCAATGGCCTTGCCGTCCTCGGTTGGGGTGTCGGAGGCATCGAGGCGGAAGCCGCCATGCTCGGCCAGCCCTATTCCATGTTGCTGCCCGAAGTGATCGGGGTGAAGCTCATCGGCAAGCTCAAAGAAGGCGTGACTGCGACCGATCTTGTTCTCACCGTCACCCAGATGCTGCGCAATCACGGCGTGGTCGGAAAATTCGTGGAGTTTTTCGGTCCCGGGCTATCGAACCTTTCGATCGCCGATCGCGCCACCATCGGCAACATGTCGCCTGAATACGGCGCGACTTGCGGCTTCTTCCCGGTCGACGACGACACGCTCCGGTATCTCTCGAATACCGGGCGGCCGGCTGCGCAGGTTGCACTTGTTGCCGCCTATGCCAAGGCGCAAGGCATCTTCCGCACCAAATCGACACCGGACCCGCTCTTTACGGACGTGCTCAAGCTCGAACTGACACAAGTCGAGCCCTCGCTTGCCGGGCCCAAACGTCCACAGGACCGCGTCGCCCTCAAGGATGTAAGAACCGAGTTTGCGACCGCGATGGAAAAAGAATTCAACAAGGGGGGCGAAGTCGGTGCGGATATTTTTGATCTCCATCCCTCGCTCGCCACTTCCCTGGACAAGGAATTCTCCAATGCCGGCTCCTCAAAACGTGTTTCGGTCGCGGGCCGCAAGCACGATCTCGGCCATGGCGATGTGGTCATCGCCGCGATCACGTCATGTACCAATACGTCCAACCCGAACGTCATGGTCGGCGCGGGGCTGCTCGCCCGCAAAGCGGTCGCCAAGGGCTTGACGGTGAAGCCCTGGGTGAAGACCTCGCTCGCGCCTGGGTCGCAAGTCGTCGCCGAATATCTCGGTAAATCGGGATTGCAGAAGGACCTGGACAAGCTCGGCTACAATCTCGTCGGTTTCGGCTGCACCACCTGCATCGGCAATTCCGGACCGCTGGCACCGGAGATTTCCAAGGTGATCAACGAGAAGGACCTTGTGGCCGCGGCCGTGCTCTCCGGCAACCGCAATTTCGAGGGGCGCGTCAACGCCGATGTGAGAGCGAACTATCTTGCCTCGCCACCCCTCGTCGTCGCCTACGCGCTCGCGGGCTCCATGTATGCTGATTTGTTGAAGCAGCCGTTGGGGATCGACAAGAGCGGCAAGAAGGTCTTTCTCAAGGATATCTGGCCGACAACCCGCGAGATCAACAATGTCGTGCGTAAAACGATTACGAAGCAGATGTTCGTAAGGAAATACGCGGACGTCTTCAAAGGCGACTTGCACTGGCGTGGCATTACCGTGAAAGCGGCCTTGACCTACGCCTGGAACAAAAAATCGACCTATGTGCGCAATCCACCCTATTTCGCCGGGATGAGCCGGCATCCGGAGCCGTTGACCGACATCGTGGATGGGCGCGTGCTCTGCTTGTTGCTCGATTCGATTACGACCGATCACATCTCTCCGGCGGGCTCCATCAAAGTCGATTCTCCGGCCGGCAAATACCTGATCGAGCACAAGGTCAAACCGGCGGACTTCAACCAATACGGCACGCGGCGCGGCAACCACGAAGTCATGATGCGCGGCACCTTTGCCAACATCAGGCTGAAGAATCAGATGGTGCCGGGGGTGGAAGGGGGCGTCACCGTGCACTATCCTTCGCGCCAGCGCATGTCGATCTACGACGCGGCCATGCGCTACAAGAGGGAGAACGTGCCGCTCGTCGTATTCGCCGGCAAGGAATACGGCAGCGGATCTTCGCGCGACTGGGCGGCGAAAGGTCCAAACCTGCTCGGCGTGAGAGCGGCCATTTGCCAGTCGTTCGAGCGCATCCATCGCTCCAATCTCATCGGCATGGGCGTGCTTCCCTTGTGCTTCGAGGAAGGCACCTCATGGCAGACGCTCGGCCTCGTGGGCGACGAGCAGGTGACGATCCGCGGGCTGCACGGCGAGATCAAACCGCATCAGCGCATGATCGCCGAGATCATTGCGGCCGATGGCGGGCTCAAGCGGGTGCCGCTGATTTGCCGCATCGATACCTTGGACGAGCTTGAATATTTCAAGCACGGCGGGATTCTCCAATACGTCCTGCGGCAGCTGCTTCCCAGGTGACGGCGCCGAAACTTGCCTTCACCGCGAATTGAGTGGCGGGTGATTGCCTGCCCCAGTAGGAACTGACAGTACCAACGGCCCCGGCCGGGCCGTGGGGTTGCGTCCGTTGGCCGTTTTCGCGTTGCTCTGGGCTCGGGGAGATTTCGAATGGTGCGTCGTTTCGCTTACGGGCTTGCCCTGATTTGTTCATCCACCTTCCTGCACGTGCCGGTGCAAGCGCAGACCCGAGGCGTCGTCGAATTATTCACCAGTCAGGGCTGCTCGTCCTGTCCTCCCGCGGACAGGCTGCTTGCAGAGCTTGCGAGCGATCCTTCACTCGTCGTCATAAGCGTGCCGATCGACTACTGGGACTATCTTGGCTGGAAGGACACGCTCGCCAACCCCAAAAATACCGCACGACAAAAGGCCTATGCGCATGTCCGCGGCGACGGTCAGGTCTACACGCCGCAAGCCGTGGTGAATGGCAGTGTCCATGCGCTCGGCAGCGACAAAGCCGCCATCGAAAAAGCTATCGCCAAAAGCCGTCAAAGCGGTGCCATGTCGCTTGCGCCGGTGACCTTGGCTTTTGCGGACGGCCGTATCAACTTGGCGGTTGCCGGGGTCGATGGCGTCGCTTCGAGCGCTGAAGCATGGTTGTGCGGTTTAACCAAGACGGCCACGGTCACCATCGCGCGCGGCGAAAATAAAGGGCGCACGATTAGCTACCACAACGTGGTACGGCGCTGGGTGAAGCTCGGCGACTGGGCCGGTCATGCCGGATCCTGGAGTATCCCGTCGCAGTCGCTCACGGGCGATGGCATCGATGAGGTGGCAGTGCTCCTGCAGGCCGGTTCGATGGAAAAGCCCAAGGCTATTCTTGGCGCCGCATTCGCAGCCATGCATTAACCAGACGAGCGACGACGGAGCACAGACCCGCACTTCGTCTTTCCATCCTGCGTCATCCGTCCCCCTCTTTTTTGCCCCTTGCCCATCGTTGTCTCCGGCGCAATCATCCGGGTGAACCCGTTCACCAAAGGAGGCGCCCATGGCAGCGGGCGATACCGAGCCGAGCGAGTTTTTACGGGGCGAGGCCCCCGGGCCTGTCGCCCCGTCCAGTCGCGTGACCTTCGACCGGCGTGAGCTCAATCGCATCTTCGGCCTGTACGGACGCAAGGTTGCTGCCGGGGAGTGGCGCGACTACGCCATCGACTTCCTGCGCGACCGGGCCGTGTTTTCCGTTTTTCGTCGTGCTTGCGAGGTCCCGATCTATCGCATCGAGAAGAGCCCGAAGCTCGCGCGCCGCCAGGGCGCATACAGCGTGATCTCGGCCACGGGGCTCGTGGTACGCCGCGGGCACGAGCTCGATCCGGTTCTGCGTGCCATCGACAAGTCCATGCGCATCGTGGCCGGCTGATTTGTCGCGATCACTACAACCATCACCGTGTTGTTGTCGTGTGCGGCTCTGTCGACGCGCCAGGACCGAGCGAGCGTTGCATGAGGACGCTGTCCAGCCACCGTCCGAATTTATAGCCCACATTTTCAAACGTGCCGACCAGGCGAAAGCCCGCTGCGCGGTGCAACTCGATGGAAGCTGCATTCGCAGAATCGCCGATCACCGCAAGCATCTGGCGAAATCCGCAGGCTTCGGCGTCGGCAAGAAGCCGCTCCAGCAGTGCCCGGCCCGTTCCACGTCTTTGCAATTGCGGGGCGATGTAGATCGAATCTTCCAACGTCCAATGATACGCCGGCCGGGCCCGATAAGGCCCGGCATAAGCATAGCCAATGATGGCGCTGTCCACCTCGGCCACCAGAAAGGGATACCCGCCCGCGCGCAACGCTTCGTAACGGCGCCCCATTTCTGCTTGGCCGGGCGGCTCGAGTTCAAATGAAGCTGTGCCATGCCGAACGGCTGTATCGTAGATATCGGCAATGGCCGCGATGTCGCGAAGCTCGGCAGGACGAATGAGAGGCATGGTCGGAAAGCAGCGAGCGCTCGCGAGCGCGGGGATCGAGCGTGCACTGTCCCAAACAAAACGCCCCGGCGAAAGGCCGGGGCGCGTTGCATCCGCTGTGTCAGACTTAACGGCGGTCGCCGAGGAGCCGAAGGAGGAACATGAACAGGTTGATGAAGTCGAGATAGAGCGACAGCGCGCCCATTACAGCCTTGCGGCCGGCAACTGTGCCGTCATCCATCGCGTCATACATGTTCTTGATGCGCTGGGTATCCCAGGCGGTCATTCCGGCGAAGATGAGCACGCCCACGCAGGAGATGATGAAGTCGAGCGGCCCGGTGTTCACGCCAAAGGCAGCAAGAATGATGTTGACCAGCATGGCCAGGATCAGGCCGAACAGGCCCATGATCAGAAAAGCGCCCATTGCGGAGAGATCGCGCTGCGTCGTGTAGCCCCACATGCTCAAAGCACCGAAGGAAGCTGCGGAGATAAAGAACACGCGGGCGACCGAGCTGTGAGTGTAGGTGAGAAACACGGTCGACAGCATCACTCCGAGCAAGGCGGCATACACCATGAACAGCGTGAGTGCGGTCGCGGGATTAAGCGAGCCGATGCGCCAACTGATCAGGAAAACCAGGCCGAGCGTCGCCAGGAACAGGACGATAACCGCTGGCCCGCTGTAGATCATCTGGCCGAAGGGGGTGAGCGCCAATTGCCCGGCCGAGTTGGTCACCGCCGCGTTGAAGGTCAGCCAGGCAGCGACGCCAGTGAGCGCGACTCCCATACCCATATAGTTGTAGACGCGGATCATGTAGGCGCGCAGGCCCTGATCGATCGCGATCGTTCGGTCCGCACCGAAGCCGCGTCGGGCAGACGCGTAGTTGCGGTCGAAATCCGACATGGAATTTCCCTCTCTCTCGGTCCGGCCGCGCGGCCGGCTCACAATGGCGCCCCACCGGAGACCGGCTGGCAACCGATGCGCGGAATTTAATGCCGGAATTGTTCCGGCGCCAGATGCCATAGGGCGGATTCGTTAATGCCTGTTGTTCGCGCAGATCGAGTAAAAGATGAAATTTTGTCCATGTCGCGGCGCATCCCGCTCACAAATTCCGCAGCACAGGACCGGCCTTTTGCCCGAGCGCCTTGAACGTGCCGATCAGGCCGAGAAACACGGTGCCCATCACGGCGCCTAACGAGCAGGCGAAAAGCGGCCCCGGCACCCAGGTGAAGGGCAAATGCATGAACCGGCCGAGGACGAAGGCCGCTGCCAGAGATCCCGCTGCGATCCCGAGCAAAGCCGTGGCCAGGCCAAGGATGAAATATTCAATCAGGTAGGCGGCCAACAAACGCGTGCGGGTGGCGCCAAGCGTCTTGAGAACCACCGCCTCATACACCCGGCGCCTGTGTCCGGCTGCAAGTGCGCCTGCGAGCACGAGCACGGCGACCAGCAACGTCAATGCGCTGGCTGCGCGAATTCCAAGGACGAGATTGGCCACCGTGGCGCCGACCGCCTCGAGCACGTCCCGCACGCGCAGGATGGTGATGCCCGGGAACGCATCACCGGCCGCTTTGAGCAGCGCGATCTCCTCCTCGTTCGTGCTTCCCGCGGGATAGGTGAGGGTCGCGATCTGGGTATGGGGTGCGCCACGGAAAGTGTTCGGCGAGAACACCATGACGAAATTGATGCCGAGGCTTTGCCAGTCGAGCGCGCGAACGTTCGCGACGGTAGCTACGATGTTACGGCCGAGCACATTCACCGTCACGGTATCGCCGAGCTTGAGGCCAAGCCCATCTGCGATCCGTTGCTCGAATGAGACCAGCGGGGGACCGTCGTAGGCCGCGCTCCACCATTGTCCTTCAACCAGGCGAGAGCCGGGCGGGACGCTGTCGGCATAGGTGATCCCGCGGTCGCTCTGCAGAGCCCAGGCTGCGTCCGAGCTCGGTTTGAGATTCTCGGCGGACACGCCATCGACCGAGATGATTCGGCCGCGCATCATTGGCACCCGTTCGAGGGTGGCGCGTGGGGCATGCGCGCGCACGAAGCTGTCGAATTCACCGGCTCCGTCGGCGGGAATGTCGACGAAATAAAAACTCGGCGCTTTCTGCGGCAGTGCTGCAAGAAACTGAATGCGCAAATTGCCGTCGATCGCAACGACGGTGACCAGTAGCGTCAGTCCGAGCCCGAGGGAAAGAACGATGCTGGGCGTCAGCGCGCCCGGGCGATGAATGTTTGCGACGGCGAGCCGCACGATTGGAGAGCGTAGCGTCCGCGCGCGCCGTGCGATGACCATGAGCAACTGGGCGACGAGGTAGAGCAAAACGAACACGCCCGCGGCGCAGACGGTGAACACCGCTGCAATTCGCTGATCGTGCGCAGCCCCCACCGCGAACGCCGCGAGCGCGCCCACCGCAATCGCGGTCGCCAGCATGTAACGCAAGCGAGGGCGAGGGGCATCCCCCGTGACTTCGTTGCGGAACAGCGCCGAGGCCGGCACATCATGCGCCCGCCCCAGCGGCCAGAGCGCAAATGCGATCGCGGTCAGAAGTCCATAAAGCAGAGCAAGCGCGAGAGCCGCGGGATAGAGCGCCGGCAAGAGCGGCAGCGGCAACACTGCGGCGAAGGCCCAGACGATCAGAAAGGGTAACGCGGCGCCGGCAATAAGCCCGGGCACCGCACCCAATGCCGCAAGCACCAACACTTGGGCGAGATAGATCGCAAAGACGCGTCCTCCTGTCGCACCCAGAGACTTCAGGGTAGCGATCACCCCCGTCCGGCGGTCGATGTGAGCCGTTACCGCATTGCCGACGCCCACTCCGCCGATGAGCAGCGCGGTGAGCCCGACCAGAGTGAGGTACTGCGTGAAACGTTCCGCATTGCGCGCGAGCGAAGGCGAGGCATTGGTGCTGGAGCGGATTTCCCACCCGGCGTCCGGGAACTCCGTTCGCGCGGCCGCCGCGACTGGGCGCCCGGGCCCATCCGTCTCGTCGTTGGCTGAAAGTTTGAGCCGGTAGTGCCAGCGCACGATGCTGCCGGGTTGAATGAGCCCGGTCGCGCGCAGCGCACTTTCGCTGATGAGGAGCCGTGGTCCGAACCCGATGCCGCTCGCCAGCTTGTCCGGTTCGGATGTGAGCACGGCGCGGATTTGGATGGTGGCGCTGCCAACGCTGATGCGCGCGCCGGGAGCAAGATCAAGCCGGCTCAGCAGGACCGGATCGGCGGCCGCGCCGAACGCGCCCAGATGCTGGGCCAGCACGTCATCGAGCGGCTCCTGCGAATCATCAAGGGCAACCGCGCCGTAGAGCGGATAGGATGAATCGACCGCCTTGACTTCAACGAGCGTGCTGCGGCCATCTTCGGCGCGTGCCATGGCGCGCATGGTCGCAGCCACCGAGACGCGCCCTTGCCGCGCGAGAAAAGCGCGCTCGGCGCTATTGGCCTCGCGCAGGCTGAGCGAAAACGCGAGATCCCCGCCCAGGATGACCCGTCCTTCACGCGCAAGTCCATTCGCAAGACCCGACGCGACCGACCCCACGCCTGCGATCGCCATGACCCCGAGTGCGATGCAGGCGATCAGCCCATAAAATCCGCGCAAGCCTCCGCGCATTTCGCGTGCCGCTATCCGCACCGCGAGCAGCGCGGTCGTGCGCATTTGCGTAAACTGCAATTGCGTCATATCGCGGCCGTCTGATATTGGCCGCTTTCAAGCCGTCCGGAGCGGAGCTTCACCACCCGGTCACAGCGCGCCGCCAAGGCCGCATCATGCGTGACGAGGACGAGCGTCGTGCGGCGCTGCCGGTGATTGGCGAACAGCAACTCGATGATCTCGGCGCCCGTCGCTTCGTCGAGGTTTCCGGTCGGCTCGTCCGCGAGGAGGATCGCCGGATCGGCCACGAGCGCGCGCGCCAAGGCCACGCGCTGCTGCTCGCCGCCCGAAAGCTGCGCCGGATAGTGATTCAACCGGTCGCCAAGGCTCATGGCCGCAAGCTCGCGGGCTGCGCGTTCATGGGCGTCGCGGGCTCCCGCAAATTCCAGCGGCACGGCGACGTTCTCCAGCGCCGTCATGGTTGGGATGAGATGAAACGATTGGAAAACAATGCCGACATTGCGGCCGCGGAACACCGCGAGCGCATCCTCATTCAGTGCTGCCAGCCGCTCGCCGGCGACCGTAACGGTGCCCGTGTCCGCGCGCTCCAGGCCTGCCATGACCATGAGGAGGGTTGATTTTCCCGATCCCGACGGGCCCACGAGGCCCACCGCCTCGCCGCGGCCTATATTGAGGGTGATGTCCTTGAGGATATGAACGCGGCTTACCCCGCGCCCGAGCGACAGGTCGATCCCGACCAACGAAATCGCCGCATTGGAGTCCGGGCGTAAGGCTTCTTGCATGCTGGCTTGCTCTTTTTTGCTTTGGTGTGGCCGCCGGCGGGAGTCCGCCTCATATTGGGGTTGGCGCTGCGGAGTCCATATCGCGGCGCTGCTCGTGCTCGGTCTTCTTTGCGCTGAGCCCCCACCCTTCATCCCTCCCCCGCTTGCCGCGGCAGCCGATCATCCCGTTCGGATCGTCGCGCTCGGGGATTCGCTGACCGCAGGCCTTGGGCTGCCCGTTAAAGACTCCTTTCCCGCAAAGCTCCAGGCAGCGCTGCGTGCAAAGGGCATAGCGGTTGAAGTCGCGAACGCCGGCGCCTCAGGAGACACGGCTTCGCGCGGCTTCGCGCGGCTCGATTGGTCGGTTCCGGAAGGCACCGATGCGGTCATTGTCGAGCTTGGTGCAAACGACATGCTGCTCGGGATCGATCCGAAACTCACGCGTAACGCGCTCACGGAAATCGTGCATCGACTGCGTGCACGCCACATCCCTGTCCTGCTTGCCGGGATGCGGGCGGCGCCCAACCTGGGAGCGCAATACGGTCGTGAATTTGAATCCATCTACTCGGACCTTGGCGCCGAGGATGGCGTTCTGATCTATCCGTTTTTTCTGGACGGAGTGGCTGCCCAAGCAAACCTCAATCAGCGCGACGGAGTTCATCCGACGGCGGAAGGCGTCGATCGTATCGTCGCGGGCATTCTGCCGAAGGTCGAGGAGCTCATCACACGCGTGCGTCAGATAAAGCCATAGGGTGGCCGAAGCCGCGCGATTTTGCGGACGCGTAGGGCTGCAATCCGCGCGCCTGGCCCATCCTACTAGCGCAGATCTCGATCATGTTGATCGCGACGCGGCCTCGCAGTTTGCGTACCTCTCCCGCCCGAACTCGGGTTTACCCGAGTTCGGCATTTAAAGCTGGCCGAAGTCGGATAAATCCGACTTCGGCTGGGAGAGGTCGGATCGCGCGTCCTTGCGCGATCCGGGTGAGGGGATCGGCTCCGGGATTTGTAACCCCCTCACCCGGAATGTGCGCTAGCTATTCAACCTATATATTTGTATTCCCCCCGATCGTGTCATGCCGCGTCTCTTTACCGGTCTGGAGATTCCATCGGCGCTTGTCCAGTCGCTCGCTGTACTGCGTGGCGGGCTCCCCGGCGCGCGCTGGATTGATCCCGAGAACTATCACATGACGTTGCGGTTTATCGGCGACGTCGATGACGCCGTGGCGCACGAAGTCGCTTCCGTACTCGGCCGCGTGCGCCGGCGGACTTTCGAGCTGCGGGTCGAAGATCTCAAATCATTCGGAGGCCGCAAGCCGCGTGCAGTCGTCGCAACGCTCGGGCCGGTTCAGGCGCTCATGGAGCTTCAGGCAGAGCATGAGCGTTTGATGCAGCGGGTCGGGCTTGAGCCGGACGGCCGCAAATACACGCCGCACGTCACGCTCGCGCGATTGCGCGAGTTGTCGAGCCGGCAAGTCGCGGATTATCTCGCGCTGCGGGCTCCGTTTCGTTCTGCGCCGTTCACGGTATCGCGCTTCGTGTTGTTTTCGTCGCGCATGTCGGTCGGCGGAGGGCCGTATGTTGTGGAAGCAGCGTATCCGTTGCTGGACGACGGACGACAGGCGACGGAGAAGAACGAGGACGGACGACAGACAACAGACGACGGATAAGAAAAAGGCCTCTCCGTCCTGCGTCATCCCGCCAGCAGCCTGGCTTGGACGTCAAACATCGCCGTGGCGAAGCCGTGTCCATCGGCAACGATCTCGCGCATCAGCGAGATGAGCGTAGGCCGCGGCGCCGTGACCTCGCCCACCACGCTGCCGAAATCAAAGCTGAGCTCGGCATCATATTTGCGCGCGAGTTGTTGCATTCGCTGATTCTCGGCAAGACAAGTCATGTGCAGAAATTTCAAGTGGCGATTGCGCGCGGCAAGAAGCGTCCGCTCGAGCAGCATCGAGCCGACGCCGTGGCTCTGCCACGATTTTTCGATCGAGAATGCCGCTTCGCCCTCGCGATTGACCGCTGCGCCAATGGTTCGCAGCTCGGCGGCGCCCCGCAATGTCCCATCCACAAAAAACCCGTGAATGATAGTATCGATGCCGAACGCAAGCTCCGCGTAATCGCACAGAAATTGCTCGGACACGCCGCCGGAAAAACGGCTGCGTCGGCTTTGCGGGTCGAGCCGCAACAGGTGGTCGCGGTAGAGGTCGGATTCGGAAATCCACAGCTTGCGGATCATGCCTCCGCGCGGCAGTGGCTCTTCCATGCAGCACCTCCTGAGCATGCGAATCAGTCCGCTGATATTGCAATGCAAAAGTGACTTCTCAATGTAGGATGTTTCACAATCGTGCGATAATCCTTTGATTTTATTTCTGAAATAGCATGCCTGCCATGCGCAACGGCGTCCTGGCTGCCGGAATTTTGTGCAGTGCGGTAAGATATGGCTCTCCGGCTATCCTCACTCGTAGTGGCTTGAATGCCGAAGGGGAAAGGGGTTATGACGGCTGCGCCTGCCTTCTCCCCTCGCTTGGCTGCCGAGTGCGGCCTTTCACTCCAGGTTCTTTCGGATATGGCGCGTTCCAAAATTGCATTGATTGGTGCTGGCCAGATCGGCGGCACGATTGCCCATCTCGTGGGTCTCAAGGAACTCGGCGATGTTGTGATGTTCGACATCGCAGAGGGCATTCCGCAGGGAAAGGCGCTCGACCTTATTGAGGCTTCGCCGGTCGCCGGCTTTGACGCTCAATTCGCAGGGACCAACTCCTACGAGGCGATTGACGGCGCCAATGTCTGCATTGTGACCGCGGGTGTGCCGCGCAAGCCCGGCATGAGCCGGGACGATCTCCTCGGGATCAATCTCAAGGTGATGGAGCAAGTCGGCGCGGGCATCAAGAAATACGCGCCCGGCGCCTTCGTAATCTGCATCACCAATCCGCTCGACGCCATGGTATGGGCGCTGCAAAAGGCCTGTGGTCTTCCGAAGCAGATGGTTGTGGGAATGGCCGGCGTGCTCGACAGCTCGCGCTTGCGCTACTTTCTGGCGGACGAATTCAATGTCTCGGTCGAAGACGTCACGGGCTTCGTCCTGGGCGGCCACGGCGACAGCATGGTGCCGCTCATTCGTTATTCGACTGTGGCGGGGATTCCGCTGCCCGACCTCATCAAGATGAAGTGGACGTCGCAGGCGCGAACTCGATCAGATCGTGCAGCGCACGCGCGACGGGGGAGCGGAAATCGTCAATCTGCTCAAGAGCGGTTCTGCCTATTACGCGCCCGGCCACCGCGGCGATCGAAATGGCCGAGAGCTACCTGCGCGACAAGAAGCGGGTGCTCCCTTGTGCCGCCTGCCTCAACGGCGAGTATGGCGTCAAGGATCTTTACGTTGGCGTGCCGGCGGTGATCGGCGCGAAGGGCGTTGAGCGCATCGTCGAGATTGCGCTCAACGGCGCTGAGCGCAGCATGTTCGATAAGTCGGCGGAGGCCGTAGCCTCCCTGGTGGACGCCTGCAGGAAGATCGCGCCGCACCTCGGGAAGTAACAAAAATTCGGTCCACGTAGTCCACGTAGCCCGGGTTGAGCACAGCGAAACCCGGGGTCCCCGGATGTCGCTTACGCTCCATCCGGGCTACGGAGTACCAGCTTTTACGCGAGCTGATAGAGCTCACCGTACTTGCCTCGCAGATACGCCATATAGGGCTTGATGGTCATCGGCTCGCCGGTTGCCCGCGTGACGATCTCGGCCGGCTTGAATTTGCGGCCCTGGCGATAAAGGTTTTCCGTCAGCCAGCGCCGCAGCGTCGTGAACTCTCCCGCCCGGACCTCATTCGGGATATCGGGATGCGCGCGCAAGGCGGCGGCATAGAATTGCGCCGCCAGGATGTTGCCGACGGCATAGCTGTGGAAGGCGCCGCCTATCCCGCCGCTGTACCAATGCACGTCCTGCAGACAGCCATCGCGGTCATCGCGGGGCGTGATTGCGAGATCGCGCTCGTAGCGCGCGCGCCACGCCTGCGGCAGATCTTTCACCGCAAGCTTGCCCGCAAGCAGTTCGAGCTCGAGATCGAACCGCAAGATGACGTGCAGATTGTAGGTCACCTCGTCGGCGTCGGTGCGAATGAGCGAGCGCGCGACCTTGTTGATGGCGCGATAGAAGGTCTCACGCGAAGTCTTTCCCAGCTGCTGCGGAAACTCCTGCTGCAGTTTCGGATAATACTGCTGCCAGAAATTCCGGCTGCGCCCGACCACATTTTCCCATAGACGCGACTGGCTCTCATGCACGGCCATGGAAGTGCCCCTGCCGAGCGGGGTACCCGCGAGCTCCGGCGCGATGCCCTGTTCATAGAGCGCGTGCCCCGTCTCATGCAGGGTCGAGAACAGGCTCTGGCTCAGCTCGTTTGCATAGGTGCGCGTCGTGATTCGGACATCGGCATCGGAGAACTTGGTGCAGAACGGATGCGGCGTGGTATCGAGGCGCCCGCGCTTGAGGTCATAGCCAAAGTCGGTCGCGACCTTGAGGCCGAATTCGAGCTGCGCCCGTTCGGCAAATTCCCCGTGCAGACAGCTGTCGTCCGCGGGAGGCTGATTGCAGATGCGGTAACGAGCGGCACAAGCTCGCGACGCAGCTGGTCAAAGAGCGCGCGGATGGCTGCGCAGGTCAATCCTTCGTCGACGTCGTCGATCAAGGGATCGGCCATGTCCTGGTAGGGCGCGAAGAACTCGACATATTCTCGCGTGAGCTCGAGCGACTTTTCGAGATAAGGCCGCATGCTCGCGAAGTCGTTGCTCGGCCGCGCTTTGCGCCAGGCGCTGTAGGAAGCCGAGCCCAATGCGTTGGCGCGCTCGACATAGCTTGCCGGCACTTTGATCAGCCTTGTCGAAGTCGCGCCGCGCCACCGCGATGAGCCGGGCATCGTCATCGTCGTGCTCGCCGGCGTAAGGCGCGAGCGCATCGAGCAACCGGCCGAGCGCGGGATCGGTCATGCGCTCATGTTCGAGCCGGCTCAACAGCGCAAGCTGCCGTGCGCGCGCCGGCGCGCCGGCGGGCGGCATGTAGGTGGCCTGATCCCAGGAGAGCACGGCTCCGGCCCAGCCGAGATCGCGGATTTCCAGCAGCCGCGCGCGCAGCTCGCGCAGTTTGGTTTGTGTTGTCACGTCTTGTCCGGCCCGTTTTCCTGTAGCGCGGGATTAGCGGCGGTCCGTCAGCTGTGCGCCTTCATGATTTAGCAACCAGCGTTTTCGCCGCAACCCGCCGCCGTAGCCGGTCAGCGACCCGTCCGAGCCGATGACGCGATGGCACGGCATGACAATACCCACTGGCTTCGCGCCATTTGCCAAGCCCACGGCACGAGCAGACTTGGGGCACTTGAGCCGAGACGCCAACGCGCCGTAACTGAGCGTCTCTCCAACCGGAATCCTGCGGAGGGCCATCCACACGCTACGCTGAAAAACCGTGCCGCCGGTCTCGACGAGTATACCATCAAGCACGCTTTAGCTCTCCGGCAAAGTACGCTTTGAGGGAGTACCACACTGCCGATCGGCCGATCGGGAGCCTCTGTCGGTGACTGTGACTCGAATGCCACCGTATTGAAGGTGCAGTAACCGGTGCATTCGCGCGGCATGATCTTCCCAATCAAGTACCCGCAGACGATCCCGCTCATCGAGCAAGATCACAAGTTTCCCAATTGCCGCCGACAGGGATTCTTGGAAGAACAGCAATTCTCGCATCAGTAATCTCTCTGTCCGAAGTTCAGTCACAGAAGCTTGTACTGAACGCGCTCGCGTTTAGTGAGAAGCGGCAACGCCTCTCGCGCGATCAGCGTCTTAAAGTGGTCGCTGGCCTGGTGATCCATGAACGCCGCATCGTCAGCAAAGAGCTCGTAGAACAGAAATAATGCCGGGTTTTCCTTGCCTCGAGCGATCAGAAACAGTTTTACTCCAGGCTCATTTTGAGCTTTCGGTACGAAACGGCGCAAAATGTCGGCTACCTTATCTGCTTCATCATGTTTTGCCTCCCATTGAGCAACGACCAAAACTTTGCTGCCATGGATCGCTTCAGTTACGGCATTTTTCTGCATTAGGAACTCCTGTGATCAAGGCTGCTGGTGCCAGCGTTTCGCTTTACGCCGGTCCCATAGCAAGCCTGATCACTTAAATGCTTCGTCGGCGACCGAAATATCATTTTTTGGGGGCCGCGCCGGGATATGTCTTGAGAAAATCGCGTCAAGCGCGATCGATGCGCGCAGCATAGCAGCCGGGAGCCGCGTAATGGAGGTGAAGATATGCAGCTTTTGGGTTGGCAAAGAGACGCTCGATCGCGCCTTCTAATTTTTTGCCGTCAACCAATTCCCAACCAACCATCATGCCGTTGTGGTCGAATGAGCGTACGGAAAGTTGGCGGATGCGCAATTGTTCAGGCACCTGATCAACGGCATCGTACGTCTCTTCCCCTCTGCGCACATAGATGGCGAATCGCATGCGATAGGGGGTATCGACGGGATGGTGCTCATAGTTGGCGAGCAGGAGCTCGTCGCCTTCGCTCGAATCGGTCAGACTGATCCGACAGGGATAGCCGGGGTTTCGGGCATCGGCAGTTCTGCGGACCGCGCCGTGCCTTGCCAGTTCTTCATCGGAAAGCTCGAACAGATAGCTGAACTTCTCTGCGGGTAGGCCGGTGATGCGAAAACTCATCGTCAATTCTCCAGTGTAGTTCTTGTATCGACAAGCAAATAAGTCCTATTGATCCTGGTCGAACTCCGTTCCTTGCGATCAAATTCAGAAGATATTTGCGGGGGCCGAGGAGGAGATGGACCGGTTAGCTGGCCGCCAAAACCGATTTTTGCGCCGAGGGGTTGCGCACACCAGCCGTGTAGCGGTCGGAGAACCAGCCAGGGTTTCCTGAGCCGGCTCCCAAACACTGTTTGACTATAACCTCACCGCCTGAGGAGACAGGGATCGCAATTTATTTGAGCCGAGGATAGAATAACCTAGTCACCGTGATCTTGTGTAATCGGGCGACTTTCGCCAATGTACGTGGCAGCGGCAATTCCGCAGGGCCTTTTCTCCAAGCTTCTGGTGTTTCTGCCGGAGCTTGTTGCCGTCGCTTCGCCTATTCTCGAACCGGCACTCATCGTCACCGGCTCGCTTGTTCTGGTGACCGGTGCGGGTGTCTGGATATATCGAAGGTCGCAGAGGGCGCGTGAGAAGAAGCGCGAAGCAAGTACTTCCGCGCCGGTGATCGGCGCCCGCGCCGATGAGCCTTCCGCGACACAGACCCAAGCGTCCGCTCCAAATCGATCCCTGCGTCAAACTCAGCTCAATCCTGAAACATTGATGAGTCTCGTCAAGCCGCGCCATCCGCACGGACAAGCGGCCGAAGTGACCGTCTTTGCGCCGTGGGCCGCGCCCCCGCGAGAGGAAGTTGTTGTGCAGGTGATGGTACATGCGCCCGAGCTGCAGGACGAGGCCCGGTCCAGAGCAGAAAAAAATCAGCCGAATGCCGCGCAACTTGCATCCACGCCGCTGCACCTTCCTTTGACGTTTGACGACAAAATAGCGATCAGGTTTGAGTGCCCACAATTCACCGTGCCCAATTCCGTACAAAAGGGAGTGTGGAATGGACGATTGATCATTCTTTTTTTCTCGATTTTTTTGCCGGACTTAAAAAAAGAGTCAAAGTTCACACCCGAGCTTTCCGTATTTGTCAACGGAGCCGCGGCCGGCACAATCCTCTTCACTATAATCGGAAGGCCGGATGCGGAAGATCAACCTTTGGAGTACGCGCCGCAAGAAGGCCGGACCTATCGCCGGCCGTTCATGTCCTATGCTTTTCCGGATCGAGCGAAAGTTTTGCGGTACGCGCATGCATATGACATGGTCAATGTAAAGTATTATCTCGACAGAGTGAGCAACTTGCCTGGGGAGATGTGGGAAAAGCGAACATACGAGGAAATAAGAAATTCCGATCTGTTTCTACTTTTCTGGTCGCGCCATGCCCAAAAATCCGACTGGGTAATCAAAGAAGCCGAATACGCACTGAAATATTCGAAATCGCTTTCGGTGCCGCGGCGGAAAATATTCAGATGGGCGTGGGCTCACGTCGTGAGGAGGTCAAGAAGGTCGCCCGCCCTCGATGTCAAACCGGTTGTTCTCGAGTACCCCCCGCCTCCTCCTCCCGCTTCTCTCGCCGACATCCATTTCGGCGACCCCCTGGGCGATCGGGCCATCTTGGAAGATTTGCGGGGGCCAGCACCGAAACCCAGCGATGGAAGAGATTTGCTCGAGCCAGCACCGAAATCAGATTGCTTCGTCCTCAAAATTGGTCTGCTGCGAACATCCCAGCTCGCTCCGGGTATGCGGATCGAGCGGGAGATGTTGGGTCCAGCGGGGGCAGAGATGGGAGACCCGATTGGACAAGTTGAAACGATTCCCCATGATCCCAAGCGCCTGGGGCTGCGCAATCGATCGGCACGCGCTTGGCACGCGAAGTTGCCCACGGGCGAGGGGACTGTACAGACCGGAAAAGCGGTGCAGCTTACGCTCGGGCTCGTCATCGATTTCGCTGAAATTCAGGGAGTCGTCGAAGCGGTCGAGGATCGCTTTTTTCTCAAGATCGGTCCGTTGCGAACGCCCGCGCTCGCGCCAGGGATGCGACTCGGACCGGAGATATTGGGCATTTCAGACCCAGAAGGGGGAGGTCAATTCGAGACCAGCCCGCATGGTCCCAAGGCCCTCGGGCTGCGCAATCGATCGACGCGCGCTTGGCAGGCCAAGCTGCCGAACGGCCAAGTGGCTGAGGTGCCGCCGGGAAAAGCGGTCCAGCTTACGCCCGGGCTCGTCATCGGTTTCGGTAAAATTCAGGGGGTCGTCGAGGCTGCCGAACCTCTTTGACCCTTAGAGACGCTGCTAGTACCTCTGCACAGTGATTATGACTCTTTGAACGTGTCGGGATAGGCACGGCCCATTTTGGCGCGGGCTTTGGCGGTTGTGAACATCCATTTGATGCGGGCGGCAGCGGCGTTTCGCTGTCGTTCCCACGCGGCGATTTCGCTGACGAGGCGTTTCGAGTCGTCGATTCTGCGGTCGAGGCACTGACCGCGCAGCACGCCGATCTCGATCTCGACCATGTTGAGCCAGCTGGCATGCTTGGGGGTGTAGTGGAACTCCAAGCGGCGCAAGATGCGCCGAGCTTCGGCAGGCGCAAAGGCCTCGTAGAGGGCGCCGGGCGAGTGGGTCGACAGGTTATCCTGGACGACCCGTATGCACTCGGCGTCGGGATAATGGACATCGGTGAGTTCGCGCATGCATTGGGCGTAGTCTTCGGCTGCGCGCCGCTCGGTGACTTTGACTTTGCGCCACGGCCGGTGGACGTCGATGCAGACGAAGAGATTGACGGTGCCGTTGCGGCGATACTCGTAATCGTAGCGTTCGAGTTGGCCCGGCTCGGCCGGGCTCGGCTGGCGCGCCTCGCCGATGAGCTGGACCGGGCTCTCGTCGAAGCAGACCACCGGCCGCGTGGGATCGGGCGCTTCGGCATAGAGGTCGAGCACATCTTCCATGCGGGCGACATATTCGCCGTCGACCTTGGGAATGACCACATGTCCTTGCGCCACGGCTTGAGGCCGTTTTCGGCCAGCCGCCGGCGCACCGTCTCGTGCGACAGGCTCTCGTGCTCGGTGAGCTTGACCATGGCGTCGGCCAGCAGTTCCAGCGTCCAGCGGGCGCGGCCCGCAGGCGGGTTTGCACAGGCGGTTGCCACGAGCAGGGCTTCCTCCTTGCCCGTGAGCTTGCGCTCCGCCCCAGGCCGCGGGTCCTCGCTCAGCGCCCGTTCCAGATTGCCTTCCACGAAGCGCCGCTTGGTGCGGTACACGGTGGAGCCGCCCACCGCCACGGCGCGGGCAATCTCCTCGTCGCTGCTGCCGGCGTCCGCCGCCAGCAATATTTGGGCGCGCTTGAGCTTGCGGGCGGCTCGCTTGCCTTTACTCAACATCGTGGTGAGCTCGCCGCGTTCGGCTTGGCTCAGTTCGACATGATAAAGCACATTCATCTCGGCCTCCTTGTCGGAGCCCCAGACGAATCGACCTATGAATCAAAAATCAGGCGCTGCGCGTCGTTCCAGAGGGCAAGGCTTCACCGAAAAGCTCAGGCGCTGCGCGTCGTTCCAGAGGGCAAGGCTTCACCGAAAAGCAAGGCCAGTATCTGGCCTTCATCTACGCCTACTCGCGCATGTTCCGACGACCGCCTGCCGAGGCCTACATGCAACGCCACTTCCGCGTCAGCCCACCCTCGGTTCATCAGATGGTCCTCACCATCGAGCGAGCTGGGTTTATCCGACGCCAACCCGGCGTCGCCCGAAGCATCGAGCTACTTGTTGCCCCGGAAAATCTGCCCATCCTAAAATGACCGAAAATCAACCAGTCAAAACCTCTGTGCAGAGGTACTAGTCGTTCGTCCAAAGTCGCACGGTATTGTCGCGAGCGCCTGACACGATATGGTTTTCGTTGGCCGCGAATGTGATCGCTAGCACCCGATCGGAGTGACCAGTGAAGGTGCGGGCGATCTTGCCTGAGGACATATCCGTCGTTTCTACCAAGCCGCTCTCATCCCCGATCACCACGTCTTTTCCGTTCGGCGCTACATCGACTGCCGATATTCCCTTCCTCGACAGATGCAAGCTGCCGAGAATCGCGCCGGATGTGGTCTCGGCTGCAGTGAGCCGCCCATCAGCAAGTCCGAGCACGACGTGGCTGCCGTCGCTTGAAACCGCGAGCGCCTGCACTCCGACAGAATCGAAGCGGACGGTGGCCCGCGTTTCCCCGGCAACGCTCCAGACACGGGCGCTGCCATCAAGACTGCCCGACACAAGCCAACTCCCGTCCGGCGCAAAGGAAATCGAGGTTACTGTCTTGGAATGACCTGACAATGTTTGCTCAACCTCTGGCGTCCCGATCCTCCATAAGATCACGGAATTTTGGCTTCCGGCGGCCGCCACACGATCACCGTCCGGCGAAAATGCAAGCGACGTGATGGCTCCGATAGCGGCATTGATCCGGCTAATCACGTGGCCATCGTTGAGATCATAAACCACGATTATCCCTCGATCATCGCCCGAGGCGATCAGCCGCCGGCCCGCAGAGACCGCCAGGGATGCGTGTGCCGGCGCATTCGCGATGCGCATCTTTAGCTGTTTGCTCGCCACATCCCACAGCGTGATCGCATTGTCGGAGCTGCCCGCCAGAAGAAGCCCTCCGCCGCGTGAGAATACGAGGCTGTTAAGCGAGCTTTTTTGGAACGGAAGCGTCATCCATGCGGCCGGTCGGCTCCAATTTTGCAGACCTTGCCAGATCGCAACCAAGAGGAGAGCGCTGCCAGCCACAGCAACAGCGGGCCTCGACTGTAAGGCTTGTTTCACGCGCTCCCAGGCGGACAACTCGGCCTTCTTGCCGCGCCATGCGAGCGCCACAGTGATGTCGTCGCCGCTACCGCTTTCCGATGTTTCGGCAAGCCAGGATTCGACCTGTTTTTTTACGCTGTCGACTCCCTCGTTTTCCAGGTATTTCTTCAAATCGCGACCGACGTCAAAAAAATCCTGTTCGCTGCTGAACGAATTCGAATAGCCATCGGTTGCAAGAAGGACGAGGCTCGGCAGTTCCCCGTTTCTGAAAAGTTGCCCGCGCGTTCGAAAGCGCCGTTCGGCGTCCAATTGGCAAAGAGACTCCGTGACGTTGGATGCCTTGCGGGGGCCAGGCACCTCGCGAGTCACTCTGTCATCTGGGGACAAAACCAAGAGATCGCCGTCCCCGATCTGCAGATAAATTGCAAAGGCCGGGGTAAGCGCGGCAGCAATGAGCGTGCTGCCGTAAAGAATGCGCAGTTCCTCGTGCTGCGGCTGGGACAGCTCTCTCGCTTTTTGTCTGTCCTTCGGCCAGTCGGAAAGGACATCACCATCGACACGTTGTCGCCAAGCGGAGAGAACACGCTGCGGGGCTTCGGCCGCAGCCCGTTCAACGGCCGACTTCGAAGCCTTATTCAACGACCTAGCAAAGCCGGCGAGTACCTCTACCGCTGCATCGACCGCGAACTGTGCTCCTTTGGCGCTGCGCGGATGAGCGGCGGCACCGTGGCCGTCCGCAACCGCGAGCACGACGGCGGAATCGTCAAGCAACGTCCGTATCTTCTTGGCGTCCTGGTTGGGCTTGTTCTTGCGCCTGTGAGAAGCGCCGCATACGCTACCCTCGACGGGCTGCCATCGAACCGAACGAGCAGCGATGCTCAAACCACGACACCGCGGGTTTGCCCAAAATATATCCGCATTTTGGGATCGAGGCGCACGGATCTCTGCGGCTCGACCATTGCTTCCTGTCCATCCGGTGTCTTTGCGCGCCAGGGCTCGGCACCCAGGTTCTTCAAGCCGATTTCGTCGGGCTGCTGCGGGTTGCGACTGACGCAGGCAAGGGGCTGACTGAAGTCCCACCGGCGCCTGGGATCAGGATCGAGATGGTGCGGAAAGAGCTGCAGCCCGTCTGCAACAACCACGCTGGCGTTTCCCAGTTTTAGAAGCTTTGGGCGAGCAAGCGCGCGGCGGCAGGACCAGCACCGCTGGCGTTCCGAGGCGTCCGGATCAAAGAAATTTTCAACTTCCTCATTTTTGGCCTTGCAACGCGGGCAAAGCATGATGGAATCGCGCAACTTCACCAGATTGCTGCGCCACTCAGTTTCCATGATTCGTCCATGTTCGGGATCGCGCAGCCCTTCGGTGAAGGCGCGCTCAAAAAGCTTCAGCAGGAAATTTGGATAGATCGCGCGATGCAACAGCGCTGCCTCATGACGTTCGGGATCAGGAGCGTTGGAGGAATCCAAGGGATCAAAGATGTAGAGCGGCTTGATACCGTAATATTTCTTGATCGTTTCCTGATTTTCGAGCTGCACATCTGATTTTACGCCCTGCAAGGGATGATTGCGGAAAAAAAGAGAGAACAGAAGAACCGCGAGCGACCAGAAGTCCGTTTGCTGGGTTGGAAGTGCCTCGCCGCGCAGAATTTCCGGTGCCATAAATTTCCCTGTACCAAGTATAGCTCCGGCTATTTCGTTCTCATCGATGTTGTCGCAGTCGCAGATGCGAATCTCCCCGGTTTGGCAATTCATCGCGGCATTTCCGTCGCTCACATCATGATAGCAATAACCGCGGGCATGCAGGCGCCAATATCCGTCCACTAACTCAATACCGGCCCTGATCAACAAGCGAAAGGATTCGGGTTCAACTTGACGACAAAAAACGCGTCTGAATTCGGCGAACTGGTTCTCTTTCCAGGGCATGACATAGCCGAAAGGCTCTATCCCGCTACAGACCACGATATCGTTCGGCCACAAGAATTTCCAAATAGGAAAATCCCGTAGGTACTCGGTTTCTCGCTTCTCCCATAGGTCAATCAGGTGATCCAGCCGGGTCGGCAGGCGTTCATCGAGACGTGCGTAATTCGGCTTGTACCACTTGACCGCCACAGGTTTATCGTTCCTGCGCGCTTCATATACGTATCCCTGTCCTCCCTCTGCGACGTAGCGCTCAATGATTATTTTCGCGCCGCTGCGCTTCGCGTCCAAAATGTCACCGGGATTCAGAGGGCCGCGCAACGGCACATCGCACCTATTCTTTTATCAGAAACTCGGCAGGTTTTAACGCCTTGGACTCGCGAATGAAATTCAGCCTAACTAAGTGTCGAGGACAGGGAAAGCCCCGTAGTGCTCGCAAGCTGGATCATGCTGATAATATCATCCGCGTTGCTGGCCTGCATTGGCGGAACCCTGGGATTGGCGATGAAAGTGTTGATGGTATTTACGTCGGCGTCAGGTCCGATTCCAATGCCGACTCGCATGGCCTCACGCCCGAGTGTGGTATCCATCAGACGCTCCCGTCCCTTGTCGAATTCATCGGTGGGAAAACCATCGGTAACGAGCACGAGAACCGGTGGCAAATAACGCGACCTTCGATTGTCCTCCAGCTCGGAAAGCTTCTCGGCCACCCGCGTTAATGCCTCCCCCATGGCGGTTTCGCCGCTTGGTTTGATCCCGCGCCAAAGGAAATCTTTGGGTTCGACTGCGTCACTTACGAGCCAGCGCGCCTCGGTACCAAACTCCAGGGCGCGGATGAGCACGCGAAAGTTCGGATGCTGATTGGCAAAATCGCGCATGCCGGGGATGGCGCCCCGCATAGCGGTATTCAAGGCTTGGATGTTCAATCCCGTCATTGATCCGGAGCTGTCGAGGAGCCAGAAGAAGTGGATCTCCTGACGGGCGATTCTGCCTTTTCCCGGCATTGATGCCATTGGGTGGCGTCCGAATTAATACACCAATGGACCAGCTTTATCCGAATACACCAACGGTATCGTGAGCGGCTGTCTGTCCGGGCTAATAGGGGTAGAAGAGTGTTCGAGGACACTTGTCGAAACGATCGGAATCAAGGCCGCGAGGTGCTCGGAGTCATTTGCGAGCACAATGTGTTTTTCCGGGTCTTGGACAAAATCCCTCAGCACCGCCACGTTAGCATCGGTCCCGATCGCCACCGCCAGCCGCGTTGCATCGCGGCCCAGTTTTTCGTTCAGCAATTGCCGCACGCCTCCTTGGAAGTCGTCTGTGGGTTCCCCGTCGGTGACCAGGATCAGCGCGGGAGGCAGATAGTATCCCTGCTCCTGGTCCAGCTCCTTGAGCTTCTCCGCAACTTTCACAAGCGCACCCCCCATACTCGTCTTGCCGGCTGCCGCGATATCATGCCATTCGAACTGTGAGAGAGGTACCGGGTTTTCGCTGCCGACCCATTGGACATCGTCCGCGAACCGGAGTGCCCGCACGAACACGCGGGTATGCGGGTGCGCGTCTTCGATTTTGCGCATGTCCGGCAAAGCCTTGGCGATGGCGTCATTGAGGGTCTTTATTTTGTCGCCTTGCATCGATCCCGAGGCATCGACAATCCAGAAGAAATGAACATCGCGCTTGGCGATTTTTCCGCCTGGTCGCACAGCCATTCGTGCCTCCTCCGCTTGCCGGGGACTGTCGTTTGTACCTGAATTCGAGATGCGCTCCGTTGAGGCCCTCTTGGAGGATGAATTATGAATTCTCCGCAGGCGGCGTCAACGGAGAAACAGCAGGGGCCAAGGCTACCGTGGCAAGCATATGGACAGCCGTCCTGAGAAGGCATTATCTCTCTGGATTAATGGAGCCAACAGTCGGGCAGCAATGATGGCAATGGATAATGCAGTCCGGCAGACCCTGAAGCGTCTCGTCGAGCAGAAGGGGAAGGACATCATGCTCGACGCGCGACGGTGCGAAGGCTTGTTGCGGGACTATTGTCCCTCCTCCAAGCGCGAGATTACAGCGCTGCTTCGCTCACTCAAAAGCGGATGCCCTCAGCGCCTCATCGAAACCGGACCAATTGAGCGCGCTGCGGCCATGCACGCAGACGATTTAAAAGGGAGCTGGGCGGCCGAAGCTTGGGCCTTCGCCCTCGCCTTACCTTTCGCCCCGGCCGTAAAGGATCCGACCGAGACCCTCACGAATGGGACGCCTTCCGGCAACATCCGACAAACAGGCTCCCTCGCTGGATCACAAGCAGGGCCTGCCGCACAGTCACAATCAAAGAACAAGACTGGAAATGACAAATCCGGTGTCTTTTTTGGGTGGCTTGCGCTCTGGTTCATCTACGCTGCCGTCTCGCATTGGTACTATGGCACGCGTTGGAACGACCTATGGCCTATCAAGGTTTTCGCCGGTTCGCCACCGCCGTCGCGGATACCGCCTAGTTTTACGTTTCCCTCGACCGAACGCAGGTTTTTGAATCCTAATAATTCATTTTTGAACTTTGACAACCCATTGCCGAGTCAAAGCAAGCCATCGAATCAGCCGTCGAGATTCGGAACTGGGAACTAAGCACAATGCTGTAAGCACAATGCTCCAGACCCTATAGTCGAGCGACGAAGTCAGGCGAAGGCAATGGATGATGCAGTCAGGCAAATCCTGAAACGCCTCGTCGCCGAGAAGGGGAAAGTCATTATGCTCGACCCCCGGCGGTGCGAAGGCCTGCTGCGTGATTATTGTCCATCTTCGAAGCGTGAAATCGGCGCCCTCCTTCGCTCACTTAAACGGCAATATCCTCAGCGCCTGATAACAGCAGGCTCGGCGAGCCAGGTACGTCTTATTGCGCAAGAAATTTCAGATTCGGATGCAGATTGGGCGGCACGCTCCTGGGCGTTCGCACTGGGGTTCCCTGCCGAAGTAAAACCGGCATATGTGGCTGAACTTAAGCCACCGCTGACAATAACACCTCCGGTTAAGGCGCCGGCGGCTCCATCGCCAAACCGAGCACGCCTTGTCTTTCTCGTGGCAGCAATTTTCTTTGGGCTTTGGTTCATGGCAAGCCCTTCGATTTGGCGCGCTGGAGCGGCAATTTTATTTTTCGTGCTTGCATTCACCCGGCTTGGGGGGGACATAGGAGCCGGCGCGGCAGCGTTCATACGCGGATCTCGAGACGGAAGCCAAAAGTAGCTCTTTTCGCACTGGCGTTCGTCCGATCCGAACCGGCCCCTTACTACGCTTCTTATTCTTAGCACCGAGTGGGCGGGTTAGACGCGCACACGCCTAACCCGCCACTGCGACAGTACGAACGCTTACAATCCCAGCGCCGCCATTGCGGCCATCACTGCCTGCTCCTCCGCCGCGCCGAGGATCCCGCGGGCGAGGCGCTCGGCGGATCGGTTTCCGCCGGCTGCGCGCGCGAGGAGCCCGATCACCGCCACTATGGGATCGATGCCGAGCGCCTTCGCGAGCGCCATCACCTCCGGTGATCGCGCCGCGGCGCGGATTAGCCGCACGGCAGCGCGGGGAACGCCTGCCAGATCGCCGCGCCGCAGCGCCTCGGGGTCGGCATCCCAGTCAATGTGGTCGACAAATTGACTGCGGTGCGGCCGGGGCCGCAGGCGAAGCCGGCCGGGGCGATGGCGGGCTGGGCGCACGCGACCCCCACACGCCGTCATCATCGAAAGCCATTCTCCTCAGTAAACCGCGCGCCATCGTTGCACGGGGGGCCGCAGGTCCGGCGCTTGCAGGGGCGACCGCGGCGGCAAAACCGCCAGGTGACGCCAAGGACAACATCGCCGAGCGTGGGCTGGACAACGCGACCTTGCGGCTTGCCGGCAATCCCGCGCTGCGTTCGCCTGCTTCATCGACCAGCACCAGGCTGGTGAGGTGCGTGACAATGCCTTCCGCCTCGGCGAGCGTCGCTGCCTCTGGCTTGTTCATCAGCGGGATGGCGAGCGCGGCCGCGGTCGCGCCGATCTGCCGCGCGGCGGCCGAGGCTTCGGCCGTGGCCTTTGCGCCCCAGGTCGCGGTCACGCGGGCGCCGCGCCGGAAGGTCTCGAGGCGCACCGGATTTCCCTCGATTGCGGGCGAGGGCGCAAACGGCGCGCGCGCGGCATCGAGCGCGGCGGCAATGGCAGTATCGGCATCGCCGCCGGCTGAGACCAGCAGCTGCCCGCCCGTCATCCCGGCGAGATGACCAATCCCGGCCTCGAGTGCGTCCTCGCCGATGAGCACCGCCGACACGCGCACGCCGGCACGCGCAATGAGCTGCGGCTCGAAGGCCCAGCTCTTGCCGTCGGTAACGATCACGATGTCCTTCGCCGCGCCTGACGCAATCACCGCGTTGAATGCGCGGGTAATCTCGGTGCCGCCGTCGGGGCTGCCGATCTTGCGCACGACGTGCTCGGTTGCCGGTCCCGTGCCCTCGCCAACGAAGTCGACCCTGTCGTTGAACTCCCACACCCGGATGCGATCGGTTGCCTTGAGGCGATCGTGTGCCACCGCCAGAAGGCCTTCCCTCGCCACCGCAAATTTGGAGGCGCTCGCATCGAGGCTGCCGGCGGCGCGCTCCGCCATGGAGCCGGAATGGTCGAACAGAAGATCGAGGTCCAGGCTGGCGTCGGCCTTTGCCGCCGGCGCAATGTCGAGGGTGACCTTGCGGCCGTCGGCTGCAACGCCTTCGAGCCCCGCAACGGCCCAGCCGGAAACCGCAATGTCGATCGGAGCATCAAGGGTCACATCATACCGCCCATCCCTGGGCTCGCCCGCGCGCAGGAGCGAAGCGGTCCCATTCTCGCTGACAATCCCGATGCTGGCGTGCTGGAGTTCCCCGCCGGTGACGAGATCATCGGAAGAGCGAAGCGGCGTGCGGCCGTAGATCTCGCCCACGGTCGTGGGGATGCGCAGCCGCGGGGTCGCGTCCATGAATGAGAGCGGCGCGGTCCAGCTGTCGGTGACCACGATCTCCGCTCCCGGCCGGACGTGGCCGACGCTGAGCATGTGAATGCCCTTGAGCAGTTCCTCGTGCAGCACCGCTGTCTTGCCTTTCTCGATCGCGCCTTCATAGGTCTCGCGCGCCTCCGCGCGCGCCTGCGCGATCGCGTTGAGCGTGCGCCCTTCGATGCGCGCGCGAAGCGCAACCAGCGTGGCGTCGACCGGGACGGGAAACGTCATGGTCGCCTCGATCGACTGCTTTTCGATGTTGCGGAAGGTGCGCTCGGTGGTGACGATCGCAAGTCCGCCTTTGATAAGCACATCGATGCGGGTGGCGACAAGCGGGATCGGCTTTCTGTCTCCGGCCAGTGAACTCAGGAATTCTTGCAGTGGATCAACGCCGGTCATCGGCATGGTTGTCTCCAGGTTGACGAAGTGACGGGGCAGGCGGCTCGTCGATGAACTCCGGGTAATGTCTGCTCGTTCGCTCCTTTCGCGTTAGCGCCCCCTATTATTAGAAGAGAGAATTGACACAGAGATAATCTGCGCGCACGGGAATAACAGTGAGACCGTTGTTGTTATTCCAAACGTGCGCGCAGAAGCAGCAATCATGTCGATGCTGCGGCAAGCTTGCGGCGCTTGTGCAGCAAAACAGAGAGGAGATTTGTCAAGCAGATCGAACTAATCAAACACATCAAGCAAGCCCGTCCGTGCAGCCCAAGTCGATTGAAAGGAACAAAGGACAATGGAGCTCAATGCTCAGCAGCAGAGGTGGCATTATTACTTCGGGCACATCAGCTTGCGGCGCCTGGCATACGAAGCGCCTGACCTGCTCCCTAATGCCGATCCTGACGAGTTGCAGTCCCTGATCGAGAGCGCGATGGCGGAGGCGGCCGAACTCTGGGGCGTTGGCGCCCAGCAGCGGCGCGATCTCATTGCGAAAATCCGCTGCACGCGGCGGAGTATCGGCGAGTTGGATGCAATCATCGTCACCATGCCGCCGCCCCGGATCGCGTCCGAATGCTTTTTCATTGCGATCTGCCGGCGCAGCGATGGTTCGCCCGCCTATTTCACGCTGGAGCGGTCGGTCTTCTCACCGACCATCCTGTGCGGATGGAGCGCCGACGGCATCCATCTCAACTACGGCAGCAATCCCGAGCCCACCATCGATGCTTTCATCAAAGCGATCGAGGGTTGCGGGGCGCTTCGGCCTGCGGAGTTGGCGTCAGGCAGCCGACATTAGTATCGAGCGCCCGGAGAGGATTACAGCAAATGCGATTTGCGCCGAGCCCAACGTCGAAATCCGCCGCTGGATGCTGGAGCGTTTCGAATTCGGGCGGGCTGGC
>CAVYVC010000020.1:0-309766 GCA_963771845.1 uncultured Alphaproteobacteria bacterium | reverse complement strand
CCGAAGAAACCGGGATCGCATTCGTAGCAACCATTAAATCGGGCCATTGTTTCGGCCTTGATCGCTTGGACGTTGGTGTTCGGCCGCACAGCTGGTGTCAAGGGTCGTGACCGCTTCGCGGCGGCAAGCCGCCCTTGACACCAGCTTCGCGTCCGAAGGTTCGCCGTCCAAGCGATCAAGGCCTCCTTCTGCGCCTCAGGCGCCTCTGTTCACGTTTGCCAACGCCGGCAGTTCCTTGGTCCATGGTGTCCCGCGTTCAACCACGGTGTTGACGAAGATCAGAAGCTTGCGGGCACAAGCAACCAGCGCAACTTTGTGCGGCTTGCCTTTCGCTATCAAACGTTTGTAGAGCGCCATCAGCTGAGGATTCCAACGCATCGAGGCTGGCAACGCTGCGGTATAAAGATTACCCCGCACGCGTGTGCGGCCGCCGCTGATATGACGCGGTCCGCTGTGGTCTGAGCTGTCATTGTCATAGGGGGCAAATCCCACCAATGCGGCTGCTCGCTCCCGCGTCACGCGCCCGATCTCGGGCATGCGCACCAGAATGGCAACCGCAGTTCGCAGACCAACCCCGTCAACACTGAGGATGAGATCGAGCCGCTTGCCAAGATCGTCATGGCGGCGGATATCAGCAGCAAGTTTCTTGAGCTCTGCACGTAACAGTGCCTTATGACGGCGGATTTCACTGGTATAATGGGCTTTTATCCGCTCATCGTGAAACGATTCACGGCGTGTCTTTAGACGAGCGATGTCCTCGGTGAGCTGATCAAGCAACGTCGCAACCGCAGCAAACGGCGCCAGGCGAGGATCCGGAGGCGCATGGATCTTCTTCGCCGCCGCGGTACACTCAGCGATCAGGCCAGCGTCGATCTTGTCGTTCTTGGCTTTTTGCAGGTGGAACACGGCATAGGCCCTCACCTGTGTCGGCTGGAATACGATCACAACAAAACCATCCTGCCGAAGCTGGCGCACGACTGCCTGCTCGTAACCGCCGCTCGCCTCGATACCGACCCGAGCGACCCGGTGCTTGCGCAACCAATTCGAGACTTCGCGGTGCCCTTCAAGCGGTATTTGGCACCTGGAGCTCCTGCGAGCGACTCTCAAGCGCTACATCAAGCTTCTGTTTGCCGGTATCGATCCCGGCGCAAACTGTGCTATGTTTGCCCATCTTCTCTCGACCCTTCCTTGCAATGCGAACCTAAAGTTCGTTCAACCATACGGGTCCTGATGAAGAGCCGATCGCGATCCTGCTACGAAAGACAGCCCTTGAGGCTACGGTGGGCAACGATCCGACGATCGGCCGGTCCGGCCCGGGTGGCCACCCGGGCCGGACCGTTCCTTTCGGAACGGACGCATCATAGTGATTCGCGCTAATACAAGGGTGGGCAAAGGCGTGCATCGCAGACAAGTTTACGCAGTCTGCGCAAGCTAGACTGCGGCCACGCCGTGCCCACGCGTGGGCATGTCGCCGGCGCAAGCGCCGGCTCCTTTGCCCAGTCTACGATTCTATTTGAGTGGAACGCGCTGTAGCTGCGCCCGCTTCCCTCGCTCACTTGCCCGCCGCGGTGCTTTCTCCGCGCGGGCAAGCTTCTGGTCGAGCGTAACAAGCTGCGCGTCGAGGGCGCGGGCAAGCCAAAGATAGCTGGCATCGTACAATGACAGCTTCGTTCTCTCCGCCAACGCTATCGCTTCTGCAACATTGATCTCCTCCAGCGCGATTGAAAGCTCAGCAAGCATTGAAAAGGCTTCCAGCAGCAGCTCGCGCTCGCCGGGAGAGGCGCGCATCTTTTTCAAACACGCATTCGCCACTTCGAATTCCAGAAGAGCCGGTGCGTGAAGCGAGGCACCGCGCAGCCGGGCGACGACCTTTTCCTGCGTCACCTCATTGAACAACAACGCAACGACGGCGGACGCGTCGACAACCTTATCGGTCACGGTCTGCGCGGATCAGCCGCACCGCCTCATTGCGGCGCTTGAGGCCGAGCTTGCCTATTTTCGCCGCCACCTCATCGATCGACAGCTTGCATGGCACACCGGAGGTCGCTTCCTCGATCAGCGCCCTCAACTCGCCCTGTAGCGAACGATGGTTCACTTTGGCACGCTCGCGCAGCCGCGCAACCTGCTCCTGCGGCACTCCCTTGATCGACAGGTCCATCAAAATATGCTCCATTTCTGCTCCAGAATAGAGCATAATCGGAATTGAAAACAAGTCTCCCATCGCCCCAGGAACGGCAGACCGATCCGCAAGCCTATGGGCTACTTTGCCGGCTGACTGCGTCGAAACGCGCAACCTGCGCCCGTTGCACGTGCAAGCGGGTGCATGCGACGCTCGCATGAATTGAAGGGGACCTGGGATCATGCTTCGCATTCTCGACCGGCTGGAAGAGACGCTGATCGCCAGCCTGATGGCGGCTGCGACCATCCTTATCTTTGTCGCAGTCGTACACCGTTACGCATTCGGCATTCCTGTCCTGCACCCCTACATGGCCGCCATTCACCTCTCCTGGGCGCAGGAATTGTGCATCTACATGTTCGTCTGGATGGCAAAGTTCGGTGCCGCCTACGGCGTGCGCACCGGCATCCATGTCGGGGTCGACGTGGCGCTCGCACGCTTGGACGGGCGTTCGTATTACCGCACGGTCTTATTCGGATTGCTGTGCGGGGCGCTCTTCACAGGCGTCATCGGCACGTTCGGCACCCGCTTTGTCTGGCTCATGGCCCACACCGAGGAGGTCTCACCCGACCTCGAACTACCGTCATGGATCGTTTATCTCGCCATTCCAGGCGGCAGTTACCTCATGTGCTTCCGGTTCCTGCAGGTTGCTTTAGCCTTCGCGCGCACGGGAGAGCTGCCGCACCAGAGGGCCTTGAACAAAAACACCCCCAGCTGGCCGCATCGGCGGCAGCGGCCGGCTAGGGGGAAGCATCAATGGCACACGCATCCGCATTCGCGATCGACGAGAAAGCGGGGCTTCCTCCGAACTCGAACCCAAGGCTCCGGCATCGCCGCATACTTTTTCATCGGCATTCCAATTGCGCTGGTTGCGCTGTGTCTGGCGGCAAAGTTCGGCTACGTGACGATCTCCGCGGGTCCGCGGGCCGGTCTCATCTTCGTTCTGCTCATTGCCCTCATGTTCACGGGCATGCCGATCTCGATCGCGCTTGGTCTGACCGTTCTGATCTTCGTTTTCACGTTGACCGAAGTGCCGATCGATGCACTGGCACTGAAGCTCTTCACGGGTATCGAGCGCTTCGAGATCATGGCGATCCCCTTCTTCATCCTCGCCGGAAGTTTTCTCACTCACGGCGGGGTGGCGCGGCGCATGATCGATTTTGCGACCTCCGTCGTTGGGCACTGGCATGGCGGCCTGGCGCTCGCCGGCATCGTCGCCTGTGCCATGTTCGCGCTGGTGTGCGGGTCGAGCGTCGCCACCGTCGTGGCGATCGGCTCGATCGTGCTCCCCGAAATGGTGCGCCACGGCTATCCCATGCGTTTTGGCGCGGGCGTCATCACGGTTGCCGGCTCGCTCGGCATCCTGATGCTGCCGTCGATCCCCAAGGTGATCTACGCCATCTCCACCAACACGTCCGTCGGCGCGCTGTTCGTGGCCGGCCTGCTGCCGGGCACGCTGCTGACCGTCATGCTCTGCAGCGTGACCTGGTATCTCGCCAGGAAGCGCAATTACCCGCGCATGCAGAGAGCAAGCTGGGCAGAGAGCTGGCGCGCATTCCGCCAGAGCGTCTGGGGCCTGATGCTCGTCGTCATCATCATCGGGGCATCTATAGCGGCGTCTTCACGGCCACCGAAGCAGCCGCCATGGCCGCCGTCTATTCCTTCTTCGTTTCGGTCTTCGTCTACAAGGCGCTCAAGATCGAAGACGTCCCCCGCGTGCTGCTGCAAGCGTCCAACATGAGCGCGATGCTGCTCTATATCATCACCAACGCGGTGCTGTTCTCGTTCGTGCTCACCAACGAGAACATTCCTAACACGCTTGCCGACTGGATCCTCGCACAGAATCTCGGGCCGATCGGTTTCCTGCTGCTGGTGAACGTGCTCCTTCTGCTTGCGGGGAATTTTATGGATCCTTCCTCGGTTATCCTGATCATGGCCCCGATTCTGTATCCGGCGGCAAAACGGCTGAACATTGATCCCGTGCATTTCGGGATCGTGATCGACGTCAACATGGAGGTGGGCCTCTGCCACCCGCCGGTCGGGCTCAACCTTTACGTCGCCTCCACCATCGCCCGTATAGGCATCACCGAGCTGACGGTGGCGGTGCTGCCATGGTTGATCACAATGGTCGTGTTTCTCGTCGTGGTGACCTACTTGCCCGGGCTGAGCCTTTGGCTGCCGCGGGCGCTTGGCATGATGTAGCGCGGGAGCTTTTCCTGGCCACGCTCCCCCGGGGACGGCCGCCTGTCCCCGCCGCAATAATCATCTTCGGTTTTTTGAGCTAGATCAAAGCCGCTTGCGGCGGCTTCCATCATTTATTGAACCATCAGATTCTGCTTTGACGACCGGGAAAGGCTATACCAATGACTGAACCGAGCTCCGACCGCGGCTTTGTCTTCGTATTCCGCATGCTTATGGCATGGACCTTCCTCTATGCCGCCTCCCACCAGGGCATGTTCAACCCGAAGTTCAGCGCCGCGGGTTTTCTGAGCCATACCAAGACTTTCCATGATGTCTACGCCGTGCTGGCGACGCCGGCGCTCGATCCCATCCTGACGTTCCTGGTCAGCTACGGTCACCTACTGATCGGGCTCTCGCTGCTCGTCGGCCTCTTGGTGCGCGTGAGCGCGGCGTTCGGCGTGGCGCTGCTCCTCATGTACTGGACGGCGCATATGGACTGGCCGTTCATCGAGAACGCCAACAATTTCATCATCGACTACCACATCGTCTATGCGGTGGTGTGCGTCTACCTGATCGCCAAGCGTGCCGGACACGTCTGGGGTCTCGACGGCGTGGTCGAGAAATTCAAGTTCTTCGAGCACCATCCGGTGTTGCGCCCGCTGGTCGCCTGACGTTCATGCACCGGATGCGGCGACCCAGCCGCATCCGGGATGCTTGAGCATCGCATGCCCGCGCGCTACGCGCGGGCATGCGCGCATGTCCGAAAGCAGTGCAAGATCCGACGGATTAGGTCGGCGTCAATTCCTTCGCCGTGATGACGTATTTGAACGTATCCGGATCGAGGCTGTCGAGACGCGTACCGGCAATCTCGGCCTGGGGATACATCAGGAATTCGACCGCCGGCCCGTTCGAGCCCGGCAACTTCACATCGTGTGCCGTGTTGTAGGCGAGCCAGTTCATCTCCCACGCGCCGAACAGCGTCCGGCGGGCGGCGGTCACTTTCAGGTTGGTCAGCGCCAGGTTGCCGGGCGGCTCTTCGAGCACGACCTTGCGCACGTCGGCTGGATCGACCGGCACCCAGCCCAAGCCTGTGATGTAGACCTCGGCGCGGCAGTGCTGCGCCTTGCTGATAATTTCCGATCCGGTACCAAGGCTCTTGTAGCCGAATTTCGAGGGTGCGACGCGAATGCCATAGAGATCGCGTGCGGGCAGCCCGACCGCGCGCGCAAGGCCCACATAAAGCGCGTTGAGGTCGGCGCATTTGCCGCCGAGATCGCCGGTGCGCAGCATGGCAGCCACGTCCCCCACTCCGCAGCCGCGGGTCTTCGCATTGCGGAACGTGTTGTCGACGATCCACTCATAGATTGCGCGCGCTTTCGCGATCTCGGAATCCGCCCCGGCGGTGACAGTGTCGGCGGTCTGTTTGACAATTCCATCGGTCGGAATGAGCGCAGTTGCCTCGGTGTAGAGCTTGCGTTGCGCTTGCGTAAGCGGCGCCGGCTCTCGCGGCTTGGCCAGATCCATGCCGCGGTCGCGAGTCGCGAATCGGCTGGTCACCTCAACGACGGGCGCATCGCCTGCCGCCCACTCGACGTGCAGCATTTCGGCCCCATATTTCGGGTCGCGCTCGACGGCCGCCGAGCGCGCGTTCGTCTGCCATTTATTATCGAGGGGCCTAATCCAGTCGGGCTCGTTCACCGCCGGCAGCGGGATCCAGGCCTGGCTGACGCCCTGCCCGGGCGCAAGCTCGACGCGGGTCGCGATCTCGAAATTGCGCCAAACGTCCGGTTGCGGCGAAAACGACCGCTGTGCGGACGCAGAGCCCGGCAGCATGGCGAAAAACGAGGCCGATATTCCGGCGTTGACGAAATCGCGCCTGTTCATTGTCATCGTTCATTCTCCTCGCGATGAAACGGCATCCAAAAGCTCTCCTACTTTCAACTGGTCCCATTCGAACTCGCCCTCGACCAGCAGGCGCGGCTTGCGCTCGCCATCGAGCACGTAGGTTGTGGGCAGCGTCTCAACCTGCCAGTTTTTTGCGACCTCCTTGTCACGGTCAAGCAGCACCGGAAAGGTCAACGGCATGGGCTCGAAGAAGCGGCGCACGCGGATATCGGGTTCGCCAACGGAAATTGCAAAAACCGCAAGCGAGCTAGCCTTGCCACGGTCGCTCAAGCGCTGCAGTGCCGGCAGCTCCTCGCGGCACGGCTCGCACCAGGTGGCAAAGAAATGCACCAGGACGAGTCCTCCCAGCGGGCCGGAAAGATCATGACGCACCCCAGCGAGATCATCGAGTGAAAATGATGCTTTGCTCGCTCTCAGCGGTGATTGGACCGCAATCAGCCTGCGCTCGGAAGCGGCATTGGCCGGCGATGGGGATAGCGCTCCGCCGGGAACGCGCACGAGAGCGATGAAGGCCGCAACGGCCGTCGCGAGCAGGACGAGTATCGCAGCACCGGATTTGAGGCTTCGCCTGGGCATGAAAGAATGAGTTTTCGGCAGCCGGCGGCTCTCGTCAATAGAGTACGAGAGGAATGCAATCAATTCGCTTTCACACCAATGAGAGTGGGCTTCGCAAAACGCCTTGGAATGGGCACACAAGGGCTCATCCCGCGGCCACCGCGGCGGCAAATTTTTGGAAGAAATCATCTGCGGTCTTCCTCGCCGCGCTGTTGATGAGGCGCTGTCCGAGTTGCGCGAGTTTCCCGCCGATCTGGGCCTCGACGTCGTAACTGAGCAGCGTCCCTCCGTCCTTATCCGAGAGCGACACCTTGGCCCCTCCCCGTGCAAAGCCGGCAACACCACCGTCCCCTTCTCCCGAAATGCGGTAGCCGTTGGGCGGGTCAAGGTCCGAAAGCCGCACCTTGCCTTTCCAGCGCGCCTTGACCGGCCCCACCTTCACGGTCGCAATGGCATGGAATTCATTATCCCCGACCTTGTCGAACTGCTCATTGCCGGGGATGCAGGTCTTGAGCACTTCGGGATCATTGAGCTTTTCCCAGACCACCTCGCGCCTTGCCGGAAGCTGGACTTGCCCATTCATGGTCATCGCCATCGCCGGTTCTCCCTGGTTCGAGTTGCAGATATAAAGGTTTGGCGCGGAGGAGGGAAACTGGTTTTGTTCATTGCCTGCCATGCTCGCGCAGCCTCGGCCATCACGCGGCGGCCGGCTTCGAGTGTGATCCGCCTATGATCAATCCGCTTTCGCCGTCCGGGCTTCTAAGCCCAATGATGTCAAGCCCGGGCATGCGCGAAGCTCTCAGTGATCGTGCGCGCCTCCAGCGCATGCTCGATTTCGAACTTGCGCTGGCGCGGGCACAAGCCGCTCTCGGCATTATTCCTGCTCTCGCAATCGATGTCATTGCCAATGCGGCGCGCACGGAGCACTACGACCTCAATGCACTGGGCGAAGAAGCGCAGGTCTGCGGCAATACCGCCGCTCCGGTGCTCAAGGCTCTTGCCGCGCAGGTGGCGAAGACCGACGCGACCGCCGCGGCCTATGTAAACTTCGGCGCAAGCTGCCGTGACCTCATCGACACGGCACTCGTGCTCGATCTGCGGGCGGCGATCGATGTTCTTCTCGGCGACCTCAACCGCGCGGTGGATGGATTTACGGCGCTTGCGGGACGGCATCGCCGGACCGGCACCGTGGGACGCGCCGGCCTTCGACATGCATTGCCGATGCCGCTCGGGCTCAAGTTCGCGGGCTACGCGGCAGCGCTCGCGCGCTCACGCGACCGGCTGCGGAGGTTGCGCCGCGAGGCGCTGGTGCTGCAGTTCGGCGGCGAGGCCGGCACTCTGGCCTCGCTCAACGAGCGTGGCCTTGATGTGGCTGAACGGCTGGCGGCATTGCTCGATCTGCCGCTGCCCGAGGCGCCCTGGCATAGTCACCGCGACCGGCTCGCCGAAACCACCTGTGGTTTTGCAATCCTCACGGGAACCTGCGGCAAAATCGCCCGTGACCTATCGCTGCTGATGCAAACGGAAGTGAAAGAAGCACTCGCGCCCTCGGTCTCAGCCGCGCTCGCCGCCGCGACCATGGTCCCCAATCTGGCGGCGGCCATGCT
This sequence comes from uncultured Alphaproteobacteria bacterium, assembly GCA_963771845.1. Taxonomy (GTDB): domain Bacteria; phylum Pseudomonadota; class Alphaproteobacteria; order Rhizobiales; family Xanthobacteraceae; genus VAZQ01. The sequence goes on along the minus strand of CAVYVC010000020.1, from coordinate 301,342 downwards.
GGCTGCTCAGGTGCAGGAACATGAGCGAGGGCTTGATGAGTGGTCCCCGGATGCGCTGATCGTTGCGGCAATCGCGCTCGCGAGCTCGGGCGCCCTCTCCGCGGTTGTGAGTGCTGCCGAGAAGCTGGAAATCGACAGCGAGCGCATGCGCGCCAATATCGGCGCCACATACGGCGCGGTCATGGCTGAGCCGGTGGTGGCGGCGCTGTCGGCGAAAATCGGAAAAGAGGAGGCGAACCGGATCGTTGAAGAGATCAGCATCAAGGCCTTGGCCAACAAGTGCGATCTACAAGACCTGCTTGCGCAGGATGAGCGCGTGAAGCCTCATCTTTCGATCGGAGAGCTCGCAAAACTGTTTGAGCCCATGGCCTACCAGGGCGCCGCTCAGACCTTCATTGATCGTATCGTCGGAATGCTGCACGGACGCCCGGGCAAGCGATAACCCAGCCGTTATCGTCAAGCCGGCAGTGCGACCGCTTGCTCGCCGACGAGGGGCAAGGCCGGGCGCCGCGGCGCAGCCTTCATCTCCTCGATCTGGTTTTCGAACACGATGACGATCATTGGACTCAAGAGCAGCAGAAACTGGCTCGCATGCAGCCGGATGAGCGCGGGATCGCCACTCATCAGCGCCGGCCAGGCCCAAAACATGAGCGCGCAAGCCGCAAAGACGAGAATCCCATCACGCGTCTCACGATTGATCTCGCGTCCGACCACGAGCGAGCGCGCAAAGTCGATCAAATAGGCCAGGAAGCCGATGGCGATGACGAATTTCGTTCCAGCAAGAATACTGGAGGTCCGCAGGAGACCGGCCAAGGTCAGTTCGAACAGATCGCGAAAGTAGTTCGCGGCCGTCGCCTGCACCTGATCTTCAAACCCGTAAAACGGAGAGATCAGTGCCCGCAATCCATCACCACCCCAGACCGGGGCAAAATAGAGCGCGATGATGGCCGCATTCACCGAGCCAAGCCGGGCAACGGTTCCCATTGCAGCCTCCCATCGTCGATCGACGGGCAATTGCACAGTAGCAACAGCATCTCATCGATCGACGCGGTCTGGCTCTAGCTGCTCGCAATTGGAGGCACAACGGAAACTCTTTTTTAACCTTAGCGGCACGCGCCGCTGCGATGGATTGTACGATCCGGATAGGTGCCGGGAAGCGGCCGGTGCTTTTATACCCGCTTGTAGGCACGGTCGTGATAAACAAGCGCCGGACCGCCCTGGCCGAGCCGCACGGCTTCCACCGCCCCAAAAAACACGTTGTGGGTGCCGACCGATCGCACTTCCACGATGCGGCAATCGAATGCGACCACCGCGGTGACGAGAACAGGGCTGCCGGTGGAGAGCGTCGTCCACTCGCCGGTCGCAAACCGGTCGGTGCCTAGAACGCCCGTGCGTCCGGCAAAGATATCGGCGATCTCGGCACCGCCGTCGCCCAGCGTGTTGACGCAGAAAACGCCGTTTTCCACCACCGCGGGATTGGTCTGACTGCGCCGGTTGAGACACATCAGCAAAGTGGGCGGGACATCGGAGACCGAGCAAACAGCCGTCGCGGTGGCTCCCGCCTTGCCGCCTGGCCCCGCGGTCGTGATCACGTGCACGGCGGCGCCGAGCCGGCTCATCGCCTCGCGAAAGGCGGCGGGTTCTATTGTAGCCACGTTTTCCGGCCCGACGGCGGTGAACGCGCCGTCCATTGCATCGTCGGGCCGTTGGTCAATCCAACTCATGGCCTACTCCGCGGCGCGCGGGGTGTCCGCGCCGGCGGACGAAGCGGCATCGTCCGGATCGAGCCATGCGGGATTGCGCCAGCCGTTCTCGTCGTAATCCGCCAGGCACTCGTCGGCGAGCGCAATCATGTCGTCGAGCCCACCGGTCGTTCGCGCGTTCCACAGCGCTTGGATGCGGATGTCCTCGTGGTTTCCCGCATAATTCATTTCATAGAGCTCGTGCCGCCCGCCAAACTCGGTGCCGACCGCGTCCCACAGGAGCTTCATCACCTTGATACGCTCCTTGTAACCGATGCCGTGCGAGCCGCGCACGTATTTTGCGAGATATTTGTCGATCGCGGGATTCTTGAAATCCTTGTTGGAGGAAGGAAGATAAATGAGCGCGGAGGCGATGATTTTTTCCACGATCTCCTTGACGCGCCGGTAGGCGTCGCCCGCGAATACCCGGTAGCTCGATCCCGACTGCACGTTGGGGAGCACGGCACCGTCGACCCATGGCGTCGGATTGGCCGCCATTGCGTCGGTCAGCGCCCAGAACAGATTGCGCCATGCGATGATCTCACCGAGCATCGCCTGGTTGCCGCGGAAATCATCGGCGCCGGTCGCGCGCAGCGCCTTGGCAATCACGCCGACCAGAAAGTCGAGCTTGACCGCGAGCCGCGTGCAGCCCTGGAACTGATATCCGGCCAGGAACCCGGATTGCGGGAAGAAGACTTTTAGCTTCTCGAGATCGCGGTGCAGCAGCACGTCTTCCCAGGGAATGAAAGCGTTGTCGAAGACGAAGATTGCATCGTTCTCGTCGAAGCGCGACGACAGCGGATAGTCGAACGGGCTGCCCATCACGCTTGCCATCATTTCATACGAGGTGCGGCAGATGAGCTTGACCCCCGGCGCGTTCATCGGCGCAATGAACATCACGGCCAAATCCGTATCGTGCGTCGGCACGGCGGCATTCTGGCCGAGGAAATTGTAATGCGTGAGCGCGGAAGAGGTGGCCACGACCTTGGCGCCGCTGACGTAGATACCGGCGTCAGTCTCTTTTTGAATGGTGATGAAGATATCCTTGACCTGATCCGGCGCGCGGGCGCGGTCGACGGGCGGATTGACGATGGCATGATTCATGAAGAGCACGTGCTCCTGCGCGCGCCGATACCATGCAAGTGCGTTGTCGGCGAACTTGCCATAGAATTCATGGTTGGCGCCCAACGTGTTCATCAACGACGCCTTGTAATCGGGCGAGCGTCCCATCCAGCCATACGACATGCGCGCCCATTGAGCGATCGCGTCGCGCTGCGCGATCAATTCCTCGCGCGAACGAGCCGCCCGAAAGAACTTGTGTGTGAAGCCGCCCGAGCCGGTATCGGTCGGCCAGGTCAGCAGGTCTTTGGTCTTTGCGTCGTGCAAAGCGTCGTAAAGCCGGGCAATGGAGCGCGCCGCATTGCGAAATGCGGGATGACGGGTGACGTCGTCGACGCGCTCGCCGTAGATATAGATCTCGCGTCCATCCCTGAGACTGGCAAGATATTCCGCCCCCGTGAACGGCCGCCCTTTCGCGCCGATAGTCTCTTCGGATTTCATCGGTGTCATGGACGCATTCCTTGCCCGCACCTGGCGCGCGTGCAGAAAAAGTAGGGTGGGCAAAGGCGCGCTATTAGCACATCGTGCTACATTCACACAGTTGTGCGCGCGCCGTGCCCACGCGTGGCAGACATTCAGCGGCGCGCGCCCAAACGCGTGGGCACGGCGCGCATAAAGGTCGCCACTGTGGATCATCCTCAGTTTGCGCGCCTTTGCCCACCCTACGAAGGCTATTCGCGCAGCACGCGACAGGAGCAGGAAGGCACCCGTAAGGGCCGGTGTCAATCCGCGCGCACCGGCGGCAATCCGCAATCATTTTCTTGGTTCTCGTAAATGGGCTTTTCCGGCGCCGCCGTTGCTGCTGTCATGGACGCTTGATAGACCTGAGAGGGCGGATACCGTGCCGCGCGAGGGCATTCGGTCATGGAAGTCTTCACCCAGCAGCTTATTAACGGCATCACGCTGGGCTCCATCTACGGCCTCATAGCCATCGGTTACACCATGGTGTTCGGCATCATCGGTATGGTCAATTTCGCCCACGGCGACGTGTTCATGGTATCCGCTTTCATCGCCCTCATAGCCTTTCTGCTTTTGACAACCTGGCTCGGTATCAGCTCTGTCGTCGTTGCTCTGGTGATCGTTCTTCTCGTCGCCATGCTGCTCACGTCGCTGGTGAATTGGACGATCGAGCGCGTCGCCTATCGTCCCTTGCGGGGCTCGTTTCGGCTGGCGCCCCTCATCTCCGCCATCGGAATGTCGATCTTCCTGTCAAATTTCGTGCAAGTTGCGCAGGGCCCGCGCAACAAGTCGATTCCGCCGATGTTCGAGGACGTGATCGTGCTGATGTCGGGGGAAGGTTACGATGTTGCCATCTCCTACAAGCAGATCGCGGTCTGGGCGGTGACCGCGGCTCTGCTCGCCGCCTTCTGGTTCGTCGTCAGCAAGACGGCACTTGGCCGCGCCCAGCGCGCCTGTGAGCAGGATCAGAGAATGGCGGCTCTGCTTGGCATCAATGTCGATCGCACCATCTCGATCACCTTTATAATCGCGGCCGCGCTCGCGGCCGTGGCCGGCACGCTTTATCTGATGTATTACGGCGTGGTCAGCTTTGCCGACGGCTTTGTCCCGGGCGTGAAGGCCTTCACCGCGGCGGTGCTGGGAGGCATCGGCTCGCTTCCCGGCGCGGTGGTGGGTGGCCTTCTCATCGGCCTGATCGAAACCATGTGGTCGGCGTATTTCTCAACTGATTACAAGGATGTCGCCGCCTTCTCCATCCTCGCGATCACCATGATCTTCCTGCCCCAGGGGCTGCTTGGGCGGCCCGACGTCGAGAAGGTGTGACATGGAAGTGGCGGGAGGCAAACCAATCGATGTCGTGCGCGCGTGCAAGGACACCGCAGTCACGGCCCTCATCGCTTTTGGCTTGTTCCTGCCGCTGATCGGCTTCAACACGGTCCTCAACATTCACAACGAGCTTATTCTGCAAACGCGATGGCCGCTGCTCGCGATCCTGGTGGGGGTCATTGCGGCGGGCCGCTTCGTGTATTCACTTCTCATTGCTCCGTGGCTGCAAGATTCGAACGTGTGGTCGCGACCCGAGGTCAGTATCGCAGGCGGCCATCTGACAAAGTGGTTGCTGCCCTTCATTCTCGGCTTTGCGGTGATTTATCCCGCGCTCGCGCTGTGGCTCGCGGGCTTTCAGGGCGCCGTGAAGTGGATCGACAATTTCGGTGTCCAGATTCTCATCTACGTCATGTTGGGCTGGGGCCTCAACATTGTGGTCGGACTGGCGGGACTGCTCGACCTCGGCTATGTCGCGTTCTATGCCGTGGGTGCATATTCCTACGCGCTGCTGGCAACGACGTTTGGCCTGTCATTCTGGATCCTGCTGCCGGTCGCAGGTTGTCTCGCTGCGTTCTGGGGCATCCTGCTCGGTTTCCCGGTGCTGCGCTTGCGCGGCGATTATCTCGCCATTGTGACGCTCGCCTTCGGCGAAATCATTCGGCTTGTGCTGATCAATTGGGTGCCGGTCACCAACGGCTATGCCGGAATTGCCAGCATTCCGCGCCCCACGTTTTTCGGAATCCCGTTCAATGCCACTGATGAGGGCTTTGCTGCCCGCTTTGGACTCGAATTCAGCCCGATCTACCGTACGGTCTTTCTCTATTATCTTGTCCTCGCCCTTGCCTTGGTCGCGGCCGCGGTTACGGTGCGGCTGCGGCGCCTTCCCCTCGGGCGGGCGTGGGAAGCCCTGCGCGAGGACGAGATTGCCTGCCGCTCGCTTGGCATCAACACGACCAACACCAAACTCACCGCTTTCGCGATGGGTGCGATGTTTGCAGGCTTTGCCGGATCATTTTTTGCAGCAAGGCAGGGTTTCATCTCGCCTGAAAGCTTCACCTTCATGGAATCGGCCGTGATCGTCGCGATCGTGGTGCTTGGCGGGATGGGCAGCCTCATCGGAGTAGCCATCGCCGCCGTCATCATGATCGGCGGCACCGAAATCATGCGCGAGCTCGATTTTCTCAAAATCGTGTTCGGCGCCGATTTCGACCCCACCCAATACCGCATGCTGCTGTTCGGCTTCGCGATGGTGCTGATCATGATCTGGAAGCCGCGCGGCCTCATTGCCTCGCGGGAGCCTTCGCTGCTGTTGGGTGAAAGCCCGGCTCGACCGGCCCACGAGCTGGCAAAAGCGATGCAGGCAGCGGTGGTCGAATCCAAAGCGCGGGCATGAGCGCAGCCGTCTCCGAGAGCGAGCCTGCCGGTGCCCAGGCGAGGCCAAAACCGGAGCGCAGGAATGCGCCTGCGGTATTGCGTGTAGATCACTTGACCATGCGTTTCGGCGGACTGGTTGCGGTCAAGGATCTGTCATTTGTCGTCCGCCGCGGCGACATCACGGCGGTGATCGGTCCCAACGGCGCTGGCAAGACCACCGTCTTCAACTGCATTACCGGCTTCTACAAACCGAGCGAAGGGCGTATTGCATTGCAATTCGGCGACCCCGAGGTCTGGAATGAAATCGAGCGCTTGACCGAGCGCGGAACGCGCAGCGCCGGCGACCAGAAAGGAATGCTGTTCCTGCTCGAGCGCATGCCGGACTATCTGGTGACGCAGAAGGCCCGGGTGGCTCGGACCTTTCAGAATATCCGCCTGTTTCCCGGGATGACGGTGCTCGAGAATCTTCTGGTGGCACAACACAATCCGCTCATGCGCGCCTCCGGTTTCACCGTCATTGGCGCCCTTGGTTTACGCTCCTACCGGCAGGCGGAGCGCGCAGCCGTCGAGCGTGCCCGCTACTGGCTGGAGCAGATCGGCTTGCTCGACCGCGCCGACGATCCGGCGGGCGAGCTTCCCTATGGCGCTCAGCGCCGCCTCGAAATCGCGCGCGCGATGTGTACAAACCCGATCCTGCTGTGCCTCGATGAACCCGCCGCCGGGCTCAATCCGCGCGAAAGCGCCGAGCTCGGCAACTATCTGCATGCGATCCGCGACGAGCACGCAACGTCGATTCTGCTGATCGAACACGATATGTCGGTGGTGATGCGAATTTCGGATCACATCGTCGTGCTCGACCATGGCGAACGGATTGCGGATGGCACACCACAGGAAATTCGCCATGATCCAAAAGTGATTGCCGCCTATCTCGGGGTCGAAGAAGAGCATGTCAGCCAGGCCGCAAGTGGAGCCAGCTCATGACGGCGCTCCCCACTCGAACGGCATCTTCTGCTGTATCGCTGGCGATCATTGACGCTGGGCGCTGATGAGCGAGCCCCTTCTCTGCGTCCGGGGGGTGAAGGCCTATTACGGCCACATCGCAGCGCTTCGCGGTGTCGATCTCGACGTGGGCAAGGGCGAGATCGTGTCGCTGATCGGTTCGAACGGCGCCGGCAAGTCAACGCTCATGATGACCATTTTCGGCAGCCCGCGCGCGCGCGAAGGAAGCGTCATGTTTGCCGGCCGTGACATCACCCGCTTACCCACGCACGAGATTGCCGCCCTCAAGATCGCGCAAGCTCCTGAAGGCCGCCGCATCTTCCTGCGCATGACGGTGATGGAGAACCTGCAGATCGGCGCGGCGCTCGCAGCACCCGCGCATTTCCGCGCCGATCTGGAACGGGTGTTCGCGCTGTTTCCTCTACTCAAGGAGCGCACGGAGCAGCGGGGAGGCACGCTTTCCGGCGGCGAGCAGCAGATGCTGGCCATCGCCCGCGCGTTGATGGGACGCCCTCGCCTGCTTCTCCTGGACGAGCCGTCGCTTGGGCTTGCTCCGCTCATCACCCGGCAAATATTCAGCGCCATCCAGAAGCTCAATGCGGAGGAGAAGCTCACGGTGTTCCTGGTCGAGCAGAACGCTTTCCATGCCTTGAATCTGGCCCACCGAGGCTATGTCATGGTCAATGGCCTGATCACGCTCGCCGGCAGCGGCCGGGAGCTACTGGAGCGTCCCGAGGTAAGGGCTGCCTATCTGGAAGGCGGCAGGCACTGAACGTACAGGGGTTTTTCGATTCCCGAGTTCATTTCTGACGAGCAGTCGATTGGTATCTTTCTCCTGGTGAGCATATTCATGGGAGGAGGCGCTGCCTGGCTCGCGGGACGCGCCATCGCGGCGACCTGGAGGCCGTGGTGGCACATTGCTCTTTATATGTTGCCTCTGAGCCTCGCGGTCCGTTTCCTGCATTATGCCTTGTTCGAGAGCAAGTTCCTGTCGCTGCATTACTATCTGGTGGACTATGCGGTATGCTTGGTGTTCGCTCTTTTGGGCTTCCGGCTGATGCGGGTGCATCAGATGGTGACCCGCTATGCCTGGATCAACGAGCCCGCCGGTTTCCTGCGCTGGCGCCACCGCCGTCGGGCAGTTGCGGAAAGATCAGAATCAAGGTGACTTTTTCCGGCTTTGCGGCTTGAATCAGGCCGGCCGCCATGCAATTCGCGGGCGACTTGCCCCATCCATAACTCACCTTTTGTCCAGGGATGATCACATGAGACAATCGCTCGCTCTCGGCCTTGCATTCGCACTTGGCCTTGCTTTCACCGATGGCGCCTCGGCGCAAATCAAACTGGCCGTGGGCGGGCCGATGACCGGTGGCAGTGCCACCTTCGGCGCGCAGCTCAAGAACGGCGTCGAGCAAGCAATCGAGAACATCAATGCCGCCGGCGGCATTCTCGGCCAGAAGATTCAGACCCCCATGCTGATCGGCGATGATCGCGCCGACCCCAAGGAAGGCGTTTCGGTTGCAAACAAATTCGTTGGCGACGGCGTGAAATTCGTCGTCGGCCATTTCAATTCCGGCATCACCATTCCAGCCTCGGATGTTTACCAGGAGAACGGGATCCTGGAGATCACGCCCGCAGCAACCAATCCCAAGGTCACCGAGCGCGGGTTATGGAATATCTTCCGGACTTGCGGCCGCGATGACCAGCAAGGTCCCGTGGCAGGAGCCATCATCGCCGAAAGATTCAAGGGCAAGCGCGTGGCTATCGTTCACGACAAGACGACCTATGGCCAGGGGCTGGCGGACGAGACCCGCAAGGCGATGAATGCAAAGGGAGTGAAGGAAATCCTGTATGAAGGCGTCAATATAGGGGACAAGGATTATTCCGCCCTGGTCTCCAAGATCAAAGCCGCGCGCGCTGATCTCGTCTATTGGGGCGGCCTGCATGACACCGGCGGGCTGATCCTGCGCCAGCTGCGCGACCAGGGCGTCAAGGCGACGTTCATGGGCGGCGACGGGCTGGCCGATGATGAATTCGCGACCATTGCAGGCCCAGGCGCAGAGGGCACCTTGATGACCTTCTCACCGGATCCGCGCACCAACGCGGCCAACAAGGGCATCGTCGAGGTCTTCCGCAAGAAAGGGTTCGAGCCGCAGGCATACACGCTCTACAGCTATGCCGCTGTTCAGATCATGAAGCAGGCGGCCGAGCAGGCGAATTCCCTTGACCCGAAAAAGATGGCCGACGTCATGCACTCGGGCAAGCCGTTCAATACCGTGCTCGGCGAGATGTCCTACGACAAGAAGGGCGACGTGACCGGGTACACCGTGGGCGGCAAGAAGAAGGACCGTTACGTGCTCTACATCTGGAAAAAGGGTCCCGACGGCAAGATCACCTACGTCGAGACGCAGTAGGGCGGATTAGATTAGCGCCAATCGGCCGAAGGCCGATGGCGCGTAACCCGCCCTACGCAGCATCAGCCAATATTCTGGAGTGCCGGGAAGGTCTCGATCAGCCAGCTGTTGAACTCCGTGAACAATCCACTCAGAAACGCGAATCCCGTCAGCACGAGAAGGCCGCCCATCAGCCGTTCCATGTGCGCGAGATGCGCCCGAAACCGGGTGAGAAAGGCAGCAAAGGGCTCGACCGCGAGCGCGGCGATGATGAACGGAAGGCCGAGGCCGAGCGAATAAACCGCAAGCAGGCTCGCACCCTTTGCAATCGTCGCCTTGGAGGCCGCGATTGCCAGTATTGCCGCGAGAATTGGTCCGATGCAGGGGGTCCAGCCGAGCGCGAAGGCAAGGCCCATCACGTAGGCGCCCCACAGCCCGACGGGCTTTTGTACGTGGACACGCGCTTGCCGGTTCAACCAGCCAATCGGAGTAAGCCCGAGAAAGTGCAGGCCCATCACGATGATTGCGACACCCGCCATAATCGCAAGCTCGTTTGAGTAAAATCGCAGCGTCGCCCCTATTCCGCTCGCGCTCGCACCGAGCGCAACGAATACCGTCGAGAAGCCCGCGACGAACAGCACGGCCGCAAGCACGGTGTCGCGCTTCACGCGCGGCTCACTCTCCTCGCCCAACCGCTCGAGCGATGTGCCGGCGAGATAGACCAGATAAGGCGGGACGAGCGGCAGCACGCACGGGGAGAGAAAGCTAAGAACCCCCGCAAAGAGGGCGGCAAAAAAGCTGACGTCCGCAGTCATCACGGGAGGTACGGCAAGGTGTGCTCGATAGCGGCCATGTTTGCGCGAGCGCCTGTGCTATGGTTGTGCCCGGGTGTCATGTCAGTAGAGCATCGTCAATGCAACCGGGGCTGAGATACCGGCACACCCGGCGGATCGGCCTCTCACGAACGGCGCTATTGTGCCTGCACGCAATCTCATCACCGACGTCGCCGGCATCCGGGTCGGGCAGGCGTATAATTCGCGCCTTGCTTCCGGGGTAACCGCGGTCCTGTTCGATCCGCCAGCGGTTGCTGCGGTCGACGTGCGCGGCGGGGCGCCGGGAACGCGCGAGACCGACCTGCTCGAGCCCCATCGCACGGTCGAGCGCATCGACGCCATCGCATTATCGGGCGGTTCGGCCTTCGGTCTCGACGCCGCCGCAGGCGTGCAGGCCTATTTGCGCGAGCAAGGCCGCGGTTTTGCCATCGGCAATGTTCGGGTGCCGCTGGTCTGCGGTGCCGTGCTGTTCGACCTGCTCAACGGGGGTGACAAGAATTGGGGGCGTTTTCCGCCCTATCGCGAGCTTGGCTACGCCGCGGCTTCGGCGGCGGCTTTAAGCTTTGGGCTTGGCACGGATGGAGCGGGCTTCGGCGCGACAACAGTCAATCGCAAGGGTGGTCTCGGCTCGGCTTCTGCCGTGACCGCCCACGGTTACGCGGTCGGAGCGATCGTGGCGGTGAATGCCTGCGGTAGCGTCATCGTGGGAGAGGGTCCTCATTTCTGGGCGGCACCGTTTGAGGTGAACGGTGAATTCGGCGGCCTGGGATTTCCCGCGGCGCTGCTGCCAAACGCGCTGGCACCGATCGGGAAAGGTGGCCTGGGTGAGAACACAACCATTGCGCTGGTGGCGACCGACGCTGCGCTGAGCAAGGCCCAAACCAAGCAGTTCGCAGTGATGGCTCAGGATGGCCTCGCTCGCGCTATCTATCCCGCGCACACCACGCTCGATGGCGACACCGTCTTTGCGGTCGCGACCGGCCGCCGCGAGATCGCTGACCCGATCAAAGACGTTGCAGAATTGGGAGCGATCGGTGCCAATGTGTTGGCGCGCGCGGTTGCACGGGCGGTTTTCGAAGCGATTGCGCTGCCCGGCGGTCCGCCAAGTTGGCAGGATTGCCACAGTTAGCCACTTTTACACCATGATCTGCGGCTTTCGTTGACTCCGCCCCGAAATGGCCGCTTAAACGTGTAACAATTAAGGTTAACGGGCGCACTGCGGTTTGCGTGTGCTGAGGGTGGTCTGCTGGAAGTAGGAGAATTGCGATGCGGCTCGCGGCTATGGCGTGTGCGCTTGTCATTATCATGTGCGTGGCGGTGTTCGGCGCCATGCTGTCACAACGATCTTCTGCGGTCCCCATTCCCTCAACGTCGCAGGCGCAGGCCGCGGCAACGGAGGGAAGCAGCCGAGCCGTGGTCACGACGGTGGAAGAAGAAAGCGTGACGGCGCCGCTCGCAGCGAGCGCTATCAATCCGCCCGCCGCGCCGTCCGCAACTGCGCCGATCGTTGTTTCGCAAAATTCGCCTGCGCCGGCCGCGCCCCCCGTCGCGCAAATCACCGCGGCCCCGGTGGCGCAAGCGTCCGCGGCGCCGCCAAACGCTCCGGCCGCATCATCGTGCCCCGGCAATCCTAACGCGCTTGGCGTATCGCGGGTAGTCGAGATCGACACAACCGGCGGGCCCGGCTTCGGCTTCGAGCATTTCAAGACCCACGACTTCCTGCGCGAAGGCGAGGTGGTTCTGACATTTGATGACGGCCCGTGGCCGAAGAACACGCCGGCGGTGCTTGCGGCGCTGGCGGCACATTGCACCAAGGCGATCTTCTTCCCGATCGGCCTGCATGCCACCTATGAGCCCGGAATTCTCAAGCAGGTCGCCGCCGCCGGACACGCAGTCGGCTCGCACACCTGGTGCCACCAGGATCTCTCCAAGACCAAGGGCCACTGCCTAATGAACGGCAAGGTCCAGAGCGTAGAATACAATCCCATCGACGAGATCGAAAAGGGCATCAGCGCCGTGCATTGGGCGGTGGGCGGCCCGACCGCGCCCTACTTCCGCTTCCCGGCCCTGCGGCAACCGCCGGAGCTGATCGAGTACCTCGGTAAGCGCAACATCGGAATCTTTTCCACCGATTTCGATTCCTTCGACTTCAAGATGCGCAAGCCCGAGCAGGTCAGGCAATCGGTGATGGCGAAACTGAAGAAATTCGGCAAGGGCATTGTCCTGATGCATGATTTCCAGCATGCGACCGCAGAGGCCTCGATGGACCTCCTCAATGAGCTCAAGGCAGGCGGCTACAAGATCGTGTTCATGAAGCCGAAGTTCTCGGTGACGACCTTGCCGCAGTATGACGACCTCCTTCTCAAGGAAATGAAGACGTCAAGCGGCGATAGCCGCCCGACCTCGAGCGTGGTCCGCACCATCAGCGAATAGAACAAGCGCGCTCGATAGTGACACGTGTTGGGGCGGGTTTCAAACCCGCCCTGGCGCAACAAACTGGGGCAAAGGCGCGCATCGCAGACAAGTTTACGCAGTCTGCGCAAGCTTGACTGCGTCCGCGCCGTGCCCACGCGTGGGCCACGTCGCCGGCGCAAGCGCCGGCTCCTTTGCCCATCTACGATTCTATTCGAGCGGAACGCGCTCTAGAAATACTTCTCGATCGGGTCGTCTCCGACCGTCACATAAACCAGAGCTCCACCCTCAAGCTTGGTGATGAGCTGGTTGTTATCGACTGGATCGAGGGTAATGCAACCGTTGCTCCTCCCCAGCATGCCGTCGTTTTTGGCGCGAAAGGCGGCAGTGGTGTACCAGTTCGGATGGATGATCCATTTAAAAGGAGGAGTGTGGTTGATGTAATTGTTGTAGGAGGTGACGCCCTCGAGGATTACAACGATCATATTGCGATAAACAGTTCCGTCGTAGCGGTCTACAATCGTGTGGTAGTGATCCATCACTTCGGAATGCGCGGTTTTGAGCGGGCCCAGCGGCACCATGTCCAGGTCCGTTTGAAAGCCTTTAAATTTGGTGGCTCTGGCGTTGGGCCCGTTATGTTTTCCATGCGCCGCGTAATGAGCGGTGACATGACCTGATTTGAGATCCAGAACATACAATCTTTTCTTCGCGGATGGCTGTGAAATATCAAACACCGCGAGCGCGTCTTTTCTTGGGAAATCCGGACGGCGCGAAATCTCAATGGCGCGCTGAACCGCTGCAATGGGAGCGCCGAGAGCCTTGGCTTCTTGCAAAAGCGAAGCTGGCTCGTTCGCCCAGGCGGGAACGGAAATCAGCGCGAGCAAAAGCATCGCCAAGTACCGCATCGCTCAAGCATGTACCTGGCGAATGTCCAAAGTGGGGCGGGGGGACCAAACCGAGGCGGAAAACCTGCACGAGATCAAGGGTGCGCAGATACGGCTGAAACAACGAAAGCGCGCACCGGCATTTGGATGGCCTCATTTTGTACGTAGCGCGCCACGTTTTGCGCGACCTGCGCGCGTATCCTGCTCATCGATATCGGGCTTTGGGCACGCAACAATATCGCCATGCGCGCAGTGGCAGACGAAAACACATCGATCAGATCGGTCCCGAATGGAAGCCGCCACAGTTTTTCCGTCGGGCTCATCTCTGCCGTATTGATCGTAAAGCCAGCTTCCTGTGTCATCCGATTTAGCTCTTCGATGCTGAGACTGGCATCCTGGCCCGCGGGCATGGGAACATCCATCGAGCCGTGCTCGGCGATCGCATCGAGAATCATGCGATAGGGTGGATTGTCCCGTTGTGAAACCCATTTGGTGTAGGCAATGCGCCCATGTGGACGCAATACGCGATGAATTTCAGCGAGCGCCTTGTGCGGATGTTCGAAATGGTGCAATCCAAAATTCACAACCGCCGCATCGAAATGGGCATTGTCGAAGGGTAATTGCTCAACATCAGCAACGTGAAACTCGAGATTCGGGTTGGCTTCTCGTGCAAGCCGTATCATTTCCGGCGAAAAATCAATCCCTGCCGTTTTTGCGCCGCGCTCGGTGGCCTGTGCGGAGACGACGCCCGGCCCGCATGCCACATCGAGGATGGTGACGCCCGCACGGGCCGATACTGCATCGAGCAGGGGTTGAACGAACTGCGCGGTCGCAACGGCAAACGATTTGGCATAGGCTTGCGCCGCCGCCTGCCATCCCGCGTACTCAAATTCGCGAATCCCGCTCATTTCTTGTCCACCAAATAGGCTGAGCGGTCTCGTTTTCGTATGGCTTCAATTATTGTGGTGTTTCAGGTGACCGACCGGATATCGAGGTATTAGCTGGCGCTTGCTCTAGAGATGTCGCCGAGCCGGTGTCCTTTTTTGTATCCGGCGCAATCTCTGCACTGCCAGCCGGTGATGTCGATTGCACTGATGGCGATCTGCCGGCATTGCCCAGGATCGTCGGCAACCCGTCCTTGCCGCTGCCGATGATCACCACCTTCGAATTGTTGGATTGGGCGAGTAGCAGGGTTGCATCGATGGCGCGCCAACGCAGGTACGAGTCGGAAATGCCTTGACTGACGATCCGCTGAAATTCGCTGATCCCTTCTGCCTCGATCTTCTTGCGCTCGGACTTCCTTATCTCGCGCGCTACGCGGAACTTGTACTCCTCCGAAATATAGTATTGCTCGATTTTGTGATTGATAGCGTTGACCACGGCCTCCGGCAGTTCAATGCCAAGAATGAGAGTGTCGACAAGATTGAGCATGGCGTAGAGCGGGATTCGATAAGGAGCGTTCTCCTCCGCCTCTTCGCCCTCTCCTTCCATCACCCTCTCGCCCAATGTGGACTCCGCACGCTTGCGGATTTTGTCCTGAATTTCCGTGCGTTTCGTGGAGTACACGTCCTCCGCTGTGTATTCCGCAATGACCTCACGCATCCGGCTGCCGATTTCGGGAACGATCAGCATTTTGACGTAATCCGAACCAATCGATTGGTGCAACGCAGGAACAGAGTCGCGCTTCAATCGAAAGCGGATGTTGATGGTTGCCGAGAGGTTGATGCCGTCACTTGAAATCGCGTTATAGGTTTGTGTTACGGATTGCAGCCGCAGATCATACAAAACGACTTCGTTCCATGGCAAAGTGATACGCATTCCCTCATTTTTGAGATAACGCGGATCGAGCACGGTTCCGCCGCCAAATCGTTTCCATAGGACGCCGATATAGCCGCTCGGCACTGTGACCAGCACGAACGGAGCGACGATGGCGCAAACCAGGGTTGCCACCAGCAAGTAGATGACCAGCATTGGTAGCTGGCGCTCGACAAAATGCCACCACGTGCGGCCGATTCGGCCGGGGGCTGGCTTGTCGTCAATGGCGAAAAGACGGGGGTTCATCGCAGTTCTTCGACCATTGGCCCATCATATCCGGCGATCGAGGCAATTGCACCCCCGGCGGCTGTGGCGACGCCGAGCAGCGCAATAAATTCACGTCGTTTCGGGGACCGGGACATCGAACCCATTCAAGGTGACCGATACCATGCAATACAGCCCAACGAGATTGATGAACTCGGCTGTCCCTTCCGCTCCGAATGCCGCAATCGACTGCCGGTAAGTCAGCTCCGGCAGGACGCCGCCCGCGACCAGAGCCGAGGCCAGATCATAGGCGATGGCTTGCTCGCGCGTAAGGTCGCTTGGGCGCTGGCCGGCAACGATCGTGGCTATTTTGTCGTCCGGGAGACCACGCAATTCCGCAACGAGCACGTGCGCGTAGATTTCATAGGCGGAGTGAAACTTCGCACCCGTTACCAGGATAGCGATCTCTCTAACTGGTTTGGGAAGCGTCGGCGACGTGGATAGAGCTTTGACCAGCTCCCATACGGGTCCGCCAAATTTCGGAAATCTCAGCCATGGGTTCCATGGACCGATCAAGGCGCCTGTTTTATCGATGGCGGTGAACCCTTTGAAATTCGCTTCGATGCCCTCGCGCATGTCCTGGTAGAGTGTTCGTTGCTGGGGGCTCATTTCCGAAGATGAAAGAAGCGGCAAGCGCATCTGCGTCTCCTGTTTTACTGACGGTCTGGCGCCACCCGCGTTGTAAAACTCGTTTTGCGCGCGGGCAGCTCAGGGCGCGCGGCGATAGCGTACCACCAGGCTCGCTGGTCCAAGACTATGACCGGCGATCGACTTTAAGAGCTGCTCGCGATCGAGACCGCCTGGCAAGGCGTCCGGTGCGAGGTCCAGCGCGAGGACATTGAAGACATAATGATGCGGCGCATCGACGGGCGGGCCACACGGTCCGGCATAGCCCATTGATCCGCGCGAGTTCTTGCCGCTGGTGATATCGGCGGTCGGCGCTCCGCCCTCGCCTTCCTTCAGCTCTCTACGCTCGGCCGGGATGCCGTAGGCTACCCAGTGCACCGAACCGATGCCGCGCCGCCCGTCCGGGTCGATCATCAAGACGGCAAAACTCTTCGTTCCCGCAGGTGGGCTCGTCCACGTCAAGGGCGGCGAGATATTGCTGCCGCGGCTATCGCCGCCGCATACTTTGTCACCGGCGTATTTGACCGGCAGCATGGCGTTGTCTTCGAAGGCAGGAGAAGACAGCGTGAAGCGTTGCGACTGCGCGTTTGCCGTCTCCACTGCAATTATCGGCAGAGTGACAGCAAGCACAAACGCACGAGCCCTTGGCAGCATCATCTTCTCACTTCTGTCACCGGTAGCCCGGATTGAGCGCAGCGAAATCCGGGGCAAACCATGCCGGGTAAGGCGGTCCCCGGGTTTCGCTCGGCTCAACCCGGGCTACACGTGCTAGTCAAGGGACGTGCCAACTCTCGGTCATTCGATCAGCTTGCGTTTGAGGCAGAAATGTAACCGCTTCAATTCGGTTGCCATCGCGATCGCGAATGAAGGCAGCATAGTAGCCTTGCCCGTGCTGCGCACGCAGCCCCGGCGCGCCGTCAGATTGTCCGCCGGCCGCGAGCGCTGCGGCATGGAATGCATCGACCAGCTCGGCCGCCCGCGCGCGCAGTCCGACATGCGCGCCGCAATCCTCGGGAACCGGCGCCATGGTCGTGCGCAGATTGATCCAGAACTCGGGATACTCTTTTCCGAACCCGACTGTGCGCCCGCGGGTCTCGAGCTTTCGATAGCCGATGACGCCCAGCACCGCTTCATAGAAGCGCGTCCCCTCGTCGAGGTCGCTCACCGCCACGGAGACGTGATCGATCATCGCTGCTTGCCCAGACGGAAGTTATCTCGATTGAAAGACTTGCTGATCTCGCCCGCACGCGGGGGAGGGAAGGTGGGGGCCAGCGTTAGACCGGCGCATCCCCTGCGATGGTGATCCGATGCATGCGCCGGCGCTTGCCCGGATAATCGTTGAGCGCGCGATGCTGGGTGCAGCGGTTGTCCCAGATCGCCAGTGAACCAACCTCCCATCGGAATCGGCAGGTAAACTCCGGCTGGATGGCATGCTGCCTCAGAAAATCGAGAATGGGCCCCGCCTCGGCATGTGCAAACCCTTCGAGCGTTTGCGTGTGATTGCTGATGTAGAGTGCTTTACGGCCGGTTTCAGGATGGGTCCGCACAAGCGGGTGTGCCGCTTGCGTCTGCAGGTCGCCGGGGTCTCGCACCTTGGCTGCCATCTTCTCGTTGCCGGCGTAACGGCCTTTCGTAGCAGCTATCTCGTTTGTCCGGCTCAGTTTCTTGCGGTCACCGACATTCCAGGTCTTGATGCTCTGGAGCATCTCTTTCATCGCATCGGACAGCGCGTCATAAGCGAGATACATATTGGCAAACAGCGTATCGCCGCCCGCATCAGGCGTCTCCTTGGCGTAAAGTATCGTCGCCTTGGCGGGCTGCGGATTGAACATCTGGTCGGTGTGCCAGACTTCCCCGAATGCTCTGGTGTCACTCTCCTCCTTGATGATTTCGAGGATCTCCGGATGCTCGTCCATGCCTTGCATGAACGGGTGATGGTGGATTTCGCCGAAGCGCTTGGCGAAGGCGATCTGCTGCTGGGGTGTCAGCTTCTGGTTGCGGAAAAAGACCACAAGATGATCGAGCCAAGCTGCCTTTATTTCCCTGAAGGTTTCATCATCCAGCCGATCGAGGTCGACGTTGGCGATTTCGGCGCCGAGCGCTCCTGCGATAGGCTTGACTTCGATCCGCCGATACGATGCCACGGTCTTTGCGCCTTTCGTCCGGGATACTGCAAGAGGCAAGCCAACCGGTCAACGGCTGGATTGCGACGAGCCTGGCCGATGCTGCGCCTGGAGCCCACGAATGACAAAGTCGATCATCTGATCCAAAGTGGGGCTGGGCTTATCCGCGCCTTCCGCGATCAATTGCGGATGGAAGAAGCGAACCATCGCCGTGCATGTGCAAACCGCCGCAAGGTTCACGTCGGGCACTTGAAACTCGCCGGCAGCGACACCGTCCGCGATCACCTTGGCGATGATGCCCGTGATGCAGTCTATATGCGTCCGGCAAACGTCCCAATTTTCCTCCATGGCGAAGGCGACCATCTCATGCATTTTCGCGTCGGCGACATAGCGGTCTGCGTTCATCCGGCTGATGCTCGTCAGGAGCTCACGCATCCTTTGGGTGGGGCTTCCCGGCGCTTTGGTGATCGCTTGTGACTCCCGCTCCACCTGGCCCATGAGGCGGCGTGCGACGCCGACGTTGATAGCCTTCTTCGAATCGAAGAAACGATAGACGTTGGCTGGGCTCATGCGCAGCGTCTTGGCGATATCGGCTACCGTCGTCTTCTGATAGCCGATCTCGCGAAACAGGCGCTCGGCGGTAACGAGAATTCGCTCCCGCACGTCCGTTTCTACGTGGTCCGTCAGCTCGCTCATCGGTGTCTCGAACGTCCTTCACTCTGCTGCGATTGCGATAGGAACGGCTGGCCGAGAGCGTTCGGGGATGGCCGGCACCCGCTCGCATCGCCGTCACGCTCATCCAGACGCTTGCGGTACCATAATGCATAGAGGCTCGGCAGGAACAGCAAGGTCAGAAACGTTGCCACGAACAGCCCACCCATGATGGTGCTGGCCATCGGCCCCCAGAACGCCGAGCGCGACAAGGGGATCATGGCAAGAATTGCCGCGAGCGCCGTAAGGACAACCGGCCGCGCCCGTCGCACGGTCGCCTCGACAATCGCCTCGCGCCGAGACACGCCGTGCCGCACGTCCGCCTCGATCTGATCGACCAGAATCACGGCATTGCGCATGATCATTCCAGCCAGCGCGATCAGCCCGAGCAGTGCGACGAATCCGAACGGCTGGCTGGCGACATTCAAGCCGAGTGACGCGCCTATGATGCCGAGCGGCGCTGTCAGAAAAACCAGAATCAGTCGCGAAATGCTCTGCAGCTGGATCATCAACAGCGTGAGCATGGCGAAGATCATCAGGGGAAAGAGCGCGAAAATGGAGGCATTGCCTTTCTGCGATTCCTCGATCGCGCCGCCGATTTCGATCCGGTAGGCCGGCTCGAGGCTCGCGCGGATCGACGCCAGCTTTGGCCAGACGGCGTTCGTGACGTCCGGCGGCTGCACGCCATCGATGACATCGGAGCGCACGGTAATCGCCATGTCGCGGTTGATACGCCAGAGGATCGGCTCCTCGATAGAACAGCTCCGGCACGTCGCGCCCAGGGGTGTTGTCCTTGAACGCCACCTGCATCGCGGTGAACGATGGCTTGGTGTAGGTCGTGACCTTGTCGATATAGGGCGGCTCCTGAAGCTTCTTTTCAATGGGATCTGCGACCTGATCCTGCATGTCGGCAGCGCTCGCCCCCGGCCACGTCGCGCTCACGATCACCACTTTGATCGTGAACGACGGGTCCTCGGCGCGTCCCAGGCTGCGATAGGAGAGCAGGCCCGCGAGACCGAGGCTGGACACACCGGCGGTCGTGCGATTGACGACCGGCTCCGATTTGAACGGCTGCAGGATCATCGGGTCTGCAGGAGCTATTTGGCGGCCATCGTCTCGTGCAAGACCTCGACCTTGCCGCGCGCGTTGTCGGTCACCGCGAAGACCTCGCAGAACTCGATCTGCGGCTTCACGCCGTAGCGCTGCACAATCCCGTCAAGCCACGGCCCGGTGTAGAACGCTTTGGCGTCCTCCATGCGCTCCCACTGGTACACGCCGCCCGCCCAGCCGCTTTCGCTCCAAATGAAATGCTTGCTGACCAGCCCTTTCACGTTGCGAAAGCCCGGTGCGATCTTGTGAAAGTGCTCGCGGCAGGCGGAGTAGCCGATCTGCGGCGGCAATTTGTATCGGACGATGGCAGTAATCATGCGATGTCCTCGCCAGAATGTCTCGACCAATAGTGAGGAGATTCCAGCCATGATGCAAGCACGCGGGAAGCCCGACCGCATGTCTCTTGAGGGTCATTCACGTCGAACTGATACGCCGACGAATCGTGGCATGTCCGTTGTACCTCTGATAGCTCCCGAATTTGTGCATTGCAGCGATTCGACGAAGAGTGCCAATTGCGGTCGTGAGCAAATGCAGCAATGACTTCGCAAATGCGCGCCTATTCGATCACCTCGTCAGCAATGGCGAGCACGCCTCATCAAACCGCCGGCAGCGGCGAATTCCCGAAACTGGAACGTCGCGGGAACCGAATAGCGTCTCGCCAGCGCAGCGATTTGATCAAGGCGGTCGGCAAATAAACCATCGGCGGTGATTATGAGCGCGCCGGCCTGGAGTTGGACCAGCGTCACGAAAACTGGGTCGAGATCACGCTCGCTGCTGGCCTTCAAAATGTGCAGGGTTAGCCCGAGTACCCGAGCGGCCTGTTGTGCTTGCGCCAACTGCGCATCGACGCCCGGCCGGGTTGGATTCACAAGCAACTGCGGACTTCGTGCATTGCAGCAAAACGGTTGTGATCCCAACGCCTGTCCGCTAGTTCATCGCGGTCCAAAGTGCGCAAGCTTCAGATGCTGCGCCCGCGCTGGAGTCGCCATGTGGGCTCGCCCGCTCGCCCTCGCTTTGTTCTTGCTGCCCGCCCCGGTTCTGGCCGACGTCAAGGAGAAGGTCGCGGCCCTGGCTCCGCCGGGCTTGGTGCTTGTGATGGACGCCGAAGGCAACGAGTTGGTGGCCCAAAATACTGAAGAACCCTTTGTTCCGGCCTCAGTCACCAAGATCGTGACGGCTTGGCTGGCGATAGAGGTCCTTGGCGGCGACTACCGCTTCGAGACCCGCTTCTATCTCGACGATAAGCGCGCGCTCTACGTGCGCGGAGGCGGCGATCCTTTCCTGATTTCAGAGGAGTTGGCACCGCTCGCGACCGAGCTGGTCGCAGCGGTCGGCAAGAAGCCGATCACCCGTATCGTGCTAGACGCGAGCTACTACCCTCCGAAACTTCGCATCCCGGGCATCGAGGACACCAAGGAGGCCTACAATGCGCCGAACTCCGCGCTGGCGGTGAATTTCAACACTGTCGAAGCCGTGCGCAGCGGCAACAAGGTGCGCTCCGCTGAGAAGCAGACCCCGATCACCCCGCTCGCAATCACCCAGTTCCGGTTGCGGGGCCCTAACGGAAGGGGCCGCATCAGTCTGAGCCAGGATCCCACAGTGAGCCTGCAATATACCGGCGAGCTGATCGCCGCGTTCATCGACCGTGCCGGCGGCAGTGTGAAGGGCAAGATCTCGACCGGAACGGTGCCCGAGGGACTGAAGCCGGTCTACGTTCACCGACAGTCGCGTACCCTTTCGGAGATCCTCGGTGAGCTGCTCCGCGGCTCGAACAACTACATCGCCAACCAGGTCTTCCTGGAGATCGGCGGGCACCGCCTAGGTGGGCCAGTCAGCCTCGAGAAGTCGCTTCAGGTCGCGAACGAGATGCTCGCCGCGTATGGCCTCGCCGCGGCCGTCCATCTTGAGGAAGGCTCGGGCATCAGCCGCAACAACCACTTCACCGCCCACGGCCTCGCCAAAGTACTCGAGCTCTTCGCACCCCACGCCGACCTGCTCCACGGCCATGACGGCGGCACGAACAAGACCGGCACCATGGAGGGGGTCCGCACGCTCGCGGGCTATGCCGACACCTCAAGCCACGGGCGGGTGCGTTTCGTGATCTCGCTCACGAGCAATGACGACGAGATGCGCTTCCGGCTGCTCCGGACTATCGAAGTCCGGGCTGTAGGCCGCCTTAACGTTTCCCCACGCGCTCACAAATGTTCGCAACATCCGTTTTTTGGTCATTCTTGGAGCTAGGTGCTTCGTTGCTTCTCCATCTTCAATCTCATCGGCAATGGCGAGGGCGTCCTCAAGGTGCCTGATGATCTCGCCCCGCTTACCGGCCAGATCCGTGCACTTCGAGTTCGCCCGATTGTGCGTCAGCCAGCGATTTCCTATACGCGGGTCCATGTTACCGCGTCCCCGTTCCCTGCCGGCTGGGTTCATTGCGCCGTGCCTTCCTATCAATGCTCCGCAGCCGCCCTCTGGCGAGCAATGGCTGCACGAAATAAATCAAGCACGACGGCTTCCGGGTTATCGCGCGCAAGATCGGTAGGGTTCGGGTCGGCCTATTCGTCTTCGTCTGGCTCTCTGATAACCGCCGGCTCGCGATCCTCGTCCTCCTCGTCGTCTTCGTCGTCTTCGTCGTCATCGCCATTGTTTGGGTCGCGCGGCGGCATCGTATTGCCGACGAGGTTCAACCAGGCGAAACGGTCTTCAGGGAAATTCGGGGTCATGATGTCATCCGCGCAACGGCGACTCCGTGTTATGCAAGGCGGCTTTCGAGCAGCTTGGCTCAACCCGTCCGGCTCGGCGTCCAATTTATGCAGATGATCTACCCCGCGATAGTGCTGACATTCATGGTCCTGGGCGTCGTCGAGCTTCTCATGGCGTCATTTTGAACTGCCCTATTAGCCTTCATACTCAACGAATGGCAGCGCAAGCGGCTGCTGGTGCGGGAGCGCCTCTAATCGCGCAGCCGGCCAATAAACCGCTGGGCGATCCGCATGACACGCTGACGCACTTCGCCTGGAAGCTTTCGGGCGGTTTTGGTGTCCATGAAGTTACGCCCAGCTTTCCGCTGAGTTTTGCAGTCTGCGACGAGGCTCGCAGCAATGTGCGGCAAAGGCTTGGTGGCCCGACGGGGTGGCAGAGAACCGCGCATTATAGATGCAATGCAATGTCTATGCAGCCCGCCGCCGCGCGCAAACCCCGCAGCCTCACATGCTGACCTAATTTCTGCACAAGCTGGAGCTGGGGCCGCATCAGCGGAAGAAAGCGCCCCGAAAACCGCGACAATTGCTGCGAAAATAGCAACGAGAATCTGACTTTCACGCACCATGTCTCATCTCCGTACCGCAGGGGTCTCTTGCAGGCCCCCGACCCTGAGCCGAGGTAATAATCTCCGTATATAAGTGGCAAAATTGAGCGTGAGCCTGCACCGTGTTAGGGCGAGATTGTGCTGCGGGAAAGCCTCTAAAGCACCTTCGGCAGATCGGGACAGATCAAGTCGCAGCGATCGTGCAGTTGCGGCGCGTCCCGCTTGGGGCAGTCGCCGTTGAGTTGCTCCTTCCATTTCATCATGTTGGCGCTGCGGCCGTACTTCTCGATCAGCCTGCGGAC
This sequence comes from uncultured Alphaproteobacteria bacterium, assembly GCA_963771845.1. Taxonomy (GTDB): domain Bacteria; phylum Pseudomonadota; class Alphaproteobacteria; order Rhizobiales; family Xanthobacteraceae; genus VAZQ01. The sequence continues at coordinate 277,545 of CAVYVC010000020.1, read as the reverse complement.
GCTATAGCGGCCCTTGCGTTGGCAGCGCGCACATTCGACGCGCAGCACATCAAGCTTTCCTTCAATGTCGCCAAAGACGAGATAAGTGCGGGCCATAGGGGGGTTATCTGCAAATCGCGTGTGACGCGCCATTCTCAGCAGATGAACGTCCCTCCTCCCAGACCCTCTTGCACCTTCTGCGGCAACACCGAAGTGGAGCACCGCTTCGATTAGACCCAGCCCCGCTCCGTCACCTGGGATCTGCGTCGAATGCCACCAAAAACTTCACGAACAGCCAGGATTTTCTCCAGTCGTGACGCTGGCGCACAGTCCGCTTACCCTCCAATACTCTCCGTGAATGCGGACATTCCCGTTCGGCGGCCAAGTGCCACTTCCGGACTCATGCATCGCAGCAAACAACGCGCATGGGTTACCTTATTCGATCACCTCGTCGGCGAGTAATTGCAACGAGTTGGGCACGTCGAGGCCGAGGGCCTTGGCCGTCTTGAGATTGATGGCCAGGTCGTGTTTGGTAACTTGCTGGACCGGGAGGTCAGCCGGCTTCTGGCCCTTGAGGATACGGCTGGTGTAGACGCCGACTTGACGAAGCATCTCCGTAATATTCGTTCCGTAGCTGATCAGACCGCCGGCGGCACCGATCTCGCGATACGGGGAAATGGTGGGCACCGCGTGTCGGAGCGTCAGTGCACCGAGCAGTTCGGAGCGGCTGAAGAAGAACACATCCGGGCTGATCACTAGCGCGGTTGCTCGCAGTTGGGCCAAGTTTGCAAAGACCGGATCGAAGTCGCGCTCGGTGCTGGCATGCAGGACGTGGAGCTGCAGCCCGAGGTTCGGGGCCGCTGCCCGCATTTCTCGCACTATGGCCTCGGCATTTTTGGGATTAGTCGGGTTGGCCAGGAGCGCAATGTGGTAGCCGTGGGGACCGCCTCGCGAATCAGCTGCAAGCGTTTCGACCCCACCTCTATGCTCAATGTCGTCAACCCCGTCACGTTGCCACCTCAGGGCAATCGGGTGAAGAAGTTCGTGACAACGGGCTGAAGTGCTGAATCTGTCGTGAGCACGGCGTCACGCTGCGTGCGTTCGGGACATCGATGACCTTCTCGCCCTCGACAGTGTAGCGAGCGAGCCGGCTGTCCGGTTCATCGCCTCCTCGCGGAGGCAGAAAACCGGACAACTCGTGTGCTACCTAACCCGGACAACTCATGTGCTAGCGACATTTTTTCGCTGACCAAATTTTTTCGCTGACCCCATTGACTACGAAACGTAACTATGGTACAAAAGCTTAGCCTTCACAATTGCGTCTAACCCGGCCGGGGTCTCCCGCCGGGTTTTTGCATTACGAGGGTGGCAGTCTCGCAAGCCCGGCCGGAGTTCCGCGCCGGGCTTTTTTATGGGCGCGCGCGCATTTCGCGACCGCGCCTTTCGCTTCACCTGCAAAGGAAAGGACCCATCTCATGCCGTTTCAAAAAGGCCAAAGCGGAAACCCGGCTGGGCGCCCGCCCGGCTCGCGCAACAAGTCGACGCTGCTGCTGGAAAACGCTCTCGCCAGCGACGGCAAGGCGATTGTGAACAAGGCGATCGAGATGGCAAAGGACGGCGACCACATCGCGCTGCGCCTTTGCATGGAGCGGCTCCTGCCGCGGCGCAAACACGAGTCGATCGAATGCGAATTGCCGCCGATCGAGAAAGCTGCAGATGCGGTTGCCGCTTTGGCCACCATTTCAGCTGCCGTGGGAGCCGGGGATGTTGCGCCGTCCGAAGCTGCCGCCCTCGCAAGGGTGGTTGATTTTTGCGTGCGAGCCCTTGCCACGCTCGGCTTCGATGAGCGTTTGGCCAAGGTCGAAGCTCGCACCCATAGCCAAGGCACCCCGCAGCACAGTCTGCCCGGTTTTCTGCCAGGGGTGGATGAGATTGCCGACCGCGCGGGAGGACAAAATGCCTGATCGGCTTGCCTTGCCGGAGCGCCGGCTGCGGGATCTCAACGACAGCTTTCCGCGACCCCAACGGGTTCATACTCTCATCACGAAGGACGGCGAGACGGCGGCTGACCTCGAAGCACGCCGCGACCGCATGATCGCGGATGGGCAGGCCCACCCCGATGACTTCTTCATCCAGTACATCATCGTTGATCCGCCACGCCGATGATCTTGGTCCCTGTTCTTCCCCTGTTACGGTTGCGCGGTGCCCCTGTTATGACGCCTGATCCGTCCCTGTTATTCGAGGGTGGCTTCCTGTATCCGGCCTGTTGTTTACAGGGGCTGCGTGTTTTCCCTGTTATTTACAATGACGCGGCATGGCGGCCGTCTCGCAATTCGTCGATCAGGCGCGAGCCGATTCGATGATCCTATCCCGTTTTGCTGAAATCCGCCGGACAGCGCTGCAAAAATGCTTCGATGCCCTCCTGACGGCAGAGAAAGCATCTTGCGTGAGGTCGCCAAAACGATCTCACGGTGTCGCGCCGAAGGCAGACTGGCGCCACGAACCCGGGCCGGTCAGCTGAACCTTTCCGCGCCATAGGGTGCCGGATCGGTAAACGGCGTCGCGCCGGTGATCAGCTCTGCAATCAGCCGGCCGGTGACGGGCCCGAGCGTCAATCCCCAATGGGCGTGGCCGAAGGCAAGCCACAGGTCGGCGTGCCGGGGCGCGCGTCCGATCACGGGCCGGGAGTCGGGAAAGCATGGCCGGCTGCCCATCCAGGGTGCCGCCTCGATCGTTTGGCCGAGGGGAAAGAGCGCTTTTGCGGTCGGCATCAACCGGGCGAACTGCACGGGTGTCGGGGGCGCGTCACGGGAAGCAAATTCGACCCCCGTGGTCAGCCGGATGCCTTGCTCCATTGGCGCAAGACAATAGCCGATATCGGCATCCACCACCGGCCGGGACAAGGCGGCATTCCCGACCGGCCGAAAATGGCGGTGATAGCCTCGCTTGATCCCGAGCGGCAGCCGCATCCCCAGAGGCTCGATCACGTCGGGCGCAAACGGGCCGAGCGCTGCGACCGCCGTCTTCGCGTCGAGTGGCCCCTGCGCCGTGTCGATGCGCCAGCGATTGCCGGCACGATGGAGCGTGCGTGCGTCAGCAGTGATAACCACGCCACCGAGCGCCGCGAAGCGAGCCGCATAAGCCTGCGTCACCGCCAGCGGATTGGAGACGCTGGCCGTGCCTTCCCAGAACACCGCGCGGTGAAAAACAGGTGCAAGGCTCGGTTCGAGTTCGCGCGCGGCTTCCTTGTCGAGCACGCGAAAGGATATTCCGGCGTCGCGCGCAAAGGCGAGCGCCGGGCCCAGCGCCGCTATGCTCGTCTCGCTGCGATAAAGCTTCATCCAGCCATTCTTGCGCAGATAACGGGTGGCGCCCGCTTCCGCCAGCAAGGCTTCGTGCTCGGACACCGCGCGCGCGAACAAGGGCCGCATGGCCCGCGCCGTCTCGATGAGACGATCGGGACGCGAAGCCGCGCGAAACGCGAGCAACCACGGAGCAACGGCCGGCAGAAAGCCCAGGTGGTAATTGGCTTCCGGGGAGCGCTTGAGTGCAACCCGCAGCAGCGTGACGAGCTCAGAGGGAAAGCCGGGCGGGAAAGTCGTGTTGCCTTCAATCACGCCGGCATTGCCGTAGGATGTCTCCTCGCCCGGAGCGCGCCGATCAACGAGGGCAACGGCAAGTCCGCGCTTGGCAAGATGCAGCGCGACCGAACTGCCCACAATGCCCGCACCGAGGACCATGGCATCGACTTGCGTCATGAGGGGGTCTTTCCGTTTCCATTTGATCCGTGGGTTGGCAAAGGTCCGCTGACATTCCCAAGCTTCGTGACTACATCAGTCGGGCGGCAATGTGTTTCACCATACCGCATTTCGCAGCCGCCATCCTGGCGCGTTGCTCGGCGCAATTGTGCGTGTTAGGCGAAGCAGGATTACGGGAGTAGCGGATGCACCGGCCGCTGATCATTGCGCCTTCCATTTTCGCTGCCGACTTTGCCCGCCTCGGCGAAGAGGTACGCGCGGTCGATGCCGCGGGCGCGGATTGGATCCATGTCGACATCATGGATGGTCATTTCGTTCCGAATATTTCATTCGGACCCGACGTGGTGAAGGCCATCCGCGCACACACAAGGAAATCTCTCGATGTTCATCTCATGATCGCGCCGTGCGATCCTTACCTCGAGGCGTTCGCGAGAGCGGGGGCCGATACCATTATCGTCCATGTGGAGGCGGGTCCGCACCTCTACCGCACGCTGCAGGCGATCCGCGCACTCGGCAAGCGCGTGGGAGTAACGCTCAATCCCGGGACGCCGGTCGAGACCATCGAGCCGGTGATCGACATCGTCGATCAGATCCTGGTCATGTCGGTCAATCCCGGCTTTGGCGGCCAGGCCTTTATTCCGTCTACGGCAGAAAGAGTTTCGCGCCTGCGCGCCATGGCCGCGTCGCGTCCCATCGATATCGAAGTCGACGGCGGCATCACGGCCGAGACTGCGCCGATCGTTGTCCGGGCGGGTGCCAATGCGCTGGTTGCCGGCTCCGCGGTGTTTAAGGGCGGCAAGCCCGAAGCTTATCGCGTCAATATCGCGGCGATTCGCGCTGCCGCCGCGCACGCGCGCGGGGAAGCGGCATGATCATGACCCGGCCTCGCCGGATGTGCACCTCTCCCATAGGGAGAGGTCGGATCGCGCGCTTTCGCGCGATCCGGGTGAGGGGATTAAATTCACGGGATCAGCGTAGCCCCCTCACCCGGAATGTGCACGCGAGGCGCGCACATTCCGACCTCTCCACGCAACCCGGGCTTGCCCGGGTTGCGCAGTGTAGTGCGCAAGTCGGGCAAGCCCGACTTGCGGCGGGGAGAGGTCGCGCTGCTGGCTCAATCTCGGCGAGATCCGCATGATCCCCCGCTACACCCGGCCGCAACTTGCGGCGATCTGGGATCCGCAGACGCGCTACCGCATCTGGTTCGAGATCGAGGCACACGCCGCCGACGCCATGGCCGAGCTCGGCATCATTCCCAAAGCGGCGGCGAAGAAAATCTGGGAAAAGGGAAAGAGCGCGACCTTCGACGTCGCGTGCATCGATGCGATCGAGCACGAGGTCAAGCACGACGTCATTGCTTTTCTCACGCATCTCGCTGAGATCGTCGGGCCGGAGGCGCGCTTCCTGCACCAGGGCATGACCTCCTCGGATGTGCTCGATACCTGCTTCAACGTCCAGCTCGTGCGCGCCGCCGATGTTTTGATCGCGGACATTGATGCGCTGCTCGCGGTGCTCAAACGCCGTGCCTGCGAGCACAAATTCACCCCGACTATCGGGCGCTCGCATGGGGTGCATGCCGAGCCCACCACGTTCGGGCTCAAGCTCGCCTATGCCTACGCCGAATTCTTCCGTGCCAAGGAGCGCCTGATCTGCGCCCGGACTGAGGTCGCGACCTGCGCAATTTCGGGCGCGGTGGGCACCTTCGCGCAGGTCGATCCGCGCGTCGAGGCCCATGTCGCAAAAGCGATGGGGCTCGCGGTCGAGCCGGTCTCGACCCAGATCATCCCGCGCGATCGTCATGCCATGTATTTCGCGACGCTGGCGGTTGTGGCTTCCTCGGTCGAGCGGCTCGCAACAGAAATCCGCCATCTCCAGCGCACCGAAGTGCTCGAAGCCGAAGAGTTCTTCGCCGAGGGTCAGAAGGGCTCCTCCGCCATGCCGCACAAGCGCAACCCCGTCCTTTCCGAGAACGTTACCGGGCTTGCCCGCATGGTACGGGCCTATGCGACGCCCGCGCTCGAGAACGTGGCGCTCTGGCACGAGCGCGATATTTCCCATTCCTCGGTCGAACGCATGATCGGACCCGATGCCACGGGCACGCTTGATTTTGCGCTGGCGCGGCTTGCCGGCATCGTCGACAAGCTCGTGGTCCATCCCGCGAACATGAAGAAGAACCTCGATCGCCTTGGCGGTTTGGTGCACTCACAGCGCGTAATGCTTGCGCTCACCCAGAAGGGACTCGCGCGCGAGGACGCTTATCGGCTCGTCCAGCGCAATGCCATGCGTGCGTGGAAGGAAGAGGCAGAATTCGCGTCCTTGCTCAAGGGAGACCACGAAGTCAGGAAGCATCTGAGCGAGGCGGAGTTGACCCAATTGTTCGACATGGAGCATCACATAAAGCACGTTGAAACGATCTTTGCGCGCGTGTTCGGAAGCTGACCGTCCGACTTCTCCACCGGCCGTCCACCGCTCATCCCGGTCCGTATCCACAGATTTGCGAGCCGCAATTTGCGCAACTCAGCAGCGCTGTCTAGGTTGCGTCGAAATTGACCAAGGTGCGGAGGGTGCAATGAGCCGTTTGGTACGCAGTCCACAGCGCGCGGAAAACGAATTGCCGATTGCGGGTCTGGAAGACGTACTTGGTCCCGGTCTCGGCGGCGAGGGCGCGGTTTCCCCGGGCGACAATTATCTCGAGCGGATCGCAAAATACGTTCCGGGCGAGGTGCTCGCATTTTTCATTTTCATCAATGTCATCCTCGAGCAGGCGGTGAAGACGGGCGGGAAGACCGCGATGATGGCTGGAGTGCCGGTGACGACGGTCGCTCAGGGCGCGTTGGTGGTCGGTCTGATACTCACTCCATTCTTCATCTGGTATGTACGTGAAGAAGGTGACGCCTGGTTGACCAATGCCTTCGTCTCGACGCTGGCTTTTCCGTTCTGGGCCTATGCATTGGGTGCAGTCGCCTTCGATGATCACTGGGACGGCAATCTCGCCGCCATCCTGCTCGCGACATTCACGGTGGTGAGCGGCCTCATTGCGCCGCGGGCGCGACGCCCGAAGAAGCGTAAGGAAAAGCAGATCAGCGCTCCGTCGCGGCCGGATCGTCCCCATCTCGACCTGGTCGAGCCTAGCTCAGCGTAACCACCCGCTCCGTCATTCCGGGGCGCAGTCGATCTCGCGGTCACGCGAGATCGGCCGCGAGCCCGCAATCCATAACCACCACCGCTTTTAATTAGCCGCGGTGGTGGTTGCTGGATTCCCGGCTGCCTCGCTGCGCTCGGTTCCGGGAATGACGGCATTGCGCAGCTGCGCGGATTTCCGTTACCAAGGGCGGCGTGGCGAATGCAGGGACCATTCTGATCTTTGATTCAGGCCTTGGCGGTCTCACCGTGTTCAGAGAGGTCGCCAAGGCACGGCCCGACTTGCGCTATATCTACGTCGCCGACGATGCTTTCTTTCCCTATGGCGATCATGGCGAGGCGGAGCTGGTCGATCGCGTTTCTACTTTCATGGGCGAGCTGATCGCCGCCCATTCTCCCGAGCTCGTCGTTATCGCCTGTAATACCGCTTCAACCCTGGTGCTGCCGCATCTGCGCGCGCGCTTTCGCGTTCCTTTCGTCGGTACCGTCCCTGCGGTCAAGCCGGCCTGCGCGAGCTCTGTGAGCAAACGCGTGAGCGTGCTCGGCACACAAGCGACCGTGAGCCGCGAATACACGCGTGCGCTCATTCGCGACTTTGCGAATGGCAGCGACGTCGTGCTGGTGGGCTCGGCGCATCTTGCCCAGTTTGCGGAGGCAGAGTTGCAAGGGAGCCCGGTCGAGGATCACCTGATTGCCCGGGAGATCGCACCTTGCTTTGTGGACGAAGGAGAGCGCCGCACCGATACTGTCGTACTCGCGTGCACACATTACCCGCTGCTGCTGGAACGGTTTGAGCGATTGGCGCCCTGGCCGGTCAGGTTCCTCGATCCTGCCCCGGCGATTGCCCGGCGCGTTCTCGATCTGAGCGGTCCCCCCGGCAATGCAACCGCGCCGGCGCCGAGCCTCATCTTCACGTCCGGGCGCCCGCCTTGCGGGCGACTGCTGGAATCGCTGGCGCGATTTGGATTGCGCCGATAGCATTGCCGAGGCAGGGCGCGCAGCCCCTGCGATGGACGCAATCCGATGGCAACCGAATCCCAGACCGTGCGACGAACCGTGCAGTTCAAGTTCACCCTGCCGGCCGCAAGCTCGACGCATCTTGTTTCTCTCTTGCGGGCGGCGGCGCCGTTCTATGAGGCCTTTGGCAGCCGGCGCGTGCGGCTTTTGCAGAACGTCGATGACCCGGCGCGCTTCATGCACGAGATCGAATACGAGACCCACGAGGTCATTGAGCTCAATCGCCAGCGCGTGGCGAGCGACCCACGGGTGCAGGCCTATCTGCAAAGCTGGCGAACGCTCTTGCCGGGCTCAATCGAGATCGATGTCTATCAAGAAGTCGGGTAGGCATCAGGTTTGACTTGATCCACCTTTGCCCCTAGAAACCGCGCGTCGCGCAAGGCCAACGATTTTTGGGCATGCTTGCGCGGCGTTCGTTGCCCGCGGTCTGTCTGTCGCTCAGGCAGGCCTGTCGGTTCCGGGAGAGCCGGAGCAAAGGAGGGCGCGATCCTCGCACAGCAACAGAAAATGAGGACGCGATGACCAAGCGCCACGAGGCGAAGTACAAGATCGATCGCCGCATGGGCCAGAATGTCTGGGGCCGCCCCAAGAGCCCCATCAGCCGCCGGGAATATGGTCCGGGCCAGCACGGCCAGCGGCGCAAAGGCAAGCTCTCGGATTACGGTGTTCAGTTGCGGGCGAAGCAGAAGCTGCGCGGCTACTACGGCAATATTTCCGAGCGGCAATTCCGCGGCATCTATCAGGAGGCGATCCGCATGAAGGGCGATTCCGGCGCCCACATGATTGGATTGTTGGAGCGACGCCTCGATGCCGTGATCTATCGCGCAAAGCTCGTCCCGACCGTATTTGCGGCGCGGCAGTTCGTCAGTCACGGACACGTCAAGGTGAACGGCCGGCGGGTGACGATCGCGAGCTATCGCGTGAAAGTCGGCGATCTGGTCGAGATCAAGGACAAGTCGAAACAGCTTGCCCTTGTGCTCGAAGCAACGGCGCTCGCCGAGCGAGACGTGCCGGACTATGTCGAAGTCGATCACACCAAGATGACCGCCAAGCTGGCGCGCATACCGGCGTTGACCGATGTGCCCTATCCCGTGCAGATGGAACCGCACCTCGTGGTGGAGTTCTACTCGCGCTGAGCGCACATGGCAGGTTGGGTCGAGTGCTGCACGAGACCCAACATCTGCGAGTCCGTATCAAAGTTGGGTCTCGTAAGAACTCGACCCAACCGGCTAGCTGTACTGCGTCATAAACCAAACTGCGCCGTCATTCCGGGGCCGCGAGCGCAGCGAGCGGAGCCCGAAATCCATAACCACAGGCCGTGTGGTGAGACGGGGGCGTGACATCATCGCCTGGGGTCATGGATTCCGGGTGCGCAGGCAAGTCGGCAGGGCCGACTTGCCTGCGCCCCGGAATGACGTCGAGGTGTTTATAACTCAGTACAACTAGTCAGGCGGTCGCGCTTTCGTTTACCGGCACGCCCTTTTTCTTCAGCAGGTCCTGCAATTCGCCCGCCTGAAACATTTCCCGGATGATGTCGCAGCCGCCGACGAATTCGCCTTTGACATAAAGTTGCGGAATGGTCGGCCAGTTGGAACGGGCCTTGATGCCCTGACGCAAGTCATCCAATTCCAGCACATTCAAGCCTTTATAGGCGACGCCGAGATGATCCAGGATTTGCACGACCTGGCCTGAAAACCCGCACATCGGAAACTGCGGTGTGCCCTTCATGAACAGCACCACGTCGTTGCTCTTGATCTCATTTTCGATGAATTGCTCGATAGCCATGAAAACCCTCATGTTCGCGCGGAACGCGCTCGCTCCATAAAGCTGATTTATATGTAGCCCAGCACCGGGCGTTCCCCAAGAGCCGATGGGGGCCGCCCGGTCACTTTTTCACCGGGGCGTAAAACGTTCCTGTCCTCATTCAGCGCTCCGGGATTCCCGTCTGTAATGCAAGGGCGTGCAGCTTGCCGCCCATTTCCGCCTTGAGCGCGTCGTAAACGATCTGGTGCTGCTGGACCCGCGACTTGCCGCGGAAACTCTCGGAAATAACGGTCGCGGAATAGTGGTCGCCGTCGCCCGCGAGATCCCGGATTGTCACTTCGGCATCGGGAATTCGTATTTTGATCAGCCGCTCGATGTCGTTTGCATGCATTGCCATCCGAAATATCCCCTGATCATGGAGCGGCGCCAGCCATATAGGCCGGCAACCATCCTTCAAATCGCTCGCGCAGTGTTGCAATGAGCATGGAACGGTCGTCCTGCACCGTCAATGCATCACCGCCGGTGAAGCCGAGCTGTCGCACCGGCACACCGGCCGCGCGCGCACGCTGCATCGTCCTCTCGGCAAGGGATGCCTTGACCGTCACGATGTAGCGGCCCTGGTCCTCGCCGAACCAGAAGGCATGAGCCGCAAGGGGTGCCCGATCGAGATCGGCGCCGATATCCGAAGCCATTGCCATCTCGGCGAGCGCGACCAGGAGCCCGCCGTCTGATACGTCGTGAACCGCCGTGGCCGCGCCCTCGCCAATGAGCGTACGAACGAGGTCGCCGTGGCGGCGCTCGGCCGCAAGATCAACCGGCGGCGGCGCGCCCTCCTCCCGCTCGCAGAATCTCGTGCAGATAAATGGATTGACCGAGCCAGCCCGCGGTGTCGCCGATGAGGAGAATCGCTTCGTCAGCAGCCTTGAACGCAAGCGTGCAGGATTTTGTGAAATCCTCGATCAGCCCGACGCCGCCGATCGTGGGCGTCGGCAGAATGGCCCGGCCATTGGTCTCGTTATAGAGCGAGACATTGCCGGAAACGACGGGAAACTCCAGCGCCCTGCACGCCTCGGCGATGCCGCGGACCGCCTCCACGAGCTCTCCCATGATCTCCGGCCGCTCGGGATTGCCGAAATTGAGGTTGTCGGTCACCGCCAGAGGACGCGCTCCGACGGCTGTGAGGTTTCGCCAAGCTTCCGCGACCGCCTGCTTGGCGCCCTCGAACGGATCGGCTTTGCAATAGCGCGGCGTCACGTCCGCTGTGAGAGCGAGCGCCTTCGGACCCTCTTTGATGCGCACCACAGCGGCATCCCCGCCCGGCCTTTGGACGGTGTTGCCCAATATGACGTGATCGTACTGCTCCCATACCCAGCGCTTCGAGCAAAGATCGGGCGCGGAGAGCAACCGCAGCAGCGCCTCCATGGTGGGGATCGGAGGGGCCACATCGCTGCTCTTGATCGCCGCCTGCGCAGCGCGCCGCGCGTGCGGCCGATCATAGACCGGAGCCTCGTCTCCAAGCTCCTTGATCGGCAGATCGGCGACAATCTTGCCACGGTGGCGGACCATGAATCGCCTGGTTGTCGTGGTCTCGCCGACCACGGCGAAGTCCAGGCCCCACTTGCGGAAGATCGCCTCGGCTTCCTGCTCCCGTTCCGGCCGAAGCACCATGAGCATGCGCTCCTGGCTTTCGGACAGCATGATTTCATATGCGCTCATGCCGGCTTCGCGGCACGGCACCCGATCAAGATCAAGCGTAACTCCGAGATCGCCCTTGGCGCCCATTTCGACTGCGGAGCAGGTCAGCCCTGCTGCACCCATATCCTGGATGGCGATCACACAGCCCTTGGCCATTATTTCCAGGCAAGCTTCCAGCAGAAGCTTTTCGGCGAACGGGTCACCCACCTGAACCGTCGGCCGCTTGTCCTCGTCGGCCGCTTCGTCGAATTCGGCGGATGCCATGCTGGCGCCGTGAATTCCGTCGCGGCCGGTCTTGGAGCCGAGATAGACAATGGGCATCCCGACGCCCGAGGCGGCGGCGTAAAAGATCATGTCCTTTTGCGCTATTCCCACCGCCATCGCGTTCACGAGGCAATTGCCATCGTAGCGGGTATGAAACCGCATGCTGCCGCCCACCGTCGGCACACCGAACGAATTGCCGTAGCCGCCGATGCCCGCGACCACGCCGGCGACGAGATGGCGCGTCTTGGGATGGGACGGCGCCCCGAAGGACAGCGCATCGAGGCAGGCGATGGGACGCGCACCCATGGTGAAGATATCGCGCAAGATGCCGCCTACTCCGGTGGCAGCGCCCTGATAAGGCTCGATGTAGCTCGGGTGATTGTGGCTTTCCATCTTGAACACGACGGCAAGCCCATCCCCGATATCGATCACTCCGGCGTTCTCGCCGGGCCCCTGAATCACCCAAGGGGCTTGCGTGGGCAGCGTGCGTAGATGGATTTTTGACGACTTATACGAGCAGTGCTCGTTCCACATGGCCGAGAAAATGCCAAGCTCGGTCAAGCTGGGCGCACGGCCGATCAATTGCCGAACGCGCTCGTATTCATCGGGCTTGAGGCCATGGGCGGCGACCACTGCAGGGCTGAGGCGCGGCTCCCGCGCGCCGCTTCTTCGAGCACCAGCGGGTGGCTTGGCGTTTGATTTTTTCTTCCCGGCGGCGGCCTTCGCGACTTTGCCGCGCGCGGCGCTTTGGCGCTTGTTGCCCGTTATTGCCGGCCGTTTGGATCTTGCAGCCATGCGCGTCTATGCGGCCCGAGCAAAGTGCTCCGTCAATCCTGCGAACAGTCCGCGTCCATCAGTAGAGCCCAGCGCTGGCTCAACGTGATTCTCGGGGTGGGGCATCAAGCCGAGCACATTGCCGGTGTCATTGAGCACGCCGGCGATCGCGTTGGTGGCGCCGTTGACGTTCCAGGCAGGATCGAGCGCGCCCGCGGGATCGGTGTAGCGAAAGAGCACTCTTCCCTCCCTTTCCAACCGATTGATCGTGTCTGAGTCGGCGATGAAATTGCCTTCGCCATGCGCCGTCGGCACCCGGATGACCTGCCCGGCGTTGAAGCCGCGGGTAAAGGGCGTATCGGAACGTTCCACGCGCAGATAAACATCGCGGCAGACGAATTTCTGTCCCGCATTGCGCATCAGCACGCCGGGCAGAAGCCCGGCTTCGCACAGGATCTGGAAGCCATTGCATACCCCCAGGACGAGGCCGCCCTCCTGCGCATGCATGCGCACGGCGTCCATGATGGGAGCGCGCGCCGCGATCGCGCCGCAGCGCAGGTAATCGCCGTAGGAGAAGCCGCCGGGGATCACGACGAGATCGGTGCCCTCGGGCAGGGCGGTATCGGCGTGCCAGACCATGACCGGTTCATGCCCCGAGATCAGCCGCAGCGCGCGCGCCATATCGCGCTCGCGATTGATGCCGGGAAAGACGACGACTGCGGATTTCATCTGTGGGTTTGCGGCGCGTGCCTCACGCCTTGAGCGCCTTATCCAACCACCTTCACATCATAGTTCTCGATCAACGTATTGGCGAGGAGCTTGTCCGCCGCCTGCTTGAGGACGAGTTCGGCTTGCTTACGATCGCGTCCATCGAGCTCGACGTCGAAAACCTTGCCCTGGCGCACGCTCGCCACCGCTGCAATGCCGAGCGATTTCAGCGCGCCCTCGATCGCCTTGCCTTGCGGATCGAGAATGCCGGATTTCAAGGTAACGATGATGCGGCCCTTCATGACCTCCTCAATGCCCTGCCATATGGTGCGAATCGGCTGCGAGGCAAGCTGCTGCGCGAAGCCGGCAGACTTTCCCACACGCAGCTGCGAAAAAAGGATGGCGCTCTGACGGCATGGAGCCGCCGGTCAACCCCCACAAAGCCAAGGGCGCCCGTAGGGGCGCCCTTGCCATGTTGACTTACGCTTCGATCAGCCCTTGACCAGGATCGGCCCGCTGCCCTGGGCCCGCTCGCCCTCGCTCATGATGCCGAGGCGCTTGGCAACTTCGGTATAGGCCTCCAGCAGGCCGCCCAGGTCCCGCCGGAAGCGGTCCTTGTCGAGCTTGTCATTCGACTTGATGTCCCACAGCCGGCACGAGTTCGGAGAATCTCATCGGCAACGACGATGCGCATCACGTCGTTCTCCCAGAGGCGGCCGGTCTCCATCTTGAAATCGACGAGCCGGATACCGACGCCGAGAAACAGGCCGGAAAGGAAATCATTGACGCGAATGGCAAGCGCCATGATGTCGTCGATCTCCTGCGGGGTCGCCCAGCCGAAGGCGGTGATGTGCTCCTCGGAAACCATCGGGTCTCCGAGCTTGTCGTTCTTGTAGTAGAACTCGATGATCGAACGCGGCAATTGGGTGCCTTCTTCGATCCCGAGGCGCTGCGACAAGGAGCCAGCAGCGACATTGCGCACCACCACTTCGAGCGGAATGATCTCCACTTCGCGTATGAGCTGCTCGCGCATGTTGAGCCGCTTGATGAAATGCGTGGGCACCCCGATGTCATTGAGGTGCTGGAACACGTATTCGGAGATCCGGTTGTTGAGGACACCTTTGCCTTCGATGACCTCGTGTTTTTTTGCATTGAAGGCGGTTGCGTCGTCCTTGAAGTGCTGGATCAGTGTGCCCGGCTCCGGTCCTTCATAGAGGACCTTCGCCTTGCCTTCATAGATGCGGCGACGGCGGCTCATCGGAGTGTACCGTGGTTTGTGAATGTCCATCTCTGTGCCGTGGCTCCGGTAGGATGCGATGACCGCGGCGAAGGAGACGCGCGGTGTCCCAGAACATTATGCGACGCGTTCCAGGACCGCCAAGTTAGCCGATCGCGTCTGCCAGCACAATCGCGTCCATAGCCGTTGCACAATTGCAGCGAATCGCTTCTTGCGCAATTGCTTTGGCCATAATGACCGGTTATGCAAGCCCACGCCTGCAGCAAGGCGTGGCCATTGTGGGCTCTATGAAACTTCAGCGGAACATGGAACTCGCTGCAGCACTGGGCTCGTTCGGAGCGGGCGCGAAAGTGCGCGTACATCCATGCCCGCAGCTGCCGCAATCAGCGAGGCAAGCATGACTACGTTCGACAAGCGCGAGGAAGGATTCGAGAAGCAGTTCGCGCATGACGAAGAGCTGCGGTTCAAGGCCACTGCGCGGCGCAACCGGATGCTCGGCATTTGGGCTGCGGAGAAATTGGGACTGTCTGGAGCGCAAGCCGACGCCTACGCCAAAGAGGTGATCCTGGCCGCGCTCGATAACGCAGACGAAGGCGGCGTCTTCCAGAAAATCCGGCATGATTTCGACGACAAGGGCGTTGCCCAATCCGACCATCAGATCCGCCGCACCATGGACGAGCTGATGGCGCGGGCGGCCGCCGAGGTGAAAGCGAGCGGATAATGCTTGCGGCCTGGTTCGCCGGCGCCGGCTCGTTCGCGCAATCGCTCTCAAAAATCGAGGTTCTTCATGTCGACATCCGCGTTCTCGCTGGCGCGCCGGCTGCGGGCGGGCGAAACCGTCTATAGCGGCTGGTGCGGACTGCCCTATCCCATCGTCGCGGAGCTTGTCGGCCGGGAAGGTTTTGCTGCGGTCACACTCGATGGCCAGCACGGGCTATGGGATACCGCATCCATTGTCGCGGGAGTAGCGCATGTGCGCCAGTCGGGCGCAGCGCCGATCGTGCGCATCCCGGTCGGCGAGTTCGCGAGCGTCAGCCGCGCGCTTGATTTCGGCGCCGAAGGGATCATCGCTCCCATGATCAACACGGCGGCGGACGCGCGCGCCTATGTATCGTTCGCGAAATTTCCACCGCTCGGTGAACGAAGCTGGGGACCCCACCGGGCAACGACGCTGGCCAATATGCCGGACCAGAAGGTGTATCTGCGCTCGGCGAACGAGCTCACCGTGACGTTTGCGATGATCGAGACCCAGACGGCGCTCGACAACCTCGAAGCGATCACAGCGACGCCGGGCATCGATGCCCTGTTTCTTGGACCCGCTGATCTCTCCATTGCGCTCAGCAACGGCAGCAACGTCGATCCGATGGCCGCGCAGGTGGACCGCGAGGTCGACCGCATCCTCGCAGCGGCAAGCAAGGCGGGAAAAATCATGGGCGCCTACTGCCATAGTGCCGAGCGCGCCGTGGCGCTCGCCAAGCGCGGCATTCGCTTCCTGGCGGTCGGCAGCGACATGACGTTCCTGCGGACAGGCGCGTCGATGGTGTTTAAAGCGGTGACCGGTTAGGAAGCTGCGCCGGCGGCTTCATCGGCCAATCGATCGAGCACATCGCTCAGGTCGCTCTCGATTGCCGCGACATCGATCGCCAGCACGCGATATCCGCGTTCGGCCAACCATTGGCGGCGCTCGCGACGCGTTTTTGCGGCCGCCTCGCTCTCGCGCGCGGGGACAAGATCAATCACCACGCGCAGAGCGAAGGATACGAAATCCGTGATGTGCACGCCGACCGGTATCTGGCGCTTGAAACCAAGCCCGGCCAGGCGGCGATCTTTTGTGATCCCGTCCCAGAGACGACGCTCCGCATCAGTGGGATTGCGCCGCAACAGGCGTGACAGTCCGCGCACAGGGCCGCGCTCGCCGCCGGCACGCGCCTCGCCATATTCCGCCAGCAGCGCGCGCAAGGTCCTCGCTTCCTCGCTGTCGAGGACGCCGCCGCGCGCCGGACCCTTGCGGCCCTCGCTCAAAGCCATGACGATGCCGTGGAGAGTCTGCATATCCTGCTGGGTCGGCTGCATGCGGGCGAAAATATTGCGCAGGTTCACCAGCATGGTCGCGCGTTTGTCGAGCGGGCGAAAATACTCGATGGCATCAAGCTCGTGCTCGAGATTGCGGAAGAACGCTTCGACCTGCTGCTTGCGCGCGGGCTCGGATTTGCGCGGCATGGTGAAGGGAAGCTCGCCGCCGGCGACGCGCTTGAACCACTCGTAGCCGACGACGGCAACCGCCTGCGCCAGATTGAGCGAGGCAAAAGCCGGATTGACGGGAAAGGTGATGATGCGATCGGCGAGCGCGATCTCATCGTTTTCCAAGCCATAGCGCTCGCGGCCAAACAGCACCGCGACATTCTCGCCGGCAGCAACATGCGGCGCGAGCAGGGTCGCCGCCGCATCGGGACCGATCACGGGTTTCGCCTGATCGTGAGCACGCGCCGTTGCCGCCAGCACAAGGGTGCAGTCGTCGATCGCCGCCTTTGGCGTTTCGTAGAGTGCCGCCTCATCCAGCACACGATCGGCACCGGAAGCAGAGCGCTGAGCGTGGATATTGGGCCAGCCGTCCCGCGGCTTCACCAGGCGCAGTCGCGCGAGGCCGAAATTGGCCATGACGCGCGCGGCAGCACCGATGTTTTCCCCGAGCTGCGGCTCGACAAGAACAATGATGGGGCCCGTGACATCGGCCCACCGTTTTGTTTTATCGGTTCCTGCTCCCGCCACAGGTCAGTACACCAGCACATCATCGGTATGCTCGCGGGCGGCGAGGCTGCGGATCGGTGCACTGCCTTCCTGCCGCCCCAGGCTGTGCACAGTCGTGTAATGGCACGCCAGCAGCTCGACGAGCTGGTCCTTCATCTGCGCACTATAGCGGCGCGGTGTGAATTCGAACGCGATAGGAACAGCGTGCGCCATCAGAGCCTTGAGTCCCTCAAGTACTTGCGGCTCATACCCTTCGACATCGATCCAGACGAGCCCAACCTTCGCCAGCGGAATTTCAAGCGCAGCGAGCTCCTCCTCCACCCGCACGACCGGCACTTCGAGCGCACGGTCCGCGTCGATTGCGGGCGGCACCTCCATGGCGTGAGCCCCGGTGTTGCGGGGATGCAGATGCAGGGTGCCACGGCCCGATCGGGAGCCGGCTGCCTTGCGCAGCACGACCACCGCCTCGGAAAGGCCGTTGGCTTCGACATTCATGGCAAGCAGCCGCGCGTTGCGCGGCTCCGGCTCGAATGCGACCGCCCGGACGAAGGCGCCCATGCGCAGCGCGTAGACCGTGTGCGTGCCGATATGCGCCCCGATGTCGATAAAGACCGGATCAGCGGGCAACCGGCCGGCGGCCGAGAGCAGCTCCACCGCCGCCTCGATTTCGCGCCGCTGCCAGCCGCCATGCCACATCAGCCAGGCACCGACGACACGGTCGCTCGGATCAACGAAGAAGCGCACGTTACCAAGCTCGCACAGCACCAGATGACCGCGCGCCGCCAACGCCTTCATCACCACATCGCGCAATGCCGGCCAGCCCACCAAAACGGGTTGCAGCATGGCCTGGCGCAGCAGACGGCGGCGCCTGTCATATCCGGCTCGTATTTGTCGCCAGGTTTCTTTCAAAGCCGTTGCTCAGCGCCACCCGTCATTCCCACCCGGCAAGCAAATGCTTGGCCCCGCCCATGCTTTGAACATGGCGGGATTGCTCGCGAGCCTCAAGCCGAGAAGCGCTACGAGGAGCTTGCAGGATCGCTCGGGCCGCGCCATAAGGCGCGGGCATTTCGCTTGCCTGCCAGCACATCCCCACATCAAAGGTTCGTCCGCAATGGCGAAGATCAAGGTGAAGAACCCCGTCGTCGAGATCGACGGCGACGAGATGACTCGAATCATCTGGGCTCTCATCAAACAGAAGCTGATCCACCCCTATCTCGACATCGATCTGCTTTATTACGATCTCGGCATGATGAAGCGCGACGAGACGCGCGATCAGATTACGATCGATGCCGCCGAAGCAATCAAACGGGTCGGCGTTGGCGTCAAGTGTGCGACCATCACGCCGGATGAGGCGCGGGTGAAGGAATTCCACCTCAAAGAGATGTACCGTTCGCCTAATGGCACCATCCGCAATATTCTTGGCGGCGTCATCTTCCGCGAGCCGATTATCTGCAAAAACGTCCCACGGCTGGTGCCCGGCTGGACCAAGCCGATCATCATCGGGCGCCATGCCTACGGCGATCAGTACCGCGCGACTGATTTCAAGGTCCCGGGCAAGGGCAAGTTGACCCTTTCCTTTCTCGGTGACGACGGTACCCGGATCGATCGGGAGGTATTCCAGTTCCCCGGCGGCGGCGTGGCCATGGCGATGTACAACCTCGACGATTCCATCCGCGATTTCGCCCGCGCATCGCTCAACTACGGCCTCCATCGTGGTTACCCGGTCTATCTGTCCACCAAGAACACGATCGTGAAGGTGTATGACGGCCGGTTCAAGGATATCTTCCAGGAGGTCTACGACAAGGAATTCAAAAGCGAGTTTGCGAAGAAGAACATTTTTTATGAGCATCGCCTGATCGATGACATGGTGGCGGCGGCGCTGAAATGGTCGGGCGGTTACGTCTGGGCCTGCAAGAACTACGATGGCGACGTGCAGTCCGATACGGTTGCCCAGGGCTATGGCTCGCTTGGATTGATGACTTCGGTCCTGATGACGCCGGACGGAAAAGTGGTAGAGGCCGAAGCCGCCCACGGCACGGTCACGCGGCACTATCGCCAGCATCAGAAGGGCGAAGCAACCTCGACCAACTCGGTGGCCTCGATTTTTGCCTGGACGCGCGGGCTGGCGCATCGTGCCAAGCTCGACGACAATGCGGAGCTGGCGAGGTTTGCGGCCACGCTCGAAAAGGTGACGGTGGGTACGGTAGAGACAGGCTTTATGACCAAAGATTTGGCGCTGCTGGTGGGCCCCGAGCAGAAATGGCTCTCGACCACCGGTTTTCTCGACAAGGTCGATGAGAATTTGCAAGCGGCGATGACGGCGTAGCCTGGATTAAGCGCGATGCACCCTCACCAGGCACGTTCACCAGCGCGCCGTATCGCGCCAACTACGTCTTTCTGCGCAAGGGCTAGAGCCAGTTTCGATGACGTTCGATCACCACGCGATGGTGCAGCCCGCGGGACCTCTCCCCGCAGGGGAGAGGTCGGATCGCGCTTGCGCGATCCGGGTGAGGGGGATCAGCTTTACGAGTAGTAGCCCCCTCGCCCGGAATGGGCGCGAGGCGCCCATTCCGACCTCTCCCCTACGGGGAGAGGTGGACCTGCTGGCTCGATCTCAGCGAAACACGCGCTAGCTACGGGCCACCGATGGCCGCGGCAACGGCATCGAGCGCAGCTTGCGCTTTCGAGCCGTCGGGCCCGCCCGCCTGCGCCATGTCGGGGCGACCGCCGCCGCCCTTGCCGCCAAGCGCCTCGGCGCCCTTGCGCACGAGATCAATGGCGGAGAAGCGCGCCGTGAGGTCCGCCGTTACACCGACCACAATGCCCGCCTTGCCTTCCTCGTTCAGCCCCACGATGGCGACGACGCCCGAGCCGAGACGCTTCTTTGCCTCATCGGCAAGGCTGCGTAAATCCTTGAGCTCGATGCCGCTCACGGTGCGCGCCATCAAGGTCACGTCGCCAATCACGCGAACCCCGTCGGCTTGATCGCTGCGGCCGCCACCGTCAAGCGCAAGCTTCTTCTTTGCCTCTGTAAGCTCGCGCTCGAGACGGCGCCGCTCGTCGAGCACCGCCGCGAGGCGGCCAGGCATATCTTCGAGCGCGATCTTGAGCTCGGCGGAGGCCGCTTTGGCGAGCGCGCCAAGGTGATTTACATATTTGCGCGCCGCGTTCCCGCTCAATGCCTCAATGCGGCGGACACCAGCGGCGACCGCTCCCTCACTCGCGACCGTGATGATGCCGATATCTCCCGTGCGGCGGACATGCGTACCGCCGCACAGCTCGACCGACCATCCGAGCGCGTTCCCCCCGCTCGCGCCCATGGCGACCACGCGCACTTCATCTCCGTATTTTTCCCCGAACAGCGCGCGCGCTCCTGAGGCAATCGCATCATCGAGGGCCATCAGCCGGGTGGTGACCGGGGAGTTCTGCAGCACGACATCATTGGCGATGTCCTCGACCCGCTCGATCTCCTGGGGCGTCATCGGTTTGGGATGGGAGAAATCGAAGCGCAGTCGGTCCGGTGCCACCAACGAGCCTTTTTGTGCAACATGGTCGCCAAGCACTTGGCGCAGTGCCTCGTGCAGGAGGTGGGTTGCGGAATGGTTCTGCCGTATGGTGTTTCTGCGCGCATGGTCGACGGTGAGCGTGAGCGCCATGCCGGGTTCGAGCACCCCGTTCTCCAGGACCGCGAAATGGACGGACAGATCGCCCGCCTTCTTCTGGGTGTCGGTGACGCGCAGCAGCACCCCGCCCGCGCTCATGATACCGCTATCGCCGACCTGACCACCCGACTCGGCATAGAACGGTGTCTGATTGAGGATAATCGCGGCGCTGTCACCGGCCTTGAGCTTGGAAACCTCTTTGCCGTCCTGCACCAGCGCCGCCACGACACCCTCGGCGCGCTCGGTCTCATAGCCCAGGAACTCGGTGGCTCCCGCTTTCTCGCGTAGCGCGAACCATAGCGCTTCGGTCGCTGCCTCCCCCGAGCCCGCCCAGGATGCGCGCGCTTTCTCGCGTTGGCGCTCCATGGCCGCGGCAAAGCCATCGGTGTCCACACCGATACCGCGCGGCTTGAGCGCATCCTGGGTGAGGTCAAGGGGGAAGCCATAGGTGTCATACAGCGTGAACGCGGTCTCTCCCTTGAGCCTGTCACCTGGTTTGAGGCTGCGCGTCTCCTCTTCCAGAATGGAAAGCCCGCGCTCGAGCGTGTTGCGAAAGCGCGTCTCCTCGAGGCGCAGCGTCTCGGTAATCAGAGACTCGGCACGCGAGAGCTCGGGATAAGCCTGACCCATTTCGCGCACCAACGTGGCAACGAGCCGCCACATCAGCGGGCTATCGGCGCCCAGGAGCTGCGCATGGCGCATGGCGCGGCGCATGATGCGCCGGAGCACGTAGCCGCGTCCCTCGTTCGAAGGCAGCACGCCGTCGGCGATCAGAAAGGACGACGCCCGCAGGTGATCGGCGATGACGCGATGGGAAACGCCGCGGCCGTTTTCAGGCTCGACCCCCGTGAGGTCGGCGACATGAGAAATGATCGCCCCGAACAGATCGATCTTATAATCGTCGTGCGTCCCCTGCATGACGGCGGCAACGCGCTCGAGGCCCATGCCGGTATCGATCGAGGGCCGCGGCAGCGCGAGGCGCGTGCCGTCCGCGCGCTGCTCGAACTGCATGAAGACGAGGTTCCAGATTTCGATGAAGCGGTCGCCTTCGGCATCGGGCGAGCCGGGCGGTCCGCCCGGAATCTGCGGCCCGTGATCGTAGAAGATCTCCGAGCAAGGCCCGCACGGTCCGACGTCCCCCATCTGCCAGAAATTATCCGACCCGGCGATGCGCACGAT
Source organism: uncultured Alphaproteobacteria bacterium (assembly GCA_963771845.1). Lineage (GTDB taxonomy): Bacteria > Pseudomonadota > Alphaproteobacteria > Rhizobiales > Xanthobacteraceae > VAZQ01. The sequence continues at coordinate 255,619 of CAVYVC010000020.1, read as the reverse complement.
CTTGCTCTCGGGCAATCCCGCGACGCGCTTCCACAGATCGAATGCCTCATCGTCATCGATGAAGACCGTCACCAGCAGGCGGTCGGGCGGCAATCCAAACTCGCGCGTGACCAGATCCCAGGCAAGCTCGATGGCCCGATCCTTGAAGTAATCAGCGAACGAAAAGTTGCCGAGCATCTCGAAGAAGGTGTGATGGCGCGCGGTGTAGCCCACGTTGTCGAGGTCATTGTGCTTGCCGCCCGCGCGCACGCATTTTTGCGCGGTTGCCGCGCGCGAATAGGGACGCTTTTCGAGCCCGGTAAAGACGTTCTTGAACTGCACCATTCCCGCATTGGTGAACATCAATGTGGGATCATTGCGGGGCACGAGCGGAGAGGAGGGCACGACGGCGTGCCCATTGCGCGCAAAATAATCGAGAAAGCTCGATCGGATTTCGTTGACGCCGCTCATGCCGGCTTCGGATATATAGATTTCCCGCCCAGCTCGCTACGCGCAACCGGCGCGGCGGCGCCCTAGAAGGACCCCTGCATGAGCCTAAGCCCGGCCGCTCTGTGTCTTGAAGAGAAATTGTGCGCAGGGCAATTCGTCTTCACCGCCGAGGTCACCCCGCCGGTCTCCTTTCGCGCCGACGATCTCCTGGCAAAAGCGCTGCCGCTGCGCGGGCTCGCCGATGCCATCAATGTCACCGACGGGGCGAGCGCGCGTGCCCATTTGTCGGCCCCGCTTGCGGCCGCCATGCTCGCGCGGGAAGGGCTCGAACCCGTGCTCCAGTTTACCTGCCGCGATCGCAACCGGATAGCACTGGAGGGCGAGCTCATGGGGGCGGCGGCCTGCGGCATCCGCAATATTTTGTGCCTCACCGGCGATGATCCCAAGGCTGGCGATCAGCCCGAGACCAAAGCGGTGTTTGATCTCAACTCAGCAGCCTTGACACGCATTGCGCGGGATCTGCGCGACAAGGGCGAGCTTCCCACGGGGCGCAAGGTCGCGGGCCGCGCGCATTTCTTTATCGGCGCCGCTGACGTGCCCATCGATCCGCCGCCGGGATGGCAGGCGGACAGGCTTGCGGCAAAAGCCGCCGCGGGGGCGCAGTTTGCGCAGACGCAATTCTGCATGGATCGGGAGATCGTGCGCCGCTATGCGCAACGCATCAAGGAGCACGAGGCGCTGCGCGGCTTTTTCCTGCTCATTGGCGTGGCCCCCCTGCGCTCGGCAAAGTCCGCGCGCTGGATGCAAAAGCACCTCTACGGAACCATTATTCCGCAGGAACTTGTGGAGCGCCTCGAAAGCGCTGCCGATCCGGCACTGGAGGGCGAGCGCATCTGCGTCGAGCTGATCGGCGAGCTTGCGCATATCCCCGAAATCGCGGGCGTCCATGTCATGGCACCCGCCAACGAGGCAGCGCTCCCCCGGGTCATTGCCGAGGCGCGCCGGAGATTAGACCGCACCCGGTAGCCCGGATTGAGCGCAGCGAAATCCGGGATAGATCGGCGAGTGATCCCGGGTTTCGCTTACGCTCAACCCGGGCTACAGCTTAAAACTACAGCTTAAAACCAGCCTCACCCCTGCGCGGCGTCTTCATCTTCCACATCGTCTTCGCCCAGAAGGATCTTGTCGCCGATCAAGCCCGCGTTCTGCCGGATCGCAGCCTCGATCTTGCTGGCGATATCGGAATTGGCCTTGAGGAACAGCTTCACGTTCTCGCGGCCCTGGCCGATGCGCTGGTTGTCATAGGAGAACCAGGCCCCGGACTTCTCCACCACTCCGGCCTTGAGCCCGAGGTCCACGAGCTCGCCTGATTTCGAGATACCTTCGCCATACATGATGTCGAACTCGACCTGCTTGAACGGCGGCGCGAGCTTGTTCTTGACCACCTTCACGCGCGTCTGGTTGCCCACTACTTCGTCACGGTCCTTGATCGCGCCTACTCTGCGGATGTCGAGGCGCACCGAGGCATAGAATTTGAGCGCATGGCCGCCTGTCGTCGTCTCCGGTGAACCGTACATCACCCCGATCTTCATGCGGATCTGGTTGATGAAAATCACCATGGTATTGGAGCGATTGATGGAGGCGGTGAGCTTGCGCAAGGCCTGGCTCATCAGGCGGGCCTGCAGCCCGGGCAGGCTGTCGCCCATCTCGCCGTCAAGCTCGGCACGCGGGACGAGAGCCGCAACCGAATCGATGACCAGGACGTCCACCGCTCCCGAACGCACCAAGGTATCGGCGATTTCGAGCGCCTGCTCGCCGGCATCGGGCTGCGAGATCAACAGGTCGTCGACATTCACGCCAAGCTTTCTGGTATAGATGGGATCGAGCGCGTGCTCGGCGTCGATGAAAGCACAGATACCGCCTTTCTTTTGGGCTTCCGCCACACAATGGAGCGCCAGCGTGGTCTTGCCCGAAGACTCCGGGCCGTAGATTTCGACCACTCGGCCGCGCGGCAGGCCGCCAATTCCGAGCGCAATATCGAGGCCAAGCGAGCCGGTTGAGACGGTTTCCACGTCCATGGCCTTGTTGTTTTTGCCCAGCCGCATGATGGAGCCCTTGCCGAAATTGCGCTCGATCTGGGAGAGCGCGGCATCAAGCGCTTTGGACTTATCCATGGAAAAACCTTCGACGATGCGCAGTGCAGTGGCCATTGCTTTTGCTCCTTATGGCGGGGAATCGGAGGGCGGACAAATCTGCCTCGAAGCAGCCGGAGCAATGTACACTGTTTGTTCTCCGTTCGCAAGATGTTCTTTTGGCCTCAGGGGTACTGGCCTGATTCCAAGGCTTCTGTCCTAATTTCAATTTACAAGTGTCCTAATTCACAGGGTTGCAGAACGGAGGGATAAGCTGACTACTGATGCGGCTCCAAAGCGCAACCCAATTTGGGAGGGAAAAGTGCGAAGACTAACCAGACCACTTGCAATTGCCCGGTCCCTGCCGCGTGCCATGTCAGCCACCAAAAGTAGCTAAAAGCCATGGCAAGTACTCGTGGAGAGCGGCTGCGCGCCGCACGCAGGAAAAAGTTCAGGTCGGGGAGGGCTGCAGCCTTCGCCCTGCACGTGCCGATCTCGACCTACGGGGCGCATGAGCGCGCCGAATTGCCGGGTGGGCGCGATTACGGGCCGGAGGAGGCCAAACGATACGCCCGCCGTTTTGGGGTCAGCCCGGAATGGCTGCTCACGGGACGCCGCATCGCGCCCGAGGACCTTTCGTTTCCGGACCACGAGGCGCCAAAAAAGCCCACCGTGCCGGTCGTGGGCTATGTCGGCGCGGGCGGCGAGGCGCACTATTACGCGGTGTCGCAGGGCAACCTGGATGAGGTCGAGCTGCCCGAAATCCCGCCCGATATCTCGCAAATCTTCGAGGTCAAGGACACAAGCCTCGGCCCCTATTTCAACCGCTGGCTGGTCTTCCACGACGAGCCGCGCGACCCCCCGACCCCCGATCTCTTCGGCTCTCTCTGCGTGGTTGCCCTCAAAGACGGCCGCGTGCTCCTGCGCCAGATCGAGCCCGGCGCGACCGAAGAGCACTTCAACCTCATCGCGCAATCGGGCGAGACGATAAAGGACACGCAAGTGGCCTGGGCAGCACGGGTCAGCACCATGGTGCCGCCGGGCTCGATCCGGCTCAAGAAGACCGCCACCTGAGGGGATCGCGCCCGCCGGCGCATCCCCCTCGCGCTCACGCTTTGTGTGCGCATAATGAAGGCGGCGAGGCGCAGCGCTTAAGCCCCGCCCAAGGCGGCGCAATCGCCAAAAAACATGACCTTTTCTGCCATCCTACCCAGCGCCCGATCGTGTCCGCCTGTCGATCGCGTCTCGAATTCGTCCGCAAAAAGTAGTTGACATTTGTTGCGACAAAATGTAGTAATGGGCAAATGATGCGAGCCCCAAGCGATGATAGCCGCGCCGGACCGGGCGTTTGAGCGTGAAAACACGCAGTGGAAAAGCCCATGCCAATGCGCGCCCAGGCAGGCGCAAACGCGCGTTCAGCGCTTTCTGCGCCGCATCGACGACTATCTCGCGGCTCTCGATGATGATGCGCGAAGGCGCAGCTTTCTCGCGGCGCAGGTCAAGGCTTGGGAGGCGCGCTATTCGCGCTTTCTTGCCACGCATGGGGCTTGCGAGCCCGTTCGCAATCCCGCCGATCCCGTCCAGGCCGCCGATTTCCTGCTCACCATCGCCGCCCTTGCAAAGCGGCACAACGCGCTGCGGAGAAGACACAACATGCCACCCACCAGCCGGCACACCGACCTGCATCGCGCCATGCTCTCGCTGCTCGTCACCGCCGATCAGCGTTGTCCGGCAATCATCGGCCAGGCTCACCTGCTCTATCATGCCGATGCGGAGCGTTGCCGCTTCGACCCCGCCGAGGCGGTCGCCCAGCTCAAAAGCGACGCCGAGGATCTGCTCAAGGCCATCGCCACTGCGGAAGCGGCGCTGCGCACGACATCGCCCGCCCCTGCACCATGATCCGTTGGTCCGGACCTCCCCATATCTATGGTATGGGTTACCTTATGAAGACCACTCTCAACATCGATGACACCGTTATGCGCAAGCTCAAGCGCGAGGCGGCACGGCAAGGCCGCATCAACGTCAGCGGAACATGCGCCAGAATACAAGTCGGGTAGGTTGGGTCGAGTTCTTGCGAGACCCAACACCCCTAGCTCCCGCCGGGTTGGGTCTCGTAAGAACTCGACCCAACCTACCTTCAACAAGGGCGGCCGTCTGCTGGTCGCGTTGCGGCGATGTTTGTGCAAACGCGCGTGCCCACCCTACAAATAAACCATGCTGACGGTTGCGGTTCAGCAGGCAATCAACGGCGTTGTGTTCGGCAGCCTTTACGTGCTCGTCGCGTTGGGACTGACCCTCGTCTACGGCGTGCTGGTACAGATCAATTTTGCCCACGCCGATATTGTCACGATCGGCGCGTTTGCGGCTTATTTCTTCACCTACACGTTGGGCGGCAATTATGTTGCCAGCATTGGCATCGCGCTCCTGATCGGCGCGGCGCTTGGTTGGTTGATCAATGCCTCGATTTTTGCGCCGCTGCGTGAACGCGGCAGCGAGCTGCTGCCGTTGATTGCCACGATTGGAGTGTCCGTTCTCCTGCAGAACGCGATGCTGCTCTGGTTCGGGCCGATCCCCTATTCGTTCGACAGCCCCTACAGCAACCAGGTCATCCGCCTGCCGGGCGGAACGTTCATCACCTTGCAGAATCTCATCATCATCGCCGTGTCCACGCTGACCATCGCGCTGCTCTACAGCTTCATGCGGTTTACCTTCATGGGCAAGGCGCTGCGCGCGGTCGCGCAGGACCGCGAGACCGCGGGTCTCATGGGCATCAATCCCAATGCGGTGATCATGCTGACCTTCGTGATTGCATCTGCACTTGCGGGAATGGGGGGCGCCATGCTCGGGCCCATTCTCGTCCTCACCCCGTTCGCGGGTACCAGCGTCATCGTCAAGGCGTTCGCGATCGTGATCATCGGCGGCTTCGGCAATGTCGAGGGCACCATCATCGCGGGTCTTCTGGTCGGCTTGATCGAGAGCTACACAACCCAATTTATCAATCCGGGGCTTACCGATATCGTCGTGTTCACGCTCCTCCTCGCCGTGCTCGCCTTGCGTCCGACCGGGCTGATCGCTGAAAAACGCGAAGAGAATGTATAGCGGCCGCCGCGCCGGATATTTGATTGCCGCGGCGGTGATCGCGCTGCTGCCGCTGATCTTCCAGGATTCCTATTGGCGCACGAACCTCACGGTGTGCGCCATCACTGTCATGTTGGCCATCGGGCTCGACTTCATTCTCGGCTACGCCGGCCAGCTCAATTTCGGCCACTCGGCCTTCTACGGCATCGGCGCCTATGCTTCGACGCTCCTGATCACGCGGCTCGGCGTGCCGTTCTGGATTGCGTTCGCTTGCGCCATCGCATTGGCGGGCGCGGCCGGGATGGCGCTCGCGACGTTCGCGGTGCGCCTGCGCGGGCACTATCTCGCAATCGCCTCGCTCGCCTTCGCCGTCATTGTACACCAAGTCCTGCTCAACTGGATCAGCCTGACGCAAGGGCCGCTCGGGATCTATGGCATCAGGCCGCCGCCGCCGATTGCGCTCCCGGGGCTGCCCGTGATCTCGTTCGCAAACGCCGGCAACATGTTTTATCTGGTCGCGGGCTTTGCGCTTCTCTTCTACTTCCTGCTCGATCAGATCCTGCGCTCGCCGATCGGGGAGGCGCTCACCGCCATCCGTGAAGACGAGGTCTCCGCCGCCTCGTTCGGCATCAACTGCACGGGCTGGAAGGTGTTTGCCTTCGGCATCGGCGCGGCCGTCGCGGGCGCGGCCGGTGCGTTCTACGCGAGCCTCGTCGGCACGCTCGTGCCCGATGCCTTCATTATCACGGAGTCCTTCACCATTCTCGCGATGGTGATCGTCGGCGGGATGGGGACGCTGTTGGGACCGGTCTGTGGCGCGATCCTGCTCACCGTGCTGCCCGAACTTCTGCGCGGATTCGGCGACCTTCGCCTCGTCCTCTATGGCGCGGCGCTCACGCTGGTCGTCCTGTTCATGCCGGGCGGCATGGCGCAGGCCGCGTGCCTCATCCGCCCACGCTTGCCACGCTTGCGCGCCAAATTGTTGCATGACCGTGCTGCCTGAATTTGCCGCAGCGCCGGCTGAGCCCTTGTTTCGCGCCGAAGGCTTGCACAAGCGCTTCGGCGGGGTGCATGCGGTGCGTGACCTCTCGCTTACGATTTCCCGCGCGGCCATCTTTGCCATCATCGGTCCGAACGGCGCGGGCAAGTCGACCTTGCTCAATCTCATGAGCGGGCTCTATGCGCCTGATGCGGGCCGCATGACGTTCGACGGCCGCGATCTCTCCGGTATGCCGGCACACCGGCGCGCGCGGCTCGGGCTGGCGCGCACATTTCAGAAGATCCGGTTGTTTCGTCACCTGACCGTGCTCGCAAACGTGCTGGCAGCGTTGCACATTCATCGCGCCATTCCAGCCTGGCAATACGTTTTTCACGGCGGCGCTTTTGCGCGCGATCACGCGCGCGCTCGCGAGCAGGCGATGAAGCTCCTCGCCTTCGTCGGGCTCGAAGCGCGCGCGTCCGCGCTCGCCGCTTCGCTGCCCTATGGCGAGCAGCGCATGCTCGAGCTTGCGCGCGCGCTTGCGACCGCTCCGCGGCTCCTCCTGGTGGATGAGCCCGCCGCCGGATTAAACGCGGCGGAGGTGGAGCGGCTGATCGAGCGCATTCGCCTTCTGCGCGAGCGCGGCATGACCGTGATCGTGGTGGAGCACAACATGGATCTCGTGATGGAGATTGCCGACCGCGTCCTGGTGATGGATTACGGGCAATATCTGTTCGAAGGTGTCCCCGCCGAGGTGCAGGCCAATCCCGCCGTGATCGCCGCTTATCTGGGAGCGTGATATGGAGCCGCTGCTGGCGGCCGATGGTCTCGAGCTTGCCTATGGCGAGGTGCCGGCGTGCCGCGACCTGAGCTTTCATGTCGCGCAAGGCGAGATCGTCGCCTTGATCGGCGCCAATGGCGCGGGCAAGTCGACCACCTTGCGCGCGATCGCCGGCGTGCTGCATCCGCGCGCCGGCAGCATCCGTTTCCGCGGGCAGGACATCACGCGCTTGCCAAGCCATGCACGCAGCGCGCTTGGCATCTCGCTGGTGCCGGAAGGCCGGCGTGTGTTTCCCTTTCTCACCGTGCGCGAAAATCTCGAGCTCGGCGCGTTCAAATACCGCAGGGACACGGGAAAGGTTCGGGCCCTGCTGGCCAGCGTGTTCGCCATGTTTCCACGCCTCTCCGAGCGCGGACGGCAGCATGCCGGCACGCTCTCGGGCGGCGAGCAGCAAATGCTTGCGCTCGGCCGCGCGATGATGTCGGAGCCCCGGCTCATTTGTCTCGACGAGCCCTCGCTCGGCCTCGCCCCCATGGTCATTGCGGACATTTTCCGCACCATCAAGGCGATCAATGCCGCGGGCACGAGCGTGCTCCTGGTCGAGCAGAACGCGCGCTATGCGCTTGAGACCGCGAGCCGCGGTTACGTGCTGCAGACAGGATCGATCGTGGCGAGCGGGAATTGCGCAACGCTACGCGATGACGAGCGCGTGCGCCGCGCCTATCTCGGCCGCAGCGCCGCGGAACGGATCACGCTTTAGGGGATAACAAATCGATCGGCCGGTTCAGACCGAGGCGTGGGCGACGCCTTCGCGCGCCTTGAGCGCCTCGGCGGCAGCTTCGGCGAAGCTGACGTTTTCCGGCAGCACGATCGATGCCGAACGCACCGCATGGGTAGCGGGATCAAGGCCGTCGGGCGCGCCGCCTGCCTGCGCGGCAAGGGCAGCCTTGCGCAGGCGAATGCGGGCCATGATGACGCCGTTGTCGGTCGAAACCAGGTTCTCCTTGCTGCGATCCTGGAGCGGCCCCATGCTTTCCTGGATCGCAGCATCCTGCATCGCAATGCCGGCGACGCCGCTGTAGGTTCGCTGCGCGCGCTGGGCGGCGCGGTCGATCATGTAATCGTTGTCCTTGTTGACCACCGGTCGAAACGTGCCGGCAATGAGTTTCACGTGGATGCCGCCGCCGTAGCGCATGACATCGAGCTCACGGGTCCTCAGCGCTCGCGTCGGGTGATGCGTGAAACACCATACAATGCATCTCTCGGCATCGACCGGCACCCAGGCGTGGCCGTTGAGCGCGTTCTCGCCATAGGGCGGGATCATGGTGTGGAACGGCATGATCCACTGGGTGATGCGCCAGTAGAGATGCCCGGGCTGCGCCGGCCGCCGCACGCCAATGATCATGCCGCCCGGCGTTTCCACCAGTTCGAAGCGCGCGTCGGTTTCACGCGTGAGCTCGGCCCCTTTCCCGGTGTGCAGGGGTTCGTTGTGCAGCTCGTGACGGTGAAGAAAAGAGACGTGCGCGGAATCGATGCCGCCCTCCATGGCTTGCAGGTAATTGCATTCCTCGATGCGCTTGGTGACGAACCGGTTTGCGCCCGGCACTTTCACCCACTCGAATGCGGGCAGCGCCGGCTTGAGAGCGGCGGGTCCCATATAGGTCCAGACCACATCGCCAAGCTCGATGCATGGATAGGACTTGAGCTTGATCTTTCCGCAGAAGCCGCTCTCGATCGGCTCCGAAGGCACTTCAATGCATTGCCCCGTCACATCGTATTTCCAGCCGTGATAGGCGCAGCGCAGTCCGTTTTCTTCATTGCGGCCGAACCACAGCGATACGCCGCGATGGGCGCAGAATTCATCCATCAGCCCAACGCGCCCTTTGCTGTCGCGAAAGGCGATCAGCCGCTCGGACATCAGCTTGACGCGAACTGGCGGACAATCCGGCTCCGGCAGCTCGGCGCAAAGCAGCGCCGGGGTCCAGTACCGCCGAAACAGGGCGCCCATGGGTGTTCCCGGACCGGTCTGGGTGAGAAAATCGTTTTGCTCGGGCGTTGTCATGTGGATGTCAAGATAATCCTTCTCGTCCGGGGGAGGAAGGAGAGCATCGAGACGAGGCACGACATTGCCCTTACATTCCACTGATCCAGACCGAGCCGCTATCTACGGCGCCCGCGCGCGCATCGGCTACACCTGTCCGCCGCTCCTGGCCGAGGTGTTTCCGTACTTGATTGCACACGGCTACGGCCGCGAAGAGGATGCGCGGCTTGCCGGCGATGCCGAGCACTACGGCTGCAAGGTATTGGGCGTGATGGGTTGGGGCGCAACTCTCGATCGCTTCGGTTCCATTCCCGCGAGCGCGGCCCTCGAGCTGGGCCGCGAGCTGATGCGCCGGCATCCGAACGCAGACGGCATCTTCTTCCCCTCGCCGCATTGGCCGGTGATCCAATCGATTGATCCGTTGGAGCGCGAATTCGACGTGCCGGTGATGGCAGCATCGCAGGCGTGCATTTGGGACGTGCTTCGGCTTACTGGCATCCCTGATCGAATCAGCGGTTACGGTCGGCTGCTGCGCGAGTGTTGAAGTAACCCGCATGAGGCCAGCGATTGCGGGCACGGGCGACTGTGGGGAAATTGGCTGCGGATATAGCTCCGCTCATCCGGCCCTGGCGAGCGAGATAACCCCGAGCGACGCGCCACTCACAGCGGCTGTGGGATTTTTGCAACGCTTTGGATTTTTTTGAATTGGGCCACAGTACGGAGCCGATTTTCTGTTTTGATGTCACCCTACAACAACAGGGGGCATTCATGCACAATTCTACTTTGATTGTGCTCGTGATTCTAACAATCGGGCAGATGTTGATGATGGCGTTCGGGGCTTTCATACTCTGGATGATGGGAGACTTGGGGGGTGACGCGCCGCAACAAATGCGGCGTGAGGATTCTTCGCGTCAGAGCGGAAAAAATCTCGTTCATGTGCCGCAAGGGGCGGTCAAGCTGGTCGAGGAAAGCTCGGACGAGTTGATCAGCTCGAGCGAAGAAGCTTCGATCGCACCCAAAGCGGCCGAGGATCAGGTGGAAGGCGAGACCCAGCATCCGGGGAGCGCTACCGGAAAAGCAGCATGACTGGTCGCGAAGCTTGTAGGGGCGGGTTTTAAACCCGCCCTCGAGCCACAGGCTCGCTGCGAGAGAATTGCCGTCATCAGCTGCTGAAATCGAAGTTCGTACGGCTAAGCTCGGATCAACCTCACACACCGTGAACGAGGGCGGGTTTGAAACCCGCCCCTAGTGCGTCCGTCAGTCCGCCTGGTCAGTACGGTGGGAGTCCGTACCATGTGAAGTCACCGCATATGTAGCCGAAAGCAACTGCGTCGTGCGAGGGGCGGTCTTGTTCGCGTCGCTTCGAGGCGGGGTGGGGAGCAGCTGGAGGCGAATGGATAGCCTGTAGGAACACGAACCCGATTCGGCGGCGTGTAGTGGCGAGCTTCCTAGGGGTATAGGCGAAGCCTGGCTCTGCAAGGAGCCGACCGAGCGCACGAGGTGATAGGCACGTGACGTTCGGGCGCACGACGTGGTTGGGGATTGGATGTCCAGAAGGCCAGCGGATGGAACGGAGAGGCCTGTCGTGCTGTGTGCGAGGCGCGGCAGGAGTCAGAGCCCGCATAGTACCGCAGCGGCGAAGAGCCGCGGAAAGTGCGGAAAGCAAAGCCGCACCGAGGGAAGGCAGGGTAGGAAGGTAGATGCGTGATGGGCCGGAACGGATCACAGACAGCACCGGCAGTGCCCGCGAGGGCTACACAAGGTGCAGAAGCCCGCGACTGGTCGTGGGTGGAAGATACGGTCTGGACCGAGCGCATGGTGTCGGCGCTGGTGAACGGCGTCAAAGGAGGTCGTTGGTACAGTTTGATGGACAAGGTGTTTGCGCCCGACACGCTGGATGCGGCCTGGGAGAAAGTCTTGGCCAATAAAGGTGCGGCGGGCGTGGATGGTCAAAGCATCAAGCGGTTTGAAGCGCGTGCGGAGCTGTATCTGACCGAGCTTTCGACGGCACTGCGGAACGGGAGTTACCGGCCGCAACCGATCAGGCGGGTCGAGATCCCGAAGGGCGATGGTCGGACGCGACCGTTGGGAATTCCCACGGTCAAGGACCGCATCGTCCAGACGGCGGTGAAGTTCGCACTCGAACCGATCTTCGAAGCGATGTTCCGACCGACGAGCTACGGCTTTCGGCCGGGACGCGGCTGCCGGGATGCGTTGCGCGAAGTAGCCCAGCTGATTGCGGACGGCCACGCGTTTGTGGTTGACGCAGACTTCGAAAGCTATTTCGACACGATTCCGCATGATCGACTGATGCAGCGAGTCGAGGAGCGAGTGAGTGATGGGCGTATCCTCGCGCTGCTGCGCAGTTGGCTTACACAGGACATCATGCGCGATTTGCAGCGATGGACACCGACGGCGGGCACTCCGCAAGGAGCAGTGATCAGCCCGCTGCTGGCGAACATCTACCTGCACCCGCTGGATGAACTGATGGCAGCCCGCGGCTATCGCATGGTGCGCTACGCAGACGACTTCGTGGTGCTCTGTAGGAGCCGCGAAGAGGCCGATGCCGCTCTGGCCGAGATTCGTGCCTGGGTGGTTGAGAACGGCCTGCGTCTGCATCCCAACAAGACGCATGTCGGCGACTGCCGGCAGACCGGGGAAGGGTTCGAGTTCCTCGGCTATCGGTTCGAAGCTGGACGGCGCCTTGTTCGCAAGAAGAGTCTGGACCGGTTCAAGGACAGCATCCGGGCGAAGACACGACGAACACGCGGGCAGGCGCTCGCGGTCATCGTCGTTGATCTCAACCGGTTGCTGCGCGGCTGGTTCGCCTACTTCAAGCATGCGCACCCTTACACCTTCCGCCCTCTCGATCAGTTCATCCGGCGGCGGTTGCGCGCGCTCCTGCGCAAGCAGACGCTCCGGCGCCCCGGCATGGGACTGACCGCAGCGGATCATCAACGCTGGCCCAACGCCTTCTTCGCGGAAGCTGGGTTGCTCGCTCTTCACACGGCCTGGCAGACAGCGAGACACTCCCGATGAGGAACAACTACCGACTGGAGAGCCGTATGCGGGAAAACCGCCCGTGCGGTTCGGAGGGCGGGGAGGGCGTCAGCCCTTTCCGACCCCTATCAAGAATCACCAGCGTAGTGCCACTTCGCGGCCTCGGTTTGGGGTACGGCTTGCTCATATTGGATGCATCTCATCGGCTCGATTGCGCCTCCGGATCCGAACCAAGTTAGATTGGTGCCTTCATTTATCCGCTTTCGTAATTCAGGCTGCCTATCTCGGTCGGGATGGAGGCGGGTGCTTATGGCAAAGCCAATCGCTGTCTGCGCTTTGTGCATCATTTCTGCGGCTATCGGAGCAGGGATTGACCACTATCTAGGGGCGGTGATCGACCAGGGTCTGGTCACTGGCGCTCACTTGGAACGAGCGATAAGTCCGAAAGCTGCGGTTGCTGGCTCAGCAGAGATCAATGGTGCCGAGGTGCTTGGTGACCGGGTAAAATGCGACGTGCGTTACCAAGAATTGAAAATTCCTCCCGACGAATATCAGTCATTCAAACGCAAATGCATGGGAGAAAATTACTCGGACAACGACTAATCTCTGGCGGTGGACGATACTCGTCCCTGTTTGGTGAGACAGTTCCAGCCTGGTACCCTTGAGCGAGTAGCGAGTAGCCCGGATAAGCGAAGCGATATCCCGGAGCGATTTCGCCCGCATGTCGCTGCGCTCATGCGGGCTACAGCCCGGCAGGGGAGCAAATAATGCTGGCTAATTGCCACGGCCGGCACTACATCGTTGACTACTGGCGACCTCCCGTGCACCGCGACTGCGATCAGACAGAGACGACTTGCCTCAATTGCGAGTGTTTAATGACGCGCAGCCCTTTGTTGGTCGAATCTGGCTCAGATGAGCTGCGTTACACCAACCTGTTTGCCTGTATAAGCGAAGAGGACGATGGTTACGTCATCCAGGTCAGGCTCTACAACCAAGCCAGCCCGGAGAACGCCGCGTGGGGCGAAGAAATAACCGATTCCTTCGAACGGGCCTCTATGCTGATTACGGCGCTTGCTTCCGAGTTTTCCATCCCGCCAGCATCAATCAAGATTGAAATTCGGATGGCTGACCTGAGAAGCGGCACACAACACTAGCGCTGGTCCCGATGAAATCGAATCAGCTCGCAGGGTAGTGTCCGTACGGTGGGTCGAGTTCTTCACGAGACCCAACATCGGGTAACCGCGAAAGATCGTCGGTTCTCGCAAGCGCACGACCCGACCTACTGCGGCGGGCGCGCGACGCGCTTGCAGAGCTCTTCAGCTCGCGCTGGGGCCGTCCGCTTTCATGCGCCAGAGCTGAAAGCCGTCCGCGTTGATGGCCCGCTCAATGTGGTCACGCGACAGCTTGTGAGGAGGATCCTTGCCAATGCCGATAACGCCGACGGCATGCCAAGGTCCCAGCCGATCGGGCAGCTTGCTCCCGCTCAAATCGGCGGCGAAAGCGCGCAATTTGCTGCTCGCATCGGATTTGAAGATGTAAATTCGCATGCATTTCTCCCTGCATTTATCGGAAGGAGCGTGCTGCGCCTGCCCCGTTCCTGCCTTCCGGCAACGTCTTGCGTGGAGCGGCGATCAATCCGTCGCGCACCGCCTGCTTGCGCGCGAGCTTGCGGGCGCGGCGCAGCGCCTCGCCCTTTTCCCTCGCCGCTTTCTCGGACGGCTTCTCGTAAAACCGGCGCCGCTTCATTTCCCGGAACACGCCTTCGCGCTGCATTTTCTTTTTCAATACCCGGAGAGCCTGATCGACATTGTTGTCGCGGACGAGTACCTGCAATTGTTCACCTCTTTGAAAACACGTTGACCAGGCTGCATGCCCCGGCGCACCGTTGCCAGTGGCGATCGATCTTGCGGAGAATGTCGGCGGGGAATCTCTGAGCCACGGCAGTCTCCCTGAATTAAGGCGGGAGCACGACCAGTCTCTCAGCCATCAGCGCCTGGACCAAATGCCGATGATATCCCTAACATGGGGCATGCACCTGCAAATAGCCAGTCTTTTGTTGCAGGAGGACGACGCAACGTCGCCGAATAGCCGCTCTGTAAAGTCTTACCATGGAAATATATAGAGAGCGCGTTGCGAGAAAGTTCATGCTTTCGAGAGAGTGCAGCTCGCAAAGACCATTGGGGGTCACTTGGGCCTTGCGGACCGTGAAATAATGCTCTATATATGCGGGCATCGAGTTTTCGGCCGAACGAATTGGCCTCGCCGCGATCAGCGCGCCTGACTGACGACCTTCTCCTAAAATCTCGAAACGAACCGGCTGCGTTAGCGCGCGGCTTGATTTTTACACATACGCAAGGAAAGCTCCCATGATGAAGGGAACAGTCAAGTGGTTTAACGGCCAAAAAGGCTTCGGATTCATTGCTCCCGAGGACGGCAGCAAAGATGTCTTCGTGCATATCAGCGCAGTCGAACGCGCCGGCATGCACAGCCTCAATGAGGGACAGAAGATCTCTTTCGACGTTGTTTCTGATCGCAAGACCGGAAAGTCTTCGGCAGACAATCTGCGCACTGCCTAGCTGGTAGCATCGCCGACATGGGGCCTTGACCACGGAAGTACTGGCAAGGCCTCATTCGCAGGTGCTTTTCTGCGCTCGACCAGGCCGCGGCGGTCGAGCAGGGCCTGCATCGTGCTGATCGCAGGCGTGTGCACATGCGGGTAGAGGCGTGCTAACCGCGGTATATTTGCGCGTCTTTTTTGGACGATTCTGCAATCATTTTTGCTCTCGCTCGCGCCGTTTCGGCGACTTGCTTTGCGCGATCTCGATGAGATCGTCCGGGCCAAAAGACCTCATCCGGCATGGCTCCCGCAAGCGTAGGGCACCATTCAAGCTCTCCCTCCGCGCTCCAGTCGGTGCTTCGCAGATCAACGCATCCGGATGCCGGCTCAAATCGCCATCCTCCGGATGTAATTTCATATGCGAAGGATGAAATCATTGAATCTGGCGGATCTCCCGCGCGAAGGCGATGCTCTCGTTGTCAATGACAACAAGGTGATGCCGGCGCACGCGCGCGCAATCCAGGTGCGGCGGGTTGCGGCTGCCAGCCTCGTCGGCACGACCATCGAATGGTACGACTTCTTGGTTTACGCCACGATGGCGGGGATGATTTTCAATCGATATTTCTTTCCAGAAGGCGACTTGTTCGTGAATACGCTGCTCGCCTATGGGACATTCGCCGCCGGTTTTCTCATGCGCCCGCTCGGTGGCGTTTTGTTTGGTCACTTTGGCGATCGCCTCGGCCGCAAACCCCTGCTCATTCTCGCTTTGATGATTATGGGCGTTGCCACCTTTATCATCGGTCTGCTGCCGACCTATGAGCAGATCGGCGTCTGGGCGCCACTCCTGCTTCTGACCTTGCGACTCCTGCAAGGCACCGCACTCGGCGGCGAATGGGGTGGGGCGGTTCTGATGTCCTACGAATTCGCCCGGCCGCAGGAGCGTGGCTATTACGCATGCTTTCCGCAGATCGGACTCGCCATAGGTCTGTGCTGCAGCACCGGTGTGGTGAGCTTCCTCTCTTCGGTGCTTAGCGAGCGCGACTTTGTCTCCTGGGGCTGGCGGGTCGCATTCATGCTCAGCATTGTGCTCGTTGCGGTCGGCCTCTTTATCCGCCTGCGCGTGCTGGAGACGCCCGAATTCGCCTACACCCAAGCGCACCACGAGGTGGTTCGGACACCGATTTTGGAACTAGTGCGCGCTTATCCAGGCAATGTTCTTCTCGGCGCGGGCGCCCGGCTCATCGAGGGCATCGTATTCACGATTTACGTGGTTTTTCCCCTCACGGAGTTGGCGAATGTAGCGAAGATACCCAAGACAAATGTCCTCGCCACGATTACGCTTGCTGCCTTCATCCTGATCTTCACCATTCCGTTTGCCTCGTGGCTGGCTGATAGAACAAGCCGAAAGAAGCTCTTCGTCGTCTTTTCGCTCGTCAACGGGTTCGCGGCCTTTCCGGCATTCTGGCTGATACACCACTCCGGTAGCGCGTTGATCGCTTCAGCCTGCGTTGTCATCGCGCTGGGCGTCCTCTGGGCTCCGGTTTTTGGTCCGCTAGCAGCCATTTTCTGCGATCTTTTCGACACGCGCGTGCGCTACAGCGGGGTGTCGCTGATCTATGCGATCGGCTGGATTTTAACGATCCCACTTACGCCACTGGTCGTGACCGCAATCCATCAGGCCGACAATAGTGGACCATGGGTCCTGGGCGCTTACGTATGCGGCGTCGGAATCATCAGCGCCATGTGTGCGGCGGCGATGAAACGCGTTCCCTAAATTGCGCGACGGGGGGCGTGTGATGAAACGTAGGTCGCTGCCGCTGCGGTAACGCTGCGCGTCGTTTGCCCCACCTCGCCAGTACCGCCTGAGCGATTTAGTGCTTAGCGAAAGCCTACATCAGGCCGCTGGGAGCGCGTGTGTGCCGGCGCCCGTAAACTCGGCGGACAGCATCGACGGTTTGAACCTGGTCAGGGTGACGGGCGACTAATGGGCTTGGACGGCGACCAAGCCCCCCCGATCCCCTGCCGTCCGATAGTGCGAAAACCCCGTCCGTCCCCCCGGCGGGGTTTTCCTTTTGGGTGCGAAGCCGGAACTGTGCCGGGGAAAGCGGAGCGTACAGAAGGAGCACGCGCGCGTGCTGCGCAAGGACATTGAGCTGATGCCGAAAGAAATGCCGCACTGGGGAACATCGATTTGGCGCCCGGTGGCGAGACTAGCTACCGCGCGCGACGTTCGCTTGCGGGGGTCTATCGCTCGATGCACCAATGCGTCCAGTACCGCAACACGGCTTGCACACGATCGTAGAACCGCGCTGTCTAACCCGCCCAGTGCCTTTGCACCGTACACATATTTCTGATTGGACCCGTGTTTCCAGATTGAAAATCGAAAACCGTTTTCCGAATGCCATTCTGCTTTCCTTTTCAAATAAGCGCCGCAGGAGTACGTGCTCACTTCCGCATTAAGATCGGCGTCGAAAATATGCCAAGACTGTGCTCAACCTTAATTCAAATTGTCATCAAAACCGCGGCGACCCGCGTCAGTCGACGTTTCGGCGTCGCATTCTTGAGTGTCAGCCGATAGCGAGATGCTTATTAAATTCGCGAAAGAATTTTCGCTGCGTCGAAATCGTCATTGTCTACTCTCACTATATGGTACTGAAAAAGTTCGGCTCGACGTGCACTTCCTCCACGAGTTTCACCGTCACGCCGAGCTTCAGGTCCTTTAACAGCCCACAGATTGCCTCGCCATCTACAAGGTCAATCGCGGGCGCGCCGTCGCGCGTCGCCTCGCGCCGTGCATCAGCAGTGAATGTGCCCGTCGCGATAATGAGGCCCTTGTCGGCGCGGCCGACCATGGCGCCGCGGAAATCGCGCACCACGCTTGCTCCGACTGACCCTTTCCAGCGCTTGCACTGAAACAGGACGTGGAACGAGACCAGATTCACGCGCAGCACGCCGATACCGTCGATACCACCATCACCCGCGCGGCCGGTTACTTCCACCCGCGTGAAGCCCGACTCGCGCAATATGCGCTGGGCCAGGCGCTCGAATGCGTCCGGCCTCATTGTCGAGAGCGCCGTCAACGTTTGCTCTTGCCAATCAATCTCTGCACTCTCTTCGAAATCCGATTCGGCACCGGTAGACTCTTCCGCCTTGTCCTTCTTCAGCCAGCGCACCTTCTTCGGGATGAGCAGGGCGTCGTTCTCGGAGATTTTCTCGCCAACATCCGTGAGCGCCCACACTCCGCGAGCGCTGTTTTCTGCGAGGCCCGCTTTCTTCAGGTACGTGCGTACCCAGGCCAGCTCATACTGGAATTGCGAGCGCGTGCCGGTCTTGTGCGGGATGAGAAGAATTTGCTCGGAAAGCTTCATAATCTTCGCGACATCCTCCTCAAGCTCCTCAATCGTTGCAGAGCCACCGCGCTGTTTCAGCGCTTGGATGATGGGCGGAAAATATTTCTCGAAGCTCAGTAGGTCGCTTTTGTCCACCATTTCAATTGAAGCGCATGGACCCGGTTTTGACCGGGATACGCCGTTCCCTATTTATTGCGCCACAGGAAGTTGACTTCGACTGAGCACAGCAAGTTTTACGCGATGAACATTACACCGCGCCATGCGGGATTTGCATCCTGTCCCTTCGGCCTTGACCGTCTTCGATTTCTGCAACAATGGATCACTCAAACTTCCAATCCTCGCGCTCGATCAAATCGCGCGATCACAAAGGGATCGGAACTGGATCGACCTTTCACCGTATCGACCAACCGAGGGTAGGATTTCATGATCCGCGCGACATGCGCTTGAATGTTGTCGTCGATATCGACAACGAGCTTTGCCTTACGATCCTTGCACCATTTGAAGAGTTCATCGTCCTTCTTCTCAAGATCGTTGTAGACTTCAATGGACGCTTTGAATCGGTCCTCTTCGATCAACACCCCCAAACGGTCCCACACGAATCCGAAATTCTTAAGCCGATAAATTCGACGCCAGCCATGGATAAGCGCGCTGCTGTCGGCGCTGTAAATAGTCAGCGCAGCCATTGCCTATCCCGGAATCCAGCGACTTCTTCAAGCTTGGGGAAGTGCTTCACCTTCAATCCGAGATAGCCGGAGATCTCGCTAAGCGTCATCCGATCTTGATGGTAGTTATCGAGCAACATGTTCACGAGTTGTCTGCCGAAATTGCTGACTGTCTCTTGCGGCATATTGCGCTTCATTTCGATTTCTGCCACCCGTTCCTTCTTGCTCTTTTGGCTCGCAAGGTATTCAGCGATGTATTGCCCCCGCTTCTGCCGATAGAATTCATCCGTCGTTCGATTGAGCGTCAGGAGCCTTCGCAAGGCCGCTTCGCGGCTCACATTGAAGTTGCGCGCCAAGTCGCTGATTTCGGCATCGCTCCATTTTGTAGAACGCGCGCCTTGCGCAACGACTCGCGGCTCCGCCAAGATCACGTCGCGTGGAATGAGCGCCGCTGCGGCCACGCTGTTACAAAACACTTCGATTCGCTGGTCTTCGGGGGGGCGGGCTGCGTCCGTTTCGAGCTCGGATACGCCGCTTATTCGGATCATCAAATGCGCAAGCTCATGCACAAGGCTGAATGTCCGGCGCGTCAGCGCGTCGTTGCGATTCACGGCGATGACGGGCAGCGTGTCGGCGGCAATGGCGAATCCCGAAGCTTCGTCGGACGCAAAGCGAGTTGTCTGAAACACAAGGGCGCCTAAATTTTCGATCCGATTCCGCCAAGCGTTAAAGCCTGCACGGCCGTCGTTATCGCGCCAGTGCAATTGCAGGTCCGTGGTCACACCAAGCGCCGTGCGGATGCGCAATCCAACCGTCTCCGGGTCCTCCTGCATTGTGGCACTTAGCGCGAACACTGGAATCTCTTGCTCAAGATCGATCACAAGCTCCAATGCCAATTCACGGCGCTCATTCGCGGCGCGGATTTCGAGTTGGACGGCGGAGGAATAGCTTCGTGCGCCAACGCCCGGGAGCCGCCGAAGATCGCGCATGACCGCGAAGCGCGGCGGGGCCTCTTCTAGATAGAAGACGGCAAGCGGGCGCTTGAAGAGCGTTGCAAGCTTCCGCAGTTGGGGAATCGAGGGGGAGTCTTCGTTCGCTGGGTCCTCCCAAGCGGCAAGCCTATCCTCGCCAATCTTGAGGCGCTTTGCGGCCTCCGCTGGCGTGAAGCCAGCCGTCTCCCGCGCCCACGTAAGCAGTGCCGGATTGATTGTCGATTTCACGCGACTGGCCATGGCGCCCTACAGTACCTCGAAAGGGTAAACGAGCACAGAGCGTAGGCGCCTAGAGGCCGTGTCAACCACTCACCGGGCCTCCAGGCGGCGCGAGCCGCCGGATTGGATATTGGCCGGGTTGGGATCAAGCCACGGTCAACGATGACTTGCCTTGACACGGCGGACCAGTTGCGGAAATTCTTCGAGCGTCGTAAGGGACGACGGCACGGGGTTGTTGGGCGTGGTCCGTCCTTTTTGACGTACTACGTCAACGTCACGCCAAAAAAGCAGGAAGCAGCGATTTCGCGGGCGTAGTTCAATGGCAGAACGGCAGCTTCCCAAGCTGCACACGAGGGTTCGATTCCCTTCGCCCGCTCCAAAACTTCGCTGTTCGGCCGGAAGTTTTGGAGGCGGTTTTGCGCGCTCAAATGCGGCGAGCGCCATGCTCAGAATTATCGCCCTGATCCTGTCGGCCGTCGTCGTCGGCGCCGCACAGGCGAACGAGCGGTTCATCACGCTCAGCTCGACCACCTCGACCCAGGATTCCGGCCTGTTCGGCTACATCCTGCCGATCTTCAAAGCCGCAACCGGCTTGAGCGTCCATGTCGTCGCTGTGGGCACTGGTCAGGCGCTCGCCATCGGCGAACGCGGCGATGCCGATGCACTGCTCGTTCACGATCGCGTTGGGGAAAATAGATTCATCGCCGGCGGTTTTGGCATCGATCGACGCGACGTAATGTACAATGATTTCGTCATTGTCGGGCCGACCAGCGATCCCGCGAACATTCGCGGCTTGCAAGATGCGCGGCAGGCGCTGCAACAAATCGCCGCTGCCGCGGCGCCGTTTGCGAGCCGCGGCGACGACAGCGGAACCAACCGGATGGAGCTGCGGCTATGGAAATCCGCCGGCATCCAGCCAGACCCGCACAGCAGGTGGTACCGTGATCTCGGCCAAGGCATGGGGGCAACGCTCAACATCGCCGCGGCGATGGACGCCTATACGCTCACCGATCGCGCCACCTTCGCCAATTTCAGGAACCGGCGGAACCTTGAAATCCTCGCACAAGGCGATCCGGCGCTGTTCAACCCCTACAGCAGCATCCTGGTGAACCCGGCCAAATGGCCGAAAGTCAAATTCGTCGAGGCGAAGACCTGGCATGAATGGCTGACCACAAAACCAGGCCTCGACGCGATCACGTCGTTCAAGATCAACGGCGAGGAGGTTTTCTTTCCGCCACGTCCCGCAGAGGTCCATTAGCTCTCCTTCAGCGCGCGCCCGAAATAAAGGGCTGCGGCGCTGACCGCCATCGACAGCACGATAAGGATCATGCCGAGCGCGAGCGCCTGGCTCAGGTCGCCCTTGCTGGTTTCAAGGGCGATCGCTGTCGTCATGGTGCGCGTATAGCCGCGGATATTGCCGCCGACAATGATGATGGCGCCGACTTCGGCGATGGCGCGGCCGAAGGCGGCGAGATACGCGGTCAGCAATCCCTCCCGCCCGATGCGCATCAGCGGCCACAGGGTCCGCAGCCGCGAGGCACCGTCGACAAGCAGGGCTTCGCCGTAGGCCCGCCAGTTTTCCACCGCGGCACGATGAACAAGGGCGACGACGATCGGCGTGCCAAGCGTGCACTGCGCAATGATCATTGCAGCAGGCGTGAACAGGATGCCGAATGATCCGAGCGGCCCGGAACGCGACAGCAAGAGGTAGACCGCGAGGCCGACCACGACTGGCGGGAGCCCAAGCAGTGCGTTGGCGATGACGACCAAGGCACCGCGGCCACGGAAGCGATAGACCGCAAGCGCCGTTCCGAGCGGCGCGCCGATCGCGAAGGCGCACGCGCTGGCTGATAAACTCACCGCAAGCGACAAGGCAACAATCTCGCGCAACTCGGCGTCGAACCCCACAATCAGCGCACATGCGGTCTTGAAAGCTGCGGCAAAATCGTTCATGCCGCACATTACCACTTCCGCGAGCGACGGCCCCTTGCCGCCAGAACGCGCGGCACCGGCGATCGTCAAGCGAGAGATCGGCCGGCGGCGCTTTCTCGCCGGGCGATGCGGCTCTGGGGGCCACCTGCGGACCTGCCGCACGGAAATGCCGCAATGGCCTCCTGGCGCAACGATCGGATCTTGACCTCGGTCATTGATACCGATCTCGTGCCCGAATCCGGACGTGATCCGCAGCTGGATTGATGGGCATGCTCGATAAACTACGCGAGACGCTGCGCGGATTGGAGACCGGCGGCCTCGAGCCGGGATCGCTCGGTGCGTGTGTGTTAGCGTTTGCGTCGATCGGCCTGGCGGCGCTCGCGCATTTCGCATTTGCCGAGCTTACTCCCGACATCAAGCCCTCGATTCTTTACAACTCGGCCATCTTCGTCGCCGCGCTGGTTGGAGGAATCCGCGCAGGGCTTATAGCCATCGTTCTCAGTCTCGCTCTGTTGCTCGGCGTCTTCCATTCCCGCGATTTCGGGGGCCCGGTCACGACCCTGACTGCCGCGTTCAACCTTAGTCTCTTTCTGTCTGCGGCCCTCGTCATCGTCTGGGTGGCCGAGCGTTACCGCGCGTTTGCCAGAGGCGCGGCCGAAAGCACGCGCGCGGCAGCGGCGATGGAGCCGATTTCGAAATCGCTCCTGCGCTATCTCGCAGCGCTCGCATGCATCGCCGCTGCCACCGGCTTGCGGCTCGGTTTCGGATGGGTGGGGGGAGAGATTCTGCCCCTCGTCTCCTACTATCCTGCCATTCTCATTGCCGCTCTCGTCGGCGGCATGGAGCCGGGCTTGCTTGCAATTTTTGCGAGCCTGATTGTGATCTGGTCGCAATCTCCGGCGCCCCCGCTGTCTTTCGATTTGCCCACGCGGGGCGAGGCTGTAACCCTGTCCCTTTATGTCTTTGCTTCGCTGCTGACGGTATGGCTTGCTGAAAAGCACCGCTACGGCGGCGCCGGACGCGCAGAATCTCCGATCCTGCACTGGGTCACATCAATCCTGGTCGCGTGTTCAGCGGTCATGCTCACCACGTTCGTATTGCTTCCAATCGACAATTATCTGGCGGAAGAGCATCTGGTGCTGGGTTATCTCCTGCCCACCATCGTGATCGCCATGCATTACGGCAGCACGCTCGCCGTGATCACCTCATTCATCAGCGGGTTCGCCGCGGCCTATTTCCTGTTCGCGCCCAAGTTCAGCTTCTACATCGCTGATCCGCTCAACGTGGCGGAGCTCGGTTTCTTCCTGCTGCTTGCAATCGCGGCGAGCAAGGCGGTCTCCGGCCTTACGGACGACCTGCGCGCGCGCAACGCGCGCCCCCGCCCTGTGCATCCCGCAGACTCCACTCGCTAGCATCTGCGGCTCGCAAGTCATTTGGAGTTTCCCTAGAATACCGGCAAATTGACTTGCAGCTGCCCTCGCTGGAGAAACTTGCATGGCCAGTTATGATCTTCACGTCAACGGAGTTGCCCGAACGGTCGATTCCTCCGATCCCGACAAGCCGCTGCTCTACGTCCTGCGCGGGCTGGGTCTGACGGCGACCAAATTCGGCTGCGGCCTTGGCCAGTGCGGTGCCTGCACGGTGCTGGTCGAGGGCAGCGCCATGCGATCCTGTCAGCTGACGATTGCGGACGCGCGGGGTAAGCGCGTGACCACGCTCGAAGGATTGGGCACAGCATCAGCTCCGCACCCGATCCAGGCCGCCTTCATCAAGGAGCAGGTGCCGCAGTGCGGCTACTGCACGAGCGGCATGATCATGACCACGGCGGCCTTGCTCGCCGAGAAGCCAAAACCAACCGAGCCCGAAATCCGCGCGGCACTCGAGGGCAATCTATGTCGCTGCGGCACTCACCGCCGCCTCGTGCGCGCCGTGCTTGCTGCTTCGGGCCAGGGAGGCTGACATGAGCGCACTTGACCGGATGAGCGTCGATCGTCGCACCTTGCTCAAGACGGGGGCGCTGACCGTCGGCTTTGCCCTCGGCGGAATCCGAACGGAAGTCTTCGCGCAGGCGACCGGTGCGCCGCGGGTGCTCGACCCGAAGGAGGTCGATGCATTTCTCTCGGTCAACGGGGATGGGACGGTGACCCTGTTTGCCGGCAAAGTCGACCTCGGCCAGGGTCTGCGCATTGCGATGCGCCAGATTGCGGCCGAGGAGCTCGGCATTGGCATCGACAGGATCAACTATGTCGAAGGCGACACTTCGCTCACTCCCGACCAGGGGCGCACCGCCGGGTCAGCTGGAATTGCGCGCGGCGGCATGCAGATCCGTCAAGCCGCGGCGACCGCGCGCAAGGCGCTCGTCGAGCTCGCGGCCAAGCGCCTCAATGCCAAACCTGAAGATCTGGTTGCCGAGGATGGCCAGGTGCGAGCGAAAAGCGGGGGCGCGGGCGTCGTCTTCGCCGAACTGTTGAAGGGGGAACGCTTCGGTCTCAAGCTCGATCCCAAAGCACCGCTCAAGGATCCATCCACCTACACGCTTGTCGGCAAGCCGCTGCCGCGGCCTGACGTCCCGCACAAATGCACCGGCAGCGGCGGCTACACGTTCATGCACGATTTTTCCGTTCCGGGCATGCTGCACGCGCGCGTGATCCGGCCGCCTGCGGTCGGCGCCGGCCTCGTTTCAGTGGACGAAGGCTCGATTGCGGAATTTGCCGGAACGCAGGTGGTGAGGATCAAGGACTTCCTCGCCGTCGTCGCGCAAGACGAGTGGACGGCGGTAAAAGCCGCGCGCGCAATCCGTGCCCAATGGACTGCCGGATCGGGCCTGCCCGATGCGGACAGGCTCGCGCAAACGCTGCGCACCGAGCCGGGCATCACAGAGCAAACGCTGGTCAGCAACGGGACGCAAGGCGAAAACCCGCCAAGCAATGCCAAGGTGCTCAGCGCCACCTACTACTGGCCGATGCAGAGCCACGCTTCGCTCGGCCCCTCCTGTGCCGTCGCGGACATAAACGCGGACGGAGCGACGGTGTGGACGGCGTCCCAGGGCACCCACGGTAATCGCGCCACCTATGCGCGCTTCCTTGGCCTGCCGCCGGAGAAAGTGCGGCTAATCTATCTCGAAGGTGCCGGCTGCTATGGCATGAACGGGCACGAGGATGCCGCGGCCGAAGCCGCCATCCTGTCGCGCGCGGTTGGCCGTCCCGTGCGCGTGCAGTGGTCGCGCGAGGAGGAGCACGGCTGGGATCCCAAGGGCCCGCCACAGCTCATCGATATTACCGGCGCCGTGGGTGCGGACGGCCGCATCATGCATTGGCGCAGCGATCTCTGGCTGCCCGAGACGACGCGAGGGATGCCGAACATCCCGCTGCTTGCGCCAGAGGCGGCCGGGCTCGATCACGTGCGTGGCATCAATGCCGGCTTGATTTCGCAGAACGGGGATCCGCCCTATGCGGCCGAAAACGTCTCGGTGGTGGTGCACTGGTTGAAGAGCACGCCAGTGCGCGCGGCGCCGCTTCGCTCGCCGGGCAAGCCCGCGAACTGTTTCGCGGTCGAGAGCTTCGTCGACGAGCTTGCCGCGGCGGCCGGCATCGATGCCGTTGAGTTCCGGTTGCGCGGGCTCACCGACCCTCGCGGGATCGAAGTGATAAAGCGCGCGGCCGCGCTGATGAACTGGCAGCCGCGGCCCTCACCCCGCAATGACACGAGCGCGGCGCTGGCCCGTGGCCGCGGCTTTGCTTATGTTCACTACAAGCACAATGAAACTTATGTAGCGATGGGGATCGAGGCCGCGGTCGAGCGCGAAAGCGGCCGCATCAAGGTGGAACGGGTTGTTTGCGCCCATGATTGCGGGCAGATCATCAATCCCGATGGCGTGCGCGCGCAGGTCGAGGGCAGCACGTTGCAGACGCTCAGCCGGGTGCTCATGGAGGAGGTCAAGTTCGATCGCGCGCGCGTGCTAAGCGTGGATTGGGCGAGCTATCCCATTCTGCGGTTCTCCGATGTCCCAGAGCTTACGATCGCGCTGATCGATCGGCCGGCCGAGCCGCCGCTCGGCGCGGGCGAAGCGGCATGCACCACTGTCGGCGCGGCGCTCGCCAACGCCGTGTTCGACGCGACCGGATCGCGCCTGCGTACGGTTCCGTTCACGCCTGAGCGGGTGAAGGCGGCCTTGAACGCGCGTTCGGGCTAGCCCGCGTTTCGCTGCAATCGAGCCACAGGTCCACCTCTCCCCGAAGGGGACTCCGGAGGGAAGAGGCAGACCGAGACTGGATCAACGTCAGCGGAACATGCGCTAGCCGGCGCGGTCTTTTCAGACCTTGCCGTGGATGAGCGCGGCCTCGCCGCTCGTTGCCGGCGAACCGAAGGCGCGCCCGGCATCCGGACCTGAAACATCTCTTGCGCCCGCCAGCGCAGCTCCCGTTGCGGATAGGGGATTTCTATCCCGGCGGCGCGAAAGCGCTCGAGAATGGCGTAGTTAAGATCGCTCTTGACCGAGAGGCGCTTGTCCGCATCGGCGACAATGCAGAACAGGTCGAATTCCAGTCCATTCTCGCCGAGGTCGAGAAGAAATGCAGACGGCGCAGGTGATTGCGTGACGAAGGGGTGAGTGCACGCAATCTCAAGGAGTATGTCGCGCACCTTCACCGGGTCGCTGTCGTAGGCGACCGTGACCTTGATGACGATGCGCGCAAGCCGGTTGGCGTGCGTCCAGTTCTTGACCACGCCGGTGATGAGCTCCGAGTTTGGAATGATCACGCTTGCA
Source organism: uncultured Alphaproteobacteria bacterium (assembly GCA_963771845.1). Classification (GTDB taxonomy): domain Bacteria; phylum Pseudomonadota; class Alphaproteobacteria; order Rhizobiales; family Xanthobacteraceae; genus VAZQ01. The sequence goes on along the minus strand of CAVYVC010000020.1, from coordinate 228,702 downwards.
CGCTCGTAGGTTTCGATCTCGGTTGCACGCACGCGCACGCGGCGCACCCAACCTTCTTCCCCCTTGACCACGATCGCATCACCCACGCGGATCGGTCGTTCGGTAAGCAGAATGAGGCCGGACACGAAGTTGGAGACGATGGATTGCAGCCCAAAACCGATGCCGACCGAAAGCGCGCCTGCGATCAAGGCGATCTTCTGCAGATCGAAGCCCATCCCGCCGAGTGCCAGCGTGATCGCCGTGATGGCGCCGACATAGCCGAAGATGGTCACGATTGAGTGCTGCAGGCCTGGATCAAGCCTGGTGCGCGGCAGCAGATCGTTCTCGAGCCAGCCCTGCACAATGCGGGTGATGATCAGAACGACCGCGAGCGTAACGAGGGCAACCAGCATTGCCCGGATCGAAAGGTGGAGCTCTCCAATCTTGAAACCGAACGGAACGTTGCGAATCGTGTCGAACAGATCAGCGGTGGAGACTTCCCACGGCCCGATGATCAGGAAGAACGCCAGCAAGACGAGCACGACCCGGACGAGGGCGGCGAGCAGCGTTCCGAACAGGCCGAGGCTGCGCGAGCTTAGCCCCAGGCCGGCCGAGAGTTTTTGGCCGCGCTCGGTCTCCTCGGCGAAGGTGCCGAGGAATGCCTGCGTGGCGATTGAGAACAGATAGAGCGCGCCGAATACCGCGGCGGCGACGATCACGCGCAATGAAACGAAGGCGGCAAACCCGCTGTACCCCGCAACGAGTGCGAGCACGATGAAGATGGAAAGCAGCCAGGCGAGTGGATGAACCACCCCCAGCAGCGCGCGGCGTTGCGTTGGCGTCGTCAGGCGTCCAAGCCGGAACGCCAGATGAAGCAGAATTGCCGCCGTTGCCGCCGCGAACAGCGCATTGGTGGCAATGGTGATGACCAGTGGCGCGAACAAGGTCTTGTGTACGATCTGCAGCGGGATCACGACCCCGAGCACCCGCGACCCCCAGACCAGGTGGTCGTGCAGACAGCGCGCGATCTCATCGTTGTCCGTCGTGAGGCGGTGCTCCGGCTGTTTCGGCGCGTAGAGCGCCCGCGCGACGCCATGACCGAAGGCAGCCGCCGCAATCCCGGCAACAAGGCCTTGCGCGATCTGTGTCACGCGGACCGTCAACAGCCCGAATGTCTCCAGCACCAGCAGGGCCGCGAAGCTTGCCAGCGGCGTGCGCGCGGCAAACCAGATGAATGTCCAAAAGGCGGTCGTCGCCCTGGCCGAAGTCGTTTCGCGCGGGGCAGACGAGAACCAAGGAAACCACCATCGCGACATCGCAATCGCCACGCCCGCGATGGCGAGCACGAGCAGAGCGGCAAGCGCGGCCCGGGCGCCGTCGGACCGCTCGCTCGCCCAGAGATCGAGCATTGTCCTCCAGCGGCCCAGTTCGATCGGCAAGGCACGCAACACATCCGACCAGAAGAAAGGATCGAGCGCGCTCGGCGTGCGGGCAAACAGCTCTCTGGCATACATTGCGTGGCGCTTCTGGGCGACGCGTTCGCTCAATTGCTCGATGCGCACTGACATTACGCGCGCCGCCTTCAACGCGCCGTCGAGCTCGCTGAAGCTTGTTGTGAGCTCTTCACGCTGCTTGCTCACTTCCGGCGATTCCGGCGGCGCATCCTTGGCAGGCGGCGGACCAAGCTGCTTGAGCCGCTCCTCGACCTCCTGCGCGCGGGGCTCGATCTCGTCGATCTTCGCTCGCAGGTCTTCCGTGGCTGCGTTGAGTTTTTGCCGCAGGTCTGCAAGCTCTTCGGCTGAAATGTCGTCGCGGTTGACGGCTCGCTCGATCTCATCGAGCGAGCCCTTGATCGCATCAAGCGTGACGGAAGCCAGCGCCCTGCGCTCTCGCGTCCGGTGAAAGGCCGGCGGGCGCGAGCAGCAAAACCGCGGCGAAAACAAAGAATGCCCGGGCGGCCGCCCACCAGGCGCGTCTCATTCGCATGCGACCCTCCCCCCTTCCGGACTGTGGTCACACCTTTGAGGAGTGCCCGTCAAGGCGCAAACTGGGGCAGTCAAGGTGGCCGTTGTTTGCCGCGTATGGGGGCAACGCGAGAACGAAAAGTTTGCAGGACCGGCGGCAGGGGACCGGCTATTATTCCCCGCTATTGTTCCCCGGCTGGCCCGCCCCTATGTGTGGACCGTTCAACGGTGCCGACCCATGCAGACAGCCGCCTCCGAAACGGCGCGATCCTCTCGATTTCCCCGCTCGCTCCTTGTTATCGCGGGAGCGATGGGAATTCTGTTGGGAGGCACGCTCGTGCTATGGGCGCAATACGGCGCGGCTGTATTCTTTGACATGATCGCGGCTGGCATCGCAGCATGTTTGTGAAGGCTTCCTGCTCGGGCAAACAACCGTGACTGTGCGCAACATCCGTATCCTTGCCATCAGCGCGGCCTTCCTTGCCGGCCTGGTGGCTTTGCGGCGGTCTTGCGCTTCTGCTTGCCGGCCCCGCCGTCCAGCAGGTTGCCGCCATCGGTGGCCCCTTCCGGCTCACGGATCAGAATGGCCGAACAGTGACCGACCAGGATTTCAAAGGACATCCATTCCTGGTGTTTTTTGGATATACCCACTGTCCCGACATCTGTCCCACGACCCTGTTTGAGATCTCGGAAATGCTGCGGGCGCTCGGTCCGGACGCCGACCGCGCCCGTGCCCTCTTCATTACGGTCGATCCGGAGCGCGACACCGCGGCCGTGATGAAGGATTATCTGTCCAACTTTGATCCGCATGTTGAGGGGCTCACCGGTGACCCCGCCCAAATCGCGGCGGTCGCCAAGGCCTATCGAGCCTATTACAAGAAAGTTCCTCTGGACGACGGCGGCTACACCATGGATCACATGGCGGTGATCTATCTCATGGATAAGGACGGCCGCTTTGTTTCCACTTTCAGCCTCAAGCGCACGACCGAAGCCGCGGCCGCCGATCTGCGCCGGTACATGTAGGTTGCTACTGCGCGTGACACTCCTCGTTCGAAAGCTCTCCCTCTCGGTCGTCATTTGCGTGGTCATGGCCTTTCTGATCGGCGGCCAGCAGGTCGAGGCGCAGCTCGGCACCGGCGATGTGCGTGTGCCCGGTTTCTGGGATCCGCGCCGGCGGCCGGAGAAGCCGGATCTTTCCCGTGTGAGCGCGATCCGGTTCCTGACCGAGATCGATTACCCGCCCTTCAATTTCGCTGGACCGGACGGGAATCCGCAAGGTTTCAATGTCGACCTCGCGCGCATGATGTGCGAGGAGCTCAAGCTCACCTGCACGATTCAGATGCGCAAGTTCGAAACCCTGGTTACTGCGCTCAACGCCAACCAGGGGGACGCGGCCATCGCCTCGATTGCAACCACGCCTGAGATGCGCACCAAGGTCGATTTCAGCGATCCGTATTACCGCACCCCGGCGCGATTTGTGACCAGACGCGACTCCCCCATCGATGACGCGCTGCCGGAGCGGCTGGAAGGGAAGAAAGTCGCGGTTGTCGCGGGCACCGCGCACGAGGCCTATCTCAAGGCCTTGTTCACCGAAGCCGATATACGTTCTTACCCCAGTGCGGACGTCGCCCGGTTGGCGTTGCGCCGAGGCGACGTAGATCTCCTGTTCGGAGACGCCATCTCGCTCGCGTTCTGGCTCAACGGCACCGATTCGGAAAGCTGCTGCGCTTTCCGCGGTGGCCCCTACATGGATAGCCGCTATTTCGGAGAAGGCATCGGCATCGCAGTCAAGCGGGGCAACGATCTCATGCGGCTCGCGATGAACTGGGCGCTGTTCCGGGTATGGGAGCAGGGCCGTTTCACCGACCTGTGGTTGCGCTATTTTCCGATCAGTCCATTTTGACTTTGACGTGCGGCTGTGATGTCAAGCACCATCGAAGCTCCGGTCTCCGCGCTGCGGGAGATTGCGGAGAGCTCCAACGCCTGGCCGTTTGAGGAAGCGCGCAAGATTGTGGCGCGCCTCAAGCGGCATCCCAAGGACGAGGTGATCTTCGAGACCGGCTACGGTCCTTCCGGGCTTCCTCATATCGGAACATTCGGAGAGGTCGCCCGCACCACCATGGTCCGCCATGCCTTTCGCGTGCTCACGGATGACAAGGTGAAGACGCGGCTGATTGCGTTTTCCGACGACATGGATGCGTTGCGCAAGGTTCCCGACAACGTGCCGAACCGCGACATGATGGCCGCCCATCTCGGTCAGCCGCTCTCGCGCATACCGGATCCTTTCTCCGGCGGATACCCATCCTTCGGCGCCGCCAACAACGCGCGCCTGCGCGCGTTTCTGGATCAGTTCGGCTTCGATTACGAGTTTCTCTCGTCGACCGAATGCTACATGTCCGGACGCTTCGACCGCGCGCTGATGGAAGTGCTGCGGCGCTTCGACACGGTCATGTCGATCATGCTGCCGTCACTGCGCCAGGAGCGCGCGCAGACCTATTCGCCGTTCCTGCCGATCTCGCCACGAACCGGCATGGTGCTGCAGGTCCCGATCCTGGCGCATGATGCTGATGCCGGCACAATCACCTACGAGGATCCCGAGAGCAAGGAGCGCGTCACGACTCTCATCTCGGGCGGTCGCGCCAAGCTGCAATGGAAGCCCGACTGGGCGATGCGATGGTTCGCGCTTGCTGTCGATTACGAGATGGCCGGCAAGGACCTGATCGATTCAGTAAAGCTTTCGGGCGAGATTTGTCGCGCGCTTGGCGGCTCGCCTCCGGAAGGGTTCATCTACGAACTGTTCCTCGACGAACAGGGGCAGAAAATCTCCAAGTCGCGGGGCAATGGTCTCACCATTGAAGAATGGCTGCGTTACGCGAGCCCGCAGTCGCTTTCGCTGTTCATGTATCGCGAGCCGAAGACGGCAAAGCGCCTCTATTTCGATGTCATACCCCGCCACGTCGACGAGTACGAGCAGCTGCTTGAAGCCTACGAGCGCCAGGACGCCAAGCAGCGTCTTGCCAATCCCGTATGGCACATCCATTCCGGTCATCCGCCCAGGGCCGAAATGCCGATCTCATTTTCGATGCTCCTCACCCTTGTCGCGTCCTCCAACGCGGAAAACGCCGAGATCTTGTGGGGGTTCATCGGCCGTTACCGTCCCGGCGTGACGCCGCAAACCCATCCCAAGCTCGACGCGCTCGTCGGCTATGCCATTCACTATTTTCGCGACTTCGTGCTGCCGCACAAGAAATTCCGCGAGCCGGGAGAAAGCGAGCGCGCCGCCCTCATGGATCTGCGCGATGCGCTCGCGCAGCTTCCCGCCGGCGCAACCGCGTCGCAAATTCAGGAGGTCGTCTACGAGGTCGGCCGGCGAGAGCCGTTCCTCGACAAGAGCGGCAAGATCAAGACCCGGGACGGCAAGCCGGGCGTGGCGCTCGATTGGTTCAACATGCTCTATCAGGTTCTGCTCGGCCAGGAGAAAGGCCCGCGCTTTGGTTCGTTCGTTGCCGTGTATGGCGTGCAGAACACCATCGACATGATCGACGGCGCGCTGGCGCGTTCGGCCTGACTACGCCCCAGAGCATGATCCCGAAAAGTGGCAACCGGTTTTCGGAAAAAGATCATGCTCAAACAAAGGGCTAGAGCGGGATGATGATTCGAAGAAAAATCATCCCGCTCTAATGAAATGACGCCCGCCGCTCTCGCCATCATTGGCGCGACGATCATTTGCTCGTCTTTCATCTCCGGCATCTTCGGAATGGCCGGCGGGATGATCCTGCTTGGAGTGCTGCTCAACTATTTCGACGTCGCAACGGGAATGATCGTATTCTCCATCATCCAGCTGTTCGCCAATGGCTGGCGGGTCGTGCAATGGCGCCATTTCGTGCTGTGGCCGATCTTCGGCGCGTATCTCCTGGGAGCTGTGATCTCCTTCACCTTCATGTGGACGATCGCGTTCGTTCCCGACAAGGCGATGGTGTACCTGGCGCTCGGATTAATGCCGTTTGCGATCGAGGCGCTGCCCGCGGCCGTTCGTCCCGACATCCAGCGCCGGGGCGTCCCGTTCTTCACTGGGCTGGTGACGACTGTCGTTCAGATCATCGCAGGCGTGGGCGGCTTGTTTCTCGATATCTTCTTCCAGAAGAGCAAGCTCGATCGCAAAACCACCAATGCGACCAAGGCGGTCGCGCAGACGTTCAGCCATATCGTGCGCATGTTCTATTTCGGCTCGCTCGCGGGAGTGGGCGATCTGCCAATGGCGGGTCTCGCTCCCGGCATCCTCTTAGCGATCGCCGGCACGTCCTTGGCCCCTTATGTCATCGAGCGCATGACCGACCATGGCTATCGCCAGTGGACGCGAGCGATCATCTTTGCGATCAGCGCGGTCTATCTCGTGCGCGCCGCGTGGCTGTTCTGGCACGGTCAGGGGTGATTGCGCGCTCTACGCCGAGCGCAACACATAACGCCGGTTCGCCTTCTGCACGGGGCGGGCATTCATGGGATAGAGCTTGGCAAAGCGGGCGATGTCGGCGTCCGCCACCTGGATCGGATCAGTAAGGAGCAGCCAATCTACCGTCTCGCTGCAAGGCGGAGTTGTGAGCGATCCTGGCATCACGTCGCTGCATGCCAATCTCCGACCATAAACACCTGCAAGGACTGGCCCAAGGACTGGGCTCGGGGCGGCAGGATGACCGGAATCATCTATAAGATTTGCGACCGGGCTGGATGGGACGAGGCCGAGCGCTCGGGCGTTTTCCGGGGCGCGCCGGTCGATGCGCGCGACGGATTCATCCATTTCTCCACGGCCGCGCAAGTGCGCGAGACCGCGGCAATACATTTTGCAGGAGCGACTGATCTGATGCTGATCGCGGCCGACGCCGCTGCGCTCGGCGATGCGCTCAAGTGGGAAGCCTCGCGGGGCGGCGCGCTCTTTCCACATCTTTACGGGGTATTGCCGCTGAGCGCCGTGTTGTGGGCAAAGCCGCTTGCGCTCGGCAGCGATGGCCGGCACGTGTTTGGGGAGCCGTTGCAGTGATCAGCCTGATTGAGCCGTTCGTGCGGCCGGTTCTCCGGTTGATTGATGCGGAGAACGCCCATCGGTTTGCGATCGCCGCCTTGCGGCTGCCGCCTCACGTCAAGCTCACGTGGGACGATCCGGCGCTTGCCGTGCGCGCCTTCGGGCTCAATTTTCGCAATCCCGTGGGCATGGCTGCGGGCTTCGACAAGCACGCCGAAGTGCCCGATCCATTGCTGCGCCTGGGCTTCGGTTTCGTGGAGGTCGGCACCGTCACGTTGCGCCCGCAGGGCGGCAACCCGCGGCCGCGCGTGTTTCGGCTGCCGCGTGATGAAGGCGTGATCAACCGGTTGGGCTTCAACAGCGAGGGTGCCGATGCGGTCCTGCGGCGGCTCGCCGCGCGCGCCGATCGGGGCGGCATCATCGGCATCAATATCGGCGCCAACAAAGACAGCGCAGACCGCATCGGCGACTACGTGCGCCTGATCGAGACCTTTGCTCCGGTCGTGGCTTATTTTGCCGTGAACGTCTCGTCCCCGAACACTCCGGGACTGCGGGATCTGCAGCAGGGCCCAATGATGGACACGCTGCTCGAAAGAGTGATGGAAGCGCAAGCGCGCGCGCGCGCAACGGCTGGGACCGTGCCCGTGCTGATCAAGATCGCACCCGATCTCACGCTGGGCGAGCTGGACGATATCGTCGGCGCTGCGCGCCGCCACCGCGCCGACGGAATGATTGTTGGCAACACGACCGTGGCGCGTCCGCCGAAGCTGCGAGACCGCGCCATCGCAGCCGAGCCGGGCGGGCTCTCCGGCCGCCCGTTATTTCCGCTGGCGACGCGGATGCTGGCGGAGACCTATGTCCGGGTCGAAGGCGCCTTTCCACTCATCGGCGTTGGCGGCATCGATTCCGGTAAGGCGGCGCTCGCCAAAATCAGAGCGGGGGCGAGCCTCATTCAACTCTACTCCGCGCTCGTTTTTCATGGATTGCGCCTGATCAACAGCATCAAATCCGACCTGTCGAGCGCGTTGCGCCAAAAGGCAGGCAGCGGGATCGATGACCTCGTCGGCGCCGACGCGGCCGCGATCACTGCCGAGCCCTGGCCGGTCTAGATATTCAACGTCCCCGAATGACGTGCGAGAGGCGGATGAGGAGCCAGATCGGCACCACAAGCGCGGCGCCCAAAAGAAGATAGCTCCACAGCCAGCGTAGCGCGTCGAAGCCCATGTCCCAGATGCGCAAGAGGAGACTTCGCAGGCTGGCGAGGATGTTCCAGGGATCGAGTCCCAGGACTTCGAGAATCACGCCGATCAGGATCGACAGCAGGACAAGCCGAAAGATCACGGATAACGGCGGACCGCCGAAAAACCGGGCGAGGGCGCGATAGCCACTCGAATGCACGGGTTTCTCGGAAACGGTAGGTGGATTGACGGCCATGGCGCCATTCTATCATGAGACAAGACGCGCTGCTCCAGTACCGCGATCAGGCGGCGGTGCGCACCGGCTCGGCCGCCGCGGCAGCTGCTATGCTGTCCGCCGTCTCAACTTCCGTGCTCGGCGGGGCAAGGGAAGGGGCGATCTCGGCCCAGCGCTCGCTCACTCGAATGGCTTCTCGCAAGCGCACGAGGAACTGCTCCTCGCTGTAATAACGTTTCCAGCGCCCACTATGATAAAGCTCGACAAAATGCGCGCGACGGCGTTCCGCAAGAGCCCGCCATTTGCGGGCCGCGAGTTCGAGTGCTTGCGAGGAAGGCCAGTACGACATGGAGATTCCAAGACGAATCGCGCGATAGCGATCGTCGCGCGACAAACGTGCACACACAATTACGGACTGCGCACGCGCTGCGGTTGTGCCCAGAAAACACGCTGATTCGCACGCGCGGAATTTTTCGCTTTGACGTGGCGAAAGAGCGACAGCAGCTTTTTTAAGAGGCTGAAAAAGAACTAAGGGGGGGCTGAAAAACTGACCCGCCCGGACGGGGAAATCCGGGCGGGTCGCTTTGATCGGCGCAGGGGATCGGGGGGGCGTGAGCGCCGATCGGGGCTGTTATTTTTCCTCTAACTCTGGGCCTTGTGGCCTGTTTCGCTATTAGTCGGCTCCAGCCGGGAAAAGGTTCAACGCAATTGAGCGGTTCTCCGACAGAATCTTTTCACCCGGCCTGAATTCCGCATCTCGAACAGAAAATTCAATGTTTTCAATGGCCTGCCCCCGTCCGCCAAGCGCCAAGCCGAGGCCATGAAGCGGCGGCACTATGCTGGTGGTTCTTGTAGGGGCGGGTTTCAAACCCGCCCTCGTTCGGCATTCACAGGATGTGAGGTTGATCCGACCTTAGCCGTACGAACTTCGATTACGCAGCTGATGACGGCAATTCTCACGCAGCGAGTCTGTGGCACAAGGGCGGGTTTAAAACCCGCCCCTAGTGCGTCCGTCAGTTCGTCTGGTCAGTACGGTGGGAGTCCGTACCATGTGAAGTCACCGCATATGTAGCCGAAAGCAACTGCGTCGTGCGAGGGGCGGTCTTGTTCGCGTCGCTTCGAGGCGGGGTGGGGAGCAGCTGGAGGCGAATGGATAGCCTGTAGGAACACGAACCCGATTCGGCGGAGTGTAGTGGCGAGCTTCCTAGGGGTATAGGCGAAGCCTGGCTCTGCAAGGAGCCGACCGAGCGCACGAGGTGATAGGCACGTGACGTTCGGGCGCACGACGTGGTTGGGGATTGGATGTCCAGAAGGCCAGCGGATGGAACGGAGAGGCCTGTCGTGCTGTGTGCGAGGCGCGGCAGGAGTCAGAGCCCGCATAGTACCGCAGCGGCGAAGAGCCGCGGAAAGTGCGGAAAGCAAAGCCGCACCGAGGGAAGGCAGGGTAGGAAGGTAGATGCGTGATGGGCCGGAACGGATCACAGACAGCACCGGCAGTGCCCGCGAGGGCTACACAAGGTGTAGAAGCCCGCGACTGGTCGTGGGTGGAAGATACGGTCTGGACCGAGCGCATGGTGTCGGCGCTGGTGAACGGCGTCAAAGGAGGTCGTTGGTACAGTTTGATGGACAAGGTGTTTGCGCCCGACACGCTGGATGCGGCCTGGGAGAGAGTCTTGGCCAATAAAGGTGCGGCGGGCGTGGATGGTCAAAGCATCAAGCGGTTTGAAGCGCGTGCGGAGCTGTATCTGACCGAGCTTTCGACGGCACTGCGGAACGGGAGTTACCGGCCGCAACCGATCAGGCGGGTCGAGATCCCGAAGGGCGATGGTCGGACGCGACCGTTGGGAATTCCCACGGTCAAGGACCGCATCGTCCAGACGGCGGTGAAGTTCGCACTCGAACCGATCTTCGAAGCGATGTTCCGACCGACGAGCTACGGCTTTCGGCCGGGACGCGGCTGCCGGGATGCGTTGCGCGAAGTAGCCCAGCTGATTGCGGACGGCCACGCGTTTGTGGTTGACGCAGACTTCGAAAGCTATTTCGACACGATTCCGCATGATCGACTGATGCAGCGAGTCGAGGAGCGAGTGAGTGATGGGCGTATCCTCGCGCTGCTGCGCAGTTGGCTTACACAGGACATCATGCGCGATTTGCAGCGATGGACACCGACGGCGGGCACTCCGCAAGGAGCAGTGATCAGCCCGCTGCTGGCGAACATCTACCTGCACCCGCTGGATGAACTGATGGCAGCCCGCGGCTATCGCATGGTGCGCTACGCAGACGACTTCGTGGTGCTCTGTAGGAGCCGCGAAGAGGCCGATGCCGCTCTGGCCGAGATTCGTGCCTGGGTGGTTGAGAACGGCCTGCGTCTGCATCCCAACAAGACGCATGTCGGCGACTGCCGGCAGACCGGGGAAGGGTTCGAGTTCCTCGGCTATCGGTTCGAAGCTGGACGGCGCCTTGTTCGCAAGAAGAGTCTGGACCGGTTCAAGGACAGCATCCGGGCGAAGACACGACGAACACGCGGGCAGGCGCTCGCGGTCATCGTCGTTGATCTCAACCGGTTGCTGCGCGGCTGGTTCGCCTACTTCAAGCATGCGCACCCTTACACCTTCCGCCCTCTCGATCAGTTCATCCGGCGGCGGTTGCGCGCGCTCCTGCGCAAGCAGACGCTCCGGCGCCCCGGCATGGGACTGACCGCAGCGGATCATCAACGCTGGCCCAACGCCTTCTTCGCGGAAGCTGGGTTGCTCGCTCTTCACACGGCCTGGCAGACAGCGAGACACTCCCGATGAGGAACAACTACCGACTGGAGAGCCGTATGCGGGAAAACCGCCCGTGCGGTTCGGAGGGCGGGGAGGGCGTCAGCCCTTTCCGACCCCTATCAAGCTTCGCGACCGTGATGTACTTCCCGTCCGGGGTTTGCGGGACGCTTGTCATATGCGATTGCCCCTGCCTTGCGGGGGAGGGATTGAGCTAGACCGGTCAAAATCACTGTGTCGAGGGGACTTAGTCGGCGGCCGCAATGAAACCGACGATCCTGGACTCTTCCTGCATCTGCTGGATGATCTTGCCGGCTTCATTTTGCGGCAGGCGCGTCTCGGCCAGACGAATGCGGTAGAGAGCGCCACCTGACTTGAGTGGGCCTTCCACCAGCGTCGCCTTATAGGCCGCGAGGAAATGGGTGATGTCATTTGCAGTTGCTTGTGGAGCAAAACGCACCACCGCAAACGAGCCTTGGCCGACCGCGCTGGCAAGTCTGGGACCGGAGGCGGAGGTGTCCTCCTTGAGGACCACTGCTGCGATCACGGCCGCCTGTGCGACAATGGCGACGAGGGCGGCTGCCGCCGACCAGGCCAGCGTGCGGGGCGTAAATTGGGACAGAAATTCTGAAATTCGTGCGCCAAGATCGAGGGATCGCTGGCGGCGGGGGGAACGCGCCTCTTCTGCGTCGATCGCGGCAAACAATTTCTCCATGGCGCGGGCGGATGGCGCGCCCAGCGATTCGTTGAGGTGGATGGTTTCGGCCAGCTCTTCGCGCACCAGCTCAAAGCGGCGTGCGAGCTCGCGGTCGCCTGCAATTGCCTGCTCCACCCGGTCGGAGTCGCGGCGATTCAGCGTACCGGCGGCGTGCCAAGGCAGTAGCGCCTCGATCTCGTAGCGCTCTGGCTCTTTATTGATGATGTTCATGGCCAACCTCTTTCAATTCCTGCGGCCCGCAGCAGCTCCGCCAGCTTCTTGCGCGCGTAGAACATTCGGGTTTTGACCGTGTTCTCCGGGATTCCAACGACCGCAGCGACCTCCTCCACCGATTTGTCGTGATAATAGACGAGATCGAGAATTTCCCGGTGCTGCGCCGATAAGCCGGCAAGGCATTTCTGGATGAGGGCACTCTTGTCCTTTTTCTCCAGCGTCGTGGCCGGATCGTCCGATTGATCCGGAAGCGTCGCTGCGTTGTCTTCATCGAACTCCTCGTCAGGCCGTCTGCGCAGGGCGGAGAGGGCCTTGAAGCGAGCAATCGCCAGCATCCAGGTCGAAGCCGAGGAACGTCCTTCGAACCGGCCGGCCTGTCGCCAAACGTCGAGAAACACCTCGCTGATCAAATCCTCCGCCGCGGATTCATCACGCACGAGGCGAATCACGAACCGGAACACGCGAACGTGGTGCCTTGCGTAGAGCACCTGCATTGCAAGCCGGTCACCGTTTGCGATCCGTCCAATCAGCACCTCGTCTGATGTCGACTGCATCGTTTTCGGACGGCCGGCTTGGAGGTTAGTCGCAGGCGCGAACCGTCGGGTTCACGGTTCCGCCACACTGATGACAGTGCTGGTGATGGGCTATGCCCCGCCGTTCCCCGGCGACCATCTCAGAGCACAAATGTGGCTGTTCAAGGAATGGCCCGTAGCCGGCTTACCGCAAAATTCGTTAGTGATAATCGTTACTTAGCGAATGGCGAAAGCTCTGTAGCCCGGGTTGAGCCAAGGCGAAACCCGGGATCTTGCGTCTGGACGGGCTTCCCGGGTTTCGCGCGAGGATTCGCGCTCAACCCGGGCTACGTTAACTATGTTCCAATTCGCAGCGGCGAGTGAAGCTTGCGCAGGACTGCGATGACGGAAAGGGGCGTAATCCGTCCCGTTTTCGGGTTTTCCGACGGAATATTCTCAATCGAGAGCGTCAAACGGGCCGAGTCGCTGTCCACCTCGATGGTGTGACAATTGCGATCGATCGCGGGATCGGCCCAGATATCGATGGTGGTGCGGTCCGCCCCGATGCCGGCAAGCGAAAGCGCCGCCGCCACATTCACATTTGCGGGAAATCCCGCCGCCGCCTCCCGGGCGCTCCCGGAGAATACCCGCTTGGCCTCGTTGAGCCCGTCGACAGAGATGCCGTGCTCTTCCAGATAGGGTGCGCCACGCAGCCCATCAGGGGGTTTGCGGGTGATCATGCGAACCGAGTGAATCTTGCCTTCGGCGGCGGCGGTCACCGCATCGAGGCCGAGCAGCGCGCCCGTGGGCACAATGATTTGCGCGCCCCGCAACTTGGCGAGCTCGATGAGATCGCCGCGCGGCAAGAGCGCACCGGCCGAGAGCACGACAAGGCGCTTCCCGGCTTCGATCATGGGCCGGCAAATCCGTTCGAACACGACTGGCGGTGCGCATTCGACGGCGAGGTCCGATTGCTCCGGAAAGTCCTCGGGCTCAACCAGCGGGCAGGCGATGTTCTCGGCGGCAAGCCACGCCTGCGCCTTGGCGCGGTCACCCGTCGCCGCGCAGGCCAATGTCATTCCGGGCAGACCATCGGCGAGGCTGCGCGCGAGCACGCGTCCAATCGCGCCAAGTCCGGCGATGGCGACGCGGGTGGATGGCATGGAAACACTCCAGTCGGCGAAAATCCAAGAAGCGAATAGCGAAGCGAGGATGTGCGGCCGCTCTCCCCTATTCGCTACCCACTATTCGCTATTCGCCCTCATTCCAGCTCGATCTCCCCCGTGACCTCGTGGGTGAGACCAATTCCGGCAAGCGTGACCGTGGCCTTGGCCGGAAATTTTTCGCTGCCCTTGAGTTTTCCTTCCTCCAACGCTTTGCGTACCGCCTTTTCAATTTCGCGCTGCGCGGTCACCCCAAGCGTTTTGAGGAATTTCCTGATACTGGCGTTGAAAACGTCCTCGTTCATGCGGGTCTCCGTAGGCGAATAGCGAGTAGTAGGCGAACAGCGAACAGCGAACAGCGAACAGCGAACAGCGAACAGTAACACCAGAGTGCTGCGGGCCGCTTCCCCTATTCGCTATTCGCCGGCGCCACCTTGCGCCGGACGGCATGTCCATGCAACTTCCCGCCCGCCGGCGCGTCCGGCAGTTGGAAGGAGGATGGAATGAAGCTTTACTATGCCCCAGGCGCCTGCTCGCTCTCGCCCCACATCGTGATGCGCGAGGCGGGTGTAACGTACGATCTCGAGCAGGTGAACAATCAGGAGAAGAAGACCAAGTCCGGGGTCGACTACTGGACCGTCAACGCCAAGGGCCAGGTCCCGGTTCTCGAATTCGACAACGGCGAGCGGCTCACCGAGGGCCCGGTGATTGTGCAGTGGATCGCCGATCAGAACCCCGGCGCAGCTCTCATCCCGCCCGCCGGGAAACCCGAGCGCTACCGCGTTCAGGAGTGGCTCAATTTCATCACCTCGGAGCTGCACAAGAGCTTTGGACCGGTCTTCCGGCCGACCACCCCCGATGCGTACAAGCAGATCTCGAAAGAGAATCTCGGCAAGCGGTTCGATTGGCTCGACAAGCAGCTCGCGGGCAAGCAGTACCTGATGGGCAATCAGTTCACCGTGGCGGACGCTTACCTCTATACCGTGCTGCGCTGGACCTCGCGCATCGGCATGGATCTCGCCAAGTGGCCCAACCTCAAGGCCTACGTCGATCGCGTCGGCGGCCGGCCAAAGGTGCAGGAAGCGCTCAAGGCGGAAGGGCTGGCAGCGTAAGGGAGACGGCGGACCACAGACGGCGGAGGACAGATCGCGAAGAACGGATCGCGCTTCCCAAGTATCTGTCCGCTGTCGTCTCGAGCCAGTTTCGATGACGTTCGATCACCACGCGATGGTGCAGCCCGCGATACCTCTCCCCGGAGGGGAGAGGTCGGATCGCGCTTGCGCGATCCGGGTGAGGGGGATCAGCCTTACGAGTAGTAGCCCCCTCACCCAGAATGGGCGCGAGGCGCCCATTCCGACCTCTCCCCTGCGGGGAGAGGTGGACCTGCTGGCTCGATCTCTTGAAACATGCGCTAACTGACCGGCTTTCCGATCGCGACGGTCAGCCTGCCCACGCCTTCGATCTCGCATTCGATCCGATCGCCGGCAACCGTTGCGGCGACCCCTGAGGGCGTGCCGGTCATGATGATGTCGCCGGCTGCAAGCTCGACCATCTCGCTGAGCTTGACGATCACTTCCGGCACTTTCCAGATCATCTGCGCAAGATCGCCGTCCTGGCGCACCTTGCCGTTGACCTTGAGCATGATGCGGCCCTTGCCCGGATGTCCGATTCTCGCCGCTGGTTGCAATGGCCCGCACGGTGCCGAGGCATCGAATGCCTTGCCGATCTCCCATGGCCGCTTCATGTCGCGCGAGGCAATCTGCAGGTCGCGCCGCGTAAGATCGATGCCAACCGCATAGCCGAAGATGCAATCAGGCGCCTGCTCGAGCTCGATGTTGCGCCCGCCCGACTTGAGCGCCACCACCAGCTCGACCTCGTGATGCATGTCCTTGGTGAGCGGCGGGTAGGGCACCGTCCCGCCATCCGGCACGAGGGCGTCGGCGGGCTTCGCGAAGAAGAACGGCGGATCGCGCACGTCATGCCCCATCTCGCGAATATGCTCCGCGTAGTTGCGGCCGACGCACCATATCCGCCGCACGGGGATTTTTTTTTCGCTGCCGGCGACCGCGATTGCGGGTTGCGGCGGGGGCGCGATGACATAGGCGTCGTTGCTCATGGCGGCTCGTTGTCGTTGCGATGCCGGATGTTGGAGCTCAGATGTCGGCTGATGGACATCGCACCTCACTTGGCTTCTAACATCTCAACTCTGTCATCCGACATCTGATATCTGTCGTCTGTCTCCTGCTCCCGCAGCTGCAGGCGATAGAAAGAAGCATATCGTCCGCCCTTGCGCAGCAAATCCTGGTGCCTGCCCAACTCGACGGCGCTCCCGTCGGCGATGACGAAGATGCGATCGGCATCCACCACCGTGTGCAGCCGGTGCGCGATCACGATGGTGGTGCGATTGCGGCAGAGATGCTCGATGGCGCGCTGCACTTGCCGTTCGGAATGGGAATCGAGCGCCGCGGTCGCCTCATCCAGGAGGATGAGCGGGGCGTCCTTGAGCAGCGCGCGCGCGACCGCGATGCGCTGGCGCTCGCCGCCTGCGAGCTGGGTGCCTTGCTCGCCCACTTGCGCGTCGTAGCCGCGCGGGAAGCCCACGATGAAGTCATGCGCATAAGCCGCCTCGGCAGCGGCGATGATCTCATTCTGCGTGGCGCCTGCGCGTCCCACCGCGATGTTGTCGCGGATCGATCCGCGAAACAGGAATACGTCCTGGCCGACATAGGCGACCTGACGGCGGAGCGAACGGCGCGACACGGCAGCGATGTTCTGACCATCGATGATGATGGCGCCGCCGTCCACGTCGTAGAACCGCAGCAGCAGATTGAGAATGGTCGATTTGCCGCCGCCCGAGGGGCCGACCAGTGCCGTGACCTTTCCGGGCTCTGCCACGAACGACAGATTGCGGATCACCTGCTCGCCGCGGTGATAGGCAAATTGCACATTTTCGAACGCGACGCGTGCCGAGCGAAGCTTCAACCCCGGCTTGTCGTCGTCGGGCGCCTCGGTCGGCGGGTGATCGATCAACTCGAACAGGATGCGCACGCCGACCAGCGCGCTGCTGAGATCCAGGTTGAGGCGGGCAAGCCGCTTGGCCGGCTCGTAGGCCAGCATGAAGGCTGCGAGAAACGAGAAGAACTGGCCGGGCGTCGCGCCGGTTTCGATCACGCGATATCCGCCATAGACCAGCGCCATCGCGATCGCAAATCCGCCCAGCGCCTCCATCAGCGGACCCGAACGATAGGCGACCCGTGCCCATTTGTTGGATTCGCTTTCGAGCCCCGCCACCTGGGCGTCGAAGCGCGCGCACATCGGCTCTTCGAGCGTGAAGGCCTTGACGATGCGCATGCCCTGCACGGTTTCCTGCAGCGTTTCGAGGATGCGCGCATTGCCGGTGAACTGCTGATGCGCGATGGTCTTGATGCGGTGAATGAGCTTGCGCAGCATGATCATCGCCGGCGGCATGACGATGATGCTGAACAGCGACATCACTGGGTCCTGGACCGCCATGACGGTGGCCAGTCCGATGAGGGAAAATAAATCGCGGCCGATGGCGGTGATGAGCAGGTTAAGGACCTGGGTTGCGGCGCCGGCGCCAGTGGTGAGGCGCGCGATGAACTCAGAGCTGTGGCGCTCGGAGAAGAAGCCGATGTTATGGTGCAGCAGTCGTTCAAACATGCGCCGCTGGTTGTCGGCAATGATACGGTTGCCGATGCGCGCCATGATCAGCGCCTGGCCATAGGTCGCCAGGCCCTTGATGGTGAAGATTACCGCTGTCACGAAGGCAAGGACGATGATGCCGGGCAGATTCTTATGGACATAGGCCTGGTTGATGACGTCGCCGATGAGATAGGCTCCGAGCGCGGTGCTTCCCGCTGCCACCAGCATGAGGGCGAACGCAAGCGCGTAGCGTTGCCACTGCCCGGCGGCCTGCTCGACGAGGAGACGGCGAACCAGGGCAGGCGCGCCGTCTGGGTCCGCCAATAGCTTTTGCCAGTAGCGTTGGATCATCCGGAGCTTGCTCGCCAGTCGGCTTGCTCGGGAAGCAACTGGCGCTGCCACAGCAACACCTGCGCCTGAAAGGCAGGGCAATCGCATATGACAAGCGTCCCGCAAACCCCGGACGGGAAGCACATCGCGGTCGCGAAGCTTGTAGGGGCGGGTTTTAAACCCGCCCTTGTGCCACAGGCTCGCTGCGAGAGAATTGCCATCATCAGCTGCGCAATCGAAGTTCGTACGGCTAAGCTCGGATCAACCTCGCACACCGTGCATGCCGAACGGGGGAGGGTTTGCAACCCGCCCCTACAAGAACCACCAGCGTAGTGCCGCTTCCATGCGCCAAGCTGTTGCCCAGGCGGGCGGCGTTTTCAAGCAGAATCGGCGCCCGAACTTACCCGAGTTCGCCATTGAATGCGGCCGGTGGCGGATAGATCCGGCTTCGGCTGGCGCCTGTCTACGCTGCCTGAGCTCGCAGCTTGCGCTCCCAGGCGAGCGCATGCTCGACAATGGTTGGGAGGTTCGCGAGCCGGGGCTCCCATTTCAGCACCGACCGCGCGCGATCGGCAGCCGCAACGATCTGCGCGGGATCGCCCGGACGCCGCCCGGCGAACTCCACCTTGAAATCCTTGCCGGACACGCGCTTGACGGTTTCGATTACTTCGAGCACGGAAAAGCCGCTGCCATACCCGCAATTGAGCGTGACCGACTCCCCACCCGCGCGCAGATAGTGCAGCGCATCCCAATGTGCGCGCGCGAGATCCCACACGTGAATATAATCGCGGATGCAGGTGCCGTCGGGCGTGGGATAATCCGTGCCGAAGACTGCGATGCTTGGCCGCCGGCCGAGCGCGGTCTCGACCGCGACCTTGATAAGGTGCGTTGCCCCCTTGGTCGATTGGCCGGCGCGCCCGCTCGGGTCTGCGCCCGCGACGTTGAAATAGCGCAGAATGACGTAGCGCAGCCCATGGGCGGTGCCCGCGTCGCGCAGCATCGTCTCGGTCATCAGCTTGGACCAGCCATAGGGGGACATTGGCACCGTTGCATCCTCCTCGCGCACCGGCACGCGATCGGGATTGCCGTAGACGGCCGCCGTGGAGGAAAAGATGAAAGTGCGCACGCCGCAGCGAACGGCTGCTTCGATCAGCGCGCGCGAGTTCACGGTGTTGTTGCGATAGTAGCCGAGCGGATCGCGCACCGAATCCGGCACCACGACGGAGGCGGCAAAGTGGATGATGGTGTCGACGGCGTGCTCGCTCAGAACCGCGCGCGCGCGCGCCTCGTCGCCGGTATCCGCCACAATGAGCGGCGCCGGCGCGGGCACGGCCCAGTCGAACCCGGTCGAAAGATTGTCGAGCACCAGCACGCGCTCGCCGGCATCGAGGAGCGCGTGCACCATGTGGCTTCCGATGTAACCGGCACCGCCGGTGACCATGACCGTCATGTCTTCCTTCCGGTCAATTCGCGCGCCCTCTTTAGCAGGTGCGCAATGAACATGCAGTTAGCATCGCGCTCGAGCCCGGCTGTAGCCCGGGTGGAGCGCAGCGACACCCGGGAAACTCGCGCTCCAGGCGGGCCAGAGTTGTGCTCGCGGCCAGAGCCGCCGCACTTTCTGCTATGGGCAACGCGCTCCCATTTGCTATCACGGGGTTGCTGGGCCAGCGGATCCTCGGCATTTCCGCTCGCCAATGACGCGCTCGTAGCTCAGCTGGATAGAGCACCAGACTTCGAATCTGGGGGCCGGGGGTTCGAATCCCTCCGAGCGCGCCACTCCACACCTGTCCAGCCCGCACAGAAAAACTCTGCAACATCTTAAATGGCATGGTCGTTTTTTTTGGCGTCCGAAATCCTTTATTCGCGCAGTAGCAAAGATGATCCGCAACCGTCAGCGGCAGGACCAGTCTCTTGAAGGCCGGGCCAAGAGGTGGACCGTTCATACAAGAGCCGCAGGAATCGGTCGTCGACCCAATCTTCTGGCCAACCGGTAATTGTTGACGCGGTGCTGGTGAATATCGCTCGCGGCATTGCGATATCGATGATCATGGGACGGCAGCTTGGTTAGATCGTAGCGGCGCGCCAAGAAGTATTGATCTTGAAGGCGGCCACACCAGCTAGTCTCACCGGTGGCAAGGTAGTCATCGCCCGCTGCGTGACTTGCGTGACTTCATTTTCCATCACGCTTGCCACCGGCTGAAATATTCAAATGATACCGCGTGTGCCGCAGCTCCCCTGTCTTGGTCAGCGCGCCCTTTTCTACAAGATCTTGCAAGTCGCGTGTCGCGGTCGCGCGCGAAGCCTTGGCGATGCTGATGTAGTTTTGCGCGCTCAGGCCGCCCTTGAATCCGTCGATGCCTTCCCGGAACATGCGCGCAACGACCTTCTCCTGCCGTTCGTTCAGCTTGTCGCGGAATTTCTCGTAGAACCTGGCCTTGACGATATAGAAATCGACTCGCTTGATCGTGTTGTTCTGCGCTGCAAGGATCGTGTTGGCGAAATATTTCATCCACCCGGTGATTTCGAGATCCTTATTGTTGCGCTCCAGCGCCGCGTAATAATCCTTGCGCTTGCGCTCGATCGTGTAGGCGAGCGCGATCAGGCAGGGTTGCCCAAGATTTTGTGCGAGCGATTTTTCCGCGAGCGCGCGGCCAATGCGGCCATTGCCGTCTTCGAACGGATGAATGCACACAAAATAGAGATGCGCGATTCCGGCGCGGGTCAGCGCCGGCAGCGGGTTTCTGCCGCCCGGCGCGGTGTGATTGAACCAGGTGATGAAGCGTTTCATTTCCTCCGGCACGCGCGCGGAAGGCGGACCCTCGAAATGGACCGTGCGCTTGTGAATAGGACCGGAGACCACCTGCATGGCATGCGCGTGCGCGCGGTAGCCGCCGGCAATTTTGATCTCCTTATCTCCACTCAGCAGCATCTTGTGCCAGTCAAACATGGTTTTGCCGGTGAGCCGATCGGCGAAGTTGCGATACAGATCCACCATCATCTGGGAGATGCCGCGCTCGGCGGGCTTGACTCCCGGCGCTTCGGCACCGAGACCAAGCTGCTGGCGAAGCGACGATTGCACGCTGTCGCGGTCTAGGATCTCGCCCTCGATCTCCGAGGTCTTGACCGCCTCCTCGCTGATCAGCTCGATCTTGAGCGTTTCCTGGTCGCCGGCGCCGACATGCTTGCAGGCGCCGACGAACTCCCCGGAATGCAACAGGAATTGCTTCTCCAGAGGCTCCAAAGCCGCTGAATCATAGGCGAAATTCGGCCAGTCCGGCTTTTCCCAGTTCCACGTCATGAGCTATAGGAGTTCTGCCCTATACCTCATTATTACCGCTGATATTGAGCTATAGCAAGAAATTCTATAGCTCACGCGGCTTCAGCCGCCTCACCTTCAGCAGGGCGTGGGACGCTGAACCCGATCAATCAGCACGCGCCTACCCAACCGTGATCGCCCGCGAGCCGGACTTGTCTGCAATGTTCTAAAGCGCGGTCGTTAAGCCTAGTCATTCCGCGCGGCAGGCCCACAGCGAAGCAGTCTGAGCTTGCAACCGTGAACCCGGTGATAGGGGTCACCGGCCTCGATCAGCAATACTTGGGCGATAGATTCTTCAGAAGTAATTCCTGTCGGAGATTTTGCTTCAAGGAATTTTCTCCAAAGAATTTTCTTGACTTTCCGAAACATTTTTGGTAGAGGAATTGCCATGCTCCAGAGGTGAGACCCGGACGCGCAGCGTGCCGGGTTTTTTCATGCGCGGATCTCAGTAGGGTGGGCAAAGGCGCGCGCAAAATTATTTGCACAGCGGATACAAGCTTGACCGCGCGCGCCGTACCCACGCGGTCGTCCGGTGATGGTGGGCACGGCGCGCAGGAGCGCGCCTTTGCCCACCTACCGTTCTATTCGAGCGGAACGCGCTCTGCGACCAGGGCCGATTTTTACCAAACAAAGCCAACAGACGAAACGCGTTATCCCTTAAGGAGTTATCTGTGAGACTCGCTTCACACAGCGCCATTGCAAGGTAAGAGAGTGCTCAGGTTACGCTTCCCGTTGCATCTCCAAACACTGGAAGAGCTAAGAAGCAAGCTATGCAATTTTTGAAGATCAAAATGGCACCCGGCTGGTTTGGACTCGCCACCGGATTCCCTGATATCCCTCTGTTATTGCCGTGATCGCCCTGTTCGCGCCCCTGTTATTTTTTCCGCAAGTCCGCATTTTCCGGCTACTTCTTGTGCACCCCATTGTATTTTCCCTGTTAATAACAATGAACCGCGGAACGCAGCGGCAAAATGGACCGTTCGCGCTCTGCACTCACGTCATAGCCGAGGATGCTTTTGATTCATTTCGTCGTGGTGAGCTAGGTAGCAACGCGCCAACTCAGAGACGTCGGCCGCGGGGCAATGACGAGGCATGCAGTCAAACGGGCATTCGGTTGACAATCGCACGGCAGCAATGTGAGGCTCGACACATCGGCCCATAAAATGAAAATCGAGGAGGAAGAGCTCAAATGGGTTCAAGTTGCTTCAGCCGCATGCTGGCCGCGTCGAGCCTTGCACTGAGCCTGGCCGCACCACTCAGCGCAAACTCCCAGGACGCGAAGCATTACCGCTTCGCCCACGATCAGCAGCTCAACTCCGGCTACAGCGTCGCCTACGATCTCTTCTCCGCCAAGCTCAAGGACCTGAGCAAGGGCACTATGCTGGTCGATCAGTATCCCGGCGCACAGCTGGGGCAGGAGCCGCAGATCCTCCAGCTGGTGAAAGCCGGCGACATCGAATTTGCCATTGTGTCGTCCGCGAACACCGCGACCATATCGCCGCCGGCAGGCGTCATGTCGCTGCATTTCCTGTTCCGCTCGGAAGACCACAACGTCAAGGCGCTGGCCAACCAGCAGGTGTTCGAAGCCATCCGCGCCATGATCGATGACACCGCGCAGGGCATTCATGCGATCGCACTTGGAAGCCAGGGCTTCCGCCACCTCTATGGTAAAAAGGAGATCCACAAGGTGGAGGATCTCAAGGGCCTGAAGGTTCGCGTGCAGGCGACCGCGACCGAAGACGCGATGTTCCCGGCCTATGGCGCGCAAACCGTGCACATGCCGTTCGGCAGCGTCTATACCTCGCTGCAAACCGGCGTCGTCGATTTCGCCGAGAACGCGGTCAACGTCTATCTCATCAACCGGCACTATGAGGTTGCGCCGATTCTCTCCATGAGCGAGCACGAGGCCAATAACGCCATTGTCTGGATCAGCGACAAGCTGTGGCAGAGCCTCACATCCGAGCAAAAGCAATGGGTCCTCACCGCCGCCAAGGAAGTGAGCCTGCAGGAGCCGGCAAAGGCCTTCGTGCTCGAGCAGCAGGCGGCGGTCAAGCTCAAAGGCATGGGGGTCAAGATCGTCACGGATGTCGACAAGGCCGGCTTCCAGGCCATCGCCAATCCCTACCTGGATAAGCTCGCCCATGAGCTCGGGCCGCATGCCGAAAAAATCAAAAACCTGATCCGGGGAACCAATTAGCGAACACCGTCGTTGCCGGGCTTCGGGCTTGACCCGGCAATCCTTCATCTAGCACGCCGTCATTGCCGGGGCTTGACACCGCAAGTCGGGTGTATCCGACTTGCGGCACTTTGTTGAGGTGCGGACCTCGGGCAAGCCCGAGGTCCGATGCAATCCATCATTGCGCAAGAGACTTATCACGAAGAGGATGGACCCGCGGGTCGTGAGCCCGCGGGGTGACGCGCGCGGCGGGAAAGCGCTTTTGGGTGCGGTACGAGCGCTGGGGCAAGGCCCATGAGCATCGTGGACAAGCTTGTGCTCGCCCGCCAGCGCAATTTGAAATGGCGCGCTTTTGATGTGCTTGAGGCGATCCTGATGATCGTCTGCGGATTGACCTTGTTCGGCTTCTCGCTTTCGGTTTCTCTCGACATCCTCACGCGCTCCATCGGACATCCCTGGCTTTGGCTCCAGGAGGTGACGTCGAGCCTTTTCATTTACGGAATATTTGTCGGGGCCGCGGCTGCAACGCGCCGCAATGACCATCTTTATCTGACCGCGTTCGCCGAAGCGCTGCATGGCGTGCCGCGATTGGCGATCGAGCTTGCAACCCGGCTCATTGTCTTGGCGGTTGCGGCCTGCCTCATTTATTTTGGCTACATTAATTTCCTGCGCGGATTTGGCAGCTTCCGGCTTCCATCGAACACGCCGATCGCTTCGCTCTACGCGGCGATCCCCTTGTCCGGCGTGTTGATCGCGCTCTTTACCATCGAGCAGATCATCAACGGGTGCCGCAACGGCTTCGATCATCCCGATCCGCCGGATATGGCTCCGGCGGTTACTCCGGTCGCGGCGATCACGCCGATGGAAAGCGCGCCATGAGCCCGCCCGTCGTCCTTGCGGCGATGTCGTTTTGTTTTCTTTTGTTCGGATATCTCGGCGTGCCCGTGCCCTTTGCGCTCCTCGCCGGCGTGTTCGTCGGCGCGACGCTGATTGATGTGTCGCTTGCCGCAATCGTGCAAAAGGTCTTCGACGGAGTCGACGTCGAAGCGCTGCTGGCGATCCCGTTCTTTCTGCTGGTGGGCGAGTTGATGAGCTCCGCCAACGTGGTGCAAAGGGTTGCCAATCTGTCGCTCGCGCTCGTGGGCCATGTCCGCGGCGGACTCTCCCAGGTCGTTACCGTATTCAGCATGTTCTTTTCCGAGATGTCGGGCTCAACCACGGCCGATGTGGCCGTGATGAGCCGTGCGCTGGCCCCATCGATGAAGAAGGAGGGATATGGGGCGCCTTTCATCGCCGCGATCATCGCGGCTGCATCCACCATCGCCGCTCTCGTGCCGCCGAGCATCACCGCGGTGATTTACGGCGCCGTCGGCAACGTATCGATCACCGGCTTGTTCATGGCCGGCGTGGTGCCGGGCCTGATGATCGGCTTCGGCCTGATGATCTACTGCTATTTCTTCGGTCCGGTCGGAATGCGTCGCGAGCGCGCGCCGTTTCGAGAAGTCGTGCGCGCTGCCAGGGATGCGTCGCTGCCGATGATGATTCCGGTCATCCTTCTTGGCGGCATCCTGACCGGCTGGTTCACGCCGACCGAAGCCGGCGTGGTGGCCGTCCTTTGGATCCTCCTCGTCGTCATTCCGGCGC
Organism: uncultured Alphaproteobacteria bacterium; assembly: GCA_963771845.1. Classification (GTDB taxonomy): domain Bacteria; phylum Pseudomonadota; class Alphaproteobacteria; order Rhizobiales; family Xanthobacteraceae; genus VAZQ01. Next base: position 203,832 of record CAVYVC010000020.1, on the reverse strand, counting down.
TTAATCCCCGCCACCTGACAAAGCTGCCGTACGATTTCTGTCTGGCCGGGCTGATTTTCTCGTTGCCGCTGATCACCATCGGCGCCGCCAACGCATTCGGCTGGATGCTCGCTTACTTGCGCGGAGCCATTGTGCTGGCGGACTGGATCACCAGCATTGCCGGCAATGATCCGGGCAGGATCATGCTGTTGATGGTGGCGCTTTTCACGGTGGTCGGGGATTTCATCGAGCCCGTTCCGACCATCATCATTTTCATGCCGCTGGTAAACGCGCTGGTTGCAGCGGGCGACATCAACCCCGTGCACATGGGCGTGGTGCTGATCGCAACGCTTGCGTTCGGGCTCATCACGCCGCCTTACGGCCTGGTGCTGCTGATGGCGGCGAAATTTGTCGGCGTGCGGTTTTCACAGGCGCTGCGCGCAGCCGTTTCGATCTATGTCGTATTCTTCATTACGATTCTATTCACGATCTATTTCCCGGCTGTCGTGCTGTGGTTGCCGAAGCATGTCGTGCCGGCGTCGGTCGGCTGCTTCAAGGCGCCCGACGGAACGGGCTACATCTGCCCGAAATAGAAACTGCCTCGTAGCCCGGATTGCGCGTTGCGCAATCCGGGGTTTCCTTCTCCAAACCCCGGATTTCGCTTTCGCTCAATCCGGGCTACAGCAGCTGTTGAGGCGGCCCAGTTCCTCCCACGTTGCGCAGCACGCGATGAATTTCGCTTCGCTCGATCCCGGCCGGACGGCGCTTCCACGCATGCTTAAAACGCGTAATATTGTGGCTGCCCGAGATGGCTTGCTCGCCGCACACGCTATGCGAAGGGAGTACCTGCATGTCATCCTCGACCAATTGGGAGATGCCGCTCTCCGTGCAACCGAAACCGGAACACTATAGCTACGATCTCGACGCGGCTTTATCGGCCATCGTCGGCGTTCGCGCCATCATCCCGGCGGACGCGTTCACCGCCGACACGCTGGGGACCGAACGCGCCGGTAACGGCGTTCTGATCCGCGAAGGCGTCGTGCTGACGATCGGATATCTCATTACCGAGGCGCAAACGATTTGGCTGCATCTCGCCGACGGGCATGCGGTGCCTGGGCATGTGCTCGCCTACGATCAGGAAACCGGGTTTGGCCTGGTGCAGGCGTTGGCGCGCGTGGACCTGCCGGCGCTGCCGCTTGGGAGTTCGCGGGCGGCGAAAATCGGCGACCCTGTTGTCGTTGCCGGCGCCGGAGGGCGCAAGCACTCGGTCGTGGCTCGCATCGCCGCCAAGCAGGAATTTGCCGGCAACTGGGAATACGTGCTGGACGAAGCGATCTTCACCGTGCCTGCGCACCCGTTCTGGGGAGGCACGGCCATGATCGGCCGCGACGGTGATGTTCTCGGCATCGGCTCGCTGCAAGTGCAGCAAGTGCGCGAAGGGGGCACGCCGGAGCCGCTCAACATGATCGTGCCGATCGACATCCTCAAGCCGATCCTCGAGGACCTGATGACGCTCGGCCGGCCAATCATCCTCCCCGGCCATGGCTCGGGCTCAACGCCACCGAGATCGACGACAAGGTCGTGGTTGCGCGCGTTTCCAATGGCGGGCCTTCACGCAAGGCTGATCTGCGCGTGGGAGATATCGTTCTCGCGGTTGCCGGGACCAAGGTCGGCGATCTGGCGGCCTTCTTCCGCAAGGTCTGGTCACTCGGAAAAGCCGGAGTGGAAGTTCCGCTGACGGTCTATCGTGACGGACGCTCGTTCGAGGTGCGCGTGACCTCGGGCGATCGCAACCGGTTTCTCAAAGGGCCGAGCCTGCATTAGTGAGAGGACGCACGACAGACAAATTCCGCGGCCTCCGGTCATCCGTCGTCGGTCGTCCGGCGTCTGTCCTCCCTACGCCGCCCAGTCCTCGGCCCTGAGATGATGGTGTCGCCTGGGAGGACTCCGATGCGCCGCCTGGCTCTGGCTCTTGAATCGCTCGGCGCAGTCGAGCCATCGCGCGGCCAACCGGGTCCAGGTCGCTTTGCTTTCGGGGTCACGCGTGAATTTCGCCATCCTCTGGCATTCCGCGGCATGTTTGAGAAATTCATCGCTGGGGTTCATCGGCCGATTCTCCTGCGATTGCGTTCCTTGGGCTGCCCCTTCCCGCTGTGTGCACTATCGGACAGGGGCTTAACCGGATTCTGCCGCGGAGGTTCCGGGGAATGGGGGTCTTTTGACGGTTAAGCCCGCGTAAACTTCGCCGGCCAGCGGACTCTGTCGGCACAAATGCAACACCCAGGAGGATTCCCCAAAGGCTTAATTGTCGGAGCACGCTTGTCGCGCTAGGATCAGGGTGTCTCTGTGTTCCTGCGCGCGAGGTCTCAGAGAGAAGCCCCGGTCGCCCGACTGAACCAGGCCGGGGCTTTTTCTTTTGGCGAGCCGCGCTTGCTCCTCAGTTGCCTGCGGACCCCCGGAGCAGCGGACCCCCGAGCAGACTTGGGGCATAGCAGACTTGGGGCATAGCAGACTTGGGGCATAGCAGACTTGGGCATAGCAGACTTGGGCATGCGAGGCTCAGGAAACGGTCAACAAATCGCCGGTCGCAATTAGAACAATATTGTGTCTACGACTGAGTTCGCCGTTGCCTGGCCCTTGCCGGGGACGAGCATGTAACTTGCCCCGCGCGTACCCAGCGGGGCTTTTTCTTTTTGGACGATAAGAATGACCACGACCTTTTGACCGGACCGTTCAAGGCGCGCGAAAGAATTCCTCTGCCTCCCAATGATGATAAAACGTTTCCATCCGGTAGCGGCCGCCTTGCAGATTACTTGAGGGTGTGAGTCATGTGACTATTCATAGGAATAGTCACATGACGAACGGGAGAGTTGAGGTCATCACGTCGGTTGAGCGGCGGCGACGCTGGAGCTCGGCGGAGAAGAAGCAACTCGTGGCGGCATCGCTGGAGTCGGGTGCCAGCGTTTCGACGGTTGCGCGGGATGCCGGGATTCATCCAAGCCAGCTGTATGGCTGGCGCCGTCAGCTGCGTGCACTGCGGGGAATCGGCTTTGCGCCGGTGCAGATCGCTCCTGGGGATTCGCCAGGCGGTCTGGCCGGTCCGAGTGCGATCGAGATCGAGTTTGCGAGCGGAGCGCGGATGCGGGTCACGGGCGCGGTCGACCCGGCGACGCTGACGGCGGCGGTTGCGGCACTGGCCGATGGACGGCGGCGATGATCCCCATTCCCTCGGGGGTCCGCGTGTGGATTGCGACGGGCCACACCGACATGCGTCGTGGTATGAACTCTCTGGCCTTGCTGGTGCAGGAAGCGTTCAAGCGTGATCCTCACGCCGGAGATCTGTATGTGTTCCGTGGGAAGACCGGCAAGCTGATCAAGATTCTCTGGCACGATGGCCTGGGCATGTCGCTCTATGCCAAGCGGCTGGAGCGCGGCAGGTTCGTTTGGCCGTCGGCCATGGCCGGCGTTGTTTCGATCTCGATGTCGCAACTCGCTTACATGCTGGACGGAATCGATTGGAGAAATCCCCAGCACACATGGCGTCCCACGGCGGCCGGATGAGCGGTGAATAAAGCTGCAACTCATTAACTCAGGGTGCACACGAATCAGCGCGATTGTGCTGGTGTTGCGCGCATGGTCGAGAGCGCTGATCATCTCCCAGACAACGCAGACGTGCTGAAGGCGGCGCTGATTGAGACGCGCGCCAAGCTGGTGGGCGCGGAAGCGCTGATCGAGCACCTGCAATTGGTGATCGCGAAGATGAAGCGCGCGATGTTCGGTCCGCGCTCCGAGCGCAGCCAACGGCTCATCGATCAACTGGAATTGCAGCTCGAGGAGCTCGCCGCGGCTGCGGGAGAGGATGAGACGAAGGGCGAGCCGGCGCGCGTCCACGTGCAGGGCTTCACGCGCCGTCAGGCGACGCGGCGCAACTTTCCCGCCGATCTGCCGCGCCGGCGCGTCGTCCACCCGGCGCCGACCTCCTGCCCTTGTTGCGGCGGCAGCAAGCTCTCCAAGATCGGCGAAGACATCACCGAGACGCTCGATGTGGTGCCGCGGCAATGGTTCGTGACCGAGCATGTGCGGGAGAAGTTCAGCTGCCGGTCTTGCGAGAGGATAAGTCAGCCGCCCGCGCCCTTCCATGCGATCGCACGGGGCTTCGCCGGGCCGAGCCTGTTGGCGATGATGCTGGTCGACAAATACGCCAATCATCAGCCGCTCAACCGCCAGAGCGAGCAATTTGCACGCGAGGGCATCGAGCTCTCGGTCTCGACAATGGCGGATCATGTCGGCGCCTGCGCGGCCGCGCTGATGCCGCTCTATGAGCTGATCAAGTCGCACGTCTTCGCGGCCGAACGCATTCACGGCGACGACACCACCGTGCCGGTGCTGGCGAAGGTGAAGACCCGTACCGGTCGGATTTGGACCTATGTCCGTGACGACCGTCCGTTCAGTGGCAAAGCGCCGCCCGCTGCCGTGTTCTTCTACTCACCGGATCGCGCCAGCATCCATCCCGAGCAGCATCTCGCCGGATATTCCGGGATCCTGCAGGCCGACGCCTATGCCGGGTTCAACAGGCTCTACGACGCGAGTCGAAAGCCAGGGCCGATCACGGAAGCCGGATGCTGGGCGCATGCGAGACGCAAGCTGTTCGAGCTTGCCGATATCGCCTCGAAGGCGCGCGACCACAAGCCGGCGACGATCTCGCCGATCGCTTTCGAGGCGGTTCAGAAGTTCGACGCCATCTTCATGCTGGAACGCTCGATCAACGGCTTATCGCCCGAAGCGCGCGTGGCTGCGCGCCGCAGAGACATCGCGCCATTGGTCAATAATCTCATTGAATGGATGAAACGCGAGCGAGCCAAGCTCTCGCGCCACAACGAAGTGGCCAAAGCGATGGACTACATGCTCAAGCGCATCAACATCTTCACGCGCTTCCTCGCGGATGGCCGCATCTGCCTGAGCAACAATGCGGCCGAGCGCGTGCTGCGCGGGATTGCTCTCGGCCGTAAATCATGGCTGTTCGCCGGCTCCGATCGCGGCGGCGAGCGCGCCGCGGTCATGCTGACGCTGATTCAAACGGCCAAGCTCAATGACATCGATCCCCAAGCCTGGCTGGCCGACGTGCTGGCCCGGATCGCCGATCACAAGATCACCGACCTGGCCGCACTGCTGCCCTGGAATTGGCACCACGCGATCCCTCTCTCTCGCGCCGCCTGAGCTTGTCGAAGGCTGACATGGCGGCGCCAGCTTCCGCGGTCACCATCAGCCGTGCCGCCGAAATCCTCGGCGAGGACGAGCAGCTCCTATGGGACTTGGCTGATGACATGGATCCGGAGGATGGCCGCCTCTGGATCTATGGCACCGACGACCAGCAGACCATCGCCTTCACGCCTGCCGGGATGGAATATCTGCGGGAGCTGCTCGCCGAACACAAACGTAATCGGATGTCCCCGCGGTCTTGAGCGGACGGTTACGATAAAACGAATTGAAGGGTGGCCTATACGCGGCCACCCTGGATTACTCGGAATTGCCGCCGACGATCCGGCGCGGTTGGGGTTGGCTCGAAGTGAATACTTGGGTCATATGGAACGGTGTTTTGCAGCGACGCCCAGGTTTTACGTCCGCACTATTGGGCACGCGGCGGCCCCTCTTGCCAGTATCCCTCTCAGTTGGCGCTCGGATCACAACGGGAATAACTGCCGAAAAGATCATCAGCGGTCAGGAAAATCATTTTCGCTGATAATCCGCCTTTCTTAACGATCAGCCTGCGGATTGCATCAGGATACAAGGCAAAAAGCGTACGGGTCGCGGCACTGCCAGCTCCCGGATACATGTATTCTTCACTCGCGACAGCGGCATGGAACCCGAGCAGAGCCCTCGAGGTCAGACAGATTCGTCGAGCAGGGACTAAGGCCAACACTACCGTGCAAGCCGAGAGGCACGGTCCATCAATTATGACCCGCTCCCCGGAATCACGAATGGTGGAGTATCTCTGTAGATAGGCCCCCAAAGGGCCACCGCGGTCATTGGTGATAAGCACGGTCGCTGAAGCACAGGGTAAGGAGAACCCAAGACCAATAGCGTAGATTACTGCTGCGATCCGCAGAAGAACGAATTTATTTGAAACGTTACGCGTCAGTATAATAGTTTTTGTAGTACTTGGTGCCGTAGTATGCATAAGCAGATTTTCCATACTTTGCGACCTGGCGGTCATCCGTATAATTGAGTACGATACCAGCAACCTTTTTGTCATTCATAAGCTTCTTAATCGATTGCTCGACGATTTCCCGTGGGGTGTCTGACCATCGAATTACATAAAGCACCTTCTCGACGAGCTGGGACACGATCAACGGATCTATAACCGGGCCAAGTGGCGGTGTATCGACGAGGATGTAATCGAAGGCGTTGGCGAAACTATTAATTAGGGCTTTCATTCGCTCCGAGCCCAAGAGATCAGGAGGGTTCTGCGTCCTTCCGCCCGAATTAAGTGACCAGAATTGGCCCGGTTGGTAAAATCTAACGACGTCATTCGCGTTCACTTCTCCCAAGAGCAATTCGACAAGTCCAGGTTCTTTGTCGAGCTTCAGGAAGCGTGAAGCGGACGGATTGCGCAAGTCCGCGTCAATGAGAAGGACCTTGAGGCTCGAGTTTGCCGCCGACGTGGCCAAGCCCAGGGCAACGGAAGTCTTTCCCTCGCTTGGCACCGTCGAAGTAACCTGGATCACTTTCGGCGGATGATCGACATCCGTCATCTGAATTCCGCTCCGCAGACTTCGAAGGGCTTCACTGTAGCGCGACAGGGGCTTAACTGCTGGGAAAAGCGGAAGTGGAATGATCTTCCCGTTTACAGTCAACTCCTTGTCTGACATCTTGCTCACCGAGGCGAGGACCGGTAGTTCCAGCGCGTCCTCAATTTGCGTCGCCGTGGTGAAGCCCGTGTTCAGCAGTTCCAGAGACACGGCGGCACCGACCCCTAACATCAGGCCGAGTAATCCCGTAATTAGCATTGTTTGCATCTTCTTCGGCGAGCTCGGAGAAGTGGGCGGCGTCGCCGGCGTGATCACGCGCGCGTCCCGTGCTTCAAACGTGGATTGCTCCTGGGTAACCTTTGCCCGCGTCAAAAAATCTTCAAACATGCTTTTGTTCACGGCGGCCGTTCTCTCCAACTCTCGGAGGGTGATGGCCGTTTGATTGTCGATTCCAGTCTGGCCCGTGACCTCTTGCAGCGACTTTTCAACTGACTCCTCTCGCGCCTTTGCCAGCTTATACTCGTTCTCGATGTTTTCGGAGATTCGTTGCCGTTCGGCAGTCATGCTGCGCTGAACATCCCGCTTCTCTGCCATGATGTTTACAACAAGCGGGTGGCGATCGTTGTAGCGCGCGATCAGATCGGCTTCGCGCCTTGAAATATCAGCCTCCTGTGCTTTCAGTGAGTCCAGTAGGGGTGAAGTGCCGATTTGAGGAATATTACGTTGGGCCCCCGCAACGCGGGTCGGGGACGACTTCAACAGATCGAGGCGAGCTTTCTTCTCGGCAGTTTCGGCCCTTGCTGCCGCAAGTCGCGCATTCAATTGCGAAAGCTGATCCTGATTAAGTGTAGCACCCGGGTTAGTTTGGAGTAAGCCCTTGTCAGTTCTGTACCTGGCCACGGCCTCCTCTGAGGCCCGCAGCTGTTTTCTGAGCTCATCGAGACGATCGCTAAGCCACGCAGACGCTCTCTTGGCAGCATCAAAGCGCGCATCGAGCTGATCAACGAGGTACGCATCGGTCACCGCGTTCGCAAGCCTGGCGGCGCGCGCTGAATCCCTTGAAGTAACGGAAATAGCGAGAACATATGCTTGACCTGTTCGCACAACAGCAGTTGCGCCCCGCAGCCGATTGATCGAGGCCATCACATTCGGAGCAATGGATTGCTCTGGCGCGATCGATGTAACCCCAGGAACATCCGAGTCCATACCAGGGCTTGAAGAAGAAGAAGGAGACCCAAATTCAGGATCATTGACAAGGTGCTACTTCTCGACAACTCGGCGCAAAAGGGCGGTGGACTGGATGATCGCTATCTGGCTTTGTATCGCGCCTATATCCAACCTAAATTCGCTGAGAATCGGATCACTACCGACTGCCCTTTCCTTGCGAGGATCAAGAAGAATTTGTACAGTCGCTGTGTAAAGCCGCGTCTGTATTGATAAATAAGCTGCCCCTATCAGAAGAATGCAAGCAAACACGCTAGCGATAAGTTTCCACTGCCGCCAGACGAAATTTAAGGTTCTCGCAATGTCGACACCACGATCAATGCCGACGGATCCGACACCCTCGGTCGATCGCGCGCCGTTCAAGACCGGCATGTTTATCCCCCTACGCCGCTTGGCACCACTCATTAGTCCAAATCAGCTCTCTACTATAGAAAAACTACACAATTATTGAAATAGTCGGATTGTCGCTCCCCCTTCCGGCAACAAACAAATAAATACCGCAGCTTAGGAGCAAAGACGACGATAACATAATTTGGGCAATTTTGTGTCTACACGACCGCCCATGGAGATCATTTCGCCCGCGGAGAGCCAGTAGACAAGGAAAACCCAAGATAGCTCATCATCCAGGGCTCGAGTCCGACAGACCCCTCTAGTTGCTCCCTAATCTCCTGCCGAGTTCGTTCAGTCTTGGCCTTCATAAGGGCCAGAAGAACACTCCGATCTGGATTGCCTTGCTCGAACCGAAAGAGATTTAGGCGAGCCGAAATGATAAGGTCGTTTGCGGTGCTTACTCGCCGCTCGCTGGGTAGCAATTCCCAGAGCGAAATAGCAAGGAAAGCGCGCATCGGCATCAAGTAGCTTTCGTTTGGGGCAGTCAGCACAGACATGCTAAGCGTCTGCACGACTCGTTCAAGCCTCTCGCCAGAGGTGAGTTCATATTCGCAAAGGTAAAGCCAGCTTTTTCCGGAAAGCGGCGAACGGCTCAAAGCACGCAGCAATCGATCTCGCAAGGCAGCGCGTGGTAGATTAGATTTGCCAGTGGTAACGTCCGGAGCCTGTTCAGGGTCAGAGATCCATTGTTGGAATTCTACGGCTTGGTGCGATTCTCCAATTGTTATCCACCGATGCCAGCTCAATGCGACCAGTTTCCATCCCTCCACCATCGTGGGTACACAAAAGATAGTGACAACAAAGAATGTCATTATTCGAACGAGTCCAAATGACATAGTCACGCTGCCCTCTTTAATCTTATCCAATCGGCATTGCAGTAGTCTGTACAAACATTTTTTCGGAGCGATGCGTCGCCAGATCAATCGCTCAAATCAGCCCGCGAACTTGTGGACTGTGCTACACCTGCCCCTAGAAGACTCATGAAAGTCAACGTTACGGCCTGAATCTGCAAACTAAAATCGACTAAGGCATTTACGGCCACTAACAAGGCAGCCGCAGAGGCCACGCAGGGCGCCGTGGCATTCCGCCCACGCCTTACGGCACCCACGACACATCTAAATGCGAGCAGAACTACGCATGCAATCAGCATTGAACCGAATATCAATCCCAAGCCTTGATAAATTTCCAGATAGGTATTGTGAGCTTTATCCCATACTGACCCGATCGCCAGCCAATGGTCACGAAACATTGGGATCACATCCGCAAAAGTCCCATAGCCGTACCCGAGGATTGGGGAATTACTAATTGATTGAATTACAATCCAATATGATTGCAGCCGAGCGACGTCCCATACCCCCTCCTCAAACAGCTTGTCTAGAAGAGCACTTCCAAAAGCAATCCCTCCCGCAACAACTAGTATCAACACGAAGCTGCCATAAAGACCAATTCCACCTCGCTGCTTGCCTTGTGCGATGGTCAAAATTAAAAGAATAACTGTAGCGAATCCAAAAGCTACAAAGCCCCCTCGAGATGTCGTCGCGAGAAGCGCAGCTAATATTATGGCACTTGCACCAAGGCCCCATGATGTGTGCCGAGTTGATACTCTTATGAAGTTTACGACTCTATTTCGAAATGGCTGCTCCCATCCCAGCATCATGCGATAAATGTGCAGCACCACTCCCATCATGGCAATAAGCCCGATGCCTGCATATGTCGCGTAGTGATTCTGATTGACAAATGTTGAGGTTAGACGACCATTCGAGGCATTATCGAGCCAAAGCAGCGTGTTTGGTCGTACAGAAATAACAAAAAGGCCATAAGCTGCGTATGCCGCGCCGATTGCTCCAATGCTCACCACTAGATGATAAGCGCGCTTCGGATTGCGACTAAATTGCAAAGAAAGCCAGAATACGCTTGCTGCCGTCAGAAGTCGGATTAAAGCAAGAATGCTCAGGCTCAGGTTGACCGAAATGCTGCCAGCAACCGGCAATTCCAGAAGCTCGGATGTCAAACGCCAAATTGGATGATGCAGCGCCGAGGGAGTCCAGGTGGCGCTTTGCAAGATGATCCATATCACTACAACAATAAATAAGCCGGCAGGTACCGAAAGGAATCGTAGACGTATTGGGTGCGGCCTGCCAGTTAATAGAAGCATCGCCTCGTAACCAATCGCGAGCCCGGGAAACACTATAGCGTTTATCCCCCAGGCCATCACACGATTGCTGCCCAACCATAAAGGGCACCAGGCGAGACCTGCTATGAATAGCCAGAAGAGAAAATTTTCAATGCGTCCCAAGTTCCGCAATGTTGTCAAAGCCAAATTCGGCATCATGGGGCTTCGTTATTTTACAGCGATCATTTTGTGGACGATTGTCTACAATCCTCAAGCGCGCGCATATTCCGTTAGCGGTACAAATGCGCAGTGATTATTTTCACAATTCGTTATGCCGCTTTGCCATCTCGTTTTCCCGGCATGTGCGCCTTGTCGATGCGTTTCGCCAACGCGACACGTGTTGCTTCGAGGATCGATTTTCTACATGGGCGATCCGGATAGATCAACATAATCGAGATCTGTTAGGTACGTAGTTCCGGCAGGTCGCGGTAAAGCTCGAGCGCTCCGGGATTCGCGAGCGCCTGCGTGTTCTTCACCGCACGCCCATGGATCGCGTCGCGCACCGCAAGCTCGGTGATCTTGCCCGACTTGGTGCGGGGAATATCGGCGATTTGAACGATCTTCGCCGGCACGTGGCGCGGCGTCGCGCCGGAGCGGATTTTCTTGCGAATGATGTCGCGCAAAGCGTCGTTGAGCTTCCGGCCCGCCGCGAGCCGCACGAACAACACCACGCGCACGTCGTTCTCCCATTCCTGTCCCACCGCCACAGCCTCAAGCACTTGCGGGATTTGCTCGACCAGGGCGTAGATTTCCGCCGTCCCGATGCGCACCCCGCCCGGGTTGAGGGTTGCGTCCGAACGTCCGTGAATGATCATCCCGCCATGGGCGGTCCATTCTGCGAAGTCGCCATGACACCAGACGCCGGGAAAGCGTTCGAAATAGGCGCAACGGTATTTCCTCTGATCGGGATCGTTCCAGAACATCACCGGCATGGACGGGAACGGCTTGGTGCAGACAAGCTCGCCCTTGCCCTCGTGCAAAGGCTTGCCGTCCTGCGCCCAGACGTCGACCGCCATGCCAAGACCGGGCGCCTGGATCTCGCCACGCCAGACCGGCGCGGTCGGGTCACCGAGCACAAAGGCGGATACGATGTCGGTGCCGCCTGAAATAGGCGCGAGCTGTGTGTGCGTTGTGATCTGTGAGTAGACGTAATCGAAGCTGGCCGCAGAAAGCGGCGAGCCACCCGACGCAATCAACCGCAGTGAGGAAAGATCATGACTGTGGGCAGGCGCGAGCCCGCGGTTTTTGCAACCCTCGATATATTTTGCGGACGTGCCGAACACGTTGATGCGCTCTTGTTGCGCGAGATCCCAGAGCGCAGTCGGCGGCGTAAAAGGCGAGCCATCATAGAGCACGAGGGTAGCCCCGCAGCCGAGGCCTGAAACGAGCCAGTTCCACACCATCCAGCTGCAAGTGGTGAAAAAGAAGAACCGCTCGCCTAGGCGCAGGTCGCAGTGCAGCCGATGCTCCTTGAAATGCTGTAACAGCGTGCCGCCGGCGCCATGCACGATGCATTTCGGCACGCCCGTGGTGCCTGACGAAAACAGGATGTAGACGGGATGTTTGAACGGCAGCCGTTCGAACGTGAGCGGCTTGGGTGCGAATGGCTTGAGGAAATCCTCAAGCGCAACCGCGCGCGGCACCTGCGCGGCGGCTTTGGCGGCGTCACCGAGGCAGGGCACGATCAGAGTTGACTTGGCGCAAGGCAGCCCCGCCGCAATCCCGGCAAGCTTATCTGTGATGGATATCGGTTTGCGGTTGTACCAGTACCCGTCAACACTTACGAAAACTTTCGGCGCGATCTGCGCGAAACGGTCAAGAACGCCGTCCTCTCCGAAATCGGGCGAGCAGGACGAAAAGATTGCGCCGAGCGAGGTGACGGCGAGCATGAGCGCGACCGTCTCCGGCAGGTTCGGCATCATCGCTGCCACACGATCGCCGCGTCCGACTCCGTGGGCACGCAGTGCCTGTTGCAGGCGCGAAACCAGCGCGCGCAATTCCTCCCACGAGGTTCTTGAACTGCGATTGTTCTCGTCGCGAAAGATCAGCGCATCGCCGTGGCCGGGCCTGCAAAGCAGGTTCTCGGCAAAATTGAGCCTGGCATCGGGGAAGAAGCGCGCGCCCGGCATCTTGTCGCCATGAATGAGCGTGCGCTCGCCTTTCTCACCGACAATGCCGCAGAAATCCCAGACGAGCTCCCAGAAATCCGCGCTGTGCGTGACCGACCAGGCGTGCAACGCGCGAAAGTCCTCAAGCTTGAACCCGTGTCGCCGGTTGGCCTCGGCGCGAAAGGCGGTGAGCTGGCACTCGGCCACCCGCTGGGGACTGGGCCGCCACAACGGCTCTGCCGCGGCGGCCTTTGATCGCTTCGCTACGTAATCGCTTCAAAACCCCTTCGGCAGCTCGTGCTGCCATTTCGCCCGAATGCGCGCGTCGAGCTCCTTGCTCGATCGGGCGATCTTCGGGAAGGTCTTTTTCCGATTGAAAGGAATGCAGGCATTGATCACGACGCGCGAATTGCGGCGATCATTTTCGCTGTCGTAACACATGGGATCGAGCGCCGAGCTCCACCCGCCGTGGATGATGTCGACCTGCTCGCGTGGATCGCAGCGCGTGCACATCGCCCAGATCACGTCGTTGAAATTGGTCGGGTCGATGTCATCGTCGACCACAATGGTCCAGCGGTTGCAATAGGCTCCGGCATGGCAATGTGACGCGACCATGCCGGCCTGCTTGGCATGTCCCCCGTACATCTGTTTGATCGAGACGGTCAGCATGAATCGGCTGCCGCCGGCTTCATGCGCCCACACACCTTTGACCTCGGGGATGCCCGCGGCTTCGAGCTGATTCCACACCGCGCCGCAGCGGTAGGTGCCGAGATAGAATGTGTTGTCATTTGGCGGCACCGCCGGGATGGCGCCCATCAGGATCGGATCGTCGCGGTGCATCATGGTGGCGATGCGGATGGCAGGCTCCGGCCGGCTGCCTCCGGCGTAATAGCCGGTCCATTCCCCAAGTGGCCCCTCATTGATCTTGTCGCCGGGATTGATGAAGCCTTCGAACGCGATCTCCGCGTTGGCGGGGACCGGCAATCCCGTGCGCGGCATATTGAAGACCTCGATCGGCTCGCCGAGGATGCCGCCCGCCGCCTCGATCTCGCTCTTGCCGTAGGGCACTTCGAGCCCCGCCAGCATGAACAGGGCGGGATGCATGCCGGCGATCACCGCGACCGGGCAGGGCTCGCCGCGCTCGTGGTACTTGTTCATGATGAAGCCGCCGTGCTTGCCCGGCGACATCATGATGCTTGCGACCGCCGGCCCCTGACTCTGGATGCGATAGCAACCGTAATTGGTCCAGCCGGAATCCGGATCCTTCATCACCACCATGCACGCGGTTCCGATGAAGGGGCCGCCGTCACACTCGTGCCAGACCGGCGTCGGGATTTTCTCGATGTTGACCGCTTTTCCTTCCTGCACGTTTTCCAGGAGCGGGCCGCCGTTGACATCCTTCGGCTTGAAGCTTGCCGCCTTGCGCATGTAATCGCGCCACCAGTGGACGAGCTCCATCTCGGATGCCGTGGGGGAAAGGCCAAGCGCGACGTTGATGCGCGGCACTGAGGTGAGGATGTTGGCGATGACGCGAAAGCTCTTTGGATAGCCGGGGACCTCTTCGAACATGAGGGCGGGATTGCCCATCTTGCGCTGGTAGATATCGACAATGCCGCCGATCTCCTCCTTGGGCTCGGCCCCCTTGATGACCTTGAGCTCGCCCGCCGCTTGAATTCCTTCGATCCAGTCGCGCAAATCCTTATTGGCCAAGATCATGCTCCTTGCTTTGAACTCGCTGCATCACTCAACATAGTATACCTTCGCCGAAGCCAATGCGGCGAGGCCTCAAAACGGTTTTGACGCAAGCTCCAGTATGCGCTTTTCTCCGTGCACACGGTCAGCCTTGGTGGAGGTGTGATGGTTCCGTTCGAGCTTGCCCAGCCTAAATCGCTTGCCGAAGCCATCAAGCTGCTCGATCCCGACGATTCCACCGTACGTCCCATGGGAGGCGGCACCGCGCTGATGCTGCTGATGAAGGCCGGCGTTTTTCGCCCCCGGAAGCTTGTCAGCCTGCGCAATATCGAAAGCAAATATACCGCCATTGCCGCTGACCGTGACGGGCTTCGTGTCGGGGCGATGACGACGCTTTCAGCGCTCGAGCACTCGGCCGAGGTGCGCAAGCACGCCCCTGTCCTCACCCGCACGCTCCTGACCTTATCCAATGTTCGCGTGCGCAATGTCGCGACCGTCGGCGGCGCGCTGGCGCACGGCGACCCCCACATGGACATGCCGCCGGTGCTGATCGCGCTTGGGGCGACGATTACAACCGTTGGCCCGAAAGGCGAACGCACGCTCCCGGTCGAGGAGCTTTTCCTGGGCTATTACGAAACGGTGCTGGAAAAGAACGAGCTGATCTCGGAGCTGCGGGTTCCGGCGCAGGGAGACAAGCGCGCCGCCTACATGAAGGTGACCGCGGGCTCGGCCGATGACTGGCCCGCCGTCGGCATCGCCGCCGTGATCGAAGGCGATGGCGGTACCATCCGCTCGGCACGCATCGTGGCGAGCGCCGCGACGGAAAAGGCCATGCGGCTGAAATCCGCCGAAGCCGTGCTCAATGGCGGCCGGCTCGAGGATGCATTGCTGCGGCAGGCCGGCGATGCCGCGGCGGATGAGGTCGAGTGCCTGTCCGACATCCGCGGCTCGGCTCCTTACAAGCGGGAGCTTATCCGCGTCTACGTCCGGCGCGCCGTGCGCGCGGCGATGACCGGCGGCGACGGAATCCACTGATGCATAGTTTAGCGAGCTTGATGCACAGCGGTGCCACGCGACAGGTCTGCTCCCTCCCCCCTTGTGGGGGAGGGTTGGGGAGGGGGGTCGATGAGCGAGCTCGGGCGCCAACAAGGACCCCCACCCCTGACCCCTCCCCAACGCAAGTCGGCCTTGCCCGACTTGCGCACTATACTGCGCAAGCCGCGCAGGCGCGGCTTGCGTGGGGAGGGGAACCCGCCCGCCACAGCGACTTCTCGTGACGACAACGGGTGGCATGCAGCTCCATCGAGGGAAGGTCGGCGCGCAGATCGGTCGCTCGCTGCCGCGGCTCGAAGCGCGCGACAAGGTCAGCGGCCGCGCCGAGTATGTGCATACCATGCGGCTTCCCGGCATGCTGGTGGCGAAGCTCTTCCGCAGCACGGTTGCACATGGCCGGATAAAGGCGCTCGACACCAGCGCGGCGAAGAAAATGCCCGGCGTTCTTTACGTCGTCACCATCGACGACATACTCAAGGTCCTGCCCGATCCCTATTACGGCCCGGCCTTTCACGACCAGCCGATTCTGGCGCACGAGAAGGTGCGTTTCGTGGGAGAGCCGGTCGCGGCCGTGATTGCCGCTGATCCGCACCTCGCGGCTGAGGCGGTTGAGCTCATCACCGCCGAATACGAGGAATTGCCGGCAATCTTCGACGAGGTCGAGGCTTTCAGCTCAGATGTGTTTGTGCATGATCGGCTCAAGCCGGCGGGTGCGTTTCCCGATCTCAAGCATCTCAAAGGCGTCACGAACACCAACGTCGCGCTCGATTACCGGCTGCGCCGCGGCGAGTTCGAGCAGGCCTATGCTGGTGCCGTGCACAAATTCGAGCACGAGTTTCGCACCCAGAAGGTGCTGCACCTTTCGTTCGAGCCGTTTGCGACCATCGCGGACTACAGGAACAGCGGCGTCACGCTCTACAGCGCAACCCAAGGGCCATCCTTTGTGCGCACCGAGATCGCGCGCCTTCTGGGCTGGCCGGAAAACCGCGTGCGGGTGAAGGTCCCCTATGTGGGCAGCGGTTACGGCTCCAAGCTCTACATCAAGCTCGAAGCGCTTGCGCTCGCGCTCTCCATGATCGCGCGCCGGCCGGTGAAGGTCGCGCTCACCATGGACGAGATGTTTTATCAGATCACGAGACATCCCAGCACCTTTCGGATCCAGAGCGGGGTGGATGAGAGCGGCCGGATTGTTGCGCGCAAGTGCGAGGTATTCTGGAACGGCGGCGCCTATGCCGATATCGGTCCGCGCGTGACGCAGAAAGCGGGCCTCACCGCTTCGGGTCCCTACGACATCGACAATGTCGCCATCGATTCCTACGCGCTCTACACCAACGTAACGCCGGCGGGAGCGCTGCGCGGTTTTGGTGTTCCGCAGCTCGTGTGGGCGTACGAGAACCACACCGACATGATGGCGCGCGCGCTCAAGCTTGATCCGGTCGAGTTTCGCCGCAGCAACATCATGCGCGACGGCGGCGAGCACACCACCACGCAGATCTTGGAAGATGCTCCGGTCGAACGGATCATGGACCGTCTGCTTCATCGCATGGGCTGGTCGCGGCCTTTCGACCGGGGCGACGGTGTCGTTCGCCGCGGACGCGGCTTCGGCATTGCCATCAAGGCGGTAACCTCGCCGACCACATCGGTCGCCATGGTCAATGTCTCTGCTGACGGCTCGGTCACGCTTTATTGCGGCACGGTCGACATGGGCCAGGGCTCGGATACGGCGATGGCCCAGATGGTCGGCGAGATTCTCAACGTCCCGGCCGAATCGGTGCGCGTGGTCCAGCGCGATACCGACGTGACGCCCTATGACATGGGCACGCTCGGCTCGCGCTCGCTGTTTCACATGGGTCACGCGGTTTCGCGCGCGGCGCACGAGGCGCGCGAGAAGCTTGCGCAGCTTGCGCGCGAGGTGGGAGAGCCCGAAGGATCCAACATTCCCGTGCCGGCTCTGTTTGCAAAGAAATACGGCATGCAGGCAGGTAATGTGATTGGAACCGGGGTCTACAAGCCGGACTATGTATCGCCTGCCCCCGAGACCGGCCTGTCTGCCAAGATCACCCCGTTCTGGCTGGTCTCGGGCGCCGGCGCCGAGGTTGCGGTCGACACCGAGACCGGCCACGTCACGGTGACCAAGCTTGTCAACGTTGTCGATTGCGGCAAGCCAATCAATCCGAAGATGGTCGAGGCCCAGATTTCCGGCGCCGCGCTGATGCATGTCGGCTTCACGATGTTCGAGAGAATGCACATCGATGGCGGCCAGATCACCAACGCGTCACTGGCCGATTACAAGATCCCGGGCCTGCATGACGTTCCGGCTGATTTTCAGAACGTCTATCTCGACACCGAGCAATCGAACGGGCCCTTCGGCGCCAAGGGCGTAGGCGAAGTAGCGACCTTTTGCGTGTCGCCTGCCATCGCCAACGCAATCGATGACGCAGTCGGCGTGCGACTGATGGCAATGCCGCTCAATCCGGAAGCCGTCTTTCGCGCGCTGCGCGCCAAGGAGGATAGGCCAATCGCGGATGAATGAGAGGAACGGCCATGCCATGGTCGTGAGCTCGGCACGCGTGCCCCCGGCGCGGCAGCGCGATCCCGTCGACGACGCGCTTGCCCAGTCCGCCAGCACATTCCGTTCGCCGCGTATGTTTGATACCAATGACACCGACGCCGTCGAAGGCGAGGTGCGCTGGCAGCCGGTAAAGTCGCTCTGGATCTCCGGCATGACGGCGGCCGCCCTGATCGGCGGCCCGCTCTGCTTCACCTGGGACGCATTTCTCTTATTCCTCATCGCTACGGCGCCCACGCTCTGCCTCGGGCACTCGTTGGGCATGCATCGCCGCCTCATTCACCGCGCCTTCGATTGTCCGCTCTGGCTCGAGCGGCTGTTTGTCTATCTCGGCACGCTGGTCGGTATGGCGGGACCCTACGGCATGATCCGCCAGCACGACATCCGCGACTGGGCGCAGCGCAAGCCGCAGTGTCACGCGTACCTTGCCCATCGTTCGGGGATCGTGCGCGACGCTTTCTGGCAGCTGCACTGCGAGCTCGTCCTTGCTCATCCGCCCCGCCTGGTCATGGAACGACGCGTCGCGCAGGATCGGTTTTATCAGCTCATCGAGCGCACCTGGATGATGCAGCAGCTCCCTTGGGCCGGCCTGTTTCTCCTTCTCGGTGGTCTGCCCTGGCTAGTTTGGGGGATCGCCGTGCGCGTGGCGATTTCGGTGACGGGGCATTGGCTCGTCGGCTATTTCGCGCACAATCGCGGCCCGCGCTCCTGGCATATCGAGGGCGCGGGCGCGCAGGGATACAATGTTCGCTATTGCGGGCTCATCACCATGGGCGAGGCCTGGCACAACAATCATCATGCATTTCCGGCCTCGGCGCGCCTTGGGCTGCGCCCGGGCGAAACGGATCCGGGCTGGCGGGTGCTCGTCCTGCTTTCGCGCCTCGGTCTGGTGTGGAATCTTAGGACGCCCGATACGCTTCCGCCGCGGCCCAACCTTGTTGCGCTCAAGTCTGGTTTGCTGACGTTTGATCATGACGCGATGGTGCAGCATGCGTCACCGCTCCCCGAAGGAGGGGCGAGGTCGGATCGCGCTATCTTAGCGCGATCTGGGTGAGGGGGAGCCACTTCACATGGTGGTTCGTAACCCCCTCACCCGGAATGGCCGCAAGGCGCCCATTCCGACCTCTCCCCTACGGGGCCTGCGGGGAGAGGTAGCGCCCCTGGCTCGATCTCGTCGAAGTGCGCTCCAGCGCAGATGAGCCGGCTCTTTTCATTCCAAGGCAAAATCCGGCCGCTTCCCTATGCGCTGTTGTGCTTGGCGCTGTTCGTGAGCCAGCATCTGCTCGTTGCCGGCGTGCTGCGCGTGTTCGCTCAACCGCTCGAGCCCGATCCCTGGTTCCTTGTCGTGCCATTGCGGTCGCTGTCGCTGCGACCGATCGTGATCCTTGATCGATCGGCTGGTTTTATCGAAATATTGGTGCTGGTTTATTTCTTGATCGTCGCGTGGGCGCTGTCTTCGCTGGCGTTTCGTCGGGCAGCGGATGCAGGCGTGAGTGAATGGATCGCAGCCTATGCCTTCGTCCCTGTCATTCAGATTCCCGTCATTTTGTTCCTGTCAGTTATTCCCTCACGCCAGCAGGCTGAGGTCGCACCCGAGGCCGACGAGCTGGTTCCGGCAAGACCGACGTGGGTGCCGGCCGCACAGGGCGTAATCGCCGGGATAGGTCTCACATTATTTGCCGTCGCCATGGGTGCGCTGGTCTTTCGCAGCTACAGCTTCGGGATGTTCGTGATCTCGCCGTTCGTAGTCGGCGCGACCACGGGTTATTTTGCCAATCGTCGCAGCGAGATCGATGCGTCCCGAACCGTTCACCTCGTTCTATGCGCGACCGCGCTGGGGGGAATTGCGCTCATCGGTTTTGCGCTCGAGGGTGCGGTGTGCATTGTCATGGCGGCTCCACTCGGCATCCTGGCCGCCCTGGCCGGCGGAGCGCGCGGGCGCGGCATCGCCTTGTCGACGAAGCGCTCGCCCGCCGACACCGTCTCGGCTGTTGCGCTCTTGTCGCTGGTCTTTGCGCTTGAGAGCGCTTTCCCCCCAGCGGCAAGCTTCGACACATCCGAGACGATTGTTGTGGAAGCGCCAGCCGAGCTGGTTTGGAGGGCGATCGTCCAGATGGCGCCGATCGATGCGCCGCCAGCTCTGCCATTCCGCCTGGGCGTTGCTTATCCCTTGGGCGGCGAGATCATCGGCGAAGGCGTCGGCGCGGTGCGCCGCGGCGAGTTTTCCACCGGTGCCGCCATCGAGCAAGTGACGGAATGGATTGCGCAGCGCAAACTGACATTCGTGGTCCTCAGCGATGTACCCTCCATGCGTGAATTGAGTCCGTACGAGCATGTGCACGCTCCGCATGTCGTTGGCTATTTCCGCACCACGAGCACAAGCTTCGAGCTCTTGCCGGCGCCGGGCGGACAGACGCAAATCGTGGAGCGTACCTCGCACGAGCTCAAGCTTGATCCGGTGTTCTACTGGTTGCCGCTCGCGCGCTGGATGGTGCACGAGAACAACGCGCGCGTGCTCGCCCATATTCGTGGCCAGGCGGAACGAAGCTTGCGCGCGGGCAACTGAGGCCTCATCCGCCAGCACGGGCTTTTGCGCTCGCGGCGATACCTTCCTCGGCCTCCTGGCGCACGGCGCGGGCGAGAACGAGCCGCTGGATTTCCGACGTGCCTTCGTAGATTTCAAGGACGCGCTGATCGCGGTAAAGCCGTTCCGCGGCGGTCGGCTTGCAGTAGCCCAAGCCGCCCCAGACTTGCACGGCGCAGTCAGCCGCTCGGTGCGCCACTTCGGAGGCATAGAGCTTGGCCATGGCGCCAAGCGTGGCGATATCGCGACTTTCGTCGTACGCGCTGGCGGCTTCATAAAGCATCATGCGTGCGGCCGAGATTTCGACCGCGCTGTCGGCAAGCCGAAAACCAATGCCTTGGTTCTCGATGATGGGGCGGCCGAATGCTTGCCGCTCGACTGCACGCCGCGCGGCTTCGCGATAGGCCGCGAGCGCCAGTCCCAAAGACTGGGCTGCAACCAGCACGCGTCCGACATTGAGTGTCTGGAGCGCAAGGCGCAAGGCGCCGTTCACCTCGCCAATGCGCGCGCTCTCCGGCACCGTCACGTCGAGCCGCAGATTGGAGGTTTGAGTGCCGCGCAGCCCCATCTTGTCGGCGAGCTCATCGACGGCAACGCCGTTTTGATCCTTGTCGACCATGAAGGCCGAGATGCCGCGCGCGCCGCGATCCGCATCGCTCTTCGCAAACACCACGTAGTAGCGCGAGGCTCCGCCATTGCCGATCCAGTATTTCTCCCCGCACAGTTGCCAATGATCACCATCGCGGCGCGCGGTGGTTTGAATGGCGGCAGCGTCAGAGCCGGTATTGCGCTCCGAGAGCGCAAAGCTCGTTGCCACGCCGCGTGCCATCTCGCCGAGATAATGCTGCTTCTGATCATCACGTCCGGCGAGCAGGACGGGAAAGGCGCCGAGGTGGTAGGTGCACAGGATTGCCGCCGTCGAAGGGCAACCGCTCGCGATGGTCTCGACCACGGCCGCCGTCGCGCTTAGGCTTGCGCCTTGGCCGCCAAATTGCTTCGGAATGAACAGGGCCGCGAGTTTATGCTCGACCAGGCGGCGCACGTTTTCGGAGGGGTAGCGCTGTTCGCGGTCGATCTCGGCGGCGAGCGGCGCAAAATGCTCCTGTGTGACGCGATGCGCCAGCTCGCGCCAGCGGCTTGCCTCTTCACTCAACGCAGGCTGCCAAATGACCGTCATTGCACGCCCAACCGTCACGCCTTTGTGCACCCTACCCGCGAGAATCGGCTTTTGCTATCGTGCCGCACTGTCCTGCAAATGAGATGAGAACGATGAAGCTCTGCCGATTTAACGATGACCGCTTGGGAGTGGTGCGCGCCAACATGGTGCATGATGTCACCGAGGCGCAAAGCGCGATCAGGGCTGCCGCTCTCTATGCGATGAAGGGCGATGCCGTGATTGCCGCGCTGCCGGCCTGGCGCGCGCGGTTGGAGGAGATGGCGGCGAAAGCGCCGGGCATGCCGATCTCCGCGGTCAAGCTGCTTGCTCCGGTGGCGCGGCCCACGAAGCTCGTCGCCGCGCCGACAAATTACACCGCGCATATCGAAGAGATGGCCGCGCGGGCCGCGAACCAGAACATTAAACCTTCCCCCGCCATCGGCACCGCCGGGCTGTTTCTCAAGGCAAACTCCTCGCTGGTGGGTCCTTCGGAAGGCGTCGCCATCAGGTTCCCCGAGCGGCGCAACGAGCATGAAGTGGAGCTTGCGATCATTTTCGGCAAACAGGGCAGCGATATCCCGCGCGAGCAAGCGCTCGATTACGTCGCCGGCTATTGCATCGGTCTCGACATGACGGCGCGCGGCCCCGAAGACCGCAGTTTTCGCAAATCCATCGACAGCTATTCCGTGCTCGGTCCGTGGATGGTCACCGCCGACGAGATACCCGATCCCGACAACGTGCCGCTCAAGATTTTCGTGAACGGGGAGCTCAAGCAGGACAGCAATACGAGCCACCTGATCTACGATTGCCGCAAGCTCATCGAATGGGGCTCGACCTTTTATACATTCTATCCCGGCGACGTGCTGTTTACGGGAACACCCGAGGGGGTAAGTCCGGTCAAGCCCGGCGACGTAATGCGTGCCGAGATCGAGCCGATCGGCGAAATGTCGGTGCCAGTGCGCGCGCACAAGACCGGGTGAGGAGCTCAGAGGGGGGCTGATGAACCGAAGGGATTTCCTTGCATATGCGGCGCGCTCTTCGTCTCGCCGTGAGCGGAGGACTGTCGGCTTGTCGCGCTGCTTGGCGGCTCGGCTCACGCAGCGCGGCGCGTACTGGCGCGGATGGCCCGTTGAACGGCAGCGGGCTCGCGCTCGATCACCATGAGCAGCACGCGCGCGGGGCCTTCGGGGCGCTTGCGCTTTTGTTCCCAATCGCGCAGCGTTCCGGGCGCGATCCCGAATCGGGCCGCGAATTCCGATTGCGAAAGCTTGAGCTTGCGACGGATGCGGCCGACATCGACTTCGGCGGGCATGTGCACGCGATAGCTTTTACGATCTGCTTCTCCGCGCGCGATCGCGATCGCATCCTTGAGCCCGGCTGCGATTTTGTCGAATGCCTTCTTGCTCATGAGTGCCTCCTTAATTGTGAAACCTTGGCGAAGAGGCTCGACCGAAGCGTCTTCACCAGCTTAGCAAGGGCATTGCGTTCGTCCTGCGTCAGGTCGGCTCGCTCACCCTTCGAGAACACGGTGAGCAGGAACACAGGAACATCATCGCCGCCAAAATAGGTGATGACGCGGTAGCCACCGCTTTTGCCCTTTCCGCGGCCGGCGACGCGTACCTTTCGACAACCGCCTGTGTCCTTTACAAGATCGCCGGCCCGCGGATTTTCAGCGATCTCAACGACCGTGCGCTCGCGTTCCTCATCGGTCATGCCGGCTGTCGCGGCAGCGGTCAGGAAGGCACGCGTCTCGATCACCGTGTGCATGGCCACATATACGGCTACGCCGTATAGCAATCAAGGGGCCGTCAGCTGCGATGCGACCGCCGCGCGTGCTGCCCTGGTCTGGAGGCCGCCAGCCGCCGCGGCAAAGTTCGTCACGAAGTCAAGCGGCTAACTAATCAATGGGTCCGGGCGAGACGCTGATTAAAAAGGCTTCAACCTCATGCTGGCTCAATTCGAGTGCTGCACGCCGGCGCAGCCTTATCTCCCCAAAATAGCGTCCTTCATTGCGCGGGGATCCCGGTTGCGCCAGGCGCCCGCGTCGACCATCTGGAAGAAATCATCGAGATGGGCGTTGAACGCGTCGGGCTCTTCGAGGTTGATCGTGTGGCCGGCATTCGGCATCACGACGAACGCCGCGGTCGCAATGGTGCGCTTCATCAGCAGCCCCGGTTCGAGGCAGGGCCAGTCTTCGTCGCCGGTCATGATCAGCGCCGGCGCGGTGATCATCTTCATCTTGTCGATGAGCTCGTACAGCGAGGGTCTGCGTTTCTGCAGGCCGCGCATGGTGAGCGCTGCGCCTTCGCTCGAATGTTCGGCAAGCTGGTCGCGAAATTCCTTCCAGCCGCGCGGGTCCTTGTTCTGGAACTGCACACGGGTGGGTCCGAGCGCATAGCCCTCAGCCGCGCTCGCCATGCCGCCCTGCTCGAATTTTTGCGCGGCCACTTCGGCTTCCTGCGCGAACACAGCGCGCTTGTCGGGCGCGGCACCATAGCCGCAGCCGGCGATCACCAGCGAGCGAGCGCGGTCCGCATAGGTAAAGCCGAAATGCAGGGTTGCGAAGCCGCCCATGGAGAGCCCGACAATGTGAGCCTTGTCGAGCGTGAGCCCATCGAGCACGGCGAGGATGTCGTCGCGCGCGCGATCCTGGGAATAGCGCTCCACATCGGAGGGTACATCGGAAGGCGGATAGCCACGCGCATTATAGACGATGCAGCGGTAGCGCCGCGCAAAGTGACGCACCTGTGGCTCCCACGAGCGATAGTCGCCGGCAAATTCATGCACGAAGACCACAGGCGTGCCGGAACCGGTTTCTTCATAATAGAGCTTCACGCCGTCGTCGCTGGTTACATGTGGCATTATCAGTCCTCAGTAATCAGGAATCAGGCATCAGATCGGCACACGCGTCGATCGGATGACTGGCTTTTGATCGCTGACCTCCCTGTTGGCTACGGCTACACAATCATACGGCTGCGCTATTGCGCGCAATCGTGGGTCTTATCCGCGAGCGGATCGCGCACGAGCACATTGTCGGCGTAAAGAGCAGCAATCTCCGCGTCGGAGAGCGACAGCAGCTCGCGCAGCAGCTCGGCATTGTGCTCACCCAGGAGCGGAGCAGGGTAGGGTGTCCGCTCTGGCCAAGCCGAGAATTTCACCGGCAGGCCGGGGATATCGAACTCGCCGATCAGGCGGTCCTTGACGCGCCGCACTGTTCCGCGCTCGCGCAGATGCGGATGGGCGATCGCTTCATGCAGCGTGAGCACCGGCGCGCACGGGATCCGGCCGGCTTCCAATGCTTTGATCGCCGCCGCGCGGGAAGCAAACTGCGCGAGCCATTCTTCAATAACCGCTTTGAGTGCCATGTTGTTGTCCCGGCGCGCGCGCGGCGTTGCAAAGCGCGCGTCGCCCGCCAACTCCGGCATGCCCATGACCGCAATCATCTGCTGCCACTGGTAAGGCATCACCATGATAGCGATGAACTCCTCGTCCTTATAACGGAACACGCCGGTGGGCCCGCCGTCGGGATGGAGCGAGCCCGCGCGCTTGGGCGTGAACGCCGCGCCGCGCAGGCTTGCTTTCGGCACGTTGACCTCGTGCATCTGAAAATACGTATCAACAAGCGAACAGTCGATATGCTGCCCCTCGCCGGTGCGCTCGCGATGAAGGAGCGCAAAGCCCACGGCCATCGCTGCTGTCACGCCGGTCGCGCAGTCACCGATCGCGGTTGCAAACTGCGCCGGCCCACGGTCGGGCTCGCCGATCAGAGAGGTGATGCCGGAATAGGCCGCGCCGGTATAGTCGAATCCCGGTTTTTGCGATAGCGCGCCGCTTTGGCCGGCGAGCGAGATCGAGCACATGATCAGACGCGGATTGATCGCGTTGAGCGCTTCATAGCCGAGCCCGCCGCGAGCCATGACACCGGGCGCAAAATTCTCGACCAGCACATCGACTTTGCGCACGAGGGCCCTGACCAGGTCGCGCCCGCGCGGCTGCTTGATATCGATGGCGAGACTCCTCTTCGAGTGATTGTGCTGGAAGAAATACGTGCTTTGCGAGGCGTGCTTGAATTTTGGGTCGCGCGGCTTGTCGCCGGCCGCTCGGCCGCGGTCGCCATCAGGCGCAAGCTCGACCTTGATCACGTCTGCACCAAGCTCGGCCATGATGCGCGTGCAGGTCGGCCCCGCGACGAACTGCGTGATGTCGAGAACGCGGTAGCCGCGCAGCATGGGCTAGGCCGCAGGCGCTCTCGCCGGTAACCCGAGCCCGGCTTCTGTGAGCCGATGCTCCAAGAGAGGCATGCGGTCGTAGCCCCAGAACGGCTCGCTGCCGAAGATGAAGAATGGCACGCCGAAGACGTGATCGGCAGCTGCCTCCTCCTGACAACGTTCGTAGACGAGCCGGCCTTCGCCCGCCAAATAGTCGAGATATTCCTGGCCGGGAAGGTCCAGACTGTTCAACAGCGCGGCTACCGCGTCGGCCTGATCGGCCTCGAATTCGCGCAGCAAGAACTGTTTGAACGCGAGCCGCCCGTAATCGAGCAGGCGGCCATGCTTCTGCGCAAACAATCCGCCAATCGCGGCAGGCGTGGTGTCGTAGATCTTCAGCGGCCCGCGGATCCACAGCCCCCGCGGCTTCGCCCAGCGCCGCGCATCCATATAGGAGTATTTCACCTTGTATTCGGAATAGACGCTGCGCTCACCCTTGCCTTTGAGCCGGAGTTGAAACGGAATCCAGCGCATCTGGACATCAAAGCGCTCGGGCAGTGCCATGGCGGGATCGAATGCCAGGTAGGCATAGGGACTCTTGAAGTCCGAATACATCTTCGCCGTACGGCTGTCGTCTCTCGCCTGATCCACTATTCGCTACTCACCATTCGCTAATTCCGCGGCAGCACGTGCGCCCATTTCGCGCGTATGCGCGCGTCAAGCTCCTTGCTCGATCGCGCCACGATCGGAAACGTGTCGCGCCGCGACCACGGCTTGCACGCGTCGATCACGATGCGTGCATTGCGCGGATCGTTCGGGCCGTATGCCATGGGATCGAGCACCGTGCTCCAGCAGCCGCGCAGGATCTCAATCCCCTCGCGCGGCTCCATGCGGGTGCAGATCGCCCAGACCACCTGATCCATGTCGGCGGGATCGATGTCGTCGTCGACCACGACGACCACCCGGTTGGCATAGGCGCCCGCGTGGCATTGCGAAGCGATGAGGCCTGCCTGCTTGGAATGTCCGCCATAGAGTTGCTTGATGGCGACCGTGAGCCATAGCCGGCTGCCCCCGGCGGCATGCGCCCACACGCCCTTCACTTCCGGGACGCCTGCGGCTTCAAGCTGGTTCCACACCGCGCCGGAACGATAGGTGCCGCGATAAAACGAGTCATCGTCCGGCGGCACGCCTGGAATGGCACCGAGCAGGATCGGCTCGTTGCGGTGCATGAAGGTCGCAATGCGGATCGCCGGCTCCTGCTTGAGCCCGCCGGCGTAATAGCCGGTCCATTCGCCGAGCGGGCCCTCATCGAGCAGGTCGCCCGGATGAATGAAGCCTTCAAATGCGATCTCTGCCTGGGCCGGAATGGGCAGGCCGGTCGCCGGCCCTTTGATCACTTCGACCGGCTCGCCGATGAGCCCGCCTGCGACATCGTATTCGTTCCTGCCGTAGGGAATCTCAAGCCCCGCCACCATGAACAGCGCGGGGTGCATGCCGGCGACAACTGCGATTGGACAGGGCTTTCCCAGCTCGTGGTAGCGCCGTTTGATGAGATCGCCGTGCTTGCCTTTGGAGCACATCACGGTTGCCACATCCGCTCCCTGCGACTGCACGCGATAGGCGCCGTAGTTGATCCAGCCGGTGTCGGGATCCTGCATGATCACCATGCAGCCGGTGCCGATGTAGTAGCCGCCGTCGTGCTCGTGCCAGCGCGGGGTTGGGATGGTCGCAATGTTTATGTCTTTTCCGGTGCGCACATTTTCCAGCAAGCGGCCGGTCTTCACCGTCACGGGCGCAATGCTGCGCGCCTCCTTCATGTAGTTGCGCCAGTAGGAGACGAGCTCGACGGCGGAGCCCTCGATCGGCAAGCCGAGGGTGAGATTGATGCGGCGGATGGAGGTGAGAATGTTTGCAAGAATTCGGTGGCCGCGCGGATAGCCGGGGATGTCGTCGAACAGCACGGCAGGGTTGCCCATCTTGCGCATGTAGAGATCGACAATGCCACCGATCTCGCTCTCGCGCTCGGCGCCCCTGACTTCCTGCACCTCGCCCGCCGCGCGCAGTGTCGCGAGCCAGCTGCGCAGATCCTGACGGGAAGTTTCGGCGGCCGCGTCACGCGTTGCCTGCGGCTTCTTGAGGCTCGCCCGCTTTCGGATTTTCGTATCAACCATGCTCTGCATGCATCATTTCTCCGCAATCCCCGCTTGGGGCATTAGCGCATTAATCCCCTCTTGGGGCATTAGCGCATTGTCTGACCATTGAGAATCTGCTTCAGGCGCGTGGGCGTGATGGGCAGTGACGTGACCGCACCGGGCACGCCGATCGCATCATCAATGGCAGACGCAATCGCCGCACCCACTCCGGTGATGCCACTTTCGCCCGCACCCTTGATGCCGAGTGGATTGAGCGGGCTGGTGTAATCCTGGCGCAGGATCACATCAACCGCAGGTCTCTCGCGCACGGTGGGTATGAGATAGTCCGCAAAGCTCGTCGCAAGCGGATCGCCGCGCTCATTGAAGGTGAACTCCTCCATCAGCGCGCCCCCTAGGCCTTGCACAAAACCGCCGACGATCTGTCCCTCGACCAGCGCGGGATTGATGGCACGGCCGATGTCGTAGGCGATGACATAGCGTTCGACAGTCACGCCGCCGGTCTCCCGATCGATCTTCACCAGCGCGAAATGAACCCCGTAGGGATAGACCTGGTGACGGGTTCTGAACCACCCTTCAACGCAGAGTCCCGGCTCGCGCTCGCCCAAGGTTTTCGACGTGGGTGCCAAATGCGCGGCGATTTCGCCAAGCGTCATGGACGGGCCGCCCGGCGCATCCTTGCGCACGACGTTGCCGTCCCGGATGTCGAGCGCTTCGGGCTGCGACTGCATCAGCTCGGCCGCCATGTCGAGCGCCTTCGCCCGCAGCTTGATCGCCGCGTTATGCGTGGCCGACGCCGTCATGACAGTCGCGCGCGAGGCATGCGCGCCGATGCCGAACGCAATGCGATCGGTCTGGCCATGAGTGACGCGCACGCGCCGGTAATCCACGCCGAGCATCTCGGCGCAAACCTGGGCCATGACGGTCTCGAAGCCCTGACCGATGGAGGCACCACCGGTGATGAGTTCGACCATCCCGGAGGTATCGACTTCGATGCGCACGCCATCGGCGGGGCCAAGCCCGCTCTTCTCGACGAACATCGCAAAGCCCGCACCGACCGCTTCCCCCGCCTTGCGGCGGCGCGCAATCTGCGTTTTGAGCGTCTCCCAATCGAGCGCGGCAAGCGTCTTGTCGAGCAAACCGACGTAGTCGCCGGAATCGTGCTCGATTTCTTCTCCCAGAGCTTCGAGCGGCCGGTGATAGGGCATCTCGCCGGCGGAGATCGCATTCACGCGCCGCACACCGTTTGGATCCATGCCGAGCTTTGCCGCGACCGCATCGACGAGCCGCTCGCGAACGAAGGTCGTCTCGTAGCGTCCCGGTGCGCGATAGGTCGCGGCAGGCGTTTTGTTGGTGAGCCGGAAATGGCCGGCCGCGCGATAGGCCGGCACGCGATAGGGGCCGGGCAGAATACCCCCCGTCATATGGACGACGCGCGCGGCATGGGTGCGTACATAGGCACCCTGGTCGTGAAAGTAGACGTCGTCGATGGCGAGGATGCGCCCCTCGCGATCGACGCCAGCGCGGATGCGATGAAGCTGCTGGCGCGAATGGTTGGCGGCAACGAGATGCTCGCGGCGGTCCTCGATCCATTTCACCGGCCGGCCGAGCCGCATGGCCGCGACACAAATGAGCACGTCTTCCGGATAGAGCTCGCCCCGGATGCCGAAGCCGCCGCCCACGTGGGATTCGTGGACGTGAATGGAGGAGGGGGGAAGATCGAGCATGCGCGCGAGCAGGTCGCGATTACGGTGAGGGACTTTGGCCGCACCGTGCAGCTCGAGAACGCCACGGGCGGCGTCGTAGCGGCCGATGCCCCCGCGCGTTTCGAGCGGAACGCCGGAGTGACGGCCGATCGAAAGCTCAAGCTCCACCACCAGCGGGGCAGATGCGAGCGCCGCGTCCACGTCGCCATAGCCCTGCCGGAACACCGCCACTTCTGTGTTGCGGCCTGCAACGAATTCACCGGGCTCGGCTTCGGCAGCAAGCAGGACCGGCAACTCTTCGACTTCGACCGCAACAAGGTCGGCTGCGTCCTCGGCCGCATACGGATCGGACGCGAACACGGCCGCGACCGGCTCGCCCACATAGCGCACGCGATCGATCGCGAGCACCGGTTGCCGGTAGGGCTCGAGCGCGGGAATCTTTCCTTCGCGAAAATCGATCGGCGGCACGTCGGTGATATCGGCGCAAGTCCACACCGCAAGCACGCCGGGCAGCGCGCGTGCGGCCTTGGTATCGAGTGACATGATGCGGCCGTGGGCATGGTTTGAGCGCACGACGCGCATGTGCAGCTGATGCGGAAAGGAAATATCAGCGGCGAAGCGCCCGCGCCCCGTGATGAGCGGCGGATCCTCCAGCCGCGCTACCGATTGTCCGATCCATTTGTTGTCGTTCACGCTGCTGCGCGCTCCAGCGCGCGCCGCGTGATGGTGCGCGCGAGATCGCGGCGATAGTCCGCCCCGGTGATGATGTCATCGAGGGGATCAACGGCGGCCTCGGCCGCGGCTGCGGCCGCTTCGAAGGCCGCGCGCTCGGGCGCGCGTCCCACGAGGGCGTCTTCGGCCTGTGCAAGGCGGCGCGGACGTGCTTCCACGCTGCCGACCGCCACGCGCGGCTCAATGATGAGGCCGTCGCGCAGCCGAAAGGTCGCAAGCGCCATGGCGAGAGCAAAATCGCCGGCCCGGCGGCTGAACTCGTAGAAGCCGAAACGGGTATCGGCCGGGAGAATCGGCAGGCGCACTTCGGTCAGGAGCTCGTCGTCATTCAGCGCGGTTGTCATGACGCCGCGGAAGTAATCACGCGCGGGGATGGTGCGCGTGCCTCCTGTGCTTTGCGCGACCATTTCCCCATCGAGGGCCGCTACGACCAGGCACCATTCGGAGGCGGGGTCGGCATGGGCTACGCTGCCGCAGAATGTGCCGCGGGTACGGATGGGCTGGTGCGCGATATTGCGCACGACGGTTGCGAGCAGCCGGCCCAGCGGACCTTCGACAACGGGAGTGTGGAAGGCAGCATGACGCACGCAGGCGCCGATGCACAACTTGCCGCCTTCAACCGCAAGTCGCTTGAGCGCCTCAACGCCGTTGATATCGACGAGATGGGCGGGACGCGCGAGGCGAAACGCCATGATGGGCACGAGGCTTTGGCCGCCCGCAAGCACGCGGCCGTCGTCGGGCGCGAGCTCCGCGAGCATCTCCACCGCCTCCTCGACGGTCTTTGGCGCGTGATAGCGGAACGGCGCGGGCTTCATTGCTGTTCGGACTTGCAATTTGCGTGTTTTGATTGATGCATAGCGATTGGTGTATGTAAAGGAACATGAAACCGCCGCCCTTCAGCTATCACGATCCCCGCAGCGTCACCGAGGCGGTCGAGCTCCTCGGCCGGCTCGAAAACGCCAAACTGCTTGCGGGTGGGCAGTCGCTGATGCCCATGCTCAACATGCGGTTTGTGCTGCCCGATCACATCATCGATCTCAACCGTGTGGAGGGCCTGTCCTATATCCGCGAGAATGACGGCGCGCTTGAAATTGGCGCCATGACGCGCCAGCGAGATCTCGAATATTCCGATGTCGTACGCGCGCGCTGGCCGATCATGCATGAAGCGCTGCTGCAAGTGGGGCACCGCCAGACCCGCAACCGCGGTACCATCGGCGGCTCGCTCTGTCATCTCGATCCCGCGGCCGAGCTCGTTTCGCTGGCGGCGGGGTATGACGCGACGGTGACTGTCGTGGGAGCGAATGGCCAGCGCGAGATCGCGTTCGCCGAATTTCCGGTTGCCTATATGACGCCCGCGATCGAGGCCAATGAGCTCGTCACTGCGGTTCGATTCCCGCAGTGGAAGGGCCAATACAGCTATGCCTTCATCGAGTTCTCGCGCCGGCACGGCGATTTTGCCATCACGTCGGCTGCGGCGCTTATCGCGACCGACGCTGGAGGCAAGATCGCGCGCGCGTCCGTAACCATCGGCGGCATGGGTACGGTGCCGGTGCGCGCGCGCGAGCTCGAACAGGCAATCGTCGGGCAAATTCCAACCAAGGAGCTATTCCGCGATGCTTGCGAGAGCTGCCGCAAGATCGAAGCCATTGATGATGTGCACGCGCCGGCGAACTACCGCCAGCATCTCGCCGCGGTGCTCTCGCGCCGCGCTTTGGAAAAGGCGCACGCGCGGCTCGCTGAAGCGAGCGGTCAGCATTAGGAGAAAAGATGGGTGAGAAGCGCAAGATCAGCCTGACCGTCAATGGCAAACGCTACGAGGACGAGGTCGAGGTGCGTGTCACGCTCGCGGACTTCATCCGCGGGCAGCTCGGGCTCACGGGGACGCATCTGGGCTGCGAGCACGGGGTCTGCGGCGCCTGCACCATTCTCTTTGACGGACGCTCCACGCGCTCATGCCTGATGCTCGCGGTGCAGGCGGACGGGCACGAACTGCTCACGGTTGAAGGGATTGCGCCTTCGCCCGATGAGTTGCATCCGCTGCAACAGGCCTTTCACGAGCATCATGGTCTCCAGTGCGGGTTTTGTACCCCGGGCATTCTCACAACTCTCATTGAATTCCTGCGCGACAATCCCGATCCGACGGAACGGGAAGTGCGTATCGCGATTTCAGGTAATCTTTGCCGCTGCACCGGCTATCAGAATATTGTCACGGCGACGCTTGCGGCGGCCAAGAAGCTCCAGGAGCTGGGCACTCGAGCCTGAGATCGTTGTGGGGACGGCGAGACCCGGCAAAATTGATTTTGCAGGACGGGCGGCCTACATCGGGGGCGGGATAAGAAAATGGCACATCAGCCGTTCGCATCAGCGCCCCACGTGGTGGGCAAAAGCCCGACGGCGGCGGACGGGATCCCCGCAGAAGAATCGCTTTGTCCTGTCGTTTCCCATACCTGGGTCAATTCGGAATACAAGCACCTTGTCGTTGAGGCCTCGCCCAAGGCCCTCGAAGTCAAGCCGGGACAGTTCTTCAACCTGCTTTGCCCTTCGCCGGATGAGGGCGAGCTATGGTTGCGCCGGCCGCAAAGTGTCTACCGCATCGACCGCGAGCACGGCCGCATCGAGTTCCTCTATAAATGTGTGGGCCGTGGAACCTATGGGCTGGCAACGCTTGAAGCCGGCCAGGCCCTCAACATGGTGGGGCCTCTGGGCGTCGGATTTTCCATGCATCCGGCCTGGAAGCATATCGTTGTTCTTGGCCGTGGCGTGGGACTTGCTACCATGGCGCCGATCTCCCAGCTCGCAGCCGAACGGGGAGTGGGCGTCACCGCCATTCTGAGTGCCCGCAGCCCGGAATTCGTCATGGCGCAGGATCTGTTCGCCAATGTGGGTCACGTGATCAGAGTGCTGGACACCGACGGCACGAGCGCCGTCGAGAACGTCGAGGCCATTCTCGGGAGCCTGATTGCGCAACGCCGTGCGGATGCGTTCTTCACGTGCGGCTCAAACCGGCTTTTCCAGCTGATGAAGCGCCTCGGCAGGGAGCACGGCATTCCTGGTCAGATCGCCATGGAGCAGGTCATGGCTTGCGGATTGGGACCCTGCTACGTTTGCGTGCGGACCTTCGAGGTCAACGGCAAGAAAGAACTGCGTCGCGTCTGCATCGAGGGGCCGGTATTCGATCTACAGGAGGCGGTCGGATGGTAGACATGCGGGTGCGGATCGGGAACGTGACGCTCAAAAACCCGATCATGCCGGCCTCCGGGGCATTCTCGACCGATCTCGCCCAGGTGATGGATCTTAATCGCCTCGGCGCGCTTGTGGCCAAGACGGTGTCGCGGGAATTCCGGGCGGGCAATCCGCCGCCGCGGGTCGCCGAAGTGGAAGGCGGAATGATCAATTCCATTGGGCTCCCGACCAAGGGAATTGAATATTTTCTCCATCATCAGGTGCCGGACTACAAGCGCTTTACTCCTCCGCTCGTGGGCTCGATCTCGGCCACGACGATTGAGGATTTCGAGGCCATGGCGCGCGATGTGAGCAACTCCCCCATCGACATCCTCGAAGTGAATATTTCCTGTCCCACGCGCGATCCGAAGGGCGGCAATTTTGCGCTGCATGAGGAGCATACGTTCAATGTCATGCGCCTCATCCGCACCACCACGGACAAGCCGATCTGGTGCAAACTCTCGCCGAATGCCGGTGATGTCGTGGCCATTGCCAAGGCGGCAGAGGCGGCAGGCGCGGACGCTCTGGTGGTGTCGAACACGATCCTCGGGCTCAAGATCGATACCAAAACCTTCCGGCCGGTGATCGGCAACAAATTCGGCGGGCTCTCCGGGCCTGGTATCAAGCCGATCATTGTGCGGATGGTCCATCAGTGCGCCAAGGCCGTGAAGATCCCCATCATCGGCTGCGGCGGCATCGTGAAGGTGGAAGACGTGGTCGAATACATGCTCGCGGGAGCGAGCGCCGTCATGATCGGATATCTGATCTTTCGTAATCCTTCTGGTCTCATTGCCATCATCGACGGCCTGGAAGAGTGGTGCGCGAAGCGCGGTTTTGCTCGCGTTGCGGATCTCACCGGCGCCATGATTGACGCGGCGCCGCAAGAGACTTATGCCGCCGCCGCCGCCCCGATCGGGTAGACACTCGCGTCACCCGCGGGCTTGACCAGGCAAGATGAATTTATTCGACTTGCGCACTCAAAGTGCCCGAACTCGGGTATACTGAGTTCGGGTGGTCCATCTTGCGAAGAAGATGGATTGCCGGGTCAAGCCCGGCAATGACGCCCACTGAATGAACGAGCATGACCGCTGGCATCGAGTTTGCCGACAAGAAAGTGATGGCCGAGCTCACGGCGAAGATGCTGCTCGAGGTCGAAGCCGTGCGTTTCATGGCTGACAAGCCATTCATTTTCACATCCGGATGGGCGAGCCCGGTCTATACGGATTGCCGGCGGCTCATCTCGTTTCCGCGCGTACGGCACACGCTCACAAATTTTGCGGCGGCAACCATTTTGCGCGAGGCAGGCTTCGAGCAGTTCGATGCTGTGGCGGGCGGCGAGACGGCGGGCATTCCGTTTGCCGCCTGGATGGCCGAGCGGCTCGGCCTCCCCATGCTCTACGTGCGCAAGAAACCCAAGGGCTTCGGCCGCCGCAGCCAGATCGAAGGTCATCTGGTCGAAGGCCAGCGCGTGCTCCTGGTCGAGGATATGACCAGTGACGGCCGAAGCAAAATAAACTTCTGCAATGCGTTGCGTGAGGCGGGCGCCAAGGTCGACCATGTGCTCGTGTTTTTTTTCTACGACATCTTTCCCGACGCGCCGAAGGTGCTCCGCGACCTCGACGTGACGCTGCATTCGCTCGCTACCTGGTGGGACGTGCTTGCAGTCGCCAAGGCAAGCGGCAAGTTCGACGCCGGAAAGCTCGCCGAAGTGGAAAAATTCATGCACGATCCGGCGGGCTGGTCGAAAGACCACGGCGGTGTTGCGGCAGTCGCGGCGGAGTAGGTTTGGTCGAGCGCTTGCGAGACCCAACGTTACGGTTGTTAAGCCTGATGTTGGATCGCGTGAAGAACTCGACCCAACCTGCGAAATAAGTGATGAGGGCGCATGGCCAAATCGCAGGCGGATGTGATTGTCGTCGGCGGGGGCAACGCGGCTTTCTGCGCCGCCCTCGCCGCCGAGGAGCAGGGCGCCTCGGTGATCATGCTGGAAGCCGCACCGGAGGATGAATCCGGCGGCAACAGCCGATTTACCGCGGGCTCCGTGCGCGTCGTCTATAACGGCGTCGACGACATCAAGGCGTTGGTGCCTGATCTCACCGAACAGGAAATCGCGACCACCGATTTCGGCACCTATACCCGCGAGCAATTCTTCGATGACATGGCGCGCGTCACCCAAAATCGCGCCGATCCTGATCTCGTCGAGCTTCTGGTCACCCGCAGCTTCGATACCTTCCGCTGGCTGCGCGACAAGGGCATCCGCTTCATCCCGATTTACGGCCGGCAAGCCTTCAAGATCGAGGGCAAGTTCAAATTCTGGGGCGGGCTCACCGTGGAAGCCGTGGGTGGCGGGCCCGGGCTCATCAAGATGCTGACTGAAGCAGCGGGCAAGCGGGGGATCGAGATCCGTTACGCGACGCGGGCACTGGAACTCCTGTTTGACGGCGTGGGTGTGCACGGGGTGCGCATCCGCCGTGACGGGGTTGAGAGCGAGATCGAGAGCAGATCTGTGGTGCTTGCATGCGGCGGTTTTGAATCCAATTCGGAATGGCGCACCCGCTATCTCGGGCCGGGATGGGACCTCGCCAAGGTGCGGGGGACGCGTTTTAACAACGGCGACGGCATTCGCATGGCGACGGATATCGGCGCGAGCCCCTGCGGCAATTGGTCGGGCTGCCATGCGGTGCAGTGGGAAATGAACGCCCCCGAATTTGGCGATCTTGCCGTCGGCGACCAGTTTCAGAAGCACTCCTATCCCTTTGCCATTCTGATCAATGCCCAGGGCAAGCGCTTCGTCGACGAGGGCGCCGATTTCCGCAACTACACTTATGCCAAATACGGTCGCGTCGTGCTGGAGCAGCCCGGCCAATTTGCCTGGCAGATTTTCGATCAGAAGGTCAAACACCTGCAACGGGACGAATACAAGATTCGGCAGATCACGAAAGTAACTGCCGGCACAATCGAGGAGTTCGCGAGAAAGCTCGAAGGTGTAAACGCGCATCAGTTCCTCGCGACCATTGCCGAATACAACAAGGCGATCTGCGCGGACGTCCCATTCAACCCCAATATCAAGGATGGCCGATGCACCGAGG
The DNA here is from genome assembly GCA_963771845.1 of uncultured Alphaproteobacteria bacterium. Classification (GTDB taxonomy): domain Bacteria; phylum Pseudomonadota; class Alphaproteobacteria; order Rhizobiales; family Xanthobacteraceae; genus VAZQ01. Next base: position 167,048 of record CAVYVC010000020.1, on the reverse strand, counting down.
GGCTTCCCATCAACAAGAGCAATTGGGCAAACACGATCGATGCGCCTCCCTTCGAAGGCTATGCGGTGACGTGCGGTGTGACCTTCACCTTCGGGGGCCTGCAAATCACCACCGACGCCGAGGTTCTCAACACCGATTATCAGCCGATCCGCGGCCTTTATGCCGCCGGCGAACTGGTGGGTGGGTTGTTTTATTTCAATTATCCCGGCGGCTCCGGCCTCACCTCGGGCGCGGTATTCGGACGGCTCGCCGGCACGGCGGCCGCCAGGGCCGGCAGGAATTGACCGGGCATGGAGTTCGACAACGCTTTCGAGGTGCCGCTGCCCCCTGCGCAAGCATGGAAGGTGCTGCTCGATATCGAGCGTATCGCGCCCTGCATGCCCGGGGCGGAACTGACGGAAGTGCTTGGCGACAACAGATATAAGGGCAAGATCAACGTGCGGCTCGGGCCGGTCGCTCTGACGTTTGCCGGCCTCGTCAAGTTCGACGAAATCGACGAGGGCAACCGCACAGCACGCGTATCCGCCCAGGGGACCGATGCGAAGGGACGCGGCGGCGCCAACGCTGTTTCCGTTTTTCGTCTGGAACCCGCCGGCAATGGCTCAAAGGTGTTGGTGCACACGAACCTCAATCTTTCAGGAGCCGTGGCGCAATACGGCCGCGGGGTCGGCATCATCCAGGCCACGGCCGCGCAGCTGATGAACCAGTTCGCCGCCGCTCTGAAGGAGAAGTTCGCGCAAGGACAGGAGACACCTGCTCCGGCAACAGCACCGGCGGCTGCGCCCGTGCCGGCATCTTCTGCCGCCGCAAAGCCAATCTCGGGACTTGCGCTGATGGGGAAGGTGGCCTGGAACTGGATCATCGGCCTGTTCCGGCGCTCATAACAACTCGCGCGGCCCGCACGGCGATGGTGCAGACTCAGGCGTTCATCGAAAAACACGGGCTGTGGACCGACGAGCAGCAAAAGCAAGCCGAAGAGATCAAACGCAGGCTCGAAAGGGACGATCTTCACCTAGTGCGCCTCGCTTGGGCCGATCCATACGGCGCTTCGCGCGCCAAGGCGCTGACGCGGCCCGCGTTCATGTCTGCGCTCACGTCGGGCTTTACCACCACGGTCGCAACGTCCACGCTCAATTCCGCCGGCGCGCGTACATTCTCCTCGTTCACGCGCGGCGGGGGAATGGACCTTCCGGAAATGACCGGGTCGCCGAACATCATCCTTGTGCCGGACCCGGCAACGTTCCGTGTGCTGCCATGGGCGCCGGGCGTAGGCTGGGTGCTGTGCAATGAGTATTTCACGAGCGGCCTGCCCTTTCATTTCTCGCCCCGGCAACTACTGCGAAGGCAAATCGAAGGCCTGGAGCGCAAAGGGTTCGAGCTGATCGTGGGGATCGAGATCGAGTGGTACCTCTTCCGCCTGGTCGAGGCTTTATCTGACGAACATACCGCGGTACCGGGCGCTCGAGGACGTCCGCTCAAGACCGCGCCGATCGAGCCCGGATTTGTCCTTCACTCCGAATCGAACATGGACCTGATGCAACCGGTGTTTTCAGCGCTAGTCGACGCATTCGAGAAAACCAATTTGCCGCTACGCTCGATCGAGAACGAATTCGGGCCGGGTCAGGTCGAGTGCACCTTCGCCGCGCGCCCCGCGCTTGCAGCGGCAGACGATGTGATGCTGTTCCGCACCGCGACGCGCCAGATCTGCCGCCGCATGGGCTATTTCGCCACGTTCATGTGCCGCCCTGCGTTCAAGGGCTATTATTCCAGTGGCTGGCACCTCCACCAGTCGGTGGTCGATCGCAGCAGCGGGCGCAACATGTTCATGCCGGAGCGCCAAGGCGAATGTCTGTCGCCCTTGGGCCACGCCTATCTCGGCGGGCTGATGAAGCACGCGCAACCCTGCACGGCTTTTGCCACGCCCACTATGAATGGCTACCGGCGCTTTCGCCCGAACTCGCTGGCGCCTGACCGCGCAACCTGGTGTTACGATCACCGTGGCGTCATGATTCGCGTTCTCGGCGGCATGGGAGATCCGGCTACCCGGCTGGAGAACCGCGTGGGCGAACCCGCCGCCAATCCGTACCTTTATATTGCCTCCCAGATTGTAGCGGGGATGAACGGAATGGGTGAGGGGCATGACCCCGGACCGCCGGACGAAGAGCCGTACTCGGCCAATCGCCCCATGCTGCCGGAGACGTTGCCGGCAGCGCTCGATGCGCTTGAGCGTGACGCGTTGTTTCGCGCCTCACTCGGCAAGCTGTTCGTGGACTATTTCGTCAAGCTCAAGCGCAACGAGATAGGCCGCTATGAACTGTGGCTCAAGCACACCGGCGAGCAGCCGGGCGAGGAGCCCACGCAATGGGAGCAGAATGAGTATTTCGATTTCTTCTGAAGGACGACCATGTTGGAAAGATTGAATGCGCCGCCGGCTCGTGCCGAGAGCACCGCTGAGCGCTATGATTGGGACGAGCTGGTTCAGGAAGACCGGGTCCATCGGCTGATCTATACCGATCCCGCAATCTTCGAGCTCGAGATGACTCACATCTTCGGGGCGGTGTGGGTGTATCTCGGGCACGAAAGCCAGATTCCGAACAACGACGACTTCATCACCGTGCGGTTGGGGTTGCGCCCGATCATTCTGTTGCGGGACGCAAATGGAAAGATCCGGGCACTATTCAATCGCTGCACGCATCGCGGCACCACGCTGTGCCGCAAGGATCGGGGTTCCGCCCGCTTCTTTCAGTGCCCTTATCACGGCTGGAGCTTTCTCAACACGGGCAAGCTGCGTGCCGTGCCGTGGCCGGACGGCTATGCCTGCGACTTCAAGGATGCCAAATACAACGTGGCGCAGGTGCCTCGGGTTGAGAGCTATCGCGGCTTTATTTTTGCAACGCTCAATCCCGCTGCGCCCGCACTGCTTGAATATCTCGGCGCCATCACCAAACCGATCGACGAGTGGCTCGATCGCCAGCCCGGCGGCAAGATCGCGGTCTGCGAGGCAAACCGGCTACGCTACAAGGGCAACTGGAAGCTGGCTTATGATAATTCCGGCGACGGCTATCACGTCGTATTCTCGCACCGCTCTCTGCTCGAAATGGAAAACCGCCAGGCCGACGTCGCCAACAAGGGCATGTCCTACTACAAGGGATCGCCGGATAACGCGCCGATGTACATGGCCTATATGGGCCACGGTCATCATTTCAAGGACAAGCGGCCGGCCATAGAAAAGCGCCCGGGCGGCCTGTGGGCCGTCGAAGGCCCGCATCCCGGAATGGAGCATTACGCGCAATCGCTTCGGCAGCGCTTTGGAACGAAAGCGGAAGAAATCCTTGATCTCGCCTCGTCCGAGCCGGTCAATATCAACGTGTTTCCGAACTTCTCACTTCTTGGCAATCACATACAGGTGTTCGAGCCCGTCTCGGTCGCCGAGACCAATGTCACGTGGTACGGCACCGCGGTGGTCGATGAAGAGGGCGTGCTCGGCGGGGCGGTCGAGGAGATCAATGCGCTGCGCATGCGGACTCAGGAGCAGTTCCCGAATTTCGGCGAGGTCGACGATCTCGCCAATTTCGAGGAGATCCAGCGCGGGCTCGCCTGCCTCGAAGACGAGTGGGTCTACATGCATCGCGGCCTCGGCATTCCCGGCCGGGTCCGCACCGGCAAGGACGGCATCATCACGGCCCCCGCGACCGATGAAGCCTTCATGCGCGAATACATCAAGGAGTGGAAGCGATTGATGAAGGCAAGCCCCAATCTGGTCGTCCAGCGCGAGCCGTAGCGTCACCCGCGGGCTTCACAGGCCAAGCATGCAGCTCAAGCACGATCCCTCGATCAGCTCGTATTACGTCAATGATGCGCTTTATCAGGAGCTGGTCGACAGCTTTTCCGATTGGCAGCGCGACGAGCTTGCAATCGAGGATGCTTGCGAGCGCGACCTGTTTCGCAGGCTGATCGAGCGCGAAGCGCGCCTGCTCGATCAACTCCGGTTTGACGAGTGGCTTGCCATGTATGCGCCGGAATTCATCTACTGGGTACCGGGCACGCCGGAGGCGGGCGATCCCCGTCGCGAGATCGCGATCTCGTTTGATGATCGGCGCCGCATGGAGGATCGTATTTATCGGCTGCGCACGGGCTACGCCTGGTCGCAGGCGCCGAAATCGCGCACGGTGCGGATGATCTCGAATGTGGAAGTGTTCGCGGCCGGGCAGAGCGCGATCCGAATGGTGCGGTCGAACTATATGGTCAGCGAGTTTCGCTTGGACGGCACGCGTTTCCTGTCGGGCTGGTGCGGCCACCGCTTTGTCCGTGATGGCGACACCTGGCAGATCCGGGTGCGACAAGTCAATCTGATCGACTGTGACCAAAATCTGCGCAATCCCAGCATTATCATTTGATCATAGCCGCCACTGCATTCGACTCGGCAGTCAGGCCGCTACTGGTTCACGCAAGCGTTGCCACCATTATTATGGGTCGCTGACTATTTCTTCGCGCTTGGGCGCAGGCAGCGCTAAGCCCTGGTTGATTGATCGTTGCGGGGGTTGGCCGGCTTGTTGCAACCTCGGGCAGCGTCAGCATAGGGCTGCGGAACCAAAGGCGCTTTGTCCCATTCGCGGAGCGGATCGTATCCCCAGACCCACTCGGCTTTGCCGTGGACGCTGCCTGTCCCGGCACTTATCGTCTCCTTCTGCAACTCGCTGTCGCGCATATGCTTGAAGCCGGCGTTGGCAAGGGATAGCCGCTGCACCCCATGCACGCGCGGGATGCGGATGCGGCGGAAATTGGCAAACGCCTCCCCCGGATCGCGGCAAGCCTCGAGCCAGCGTGCGAGAATGTAGGCGTCCTCGAACGCCTGACAGGCGCCTTGCCCGGCATTGGGCAGCATCGCGTGCGCTGCGTCCCCAATGAGCTGGATGCGACCGCGGCCCCAATTCTGCGTGAGTGGCCGCGTGAAGAGCCCCCACTTCGAGCACTCGGTCACGAGGCTCAGCAGCTTGGCGAGCCGTGGCTCGGGGTTGGGGAAGCTCGATCGCATCTCCTCAGGATCGCCGCGGGTCGACCACCCTTCCTCGACCCATTTGTCGGTATCCTGTTGCGTGACGATATTCACGAATTTCCGCTGACGGATGTAATAGGCGATGAAATGGCAACCTGGCCCGACCCACTGGGTATGGCCCGTTGGCTCAAGCACTTCCGACGGTACATCGTTGGCGTTCAGAAGGGCCCGCCATACCATCTGACCGGTGTAGGTCGGGTTGTCGTCGCCATAGAGCGCCTGACGGATCACCGAGCGCACGCCATCGGCACCGATCACGAATTCGGCCTCGACGCGGGCACCATTGGCGAAAATCAGGATGGTATGATCCGGGAGCTCCTCAATCCCGGTTAGGCGGTGCGCCAGGTGAATGGCGCTGCGGTCAAGCCCGCTTGCGAGAGCGTCCAGCAGGTCGGCGCGATGAAAAGAGTAGTAAGGAGCGCCGTACCGCTTCGCCAACTTGAATCGATCATTGAACTCGAGAAACTCACCCGTCTGCATGTTGCGGGTGTAATTTCCCGGCGACAAATGCCCGACCGCGGCGATCTTTTCGCCGACACCGATCGCTTGCAGTGCTTTGACGGCTTGCGGACTCGTGTTAACGGCGGCGCCGATCTCACCCAGCGCCGGGGCGGCCTCGAAAACTTCAGCCTTGATCCCGAAGATCTTAAGCGCGTTCACAGCCGCGAGCCCGGCGAGCCCGCCCCCGACGATCGCTATCCCGCAGCTTGCTGGCAATTCGCTCCTCCGGACATTAGCGTGGAAACCGCCGCGTACGACGCTTTGGTTACGCTAGCGTCAAGCCTACCTTGGTGCAATTTTCCTGTTCGAGGCCTTCAACGTCCTTGACATCTCTTCCGTGACGTTAGTCTGAATTTGGCGATATTGCTCGCTTCTTTCCGCAACAGCTCCAGAAAATGCTGGTGTAAACGGGTTGGCTGCCAATCCTCTCGGCGTGCCATACCGTCCCTTCTCGCAAGCGCGGGAGAGTCGAAAGGAAGCATGGTCAATGCCTCGCCGAGCTGCGTGTGCGGTTTCAATTGGGCGAAGACTACCGCGATATGCGAGCCTGCAACCTGCAACCAACGTAGGTGGCGTGCAACAAACCGACGGGAAGCAATGAAAAAAGGGAGGTTTGACATGCGCTCGCATGGTCAAAAGCTCAAGGACGGTGGCTGCAAGGATGGGCGACCGCGATTGATCCGGGGGCCCCTGGCTCTTGCCTTGGCAGCAATCGTTTGCGCGGTTGCGCTTAATGGGGCTCGATCACAGCCAAGTTTTCCCACTAAGCCAATCCACATTTTCATTCCCTATGGCGCCGGCGGGGTTGCCGACCTGACCATGCGCCTGCTCGCGCAGAAACTGACCGAGCGAACGAAACAGCAGGTCGTGATCGAAAATCGTCCGGGAGCCGCCGGCCTCCTCTCCGCCGAGGAAGTGCTCAAAGCGCCACCTGACGGTTATACGCTAGACGTAATCGGAAACGGGCAGGCCATCGCCATGTCCCTGTTCAAGACGCGGCCCTATAACGTGCTCACCGACTTTACATTCGTGTCGATCACGGCGCGCTTCGAGATACTGCTCGCGGTCAAGGCGGATTCGCCGCTCAAGACTCTCCCGGACGTCGTCGCCGCCGCGCGTAAGAGCCCGGGAAAGCTCAATTTCGGCGCCATCAATCCCGGCAGCACGCAAAATCTATCGGCGCATCTCCTGAAGCAGGTCAGCGGCGCGGACGTCACGATCATTCCTTACAAGACGACGCCCGACCTCATGACGGCGGTTTTACGTGGCGACGTCGACCTCGGGTTCGATTTCTATGCCGGATTGCAGGCGCTCATCTCGGATAACCAGGTGAGAATCATTGCGACCTCCGGCGAGGAACGCAATCCACTGCTGCGCAACGTGCCGACCGCGAAGGAAAGCGGTTTTCCCGACTATATCGTGACCAGCTGGAATGGTCTCGCCTCAGCCGCTGGCATGCCGGCTCAAACCCTTGCGATTCTCAATCAACACATCAATGCCGCGCTGTCCGACCCCGCCCTCCAGGCCACCGCCTCCGCGCTCGGCATGGATGCCCGCGGCAGCACACCTGAGGAAATGCGAGACCGCATGGCGGCGGATGTCAAGAAATGGGCAGCGGTGATCGAGAAGGCAGGGATCGAGAAGCAATGACACAGCAGCCGCGACTGAAAATTGCCATCGCAAGCTACGGCCACACCAAGGATATCAAGAGCGGGACGGCTGCGATCACAGGGGTGGAGCTCGACTTCGTCGAGGTCGCGCCCATTATCGGCGCGTTCCGACGCATGGTGCGCGATGTCGAGTTCGACGTCTGCGAGATGGCGCCCACGACCTACATGATCGCACGTGCGTTCGGCGCTCCCTTCATTGCGTTGCCGATTTTTCTGATGCGCCGCTTTCATCACGGCGGCTTCGTGGTGCGTCCCGATTTCAGGCATCAAGGTGCCCAAGGACCTGGAGGGCAAAAAGGTCGGAGTACGCGCTTATTCGGTGACCACCGGGGTGTGGACGCGCGGCATCTTCATCAATGAGTACGGGCTCGACTCCGCAAAGGTGACGTGGGTGGTCGACGATGAGGAGCACGTCACCGCGCTCAAGCTGCCGCCGAATGTGGTGCACGCGCCGCAAGGCAAATCGCTCCAGAGCATGATGAAAGCGGGGGAAATCCAGGCGGGATTTACCGGGCCTGCCGGTGTTGGCCGCGCCGGTCCTCCAATCAGCGGCTGGGACAAGGGCAGCGCGGCCGCAGCAGCAGCGGATACCTATCCGGAATTGATTGCCGACATCGAACAGGTCGAGGCGGATTGGTTTCGCCGCAGCGGCATCTACCCGATCCATGGGCTCGTTGTCGTGAAGGACGAGCACATCAAAAACCATCCGTGGCTGGCGCGTTCGCTGATGGACGCCTTCATGGCATCCAAGGAGCCATATCTGCGGGAACTCAGGGGCGGTCACGGCGACAGCCCGGAAGGCAAACGCTATCGCAATTTCCTGTCGCTGATGAGCGATCCGCTGCCCTACGGCATGGCGGCGAACCGCGCCAGCATCGAGGCCCTGGTCACCTATAGCCTGCAGCAGAAGCTGATACCTTCGCGTCCGCAGCTTGATCAGGTGTTTGTCGATATCGACCCTTGAAAGTCTTCAGTGAACCCGAATGCGAGTGAGCGCTCATGACCGTCGTAGACATCCATCCGCACATTGTCTCGCCTGATACCCAGCGCTATCCGTTGGCCCCGCTCGGAGGCACCCAATCCACCTGGTCGAGCGAGCGGCCCACTACCTATCAAACCTTGATCAAAGCCATGGACGAGGCCGGCGTCGACAAGGCGGCGATCGTGCATTCCTCGACCGCCTATGGTTACGACAACAGCTACGTGGCGGATGCAGTGGCGGCCGTGCCGTCGCGCTTCACGGCGGTATGCTCGATCGACGTCCTGGCGTCCGATGCAGTGAAGACTTTCGACTACTGGCTCGCGCGCGGCTGCACCGGCATGCGGCTCTTTACCACCGGCAGCACGTTGCCGGATCAGGCGACATGGTTCGTGGACCCGAAGACCTATCCGTTCTGGGAGCATGCGGCGGCGAAGAACATTCCGGTCTGTATGCAGATGAAGCAGGAAGGCTTGCCGCTGCTGCGCCAGATCATGGACCGCTTCCCCAAAGTCACGATCATCCTCGATCATCTCGTGCGCGCGCCGTTCGTGGAAGGCCCACCCTACACGGCGGCGGCCGAATTCCTCGAGCTTGCCAAATACAAGCAGGTCTATCTCAAGATCACGCCCGTTAATGTAACGCCCAAGAGTTGGGGCAAGGGCGCGCCGGATACGTTCTTCGGCAAGGTCGTCGATACGTTCGGCGCGTCCCGGATCGCCTGGGGCTCGAATTTTCCGAATTCGGTCGGCACGCTGTCCGAGATTCTTGATGCCGCGCGCAAGGCGTTCTCCTTCGCCAAGGTGTCCGATCAGGATTGGATTTTCGGCAAGACCGCGCTCACGCTCTATCCCATCCTGTCTAAGTGAGAAAGGAGCACTCACATGACGACTGCAACGAAGCTCAAGCTGCACACGATGTTAGGCAATTATCCGATCACCAAGCCGCTCAAGGGTGGCGCGGTTCGGTCGGACCTGGTCGATTTCGATTTTGTCGAGGTTAAGGTCGCCAACAATCTGTTCAAACAGGTGGTGCGTGATGCGAGATATGATGTCGCCGAGCTTGCCATCGTGACATATCTGCAGGCCAAGGCCTACGGCAAGCCCTATGTGCTCCTTCCCGCCGTCTTGGTGAGCCGCGGCCAGCATCACACCATCGCCTACAACCCCGATCGCGGTCCGCTCAAGCCGTCCGACCTTAACGGCAAGCGGGTCGGCGTGCGCGCCTACACGGTCACGACGGGGACGTGGGTGCGGGGAATTCTGGCCAGCGATTACGGCCTCGACATCAACAAGGTCGAGTGGATCACCTTCGAGGATCCGCATGTCGCCGAGTATCACGATCCCGCCATTGTCAAACGCGCACCGCAGGGCAAGGAGCTGACGCAGATGCTGCTCGATGGCGAAATTGCCGCCGGAATCGTCGGCGACAAGCTGCCTGATCCGAAATTCAAGCATCTTATTCCCGATGCCGACGCGGCTGCTCAGAAATGGGCCGAGCGCCACCACGGCGTGCCGATCAATCACATGGTGGTGGTCAGGCAGGAGTTGTCGCGCACGCGCCCCGACGTGGTGAAAGACATCTTCCAGCAGTTACACGCGAGCAAACGGGCGGCCGGCCTGCCTGACGGCGGCGAGCTCGATGTCTATCGTTTCGGGATCGAGGCCTGCCGGCCGATATTGGAAATCATCATCGATTTCTGTCAGCAGCAGCAGCTCATACCGCGCCGCATGTCGGTCGACGAACTGTTCGACGATACGACACGCGCGCTGGTCGCGCCTTAGAAATTCTTGATCAGGAACAAGTCATGATGATTACCGATGCCGGCGTTCACATCTGGCGCCCGCAAGGGCCGGAACCGCCCCTGGATGCCCGGTCGCAAGGCGCATCTGCCGAGCCGCTGAGACATGCTCGGCCGCGCAGCGACGGAAATTCTTGAACAGCAGGACGTGAAAGCCAGGTTGCGGCAAACGCCTGCGCTTTCGTTTCTGTCGAGTCCCTCAAGCACACGGGCTACGCCCTGGTCGCAGGCGCCGAAATAGCGCACAGTGCGGATGATCTCGAATGTGGAAGGGTTCGCGGCTGGGAAGAGCGCGATCCGGATGGTGCGATCGAACTATATGGTGAGCGAATTTCGCGTGAATGGCGCTCGTTTCCTGTCGGGCTGGTGCGGCCACTGCTTTGTCCGTGCTGGCGACACCTGGCAGATCCGGGTGCGACAAATCAACCTGATCGACTGTGACCGGAATCTGCGCAATCCCAGCATTATCATTTGATCATGGCCGCCACTGCACTCGACTCGACAATCTTCCGCGATATTTTCACTACGCCGGAGATGCGTCACGTATTTTCGGACGAGCAAAGGACCGCCTATTATCTGGAAATCGAAGCCGTGCTAGCACGGGTCCAGGCCCGTCTTGGAATCATTCCGAAGAAGGCAGCGCGTGAAATCGAACGGCAATGCCGGATCGAGAACATCGATCTCGTCCGCCTCAAGCAGCAGACCGAGCGCATCGGCTATCCGATCCTGGGCGTGGTTCAGCAAATCGTCAGCCTCTGCGCCGATGGACTCGGCGAATGGTGTCATTGGGGCGCGACCACGCAGGACATTACCGACACTGCTGCTGTTCTGCAGATACGCGCCGCGCTCGAACTGCTCGAAAAGGACATGGAGGCAATCGCCGCCGCGCTTGCTGAACTGTCGCGGCGCTATCGCGATACGCCCATGGCTGGGCGCAGCAACCTGCAGCAGGCGGTCCCGCTCACGTTCGGATTCAAAACGGCGGCTCTCCTTGCGGCCATGCAGCGCCACCGTGAACGCTTGGCGCAGATGCGTCCGCGTGTTCTGGTCGGCGAGTTCGGCGGCGCGGTAGGGACCCTCGCCTCGCTCGGCAAGGACGGTCTCAAGGTGCAGGCCGGGTTGATGCAGGAGCTTGGCCTTGGCCAGCCGGATATCGCCTGGCACACGGTGCGCGACCGCATCGGAGAGGTCGCGTGCTTCCTCGGTCTCGTGACCGGCACGCTTGGCAAGATCTCCATGGACGTAAAACTTCTCATGCAGACCGAAGTGGCCGAGGTGTATGAACCGTTTCACGAGGCGCGCGGCTCCTCGAGCACCATGCCGCAGAAGCGCAATCCCATTTCGTGCCTCTATATCCACTCGACAGTAGCTCTCGTCCGCCAGCACGTGGCAGCGCTGCTCGAAGCCGCCGTCGCCGATCACGAGCGCTCCACCGGGCCATGGGAGATCGAATGGATCTCGCTGCCTGAAATTTTCCTGCTCGCCTCGGGAGCCCTTGCGCAGACCAGGGATCTGGTGTCCGGCCTGGAAGTGGACGGGGATCGCATGCGCGCCAACCTTGATCTCACCCACGGCATGATCGTTTCCGAGGCGGTCATGATGGGCCTTGGACCGCACCTCGGGCGTCAGCGCGCGCACGACCTCGTCTATGACATCTGCCGGAAAGTGGCGGCCACGGGCGAGCCCCTCGGCGACCTCCTTGCGCAGAACGCGGAGATCAGGCGGCACCTCAGCCGCGCCGAAATCGACATCATGTGCGATCCGCGGCGCTATCTCGGGTTGGCCGCAGAAATGGTGGATAAGGTCCTCGCGCGAGAAGCGAGCCGCAGGCCGCAATCCTCGTGATTTGATCACCGGATAATGGGGTTGATTGACGCCGTTTGGCGCTTGCGAATAGTCTGCGGCATTGCACGGGGTCTTCGAAAAATGCCGCTTCTCGCGGGAAGCCAGCAGGGTTTGTGTGCGGCCCTATGCGCCGGAGCGCTGGTGCTCTTGCCGGCCACGGCGAATGCGCGTGAGTTCCGCGCCGCGGACAATCAATCGGCGGACTATCCGACGGTCCAAGCCCTCCAATTCATGGCCAAGATCGTGGAGGAGCGCTCCCAAGGCCGCCATCGCATTCGCGTGTTCCATTCGCGTCAGCTGGGGGAGGAAAAGGAGACCATTGAACTGACACGGATTGGTGCCATTGATCTCGATCGCATCAACGTTGCCCCGGTCGGCACTCTGGTGCCGCAAGCCAACGTGCTTTCGTTACCGTTCCTTTTTCGCTCGGTCGAACACCTCCACAAGGTGCTCGATCAGGGCATCGGAAAGGAGATTTTGTCGGCATTTGGGCGCCATGGTTTGGTCGGGCTTACTTTTTATGATTCCGGAGCAAGATCGATCTACAACAGCGTCAAGCCGGTGCGATCAATCGCGGACATGAAGGGATTGAAAATTCGGGTTCAGCAATCCGAGCTGATGGCGGACATGATCAAGGCGCTTGGGGCCGAGCCGATTGAGCTCCCCTATGGCCAGGTTTCGACCGGGCTCTCCACGCGCCTGATCGACGGAGCGGAGAACAACTGGCCGTCCTATGTGACCACGGGTCACTACAAGCTCGCTCCCTATTATACCTTGACGGAGCACACAATGGGGCCGGAAGTGCTGATCATGTCGCCGCGCGCCTGGGAGAGTCTCTCGAGCGAGGACCAGGACCTATTTCGCGCGGCAGCGGAGGAATCGAGCACCTTTATGCGCGAGCTGTGGACCCAGTGGGAGGAGCGCTCGCGGGTGCAGGCGCGCACCAACGGAAACGTTATTGTCTCGGAATTTGACCGCCAACCATTCGAGGACGCGGTGAGCGCCATGTTTGCCGGCCAATTAATCGATGAGGATACGCGCCAGCTGATCGGGCGCATTCGGCAGGTTCAATGAGTCTCGATCTGATTGCACTGCGAGAGCAACCTTCGGCGCTGCCGCGGGCAACGCGAAGCGTCGATCTTGCAACCCAGACGCTGGTCCGGTTGCTGCCCATCCGATGGCGCCTGTTTTCGATTGCCGCCCTCAACGCCACCGTCGCCATCATTCTCGCGCTTGTGATCTGGAACGGCGCAAATGTTCTCAGCTCCGCCTGGGATGACGTGCGGCGGGTGCGTGAATCCGACAAGCTTCTGGTCCAGCTCAGAGGCGAAGCAGGCCGGCTGCAGAACCTCATTCATCGCTACATCAACCAACCGAATCAGGAATTGATGGCGGAAATTCTCGGAGTGCATAGCGATGTGCTGAGCACGCTGCGCAATCGCGGGGCGGTCGATCCGGTGCTATCGGGATCAGCCGATGAATTGCGCGGGGTGACCGAGAAATTCCTCCAGGGTTTTGGCGATGTGCGTGAGCTCCAGGCCGCGATCGCGCAGACCTACGACAACGAGGTGCTCAAGCCCGCCCGCGAAATGGCCGGGCTCTACGCCATCATCGAGAGTGCAATCGGCAATCGCGAGGCGTTGCTCCTGCCGTCACTCGGAAAATCGCGCGAAGCATTCACCGCAAGCCTGCTTGCGGCAAATGCCTTCTATCTCTCGCCGCTTGGCTCCGATGCGGCTGACGACGCGCGCGACAGCATTGCCACGGTGGAGCAGACCATCCCGGTCATGATCGACTTGGCCGAAAACAGCCTCCAGCGTGACGCATTGACGGCATTGTCGCAGCGCGCCGCCTCGTTTCGCGAGGGTCTCAAGAACTTGACCGAGCAGTTCGCCGCGCGCGCAAATCTGTTGAAGACGGCGATCGACGATAATCAGGCAGCCATGATCGATCTCATCAACAAGCTGTCCTCGCAGATGGGTTCGCGCGAGCTACGCGCGCAGGGCAGCTTCGATCACACGCTGGCCAACCTCTACCAGAACGTGGCGCTGGTCGCGCTCATTTTCCTCACCCTGATTGTGATTGCGGGAGTTGTGGTCGCGCGCAGCATCATTCTGCCGCTGCGGCAAATCATGGAGGGGATGAACGCGGTCCGCACGGAGAAATACGATGTGCCGATCGAAGGAACGCAGGCGCGCGACGAGATCGGCGAGATGGCGCGCGCCGTTGCAGTATTTCGGGACAACGCCATTGCCAAGCGCAAGGCCGAGAACGAATTGCGCGCCTCACGCGACCATGCCGAAAAGGCGCTCTCGGACCTGCGCGAGGCGCAGCAGAATCTGATCGCGGCGGAAAAGCTCGCGGCTCTCGGCGGCCTGGTCGCAGGCGTCGCGCACGAAGTGAACAACCCGATCGGCATCAGTCTTACGGTCGCTTCGAGTTTTGCGCGGCGCTGCGACGATTTCGCCAGCGAGGTGGATTCAGGGCCGTTGCGCCGCTCGCGGCTGGACGAGTTCCTTGTTACGAGTTGCGACGCGGCCAACCAGCTGGTCGCCAATCTCCAGCGTGCGGGCGAGCTGGTGCAATCGTTCAAGCAAGTCGCGGTCGATCGCAGCCACGCCGATCGCAGACAATTCGATCTGCGCGAGTCGACGGATCACATTGTTGCGAGCCTGCGCCCGGTCCTGAAAAAATCCCAGATTGCGCTTACCGTCGATGTCCCCACGAGCATCATCATGGACAGTTATCCCGGCTCTTACGGCCAGGTATTGACCAACCTGTTTCTCAACAGCGTGATCCACGCGTTTCCGAACGGCCGCACCGGCAGCATCCTGGTCGAGGCTCGCCAGCTGGGGGATGACGTGGAACTCTTCGTTTCCGATGATGGCATCGGAATGAGCGAGGACACCCAACGCCGCGCGCTCGATCCCTTCTTTACGACCCGGAGAAACGAGGGCGGAACCGGGCTCGGTCTGCACATCATCTACAATCTCGTAACGCAGCAGCTGGGCGGGCGCCTGAGCTTCGAGTTGCGGCTGGGCTGGGGCACGCGGTTTCGCGTCACTTTTCCCCGTGTAGCCCCCTCCGAGTCGCCGCCGACCCAGCCCATTGCCATCATGGACAAGGCGCATGGCTGACGATGATTTCGTCCGGCTGATCGAAGATCACGCGGACGCGGTGCCGGCGCAGAAGCCGGGCCGGCGCTGGAAGATCGCGATTATCGATGACGAGCCGGCGGTGCACGAGGGCACGCGCTTTGCGCTCAGCGATTACCAGCTCAACGGCCAGGGCCTCGAAATCCTGTCCGCGTATTCGGCGGCCGAAGGGCGCCAGCTGATGCGCAGCCACCCCGACGTGGCGGTGGTGCTCCTCGATGTGATCATGGAGACCGACAGCGCTGGCCTCGATCTCGTCGAGTTCATTCGCAAGGATCTCAAGAACGAGACGGTGCGCATCATTCTTCGCACCGGCCAGCCTGGGCAGGCGCCGGAGCGCCGCGTCATCGTCGATTACGATATCAACGACTACAAGGCGAAAACGGAGCTTACCGCCGACAAGCTGTTCACGGCGCTCACCGCAGCGCTGCGCGCGCACCAGCAGCTCGAGCGAATGGTGGAAACGCGCCGCGGCCTCGAAATCATCATCGAAGCGGCGCCGGCGCTGTTCGATTTGAAATCGATGCAGCGGCTGGCGGAAGGCGTTCTGACCCAGATTTCCTCCTTATTGAATGCGGACTGCGCCGGCATTCTCGTGCTGCGCGAGGGGCTGGATTCGCACCAGACGTTCTCAGTGCTCGCGGGGTCGGGATGCTACAGCCGCTTCACCGGCGCCGATGTTTCGGCGATCCTCGATCGCGAGTTGCGCGAGCTGGTCGAGGAAGCCTTCCGGCGCCGGCGCCATGAGTTCTCGGCGAACCGCTCCGTCCTCTACATCCAGACGCTCAGCGGCCGTGAAGTGGTCGTGGTGCTGGAAGCCGCGCGCGATCTCTCCGATACCGACCGCGCGCTGATTGATATTTTCTGCAGCCGGTTTTCCATCGCATTCGACAACGTCATCCTTTACGAGCAGCTCCAGCGCGCAAAGACCCGCCTCGAAGAGCGCGTGGCGGAACGCACCCAGGATCTGACCTCGGCCAACCGGCGGCTTGCCTCGCAGTGGGCGCGTCTGCGACGGGCCAATACGTTCAAAAGCGAGATCCTGGGCACCGTGGCGCACGACCTCAAAAACCCGCTGAGCGTGATCCTCGGCCGTACCGAAATCCTCAAGGAGTTCATGGCTGCCGCGGGCGCCCTTGATGCCGAGGCGCAGGCGCAGATCGGGCACATCCGCGACGCCGCCAACCGGCTCACCGAGATGGTCGACGATCTCGTCAAAGATGCCATGGCGGACGCGCTCGACATCACCGTGCGGCGCGAGCCGGTCGACCTTTCATTGATGGTGCAGGAAGTGGCAGAGGCGAACCGGCCGCTCGCCACCAGAAAAGGCCAGAGGATTACGGTTTCGGCCGCTCCCCAACTCACCGCGATGTGCGATGCGGATCGTATTCGGGAGGCGATCGATAATCTGGTCAGCAACGCGGTCAAATACAGCCCGATCGGCGGTCCGATCGACATATTCGTGACACAAGAAGCCGAGAACATAGTGATCCAGGTCAGGGATCAGGGCGCCGGGCTTTCGCCAGAAGACCTGTCGCGGCTTTTTGGCCGGTTTCAGCGGCTCTCAGCCAAGCCGACCGCCGGCGAAACGTCGACGGGACTGGGGCTTTCGATCGTCAAGCGGATTGTCGACCTGCATGGCGGGCGGATCACGGTCGAAAGCGCGGGACCCTCAAAGGGTGCAAATTTCACGATGAGCTTGCCGGCCACATGAACCAAGCCCAGCACATCGCGGTGGTCGATGACGAGAAGCCCGCCCGCGAGATGGTCGGCGACTACCTGCGCATGCATGGCTTTAGCGTGAGCTTGTGTGAGGGCGGCGCGAGCCTGCGCCAGCTCTTTGCCCGCCAGGTGCCGGACCTGATTGTCCTCGACCTCAACATGCCGGAGGAGGACGGTCTTTCCATCATTCGCGACCTCAAGCAACGCAGCCAGGTTCCGATCATCATGCTCACCGCGACCGCCAGTCCCATTGACCGGGTGGTTGGGCTGGAACTCGGCGCCGACGATTATCTCGCCAAGCCATGCGAGCTGCGCGAGCTTCTGGCGCGCATTCGCTCGGTGCTGCGAAGGAGCGCGAGCGCGCCACAACCTGCTGTTCTGGCGCCGTCGGCAAAGGCGGCACGCCCGGCCGAGCCGGTCCGGGTACGCTTCGGAACGAAATGGCTCGATCATGACGCCCAGGCCTTGCGCGACGATGAAGGCAACGAGCATCCCCTCACCCCGTCGGAATACGGTCTCTTGCGGGTGTTCGCCGCCAATCCCAAGCGGGTGCTGTCACGCGACCGTTTGCTCGAACTCGCCAATGCCCGCGATCCCGAGGCTTATGATCGCGCCATTGACGTGCGAATCATGCGCATCAGGCGCAAGATCGAGCCCGATCCGGAGCGCCCGTCGGTTATCCGCACCGTCCGCGGCGGCGGGTACCTGTTTTCCCCGTCAGGAGAAGCATCAGTGCTGGACTGAAGCATAAAAGTCGCACGGCACGAAACAATTGCCCATACCATAATACCTTTTGTGTCATAAAAGCCTCAGCCAAGAAATAATTAACCGTACCGACGAAACCATTTTCCTCTTTCCACGTAACAACGCTGCAACAGCGGTTTGCTACGAACTCCACCTAAGGGCTGAGCTTTAAAAAGCTCGTTGATCAGGGGATCGTCATGCAAACCGAATATGTGCTGCGCGATATCGCGCCGCTGCACCTCCGAGCACCCGTGCAGGACAGCTCGGACGACATGCTCATCAGCCTCATCGCCGATGGCGACAAGCGCGCGATGCAAGTGCTGTACGCCCGTCACAACGTGAAGGTGTACCGGTTCATCCTTCGCCTCACCGGCAACCAGTCGCTGGCCGAGGACCTCGTGAGCGAGGTGTTCCTCGACGTGTGGCGGCAGGCGGAGGGCTTCGAATCGAAGTCGCAGGTTTCTACCTGGCTCTTGGCCATTGCCCGCTACAAGGCGCTCTCGGCGCTGCGGCGGCGAACCGACGAGTATCTCGACGATCAGATGGCGGCGACCATTGAAGACACCGCCGACAATCCCGAGACGGTCGTGGGCACCAAGGATCGCAACACCATTGTGCAGAAGTGCCTGACCCAGCTTTCGCCGGCACACCGCGAGGTGATCGATCTCGTCTACTACCACGAGAAATCGGTCGATGAGGTCGCCCGCATCGTCGGCGTCCCCCCGGCAACCGTGAAAACCCGCATGTTCTACGCCCGCAACAAGATGGCCGATCTCCTCAAGCAGGCCGGGGTGAGCGCCCTCTGACGCAATCTGCCGCGCGCGCGCGGCACTCGAATTAATGTCCATGAAAAGGCGCGCGGGCCGGCATTCTCACCTGCCGGCCCGCAATAATTTTGCTAACCTGCCTGCATGCCCCAAACCCTGTTCGACAAGATTTGGGATGTCCATCTGGTGGCGCCGCGCGCGGATGGGCGCGAGCTCATCTATATCGACCGGCACGTCCTGCACGAGCTGCACGCGCCGCACGCCTTCGAGCAGCTCCACAAGCAGGGTCGCCCGGTGCGGCGCCCCGACCTCACGTTCTCGATGCAGGACCACACGGTCGCTACCCAGCCCGGCCGCGACGACAACACCAATCCGTCGGGTGCTGCCTTCCTGCGCGCCATGCGCGAGGGCAGCCGCCGCAACGGCATTCGGCTGTTCGACATCAGCGACCCCGAGCAGGGCATCTGTCACGTGGTCGCGCCGGAGCTCGGCATGGTGTTGCCCGGCGCAACCCATGCCGTGCCGGACAGTCATGCCAGCACGGTAGGCGGGCTCGGCGCGCTTGCTTTCGGTTGCGGCACGAGCGAGCTCGCACACATTCTCGCGACCCAGGTGATGGCGCTCAAGCGGCCCAAGCGCATGCTGATTCGGCTGGAAGGGACTTTGCCCGCGCATGTCGGCGCCAAAGACGCGGCGCTGCGGTTGATTGGCGATCTCGGCGTTTCGGGCGCGCGCGGATATGCGGTCGAATATGCCGGGGCCGCGGTCCGCGCCCTGTCAATTGAAGCGCGCATGACGCTTTGCAATCTCAACATCGAGATGGGCGGCCGATCGGGATTTGTGGCGCCTGACGAGAGCGTCTTTTCGTGGCTTGCAGGGCGGCCCTTCGCCCCGGCGGGCGCGATGTGGGATTGCGCGCTCGCACACTGGCGCACGCTGAAGTCGGATGCGGGCGCGCGATTCGATCGCGAGCACGTGCTCGACTGTAGCGCGCTCGAGCCGCAGGTCACCTGGGGCACCGATCCAAGCCAGGTGCTCGGCATTTCCGGACGCGTGCCTGATCCCAGCACGGCCGCGGGCGGCCGACGGCCGGCGGTGGAGAGCGCACTCGTCTATATGGGGCTTGCACCCGGCATGGCGCTTGCGGATCTGCCGGTCAATCGCGTGTTCATCGGCTCCTGCACCAACAGCCGCCTGTCCGAC
Organism: uncultured Alphaproteobacteria bacterium; assembly: GCA_963771845.1. Classification (GTDB taxonomy): domain Bacteria; phylum Pseudomonadota; class Alphaproteobacteria; order Rhizobiales; family Xanthobacteraceae; genus VAZQ01. The sequence goes on along the minus strand of CAVYVC010000020.1, from coordinate 147,605 downwards.
CTGCAAGCCGCCGCCGCCATCGTGCGCGGGCGACATGTCGCCGAGGGCGTCATCGCAATGGTGGTGCCGGGCTCGAGTTCGGTGAAGCGCGCAGCGGAGGCGGCGGGTCTCGACCGCATCTTCCGCGCTGCCGGCTTTTTCTGGGGTGAATCAGGCTGCTCCATGTGCGCGGGCGGGAACGGCGATCGCGGCACGCCGGGGGAACGCTGCATCTCCACGACCAATCGCAATTTCGAGCACCGGCAGGGCCCGAACGTGCGCACCCATCTCGCGAGCCCGCAGACCGCCGCCGCCAGCGCTATCGCGGGCCGCATCGCTGATGTGCGGCAGCTCGGGAACCCCTGATGCAGCCGTTTGAGACTCACACCGGGATCGCGGTTCCGCTTATTGCGGACGACATCAATACCGACCAGATCGCGCCGGTGCAGGCGATGCGAAGTCTCAAACCGGATTACAAGGCGTTATTGTTCATGCGCGCGCGGCGGCGCGATGACGGCGGCGCGGATAAATCGTTCGTTCTCAACCAGCCGCAGTTCCGCAATCCCGGCATTCTCGTGACCGGACACAATTTCGGCGCTGGTTCCTCGCGCGAGGCGGCGGTGTGGGGAATGCTCGCGAACAACATCCGTGTCATTGTGGCGCGCAGCTTTGCCGACATTTATCGCGAGAACTGCTTGCAGAACGGATTGCTGCCGATCATGCTGTCGCCGTCCGATGCGCGCGCTTTCGAGCAGCGCGTAATCGCCGTCAACGGCGCCGCCCCGTTTACGGTTGATTTGGGCGCCCAGCGCATCAGCGGCCCCGGCGGCGGCGATATCGTGTTTGATATTTCCCCCGCCGATCGCATGCGACTGTTGGAAGGGCTGGACGATATCGGCCTTACGCTCAAGCACGCCGACGAGATTGCAAGCTGGGAACGCCGGACGGCAACCGAGCAGCCGTGGCTGCAGATCGCGCGCGATTGTAGGGCGGGTTAGTCGCACTGAGTCAGAAGATTTTCCGTCGATAGTGCATGAGAATCAGATATTTGTCGAGGTTCACTGGCCGGCGGAGGGCTGCGATGAATTTCGAAAAAACGGAGGATAGTGCATCTCGATTTGCGCGTTTTGTGGAACAGCTGACGAGCGTGATCGGCCACGCCGACCGGGAGCGGCCGCTGAATGATTACTGTGCCGGCCTTTTGGTCTCAGAAGGCCGCAGGAGCGTGGAGCCGATCGCGGCGGTGACGGCGCCGCACGAGACTTCGGTGCAGCATCAAAGATTGCTGCACTTTGTTGCCAATGCGCCGTGGTCGGACGCGTCAATGTTGGCCAAAGTGCGCGAGCTGATCTTGCCGGTGATCGAGCGGCATGGACCGATTGAAGCCTGGATTGTCGACGATACGTCTTTTCCAAAGTGCGGCTCCAAATCGGTCGGCGTGCAGCATCAATATTGCGGCCAGCTTGGCAAGCAAGCGAATTGTCAGGTGGCAGTGACGTTGTCGATCGCCAATCATCACGCCAGCCTGCCGATCGCGTATCGGCTTTATCTGCCGCAGCAATGGGCTAAAAACGCTGCGCGCCGCAAGAAAGCGCGTATTCCCAAGGAGATCTCGTTCAAGACCAAACCGCAGATCGCCCTGGAGCAGATTGCGAAAGCCTTAGCGGCGGGGGTACCGCGCGGGGTGGTGCTCACAGATGCGAGCTACGGATCGAACTCAGGGTTTCGCACGGGCCTCAGTGCGCTGGGGCTCGAATACGTGGCAGCCATCATACCGACAATTATGGTGCGTAGAGTAACCGATGATGGCGGGATGGGGCCGCGCTTGAGCGTGAAGAAGTTGGCACTCAGGCTGCCAGAAAAAGCTTGGTGCACGATCACCTGGCGGGAGGGAACTAACAAAAAGCTGCGCTCGCGCTTCGCCCGCGTTCAAGTGCGAACGGCGCCGATCAGGGGTGCCGCGGCACGAGGTGAAGAAACGCTTCTCATCGAATGGCCCAAGAGTGAGCGTGAGCCCACCAAATATTGGCTTGCCACCCTCGATAAGAACATTTCATTTCATGCGCTGGTCGATCGCGCAAAAATGCGGTGGCGGATCGAGCGCGACTACCTGGAGCTCAAACAAGAGATCGGGCTCGGGCACTACGAGGGGCGGGGATGGCCGGGCTTCCACCATCACGCGACGCTTTGCATCGCCGTTTACGGCTTCCTGATCTCCGAAAGGGAGACGATTCCCCCCTCAGGACCTCATTGCGCCCGGAGAGTCAAAAAACTTGCCATTCCCGATAGTTACCGACCCCGCGGCGCCGCCAATCCGGCCCCAACGCCACGTTCCCAACTCGATCGCTACGCTCCATCATCAGCTGATCGTCGCAATCGCAAGGATGCTGCCAAGATGCCCCTATTGTGCAACCCGATACAGAAGGAACATGCGTCTCAGGTTGTGACGCAGTAACATTAGTTAGCACTAATCCGCCCTACGGTTATTTCAGGAGCGTCGCATGAACGTCAGAAAAAAATTCAGAGCCATCATGGCGGGCAACCGCCTGGTGCTCATGCCGGGCGCATATGATGCACTTTCCGCGCGCATCATCGAGGCGGAAGGGTTCGAAGCGCTGGTGGCGGGTGGCTATGCCGCCATCGGCAGCATGTTGGCCCAGGCCGATATGGGCCAGTGTAACATGCGCGACTATGCCGACCATTACGCGCGCATCTGTGCGGCAGTGAAGATACCGGTCTATGTCGACGCCGACACCGGCTTCGGTGGCGTGAACAACGTGCGCCAGATGGTGCGCGCTTTCGAAGCCGCGGGAGTCGCGGGCTTGTTCATCAGCGACCAGGTCTTTCCTAATCGCTGCGGCTATCTGCCGGGCAAGCAGATCATCCCGCTCGAGCAAATGCTCGCCAAGATCAAAGCTGCGCTCGATGCGCGGCGCGATGACGATCTTTTCATCGCCGCTCGCACCGATGCCGCCGGGGTCGAGGGCATCGATGCTGCCATTGCGCGCTGCCGGCTGTTCATGGAGGCCGGGGCCGACATGGCAAAGCCCATGGGCGTCGATACCGTCGCGGAAATCAAGCGCGTCATGCGTGAGGTCGGCGGGCCGCACATGGCCACGCTTTCACAGGCAGCGGGACCGAAGGCGCGCAGCCTGCAAGAGCTCGAAGCCGCCGGCGTGTGCGCCGCGACCTTTCCATCGTTGCCGCTGTTTGCGGCGGCGCAAGCGGTTCGCAACGTCCTCGGCATCCTCAAGCGTGAAAATTCGCTTGCAGCCTGCCAGCAGCATGTGATGCCGCTGGAGGACTATTACGATCTCGTCGATCTAAAGGCGCTCCTCGCCCGCGAGCAAAACTACGATCAGGCTGCTTCTGCGCTGGTGCACAAGCGCGCGGCGGAATGATTCCCGATGCGGTCGAGTGCGACTGTATCATGCAATGAGCCAGCCTGATCGTTTCCTGCTCGCCGGTGTCATGGGTGACCCGGTGATGCATTCGCGCTCGCCGAAGCTGCACAATTATTGGCTCGCGCGTTACGGATTGACCGGGATCTACGTCCCGCTCGCGATCACGAAGGACCACCTGGCGGCGGCCTTGCGCGCCCTTGCGCCGCTCGGCTTTGCGGGCTGTAATCTGACCATCCCGCACAAGCAGGCTACGCTCGATCTCGTGGATGAGCTCGATCCGCTGGCGCGGCGAATCGGCGCGGTCAATTGCGTCGTTGCGGCGCCGGATGGATCGCTCGCGGGCTACAATCACGACGCCTTCGGCTATGTCGAAAGCATTCGCGAAGCGCAGCCGGACTGGCGCGCCGACACGGGGCCCATTGTCGTCATTGGGGCCGGCGGCGGCGCCCGCGCCGTGCTCGCGGGGTTGCTCGACCAGGGCGCGCGGGAGATCCGGCTCGTCAATCGCACGTTTGCGCGCGCCAAAGAACTGGAACTGGAATGGGGCCAACCGATTACTGCGATGGAATGGAAAATCCGCGGAGCAGCCCTTGCTGGTGCGGCGATGCTGGTCAACACCACCAATCAGGGGATGGTCGGGCAGCGGGCTCTCGACCTTTCCCTCGATGCGCTGCCCGTGACCGCGCTGGTCTCGGACATTGTTTATATCCCGCGCAAGACGGCGCTCCTCGCCGCCGCCCGCAAGCGGGGCAATCCCACCGTAAACGGGCTCGGCATGTTGCTCAATCAGGCGCGCCCCGCCTTTCACAGCTGGTTCGGGATCATGCCCGAGATTACGCCGGAGCTGCGCGCCATGATCGAGGCGACGACGTGAGAACCGGCGAGTGGATCCGCGCGCACCTATCTCTCGGCCGTCATCGCCCGCGAATGCGGGCGACCCAGTAAACACCGGACCTTGAAATTGGCACCGATCTACCTCAACGGCTTGGATATTGGTTACTGGGTGCCCCGCCTTCGCGGGGCATGACAACCAAAGGATTTTGCTGCGAATATAGCAGGCGATTTGCGCAGCCTATAGGAACGACACGATGGCTCGCGTGGAACTCATCAAGGAGAACGAGCATCCCGAGCTTTCCGCTCTCGTCGAAAAACTTCGCGCGGGACGGCGGGGCCGCTTGCTCAATATCTACCGCGCGCTGCTGAACACTCCAGCGCTTGCCGAGAGCTGGTTCAATCACTCCAATGCGGTGCGCTGGAAGACGACGCTCGGCGGCCGCCTGCGCGAGATCGTCATCGTTCGCATCGGTCACCTGGCGCAATGTGAATACGTCTTGCGCCAGCACGTCCCGACGCTGGCGCTCGCCGATGGGCTCACCCTCGAAGAATGTCGTGCTCTTGCGGATTGGCAGGATTCCAAATTCTTCACTGCGCGGGAACGCGCCGCGCTGATCTATGCCGACACCATGACACGAGAAATTACAGTGCCGGACGCTGTATTTGAGGACGTCAGGCGCCATTTTGACGATCGCGCCCTGGTCGAATTGACCGTCCTCATCGGCAGCTACAACATGAACGCGCGCGTGCTCAAGGCACTTGCGGTCGATCTTGAGCCGAACAGCTGATTGCTACCGGCGCCGCATCACGGCGGCCTCCAGCCAGGAAATAACGAGGTACATCACGGAGGAGATCAGCGCCAAAATCGTTATTGCCGTCATCACGATGTTGAGCTTGAAGATTTGGCTCCCGTATTGAATGAGAAAACCAAGCCCGATATTGGCGGACTGGAATTCGCCCACCACCACGCCCACCATTGACAGGCCGACGTTGACTTTCAGCGCCGCAATCAGGGTTGGAATGCTTCCCGGCAGCACGACTTTGGTGAGCAGCTGGCCCTTGGTCGCCCCAAACGTTTGCGCAAGCTTGATCTTGTTAGGGTCGATGCCCTGAAAGCCATTGTAGATCATCAGGATGGTGATGAACAACGAGATCGCGAGCGACATCCCATAGATCGAGAGCGTCGCGCCAAGCCAGATATAGAAGATCGGTACGAACGCCGTTTTCGGCATGGCGTTCGCCACGACCAGATAGGGGTCGAGCACCTTGTAAAGATCGTGCCACCACCACAGTGCCGCAGCGATCGCGATGCCCAATATCATCGCGGCAGAGAATCCGATCACCGTCGCAAAAACCGTGAACCAGGTGTGGGTGAGGATGCTGGCCTGACGCGGCGTCTCCTTGAGCAGTTCAAGGAATGTCGGCCACAGTGCCGAGGGATAGCTGGTCAGCAGGGGATTGATGATCTGCGCTCTCGGCAACGCCTCCCACAGCAGCAGAAACACCACGAGGATGGCGAATTGCGCCGCGCGCACGGAAAGGCGGCCGCGCCGCTCGCGCGCGAGCCACTCCCGGTATTGCAGGCTTGGGGTCGCCAGCGTGATCTGCTCAACCCTCGACATGGACTTCGAGCTCCTGCCACAGCGTGTTGAAATAGCGGTTGAACTCCGGCGCGTTGCGCGCCTCGAATGTTGTCGGACGCCGTCCGTCATAGGACGCAAAGGCTATGGGATGATCCGATTTCATCTGGCCGGGACGGCGCGAGAGCACGACGACGCGTTCCGCCATGCTGATCGCTTCGCCGATGTCGTGCGTCACCAGGATGGTTGTCTTGCCTTCTCTGCGCAGGATGTCCGTGATCTCGTCAGCAAGCGCAAGGCGTGTCTGCGAATTGAGCGCCGAGAACGGCTCGTCGAGCAGCACGACGTCGGGCTCCGTGCAAAGCGTCCGCGCGAGCGCCACGCGCTGTCGCATACCGCCCGACAGCTGCCGCGGCAGGTAATCGAGGAACTGGCCGAGACCGTATTTGGTCAACAGCTCCTTGGCGCGTGAGCGCGCCTTCCTCATGTCGGCGCCCTGGATCTCGGCACCGAGCACCGCGTTTTCCAGAATGGTGCGCCACTCGAACAGATAATCCTGTTGCAGCATGTAGCCGACCTTGCGGTTGGGACCGCTGACGGCCTTTCCGTCGACGAGGACCGCGCCGTCGGTGGGCCGCAGAATGCCGGAGATCAGCGAGAGCAGGGTGCTCTTGCCGCATCCGCTCTGCCCGATGATGGCGATGAATTCGCCGGGTGCCACGGAGAAGGAAATGTCCTTGAGCGCTTCGGTCTCCCCTTCGAGGCCGAAATACCGCATATCGACATTGCGCAGCTCGACCTTCGGCAAGACGCCGCCGGATGGCGCCACGATCGGCGCCACGATCACTTGGCCTTGCTGGCGAACTCGGTGCGAACGAGGTCTGCAAACTTGACCCGCTTGTCGGGGGTGAGCACGCCGCCCGCGATCAGGATGTCCTGAAACTTTTCGATCGGGCCCGGCTCGATGACGGGGGAGGGCTTCCAGATTTTCAGCCTGCGGTAGCGATCGGACGCGGCCGCAAGCGCGCGCGGATCCACGCCCGGAAAGAACGGCTCGATCGTTTTGACGATTTCATCGGTTGGCGCAGCGAGCGTCCACTGCTGCGCTTTGTAGATCGCATTGGTCCAGCCCTGGATCACATCGGGATTTTCCTGGATGTATTTGTCCGTCGCCATGAAGGCGGTGTAATCGGCAAACCCGACGGTCTCGCCGATCGACGCCATGAAATAGCCCTTGCCGTCGAGCTCCAACTGCGAGGGATCGGGCTCGGTGAAGATCGCCGAACTGGTTCTGGCCGGAGAGCCATGAACCCACCCGCGCGGGGATCGCGACGTTGTTCACAAGCTTGACGTCCTTGAGCGGATCGATGCCGTTTTTGCGCAACGCCGCTTCGAGGAACAGGAGCGGCGTGCTGCCCGGGCGGAAGCCCAGGATCTCCTTGCCTCGCAGCATGTTCCAGTCGAACTTGTCCACCTTTTCGCGGCCGAGCAGCATGAAGCCGTCGGTCGAGGTGAGCCCGCAGAAGATGCGCACCTTGACTGGCGAATTGCTGGTGAGAACATAAATCGCCGTTTCCGGCCCGATCAGCGCGATGTCGGCGCTATTGCTCAGCAGTGCCGCCATGGATTTGTCCCCGCCCTGGGCGGTCGCCATGGTTTGCTCGATGCCCTGCTGCTCCAGATACCCCTTCGCGATGGCGACATAGGCGGGCACATAAAGGACCGAGCGCACGACCTCGTTGTAGCGGACCTTGGCCTTGTGTTGGGCGCGAGCGACGTACGGCGCGCTACTCGTAAGGGAAGCAGCGGCGGCCACGCCGCCCCGGATCACATGTCTGCGGTCAATCATGTTGTCCCCGCTTGCAGGCTTTATCAGAGTTGGGCCCATGCAATTTTCGGGCCCAGGAAGCAAAAGAGCTTAAACCAACCGCTGCAAAAAAGTAGCCCGGATGCCCCGCGTGGCGACACCCGGAAACCCACTACCAAAGTTCGAATCATATGCGGCCGTCATTCCGGGGCGCCGAAGCGAAGCGGAGGCGAACCCGGAACCCATAACCACAGGCCTGGGGGTTATAGATTTCGGGCTCTCGACCTCCTTCGTCGGCCTCGCCCCTGAATGACAACTTTCATGGAATCGCTCGTCTAGCGCGCGTTGCCCTCTGTGGTTGCGGATACTTGGATGCGCCCTGGACGCGTGACCGCAATAGCCGAATCGCGGTAGTTCTATCCGGATGGAACAGATCGCAACGCGGAACGAGGCCATGGCCCTGCGCAAATTGCCCCGGCGCGAGCCCCGATTTATCTGGCTGTTCCTGGGCAAGGTCATCCTGTTGGCCGTGACGATTATCGTCGTTTACGCAATCTATGCCTATCTGCACGCCTATCGTCTCGATTGGCTGGGTAGGAGCTACGCCAAGCTTTTGCCTTTGACCAACGGGCTTTACTCGCTGGTGGAGACCTATCTTCCCGACGACGTGAAGTACAAAATCCGCGGCGCAATCACCGACGATCTGGGCCAGCGTTCGATATTTCTTCTTTTGCTTACGGCCACGGTCGAGCTGACGCTCTACACCTTATTCAAGTTCGTGAAATACCTTGTCCTCGGTGCACGACGTGCCGCGTAGACGCGTGCGCTCTCAAAATGTTGCCCAATCGCCTGATCGTTCGAACGCGCTGGCGGCGCGGTAGAGCGTCTCCTCGGCATTATGCCCTCCGACCAGCATCATCCCGATCGGCCGGCCGTCTTCCATGCCGCACGGCAGGCTGATCGCAGGATGCCCGGTGACGTTGAATGGGCAGGTATTGCGCGTTCCTTCCCAACTTCGTCGTGTGATCTCCTGCGCCGTTGCGCTTTTTCCCGGGATTGGAGTGGCCTTCATCGGCACGGTAGGCATCAGCAAGAGATCGTGCGAGGCCAGCGCTGCGTCATAGGCCGCGCGCAGCCGCCGGCGCAGGTTCTGCGCCTTGGCGTAGTAGTGTCCGCCATAGCGGCCCAAAGTGTACTTGCTGAAGATCGACGCAATCTTGAGGGTATCGGCGAATTCATCCGCACGCTTTCGCCACGCCATCGCAGCGTCGATGAGACTCGTGACATAAAGTCCTTCATGCGCAATGCCCGCGCCGTTCGTTTCGAGCAGGATCACACATGCGGCATCGCCGCGGATGGCGGCCCAGATGGGGAATCCCAGCGCGTGCATGGGGATCGAGATCTCCTCGACCTTTGCCCCAAGCTTCGCAAGGCGCTGCGCGCCGTCGCGTACGCGCGCATCGACATCCGGCTCCGAGTTGATGTGCCCAAGCCCCTCCTTCACCACGGCGATGCGCATCCCGGCGATACCGCCATCGAGCGCACGGGTGTAGGCAAGCGCGATCTGCCCCCGTTGGCGCGAATCCATGCCGTCCGGTCCCGCGATGACTTCGAGCAGCAAGGCATTGTCGGCGACGCTCGCGGTCATCGGGCCGCAGGTATCGAGCGTCATTTCGAGCGGCGCGATCCCGGTATAGGGAACGAGACCGTAGGTCGGCTTGAGACCGACAATGCCGCAGTGGCTCGCGGGAATGCGGATCGAGCCCGCCTGGTCGCCGCCGATGGCCATGTCGACCTCGCCGGCAGCAACCAGCGCGGCGCTCCCGGAGGATGAGCCGCCGGCGGAATAGCCGTGCCTGCGCGGGTTCTGCACCGGACCCGTGGAGCTGGTATGGCTTCCGCCGGAGACACAATAATACTCGCATACCGCTTTGCCTGCGATTTCTCCGCCCGCATCGAGAATGCGTTCCACCACTGTCGCGTCGACCTCGGGCACGTAGCCTTCGAGGATGTCGGCGCCGATCATCATCGGCACGCCGGCAAGACAAACGTTGTCCTTGAGCGCAATCCGCCGCCCTTCCAGCTTGCCGCCGGGCCGGCCCTTGATGGCTGTCTTTACATACCAGGCGCCGTGCGGATTTTCCTCGCGCGATGGCCGGTGAGCGGGACCACGTGGATATTTCACTTTTGGAAGCTCGTCGGGCGTGCCGTCGAGGGCGGCATAGGCGGCCGCAAGCGGCGCGATGATCTCTTCAACTGCCGCAAGATAGCTGTCGCTGGGATTCATCCCGAGCGCATGCGCGGCGTCGCGCAAATCGTCCAGCGTGGGCCTCTGAAACATGCGGCAGCTCCAATCATGGTAGCCCGGATGAGCGAAGCGATATCCGGCGTTCCTCTCTACCCGCATGTCGCTACGCTCATGCGGGCTACGAGCCTACGACCATGCGATTTCACACGCGCGCGAGGGTGCCGGCAAGGAATGCTTCATACGTTCGCGCAAGTCCCTCGCGCAGCGGCGTGCGCGCCCGCCATCCCATCGCGTTGAGCTTGGCGCTGTCCAGAAGCTTGCGCGGCACGCCATCCGGCCGCGATGGGTCGAAGACGAGCCGGCCCTGATAGCCCACGATCTCGGCCACCAGCTTGGCAAAATCGGCGATCGTTATCTCCTGCCCGCTGCCGACATTGACATGCTGCTCGTCCGAATAGTGCTCCAGAACAAACATGCAGGCGTCGGCAAGATCGTCGACAAACAGGAATTCGCGCAACGGCGCTCCCGTACCCCACACGGTCACCGAGGGAGCGCGACGATGCTTGGCCTCGTGGAAGCGCCGGATCAATGCCGCCACCACGTGGCTATTCTCGGCATGATAGTTGTCGCCGGCACCGTAGAGATTGGTCGGCATGACCGAAATGAAATCGGCGCCATATTGACGTCGATAGGCCTGGCACAGCTTGATGCCGGCGATCTTGGCCACGGCGTACCATTGGTTGGTTGGCTCGAGCGGGCCGGTCAGCAATTCCTCCTCGGCCATCGGCTGGCGAGCAAGCCTGGGATAGATGCAGGACGAGCCAAGAAACAAAAGCTTCCTCACGCCCGCCTTGTAGCTCGCATCGATGGTGTTGCGGGCGATCGCCAGATTTACCGAGATGAATTCGGCGGGATAGGCGTTGTTGGCATGGATGCCGCCGACTTTCGCGGCGGCGACGATCACGACATCGGGTTTGCGCGCATTGAGAAACTCTTCCGTCTGGTCCTGCCGTTCCAGATCGACGACAGCCCGCGGCGCGGTGATGATCTCACCCGCAATTGTCGAAAGACGGCGCACAATCGCGGAGCCGACCATGCCGGTGTGGCCCGCCACGTAGATGCATTTTCCTGCAAGGCCAAATGGCTTTGCGACCATCGCATGATTCCATTCTTCCGCGCGGCAAGCGGGGCGGGCAACGATGACCGCGATAGTTTGGAATCCATGCCGATGTCAATCGCGAGGGTCAATCGCAGGCGGCGAGCGGCCGGCTCACGGCTTCAAGCGGCTTGCGCTCCGCCGCCACGCCCCAGCGCGCGGCGACCGCCGCGCCGCCCAGCATCAGCAGTGAGCCGAAAAGGTAGCCGCCAAACAGGTTCCAGCGATTGCCGGTGTCGATGAGGTGACCAAACAAGACCGGCCCCGCCACGCCGCCAATTGCGGTGCCGATGGCGTAAAAGAAGGCGATGGCAAGCGCGCGAATTTCGAGCGGGAAGGTCTCGCTTACCGTGAGATAGGCCGAGCTTGCCGCCGCGGAGGCGAAGAACGAGATCACCATCCATGCGATGGTCTGCCCACTCGCCGACAAGTTGCCGGCCGCGAACAGATAGCCCGCGCCGGCCAGCAACACCCCGGAAACCGCGTAAGTGAAGGTAATCATCTGCCGCCGCCCGATGGTATCGAACAGGCGCCCGAGGAGGAGCGGTCCGAGAAAGTTTCCAGCGGCGAACGGAAGGAGGTACCAGCCGACGTCATCGCCGCCGACACCGTAGAAGTCGGTGAGAATGAGCGCGTAGGTGAAGAAGACCGCGTTGTAGAAAAAGGCCTGGGACGCCATCAGGCACAGACCGACAAGGGTGCGCCGGCGCTCGGCGTAAAACAGGGTCCGCAGGACTTCCGCGAGCGGAGTAAAATGGCGGGCGCGTATGCGAATACGCGGCAGCGAAGGCATGCGCTGCGCGGCCATGCCGAACTTCGCCTCGATCTCTTGGACGACGCTTTCGGCCCGATCGGCCCGGCCGTGGATCATGAGCCAGCGCGGGGATTCCGGCAGCCAGAACCGCATCAGAAAAATGACGAGGCCAAGCAACGCCCCGATCAAAAAAGCCAGGCGCCATCCCATGTCCTGCGGCAGAAGCGCGGGATCGAGCAGCACGATCGAACCGGCCGCCCCGACCGCGGCGCCGACCCAGAAACTGCCGTTGATGACGAGATCGGTCCAGCCGCGAAATCGTGCCGGGACGAGTTCCTGGATGGTTGAATTGACGGCGGTATATTCGCCGCCAATGCCCGCGCCGGTGAGGAAACGAAAAAGCGCGAAGCTCCACAGATTCCAGGACAATGACGTCGCCGCCGTAGCCAGGAGATAGACCGCAAGGGTGATGAAGAACAGCCGCTTGCGCCCGAGCCGGTCGGTGAGCCAGCCGAAGAACACCGCGCCCAGCACGGCGCCGGTAAGATAGGCGCTGCTCACAAGTCCTACATCGGTGTTGGAGAAATGGAGCTGCGGGCTTTGCTTGAGCGCCGGCGAGATCGCGCCGGCCAATGTCACTTCGAGTCCGTCGAGAATCCAGGTGATGCCGAGCGCAACCACGACGAGGGTATGAAACCGGCCCCATGGCAGCCGATCGAGCCGCGCCGGAATGTCAGTCTCGACGATGCCCATAGCCGTATGTACAGGCCGTTCCGGTCGTGCAGGCGCGCTCACGGCAATGATCGCCTTTCATCAATTGCGTCCGGGGAGAGCAACGATTTGCGCGAGATCACGTTCCGCGCGCAGACCGGCTTGCCTTTCCCGGCAGCGATACCGTCTTTCTTCTGACACGGCGACGCCGTAGACTGCATGGCGCAAGTTTTCCTGGAGCGGTTCATGTCCTCGACTGCCATTACCTGGATTATCCTCGGTCTGATCGTCCTGTTCGTGATCTGGATCGTCTCCGTCTACAACGGCCTCGTGGCCTTGCGTCAGCGCGTCAATCAGGCCTTTTCCGACATCGATGTGCAGACCAAGCAGCGGCACGACCTCATTCCCAACCTGGTGGAGACCGTGAAGGGCTATGCCGCTCACGAGCGCGGCACGCTTGAGGAGGTAGTGCGGGCACGCAATGCCGCCATGACCGCACAGGCGGGGGGTATAGCCGCTCAGGCCGCGGCCGAAAACGCGCTCACCGGTGCGTTGCGCCAGCTCTTTGCGCTGAGCGAAGCCTATCCCGACCTCAAGGCCAACCAGAACTTCCAGCAGCTGCAGAACGAGCTCTCCGACCTCGAAAACAAGATCGCCGCGGCACGACGCTTCTTCAACAATGCCGTGCAGGAATACAACACCGGTATCCAGCAATTCCCTGCCGTGCTGCTGGCAGGCGCGCTTGGATTTACGCCGAAGGATTTCTTTGATGTCGGGGTCGAACAGCGCAAAGAGCTTGAGCAGGTGCCGCAGGTGAAGTTCTAAGCCCTGCTGTCATAGGACAGTTGGATGGCTGCGTACGGCCTCTATACCCACATCCAGGCCAACAAGCACCGCTCGGTCGCGTTGCTCATCGGGCTCTTCTTCCTGGTTTATCTGATGGTGTACGCCGGCGCGCTGCTTGGCGAGGCGTTCACCTATGATGCGCCTGCGGACGTGCTCGTGCGCCGGGCATTCACGGACGCGCTCTATGCGGCGCCGTTTGCGACCATCGGGACGGCGCTCTGGATCCTGATCGCCTATAAATTCCATCAGAGCATGATCGACGCTGTCACCGGCGGACGCGACGTGAGCCGGCGGGAGCAGCCCAGGCTCTATAATGTCCTTGAGAATCTCTGCATTTCGCGCGGCATCACCATGCCGAAACTCAAGGTGATCGATGATGACGGCCTCAATGCCTTCGCCACCGGCATGAACGACAAGCAGTACGCCATCACCGTCACGTCGGGCCTGATCAGAAACCTCAATGACGCCGAGATCGAATTGGTGCTGGGGCATGAATTGACCCACATCCGCAACGGCGATGTCCGGCTGCTCGTGATCGCCGTGATCATTGCCGGCGCCGTCTCGTTCTTTGCCGAGCTGGTCTACCGGCTGCTCTTTCAGGTGCGCTGGAGCGGCGGCCGCAGCGATGGACGCAAGGGCGGCGGTGCCGGCATCGTCATTCTCATTGCGCTTGCTCTGATTGCGGTCGCCTGGGTGCTCTCGATCGTCATTCGCTTTGCGCTCTCGCGCAAGCGCGAATTCCTGGCCGACGCGGGCTCGGTGGAGCTCACGAAGAATCCCGATGCGATGATTTCGGCGTTGCGCAAGATCGAGGGCCGTGGCGAGTTGCCCGGCGCCGCTTCAGCCGTCATGGAAATGTGCATCGACAATCCGCGCGAGGGCTTCTCCAACATTTTCGACACCCATCCCTCCGTCGATGCTCGCGTGGGGGCGCTCGTTAAATTCGCCGGCGGCCACGATCCGGGTCCGCTCGCACTGCCGGCGCCGGCCGAGCAATCGGACGAGAGCGAGGAGGCGAGCGCCCAAGCGCAGCCGCAAGAAGCGCGGCAGCAAGAAGGGCAGCAGCAAGAGGCGCAGCAGCAAGGGCCATGGGGCAGCGCCGAAGGACAAAAGCCCTTTCTGCCGCCGCGCCCGCCCGTCGAGATCGGCTCTTCGCCGGATGCCGAGCCCGGGCCCTGGGGCCCTCACCGGAAGTAGTGCACGTTTCCGCTGACGTTGTTGCAGTCTCGGTCCACCTCTCCCTCCGGGCTACGGGATTCACGGATTTTGTTGAGACACGCCAATAGGATAACAGCACACATGCCGGCAAATTTGCTCACTCCTCTTCACGCCGCTCTTGAATTGGGCTTTCGCACAAGAATTCCAGCCGCGAAATTTTGCGAACATCTGGTAGAGGCGCGACGGATGTTCCGATTTCATCGGCATTTCTCTCATGCCTCCTGTCGCAATGATTTGTTAGAACCATGTTGACAACAGCGTTCAAACATGTCGTGCACCCGAATCAAAAGCGTGCATCCCGTAGCCCTCCGGGAGAGGTACGCAAAGGCGGGCGCTAGGGCCAAACGCAACCAGTTTCTAGTTTCCGTGTCTCAGCGAAAGGGTGCACTCCAACTCCATCCATTGTAAATAACAGGCAAAATACAGGACGGCGTGCAAGAAGTGCCCGAAAAATCGAGGTTTGCGCAAAAAATAACAAGGCGGGATCAGGAGCAAAAACAGGGCGATAACAGGAGAACAACAGAGCAGAACAGGAAATCGCCATCCGTGGTGCTGCTGAGATTGCATCAGTGCTCATCCCTTCGACTGCGATCGGACCACACCCGCGGTCGCGTCCAAACAAAAACCCGGCGCGGTGTTATGCCCGCAGAGTTGGTTGACCTGGCCAGCCGAGCCACGTCCACGAGAGACAAGGGAAGGCTGTTCAGTATGGCTGAGGCTTGGTTGGACCTCGCGGATCGGGCTCATCGAGCCTTTGCTCAACGGACCCAAAAGCTAGGGCAGTTCTGGTCTACACCGTCACCAACCGGCAGTGCTGTTGGGACCGCGCCCAAAGGCACGCAGTTCAAAGTCACAAACCGGCAGGGGGACTGGATTCAGGTGGAGAGGGGCCGCTTGAAGGGTTGGATCAATGCTGGATTTTTAGCAGCTAGTGAGCCCCGATAGCAGGTATTTGTTTGTGGCTCGCCTAGCCGCCTCCGCGAGACATTAGTCCAGAGCCGCGCCTGTGTGCTGCATCGTACAACGCGAAACCCGATTGTGCGTCAGCCACCGACAACAGGACGACCGCAGCCGCATACGCTGCAATGTAGGCACGCGAAGCTGACCGTGCGCAGGGCTGCGAACTCGCTCAGTTTGCCGCCCGAAAATTGCGCAACACCAAGCAGGCGCCGCCACCGCGCTGAATGGATGCGCACAGCCTGCTGGCATCTTCACGGGTTTCCCTCCTGCGCGCACTTGATAGAACGTCGGCGTGCCAGGGCGGTGAAGCGTAATACTCAGAATACTTGGATCGTGACCTGCCAAGATCCCACTATAACGCTTTGCCACAGCTGCATAAGTGCCGAGCGCGCGCTCGCGGGAGTATCCGGCACTCAACTGGACGCCCCATGGACTTGCGCCAACCAGATCGATCCGCTCCTGCAGTTTTTCCACAAATGGGTTCGGGGCGCGACGCAACAGAGCCATCAGCTGCCGGCAGTTCGGCGTGCCTGCCCATTGGATTCACTCTTCGGCCCTTTCGCCCATTCCTCTGAAGACACCCCCGTGATGGACAAGACGTAACGACGGGTCTCGTCCGGCAGCGGGCGTGCTCCCCTGATCCAGTCGCGCACACGTTGCGGTCCGGCATTATAGGCGGCAGCGGCAAGTCCTAGATTACCGAACTGATCCCTGAGCTCGCGCAGGAATTGCGCTGACGATTGCGTGCAATCATTCGCCGCCCGACCACGCCTTATCTGCTGTATCGATGAGCTATGGCGTCGAGATTACTGATCCTATCTGCCAACCCCTAGACGAAGGCCCAAATTCCACCGATCTTGATACCATTGTGGATGTGCTGGAGGCTTGGAAGAGGGCGAATGAACAGAGGGTCTTGGACGATTACACGCATGGCTCTCCTTGGCGCACTCTTGGGTGCGGCATTCGGAATGGTGCGCGTGGGTGGCGATCTTTCTCCTTACGCTCTCGGTTACGCGACGGCCGATGCGTGCGTGGGTGCAATTATTGGTGTGATCGTCGGTAGATTCTTGCCCTTCTAGAAATTGAATTGAGTCACTGCGATGGTGGTCTGCCAATGAACCGTCGTTCGGAGTGGTCCTTACTTGCTCTATCGCTTGTTGCGGCCTTGATACTTCCGGGCAACGCTATGGCACAAATGCCGGCGGCGATCGCGACGCCCGAAGAAGCAACGGTGGTCACGTTACACGCCGAGGGTGCTCGGATTTTTTTCCACATGGAACTCCGCTTCGATCATGTATCGCAGAGTTCCTTCCGTGGCCGCTCGTGTTGTTACAGCAACACTCGCAAATTTATTCCAGGGCGTCACATTGTCGGACGAATGGATCGGCCGGATATGGAGGCGCTGGAACCAAGGGGGCTATTCATGACCAGTTTGCCGTCGTCTCGACGAATTTGCGCTGTGGAAGAAGTATCTCTTACAACCAAGATCTGCGGTTTTATTGCTGAACAACTAGGTGTTGATGTCAAAGGGATTACCACTAACTCACACTTCTGCGACGATCTTGGGCTCGACCTGCTCGACGTTATCGAACTAACAATCTTACTTGAACACCATCTTACAAATGTGCGCATTAAGGATGAGGTCGGTCAGATGGAATTCGTCGGTGATCTCATTGGTCAATTGAGGCAGTAATCCATCGATCCGGAGTCCGTTCTGGAGGAAAGCTCAATCCCTCAGCGGTGTCCGGTGTGTTCTTCACGCAACATCCAGAACGGAAAGGACCGAGTTCCGGAGTTCCCGTTGGACAGTCGCAGATCGGACTCTTTCAAGCCGACTTTTTGTCTCGGGCTGGGCATACCGCTCGTATCATCGAGCGAGTTCAGAAGATGCAGGACCCAGCTCAGGGAAACTTTCGATGAGTCTGAAGAAACAGTTCGGTTCGCCGGTGCGGCTTATTCAAGCAATTGTTGCCTCGCTCTTGGTACTGTTCCCCGTAAGCGGCTTTGCGGAGCCAGTCACGGACGCAAGTACTCTCCTTGACCGCTGGGTCACGGCCTTCAATGCGCACGATCTTGAAGCGGTGGCACAGCTTTATACGAACGATGCTGTCTTTTTTGGACATCGAGTCCGAAGCTGATTGCGGGGAGAGAATCGATCCGCGATAATCTGAACGGTGCCCCGGAAATCGGTGCGTCAGTGTCAATCATCGTCCGATCCTTGGTTACCCTTTCCGACGTAGCCGTGATGACAGTCGGCTTTTATCAATTTGATCTCCAGGAAGGGGGAACACGGGTGCCGAGGCTAGCTCGCTTCACCTTCGTCATCGCTAAGCACGGAGACGAGTGGCTCATCGCTCATCATCATTCCTCTCTGATTCCGCCCGCGCCTCTACAGTAGGACCGGTGCGAGCGCTTCAATCGCGCGGTCTGTCACTACGTCAATGATGACAGGAAGCACCCCGGCGGCGATGATCTGATTCTCCGCGAAGCGGTATTCGATCGCGACGTTCTGACCCTCGATATAGTCAGCTTCTTTCAGGCCCCGACGGAACGCAGCCAAAAGATGCGGGTCATCACCGGACGCCCTGGTGCCAAGATACCCTATCACCGGCATCGCTGGATGCTGTGCGGCTCAAGGTCAAGCACATCGACAGCGCGCAAAAAATCATCCGGGTGGAGCAGTCGAAGGGCCGCAAGGACCGCAATGTCATGCTCTCGCCCGAGATGCTCGATCTGTTGCGGAAATGGTGGAAGGTGTGGCTGGCGCGTTACGACGGGGAGACGCCGGTACAGGAACGTTGGTTGTTTCCGGGCAGCAAGGGCAGGAGAGCCGGCAAGCCGATAACCACACGTCACCTGAACCGGTTATTCCACGAGGCGGCAGAAGCAGCCGGGATCAAGAAGAGCGTGACGCTGCATGCGCTGCGCCACAGCTTTGCCACGCATGGGCCAAGCGCCGGCCGTGGAGCAGGGGTCTTGAGGTTGGGAAAAAAAATGGCGCGTTCACGCGCTCATCAGGTGGAGGTCATACAAAAAAAGAGCCCTGGTCAGAATTCCCATGGCCAGGGCTCTTAGGCGGGTCGTTCAACCGCCTCCTGGTCTGGAGGACCGAGGCGGCTACCTACATTGCCCCGCCACTACGGGGGAGTCGAGCGGCATTGCCGAGGCCTGTGGGAAATGGGTGCCGTGCCGCGTCACCATTTCAAGGGCGATCTCGGATCTTGAAGATTGAGATGCTCTCAACCTCGTTCAAGCAGGAGTTGCGTATGACAACCGAAGCTATCACCCCGTTCGGACGCATAGAGAATGTCTGACGCGCATAGGCCTCCCCCGACGATACAGCAGGAGTCCGCACAACCTACGGCTCGCGCAAGCGTTTGCGGAAGTCCGCGAACGGACGACCGCCGATGTGGCCTAGCCGGCTTGCTGTGTCCTCGGGCGCATGCGAAAACCCGAACGGCCCGTTCGAGGGCTCCACTCTACATGCGTCGGCTCGCCTTCGACACCGATCAACGGAAAAGGAACAGATTAAACCGTTTGACGGCACTAAACTAGCCGCGCGCAATCTAGGCCAGTGCTCTGCGGAGCTTGTATTGAACGTCGGTTGAAAGACCAATGCACATGCTTCGGTGGTTCGATCGGGTTTCCGAGGCAGCTGTTATGGACGCGCGCAAGGAACGTATCCGCGCGCGACTCAAGTATCGACCTATCGGAACTGCCTTGTTCATATCGCCCTCGTCCCTTGCGCGAAGGAGTAGGCGAAGGGGGACCCACAAACCGGCCTCCGCACGAGATGTGTGCTTCACGCTCGCTCTCTTGCTCATGACCGCGCTCCTCGGCGAACCCGCCTTACCGGAGGAAGCCAGTGCCGGTGCGCCCGGCCAGAGCGAAATCCGGCTCGGCATGTCCGCGGATTTTTCGGCGAGCGCGCGGGCGCTCAGCATCGAACTCTATCGCGGCGCCATGGCCTACCTGCGCCCAGTCAACAACGCTGGTGGCGTGAACGGGAAACGCATCGCGATCACGGCCTATGACGACCAGTACGAGCCCGATCTTGCGATCCGGAACACATTAAAGCTGATGAACGAGGACGTCTTCGCGCTGTTCAGCTATGTGGGCACGCCGACCATGAACCGGACTCTACCGCTCCTGCGAATGCATCAGGCCAAGGATTTCCTGCTGTTCTTTCCCTTCACCGGCGCCGACACCAATCGGATTCCACCCTATGACCAGCTTTCCTTCAATCTGCGCGCCTCCTACGTCCAGGAAACGAAGGGACTAGTCGACCATTTCATCGCGGTCAATCGAACCCGTATCGCGGTCTTCTATCAAGCCGACGCCTATGGGCGAGCGGGCTGGGCCGGCTTGCGCGAAGCACTGGCCAAGCACGGCCTGGAGATTGCCGGCGAAGCCACGTATAGGCGAGGCTCGCCCTTCGACCAGAGCTACGATCGCCAGGTGGCGATTATGCAGCGCCTGCAGCCCGAGGCCGTCATCTGTATAGGTACCTATCCGGCCTGTGCCGGATTCATCCGCGACATGCGCGACAGAGGCGTTGACTGCCCCGTCGCGACGATTTCGTTTGTTGGAGGCGGGGCCATGCTCAAGCTGCTGTCCACGGCCGGGCAGGAGTTCAACAAGGACTACACGTCCCGGCTCGTGAGCTCGCAGGTCGTACCTAGCTATGACGACGATTCGGTCCTGGCCGTGCGCGAGTATCGCAAGGCGATGGACCGCTACCGCGACGCCATCATGCCGCCCGCCTCGCTGCTCTATCCGGACGGAAAGAGGAAACGGGAGTATGCGCCGCTCCCCTACGGTTTCATCAGCCTTGAGGGCTACCTGAACGCCAAGCTCTTCGTAGCGATCCTCCAGCGCATGGGCGTCGGTGCCAGACGTGCCGATCTGGCGCAGACCGTCCTAAACATGGGCGACTTTGATCTCGGCATGGGACAGCCGCTGTCCTTCGGCGGCCCCACGGGCCGCCGACAGGCCTCGGACCAAGTCTACTATACCGTGGTCAGAGACGGTCGCTTCGTGCCGTTCCGCGACGGTGAGTGGGAGGCTTGGGCCAAGCGATGAGGATCGCCCGATTCTACCAGAAACTCTTTTCGGCATATTTGCCCTCATGGGGCTCATCGTGGCGTTGACCTCCGCTCTCTATGTCTACACCGTGGACCGGCAGCTGACTGACGATTTCCTGAAGAACAGCCGGACGATCGCGCGCAGTATCGCCAACTCGAACATCGACCTGATCGTCCATCAGAACTATTCGGCCCTCCAATCCATCATCGACCAGTTTGTCGAGGTTTCCGGCATCTCTTATGTCTTCGTCGTGGACGAGAAGGGCGTGATCATCGCCCATACTTTCGTGCCAGGCGTGCCCGACGAGATCGCCGCCGACTACAAGGATGCGAAGGACGTTTACGACCGCGCGCTCGCGGGCCTCGGAAACTTCTCGGAGGTGACGGCAGGTATCGTCGCAGGCGAGGCCGGCCACGTGCATGTCGGCATGGACAAGGGCTACATCGCCCTACAGGTCCAGACGGCCATTGGCAAGGAGGTCTACCTTCTCACCGTCATCTTCGTCGTCAGCGTGTTGGTGTGCTACGTGCTAATGTATCAGGTGTCGCGGCCGCTCGATCACCTCCGCAGGTACGCCTGGCATTCGCTGTCCAGCGAGAAGCACGCCTCGTCCTCGGATCCATTCCAGGTTAAACGTCTGCTCGAGCGCACCGACGAGGTGGGCGAGCTGGGCCGGGTGATCCGTTCGGCTTCCGGCCGCGGGCCGTGAGCATGCGCGGGCAAGACCGCGTGCCCAGCCGGTGGCTAATCGCGGCTATGTGCACGGTGCTGCAGCTCTGTCTCGGCACCGTTTATGCCTGGAGCTACTTCCAGCCGCTTGTGGTCGAGCAGTTCCGCTGGAACAACACCGCTACGTCGTGGGCGTTCAGCCTGAACATCTGCTGCCTTGGGCTGGCGGCGGCCTGGGGCGGGATTAACCTCGCCAGGATTGGACCGCGCAAGCTGGCCATCGCCGGCAGCCTGCTCTTCGCCGCTGGCTATGCTCTGGCGGCGGTCGCGCTCGCGCTGAAGAGTCTAATGCTGTTTTACCTGGGCTATGGCGTTGTCGCCGGGATTGGCATCGGCCTGGGATACGTCACGCCAATGAGTACCGTGACCAAGTGGTTTCCCGATAAGAAAGGGCTGCTGACCGGCATCGTCGCCATGGGGTTTGGGCTCGGCGCCTTCGTCCTCAGTGTGGGGCTTGCGCCGATACTGATGTACGCGTTCCACGGGAACTTGACCCTTGTGTTCGCAGCCCTCGGCGCCATCCTTGGCTCGGCCGCCTTCGGCTCCGCGGCAATGCTGAGGGACCCTCCGGCCGGTTATCTCCCCAGCGGCTATGCCCCGTCGGCATCGCAGGATGCTCGTGCGGGTGGCCCGTATGCTAAGGCCGAGGAAGAATCCGACCTGCCGCTCAGGGATTACCTCCTGGCCGGCCAATACGCGATCATGTGGTTCATTTTCTTTCTAAATATCACGGCCGGCATTTCGATTGTTAGCTTTCTGTCGCCGCTCTACCAAGATGTCTGGAGGCTCGACGACCCAAACTTGGAGCGTTCCGTCCTCGCCGGCTACGGCGCCACGCTGATCGCCGTAAGCTCTCTGTTCAACGGCTTGGGGCGCATCGTCTGGGGCGCCGCATCCGAGCGGCTCGGCCGTATCAACACCTTTCGCCTCCTGCTTGCCTCGCAGCTGATCGTGTTCGGCATACTGATGACAGAGCGCAATCCGTGGGTCTTTGCCATTCTGGTTTGTTATGTGCTCAGCTGCTTCGGCGGGGGCTTCGCGATCATGCCGTCCATGGTGATCGACGTTTACGGGCCGAAACGCATGTCACGCCTGTACGGCGTCATCCTCACGGCCTGGTCGGCCGCAGGGATTTTCGGACCTCTGATAGTAGCGAGCCTCAAGGACAATTATCCCGATCGCGCTATCGTGTACTCCTTTCTGCTCGGCATCCTCGTGCTAGGGATCGGCTTCATCTTCAGCTTTCTCGTCTACGACGACCGATTCATACCGCGGCGGATCCTCCTCGAAATCTTCGCCGTGGCGCCCCTGCCGACTCGCAACCAGTGCGAAGAGACCATCGAGGGGGGAGGCGGCTAACTAATCCGGCGGCGCTGAGGGCGGACGGATTTTTGCTCTTAGCCAATAATAGGTGTTTTTCAAACAACAGGAGCCATGGTGGTACAGCACGCGGGCACCGTATGACGCGACCCTGCTTTTGCGGTTGGTTGCATTCCATCGAAAGGTGCTTCGAAGAAGCCCTTCTGGTTCACCTTGTTCGCCATTGTTTAGAACGGCGGCGGCAGTAGTCGGGCTCAGCTCAAATTACCAGTATCTCTGCACCGCAACAAATGCAGTGCATAATTCTACCGCGACGAGTGTTTTCGGCCTCCAGGAACTTGAACAGTCTGGATTGCTGTCAGGGGTTTGTCTGCTCGATCTAGGGGTCAGGCCCGACTGACAGCTCGCCTAGGAATTGCCTGCACGAAGCTCACCATTTGATAAAATTAGCTTGCAATTGGATGACGATAATCCGCTGCCGGCGTGCATCGAGTGCGTTTTCAAGTTTTCAAGCGCGGTGGCGATTTCTCGCGGTGCAGTCTTCTGGCCTTCGCTGCTGGGCATTAGGGGCAACGGTTAACTTAACTGCAGCGCCTCGGCTAGGGGGAATGGAAAACGGCGGTTAGCGAGATTAAAGTGGCGGAGCGGAACATTGCGCCTCGCTGCACACCGTGTTCCCCAAGTAAATTCGCAAGTGCGTCCGTTAACGGTTTTTGGGCGGGGCCTCCCAGCCATGCGCGCGCATGGGTGTTTAGCGCATGCTATTCAGCATTTGCTCGGAGGTCGGTGGTATTCTTCCAAGTAAGGGCCGGGACATTTTCACACACATCCACTTTACGCATACGGATCATATGGGTATCCGGCATAGGCAAGATTGGCACCGGATCCAAGCAGTCCTTCGATCTTCTCGATCGTTTTACTGATCATGCTGGGTGGCTGGCCCGCCTGAAGCTGGCCCTTCAAGTCAACGAGTGCCTGATTGGCGCCGTCGAGACGCCGTGCCAGCACCGCTGCAACGTAGAGGAGCACGACTGGATCTTGCACGAGTAGGGCCGCGTCAGCGGCGTGAAACTGCGAGGTTTCCGTGGCATGCACGTCCGCAGCGTGCGGCTGATCCAGCAAGGCAGAGACTTCGCCGAACACGGCGCCAGGCTCTGTCACCTTGGCGATCTTGACGGTCTCTTTGACGATTGTGACCGCGCCCTTTTTGAGGATCAGCAGCCGACCAGTCCTCGAACCGGCGGCGAGCACGGTTTCGCCGATTTTGTAAGTTGCAACCGGCAGGGCGCGGAGCCTCTTTTGGAAAGCGGCGACATCCGGAATTAGGTGCATGGCAGGCAGGATGGCACTGTTGCGCATTTGGCCACCACCCAACCGTGGCAGCCTATTCCTCTAAGAGAGAGATTGCCCGATCAATCGCCGTCGGAAAAGACGAATGTCATGTCGTGGATTTTCTGCACGGGTAGATTCTTAGTATTCGTATTCCGGTGAATCTCGGAAATATCCATGCTCACGCTTTTGACGGAGAGGAGTTTCGCTTCAGCAGTCGGCTCCGAAAAGAAAATCAGCTTCACTCCGAGCCCGACCAGGACAACTGCAACAGCAGCGATCATGCCGTGATGTGCACGCATAATGGCTCCTTCCGTTGCAAACAACCCCAACGCGGGTGCCAGGGGTCATCCGCGTCACAAACCAACACCAATGCCGAAACCGATTTTGCGCCTACCGATGGCAGCAACTGCCCATTATTGAACGGCGACCTCGGTACGTCGCCATTTTGTTGGCAGCCCTCAGGCGTAAATTATCCCGCCTCCTTAGCCCACGCTTAAGCCCACCTGACACTAGACGCCCTGTTTGGCCGAATAGCAATGGGCAAACCGCACGCAAACCGCACATTCTATACCTGAGCTGGCCCTGGCGATCGGATCAACGGCTTGTCCGTCATGACAAATTCCTGTGTTTCCACCCAGCGGGCCGGGATCGGCGGCGAATGCACCGCGATCCGGTTCGGCTCAGCCCTTCAGCGCCGCGTCGACTTGGCCCGCGATGTCGTTCATCGCCTCCTTGGCCGAGCCGTAGCTGCCGGCAAAGTACTTGCCGAGCGCGACCGGAATGGTGTCGCTCGACAGCTGTGCCCATTCCGGCAGGTCCGGCTCCGAGCCCATGTGCTTAGCGATGGTTTCGCGCACGACCGGCAGGTGACGGGTCGTGCCGGCCCCGACCTTGGCGTTCGCGAGGACCCGCGGATCGTCGTAGACGCTGGTCCGAGTTCGGGCCAGTGCTGCCCCCGAGCGCGGTGATCAGCGCTTGAGTATCGGCGCAGGTCGCCCACTGCAAGAAGAGCCACGCGGTGTCGGGGCTTTTCGAGTAGCGGGAAACCGCGAGCGATGAGCCTCATTGGTGCCCGACGCCGGGAATCTCGTTGAAGCCAGTCTCCTGGACCGTGCGCAGCGAGATCGCTTGCGGGGGCACGGCCACCTCGCAAAGGCCGGAGACCTTTGTCTGGCTCGGATCGTCGATATAGGGGAAGAGCTCACCCCAAGACAGCATGGAGGCCGCGACGCCCTGTGCCACCGATTGGCCCTCGCCGTCCCAGGTCCAGCCGTCCACGCCCGGAGGCATGGTTCGTTTCAGCTTGGTCCAGTACTCCATCGCGGCAAGACCCTTCTCGTCATTGCCGGCAAATTTCTTCTCGGGGCCGAAGATCGAGCCTCCATGGCCCCAAAGCCAAGCCGTCCAGTCACATTCGAGACTGTAGTGGCCGGATTTCATCTGGCCGCTGGTGCCGTACACGGTCGGCCCCATCTCGTCGGTGATCGCCTTAGAGTTGTTGTAGAGCTCCTCGAGCGTGGCCGGAGCTTTGAGGCCCAGCTTGTCATAGATGTCCTTACGGTAGATCATGATGAAGATTGGGATGTCATAGGGGGCACCGACCCAGCGATCCTTATACTTCGCTATGCCGTCGACCAAGGCCGGTAGGAAGTCGTCGATGTTGTAGTTCGGCATCGCGAAATCAGCCTTGGCAGCGTATTGCTCGCGCGGGTCGAACACGTCCGGACTGAAGCTCGCTGCCCAGCTCTGATCGATGTAGTAAAGATCATAGGTGCCGAGCGACGAGGCGACGTCGAGTGTGAGTTTCTGAAGCACCTGCTCCAAGGGCAGCACCTCGAACTCGACCTTAATGCCGGTCGCTTCCTCGAAGTAATGCTTGAGCTGCGAGTTAAGAACGTTGGACGGCGGGGTCGATTCCGTCGCGAGCCTCAGCGTTGTGCCGGCGAACGGCTTCGCGACATCCTTCAGCCAGGCCATGATGTCCGCCGAGGGCTGCAGCGAATCCTCCGCATGGGCAAAGGAGAACAACTCGAAGGGCCTGTTCCCAAGACCCAACCTGAGGGCGCCCGCGCCGAGGCCGAGCTTGCCGGCGGCGCGAAGGAAGTCGCGTCGTCCCATCTGGCCACGCACGAACCTGTCGGTCAGCAAAGCCAGGTATTCCTTTCTCTGTTGGTCCTTCATTTCCTTCTTCTCCTATATCCGGTGCCTGGATTGAAGCCCGATATCGCTCGCAGCAATACGCCGCCGGCGTGTTCACCTTTGATGGGATAGTTCTGGCACGAGCCATTCAAATGACTTTCAAATGACTTTCAAATGACTTTTGAGCAACGTGAGAGACGATTTTCCGCCCGGCGTCCCGACTTTGGGCGGATTATTGGGTCGGGTTTGAGAGCAGTGCCTGGGCGGCCCCAAACCAGAGACGCGCCTACGCTCGTGCTGATCCGGGCGTCCCTCCCAAATCCGATTTCAGAAGCAAAGGCGTTAGCGGGTTACCCGGTCCTTGCAATGTTGCACCGCAACCTGCATGACCGAGTCGGGTCAATTGCACGCATTACCGCGCCGCAGCATTGCTGTCCGCTTAACCCCAATCAACAGACGCTATTTCAAGCCGGCGACCCGACTGGGTGGTGCCAAGACCCAACATAAGGTAGCTTATTCGATCTCCCCGTTAGCGCTCGACGAGCGGCATCGGCGGCACGGGAAAAAAGGGATCGCATCCCCCGCCCCTGGTCACAGGAGTCGCAAGATGGTGTGGTATGCTTTAGTATCGGTGACGAGAAAACGGAGCCAACATGGCACAGGAGACAACTGGATCATCGGGGACCACCGAAACAAAGGGTTCGACTGTCACGCCGTTCGGCCCGGCCACCACCGAGGTGACAGATAGGGCTCGCGATGAGCATGCGTTGCAATTAGTGGACCGCTTGTCATTGTGGTCTGGAGCTGCTGGCTTAATCCCGCTGCCGCTTGTTGATGTGGCTGCGGTGGGCGGCGTCCAGTTTTACATGCTGCGCCGTCTGTCTGAAATATACGGAGTTCCATTCTCTGATAATCGCGGTAAATCGATCCTTGCCAGCGTAGCGGGAGCGGTGATCCCGGCAAGTGCTTCCACCAGCGTAATCAAGAGTTTGCCGGGGATTGGAACCGTGATCGGCGCTCTGACAATGCCCATCGTGTCGGCCGGTGCTACCTGGGTTATCGGCAAGCTTTTCATTCAGCATTTTGCTTCCGGCGGAACCCTTCTCGACTTCAATCCGTCGGACTATCGTGAGTTTATAAAAGAACAGAAGGCCAAGTTCGCCGCCCGATCTGGAACGGTTCCTCCCACCACTAAATCACCTACGCGACCTGTTAAATCCGCTGCCGCTCCTGCTGCCCGTAGCACGCCGAGGAAAAGCGCGAAACTCCGAGCGCTTAACGATCTGAGGTGGCACGCGAGTTCAGACGGCTGCGTGCGCTGTCCCGGGGCAATGTTGGTTTTAGCGGCTGACCCGCTCCGATCATCACCCCTGCTTCGCCACGCGCTTAGGCGGCGTGTCGGGCGGCAGGGTCATCCATGGGTGGCGGCATTCTTCCCACACCGCGATCGTCGGCGCCGGGAAGGCCGGGTCGGCGAAGGCGCCGATGGCGACAGCGACGTAGCCGGGAAAGCCTTCGCCCGTCCAATACACAGTGGAGCCGCACACCGGACATTCCAGAGCCCCTCGGCTCGGGGCGGGCGACATTCGATGTCCACTGCTTCGAGCGGTTAGCAAATCGCCTCGCCGATTTGAGGCGGTGCGTACTCATCATTATTTTTTTGGCCATTCTGCATGGCTCACTCCTTGGTAAATGGCAGGTGAAATATGCCCCGTGCGGCAGGACGGAAATCAGAGCGAGCGAAATTTATTCGCGAACCTCGCTCATAAGCTGTCGTTCCGGCCGGATGTCTCCAAGGGTGATTTTATTGCATCCGAGCCGCTTTGTGGCATTGGGTGGCGGCGGCGTATCCCACGGCGGAGCGCCGGCCGATCCCGCCCTTGGACAACTCAAGCATATTCACCGTCAAAGTGTCGATCTTATGCTTCTCAACCGGCAGTCCAATCGGAATCAAGTTGAATTGGACAGTCCGAACGCGTGGGTTGCAGGCCGTTCCAGGCCCTTTCAGCAGCAGCCGGGGAATGTCCGCAATTTCGCCGGCCTCGTACACGTTATCGATTCCGAGGCCTATCTTGTTGCGCTCCTGCACTGTGGGATCGAGACCGACAAATCCGCCAACAGGGAACGAATTAAACGCATCAACGTACCGGATCCTAGCGTCCGTGTAAGCCGTCGCTTCTACCAATCCTCCGCCGAGCGAATGACCGACAGCAACCATTCTTGTGCCGGCGCGGCGGCAGCCAGTCATCGCTGCGATAGTCTCGATTCGTGCGTGAACTTGTTGATAAGGATCGAATCGTGGAGCCAACCAACGAAGATACAACCAATCACTAGGGTCCAGTAGATTGACGCCTCGAAACGCAATGACGAGTTCGCTGCATAACGGATCGTCGCGTCTCCACACCTGCAAGTCGGGAAGACCCGTCGAGTTGCAATTGAGATATCGACGTGGGCATGGCAATGTTTCCGACATCCCTAACAGACACTTCCACTTCCTCGCGTTCAGTGAACGCATCCACGCGATCGCCTCTGCATCTTTCTGTCGATCGAACGTGGAGAGGTCGGAATGCGCGCCTCGCGCGCACATTCCGGGTGAGGGGGTTACAAATCCTGAAGCCAATCCCCCTCACCCGGATCGCGCAAGCACGCGCGATCCGACCTCTCCCTCCGGGAGAGGTACGCAAAGGCGGGCGCTAGGGCCAAACGCAACCAGTTTCTAGTTTCCGTGTCTCATCGAAGGGTGCTGCTCCACTGTAAATAACAGGAAAATACAGCGGGACGTGCAAGAAGTGCCCTAAAACTCGAGGTTTGCGCAAAAAATAACAGGGCGGGATCAGGAGCAAAAACAGGGCGATAACAGGAGAACAACAGAGCAGAACAGGAAATCGCCATCCGTGGGTGCTGCTGAGATTGCATCGGTGCTCATCCCTCCGACTGGGCGCGCACCATACCCGCGGTCGCGTACAAACAAAAACCCGGCGCGGTGTTCCGGCCGGGGTGCAAGGACAATCATTCAGGATGAGCTTTTATAACGAACTTTGGTTTCCTAGTCTACTAACCGAAAGTTGTATTTTAGTTTGCGCGGTGATGCTCGCCCAAGGTGGGATGACAGCACGCCCTAAGAAGGTGACCTGGGTGATGTCGGCTTACCCTGCGAAAGCGGCGGCAACGCGGACATCCCGGCACTTACGCGAAGTGCCAATTCCGGACTCATGCAGTGCAGCAAAGAAAGAGCTTCCCTACTCGATCACCTCGTCGGCGCGCGCAAGCAGCATCGGCGGCACGGTAAGGCCGAGCATCCTGGCAGTTTGGGCATTGATGACAAGCTCGAACTTGGTTGCCTGCAGCACAGGCAAGTCCGACGTTTTGGCTCCCTTAAGGATGCGTCCGGCATAGACGCCGGCCTGACGCCACGCATCCTGAATATTGGAACCGTAGCTCATCAGCCCGCCCACTTCAGTAATTTCACGCGTCGAATATGTCGCGGCCACCGCGTAGCGCGACGCCAGGTTGGCAAGTTGCACCCGCCGGCTGGTAAAAAGTGCGTCGGTGCCGACGAAGAGCGCGTCGGGCCGCTCGCTGGCAAAAGTTGTGAAGGCTGCGTCGATCTCGCGGCTGGTGCTGGCGTTGAGGATCTGGATTTGCAGCCCCATGGCGCGCGCAGCCGGTTCCACGTCTCGCAACGTCCTCCCTGCATTCGTGGCGTCGGTTGGATTGACGAGCACCGCCACACGAGTCGCTCCAGGTACAAACTCACGTAAGAGCTCCAGCCGCTTTGCCACCAACTCTCCAGTCAGAATATTGATACCCGTCGCGTTGCCGCCCGGCCGAGCGAGGCTGGCGACAAGACCGAGCCTGACCGGGTCTTCGTTGACGACGAAGACAATGGGGATCGTCGAAGTTGCCGCCTTGGCCGCCAACGCCGACGCGGGACCGCCGGGCACCGCCATCACCGCGATCTGTCGGCGAACTAATTCGGCCGCCAGCGCCGGCAGTCGATCGATTTGATTCTCGGCCCAGCGGTATTCAATCGTCACATTCTCACCCTCGACAATGCCTGTGTCTTTGAGGCCCTGACGGAATGCGCGCACACGCTCTGTCATCCCGTCAGGCGGTCTGGAGTTGAGGAATCCGACCACCGGCATCGCCGGCTGCTGCGCGCGCGCCGCCAGCGGCCACGCCGCCGCCGCGCCGCCGAGCAGTGTGATGAACTCGCGTCGTTTCATCACTCGATCACCTCGTCGGCGCGCAGCAGGATCGCCGTCGGCAGCTCGATACCGAGCGCCTTGGCGGTCTTAAGGTTGATCACCAGCTCATACTTCGTCGGCGCTTGTACCGGCAAGTCGGCGGGCTTTTCGCCCTTGAGGATGCGATCGACGTAACCAGCCGTTCGGCGGAACTGGTCGATATAGTCAGCCCCATAAGAGAGCAAGCCACCGGCGGTGACGAGGGAACGCTCGTAGTAGACCGCAGGTAGCTTGTGCCGCGCTGCCAGCGTGATGATCAAATCGCGATGGAGTTGAGCCCCGGAGCCCGCCGTCACGATCAGGCCGCCATTCCGAGTGCGTGCGAAGGTCGTGACTGCGTGCTCGATCTCGCCGCCGTCGCGCATATCCACCGGCCTGACCTCAATCTTGAGCGAGGTTGCTAAGGCTTGGATGATGCCAAACTGGGCCGGGCCAGTCGGCGTAGCGGGATTTCGCAGGACCACTACGCGCGTCACCACCGGCGCGATCTGCTGGAGCAGTTCCAGCCATTTTGCAGCCAAGCTGTATTCAGCCGTCATGAAACCGGTGGCGTTGCCGCCTGGCCGCGCTAGGCTATCGACAAAGCCGGCGGCGACCGGATCGCCGACGACCGGGAACACGATTGGCACTGTTCGGGTCACCTGGAGCAACGGCCCGACGGTCGAGGAGCCATAGGCCAGGATGACGTCTGGCGCGAGCGCGACCAGTTCCGCCGCGTATTTGCGAATGTCGTCGGCATTGCCTGCCGCCCAGCGATATTCGATCTCCACGTTGCGGCCGATGGTCCAGCCCAATAGCGCCAGCGCTTGCAGGAACGCCCCGACCCAGGTCTGATATTGCGAATCGTCCGCGGCTGCGGGCAGGATCACGCCGATGCGCCGCATCCGCTCGCCCTGCTGCGCATGCGTTGCTAGCGGCCACGCCGCCGCGCCGCCGAGAAGGGTGATGAACTCGCGCCGATGCATATCCGACCCCAAGCTCAGGAGACGGCATTGTATCGGCTCAAACGAGTACTTTGATAGGGGCGCAAACCGGGCATCAAAACCATTGCCGCAGTGCACAGCCAATGTCGGAGATGGGTCAAAACCTGAGATTACCGCAGCGCAACATTGGCGGCCGCTTCACCCCAGTGAGCAGACATAAAACCGGACGGCAGCCGACGAACATAGTCAACCTCATGGAAGCACTTCGCCGGAGCGTCGAAACGAGCGGTGCGGCTGGACACGGTAAGCCGAAAGCTCACGAACCAGCTCGCCGAGGCGCTCATGAGAAGGCAGAGCAGCCGAAGCGCAAGAAAGCACGTCGCTGAGCTATGCCGAACGGCCGCCCTGGATCACGCACAAAACAGGCCGTGATCTCGGTGGCGGCTCACTGGATGGGGATGAAACAGGCGTCACAGCCTGGAGCAGGTCAACAGCCCGCTTAAGTTCTACCAAGGCCCGTAGGGGGTAATGTTTGCCGCCGCGCTTCGGTGGCATTGGTCGGTAACAGCGAGCAATGAGCCCCGCTTGTTCGCCTCGGCTTTCCGAAGCTCATGCCTCAAAGCCTCGTAGAAGGTAGACGCGAGCAACTGGCATTTCACAAGCGGGGCGCCGTCAGCCACGCCCTTAGAAACGGCAGCAATCGCCTCCTGACCCAACTCGGTGAGATCGGAAGGCATCGCGCAATCCTCCCAGCGGAAGGCTGCCTCTGTACTTGATTCTGCGGGTCAGTCGGCGATCGATATGTGTGGGTGTCGAGCAATCCTGTTCGGCGCATGGCCAGCTTTCCATCATTACGCACGCACCCACCTCCCGACCCCCCCCTCGAAAGTTTTCAGACCCCCTTCTCGATTTCGACCATCTGAACCGTACCCCCGTCGCATCCTCTGAAGATTCCACGACCCCCCCTCCCGAATTTTCAGAAGATGAACGGACCCCCTCCCAGACTCCCCTCTCACCCTCGCAATCGCGGTCGACGATCGTTCATTGCACGGCCTGCGAGCCCAGCGGCCGTAGAACGCCTGCCTTTTCCAAAACGACCCGATTTCCTCTCGTTCTGAAAAACTCGCGGTGAATTTCTGTATTCGGCTTTGAACAGCGGCGGAGCGTCTGACGATTTGACCCACAGACCCTAGCTCTATTCGCGCTTGCTGCTCGCATGCCACATTGTCGCATCCGACTTTGGCCTTTGATAAGCTCGGTCCAGGCCAGCCAACACTATTCTTCACAGCAGGGACTTGCTGTGATCGGAGGCGGATGCCACCCCCGACGGCTCACGAAGAACGATGCTAGAGAATTTGAAAGAAAGCAATCGCGCCTGGGCGGCGCGGATGGTCTCCGAAGACCCGGATTTCTTTCGGCGGCTTGAACGTCAACAGGCCCCGCAGTATCTGTGGATCGGCTGTTCCGACAGCCGGGTCCCTGCCAACACGATCGTCGATCTTGACCCAGGGGAGCTGTTCGTCCACCGGAACGTTGCGAATCTCCGCCTCGCCGCAAGACGCTAATTATTTATCCGTCCTCCAGTTCGCGGTCGATGTGCTCAAGGTGAAGCACATCATGATCGTGGGACATTACGGCTGTGGGGGTGTGAGCGCCGCCATAGACGGCCAACGCCGCGGGCTTGTGGACCACTGGCTGCATCCCATTCGCGAGGTCGCTCACGCCCATAGGTCCGAACTCGACGTAATCGCAGAGCCCCGTGCTCGACTGGATCGTCTGTGCGAACTCAACGTTATCCGGCAGGTTCGGAACGTCGCGTCGGACGTCTTCATCGCCGACGCGTGGACACGTGGTCAGAAGCTCTCCGTGCACGGCTGGATTTATTCTGTTGCGAACGGCCTCATCCGGGATCTCGACGTAACCATGAGCCGGCCAGAGTAATTGTAGGCGGTGGTGCGAGCTTGATTTGGTGTTGCGTTGCTGTATGCCACGAAGCCCGGTAACAACCGGCCTACCGCCCCCAATCTTCCTTTGCTTCACGTGCGACCGCAGCGCACGTAGGATTCTTCGGCGAACGCCCGGACCGGTAGCCGGAATCCTTGCGCTTGGACAGTGCCTTCCAGACCGAGTTCGCATGCGTGGTGAATTGGGCCGGCTTCCTCCAGGTGTTCGTTCAATCGCATGCCGGGGCCTACACACGCGATCATGCCGGCGAGCGTTGCCTTGTACACCTCAGCAGCATCGCCGTCCGCTTCACCTCAGTTAGCGGAACCGGTTCGCGCAGCCAAGCGCTTCCGGGTCGTGCCACTTGCAGACTATTTGCACCGCAGCAAACGGCAGGACTATTCGATCACCTCGTCTGCGCGCGCGAGCACCGACGGCGGGAGGTTGAGGCCGAGCGCCTTCGCGGTCGTGAGGTTGATGGTGAACTCGAATTTGGTCGGCTGTTCGACCGGTATGTCGGCTGGCTTGGCCCCGCGCAGAACTTTGTCTATCAACTCCGCAGTGTGCCGGAACGTATCCGGCAAGTTTGCTCCGGATCGGCTCGATCCGTCGTACCGGACCTAGGTCACCGTTCGGTCGCGTGCTTTGCGAACGCCGCCAGGGCGGTCGCGAGCGCCTCGGCCGCGGGCGCCCCACCGATGCCGTGGCGCGCCGCGATCCAGCGCGCGTCGTTGTACGACAGCCACGCGACGCCATCGGCGTCCTGCCACACCAGCGCCTTCATCGGCAGGTCGATGCCCGCCGTCGGGGCGGCCTGCATCAGCGGCGTCCCCGCGTCAGGCTTGCCGAAGATCACGAGGTCGCTGTACGCGAGCACCAGGCCGGCCTGCGCCGCACCCTTGGCGTGCGGGATGTCGGCGAACACCGTGACGCCCTTGTCCTTCAGCACCGCGAGCAGCCGCGCCTTGGTCTCGGCGGGATCGAACGCGCTGCGGACCGTGATGAGACCGTCGGGCATGCAGCTACCGTAGCCAGGCCCGTTCGGGACTGCAAGGCAATCCGGAATGGTCGGCATGTTCGCCGCCTGCTGTGCGTGCGCCGCGATCGGCCACACCGCCGCGCCGCCAAGCGCGACGATTAATTCCCCGCGTCGGATGTGGATTGCCATGTGATCTTCCTGCGCGGAGCATAGAGGGAACGATATCACGCCTCAGCGCCGGACGAACTATGCTTTTGCGCTGCGAAAGTCTGGAGCCGTCCATGTCTCAGATGGGTCAATGGCACGCATTACCGCGCCGTAGCATCGCTGTCCGCTTCACCCCAGTTAGCGGAATCGATCCCTGCGGCCAAGGGCTTCCGAGTTGTGCCAAGAGCTGCCGTGAGCACATGCAGCAAAAAGCGTTTGCAGAAGCCAGACCTACTCGATCACCTCATCGGCGCGGGCGAGCAGCGTCGGCGGAATCTCAAGGCCAAGTGTCTTTGCAGTCCTCAGGTTGATGATTAGCTCGAACTTGGTCGGTTGCTCGGCCGGCAAATCTGCTGGCTGGGCACCCTTGAGAATCCTATCCACGAACTCGGCGGCCCGTGCGTAAGTGTCGGAGAGCGAAGGCCCGTAGCTCATCAGGCCCCCTGCTTCGATATACTGGCCATGGCCGTAAATAGCTGGCAGCTTGTGCTTTGCGGCCAATTCTGTAAGCCGCGCGCGGTACAAAGTGGTGAAGCTATCCGAAAGCACCAGTAAGCCGTCGGCGTGCTCGCGCGTCATGGCGTCGAAGGCGCGCTCAAGCTCGTTCGGGTCTTGTACCTCAAGGGATTGGAGGTCGACGTGCAGTTCGGGCGCCGCGCCTTTCATGACATTCCAATAGGAGTGCATCAGAGCACTGGTCGGATTCCAGAGGACTGCCAAGCGGGAAGCCTTGGGAATAGTCTCGATGAGCAGTTGCGCTTGTTTGGCCGTTATATCCGGACTTGCATCGAACGCTATTCCGGTGATGTTTCCCGTGGGATGCGCGAGGCTCTTGACGAAGCTCTGGCCAACTGGATCGCCTGCGTTGACAAAGACAATAGGGATCGAAGCGGTCGCATCTTTGGCCGCCTGGGTGGCCACCGAAGCAGCCGCCACGATTACATCGACGTTGCGACGGACCAGCTCAGCAGCTGACGCCTTGAGTTGGTCGGCATTCCCCGCAGCAAACCGGCGTTCAACAAAGATGTTCTGTCCCTCGATCCAACCAAGATTGCGCAAGCCTTGGAAGAAAGCGTCATCAGCTGACATAGGGGATCTGAATGCGAGATAACCTATCCGAGCAGACCTTAACGTCTGCTGCGCCCGCGCCGCGACCGACCATGCGACCGCCGTACCGCCGAGCAGCGTGACGAACTCGCGCCGTCTCACTCAATCACCTCGTCGGCGAGCGAGAGCAGATTGTCGGATATTTTGACGCCCAGCGCCTTCGCGGTTTTGAGATTAATCACCAACTCGAACTTCGTCGGCTGCAGCACTGGCAGGTCTGCGGGCTTATCTCCCTTAAGAATCCGCGCCGTGTAGACACCGCGTTGACGATAGGCATCGGTAATATCGACGCCGTAACTCAGCAGTCCGCCCGCCACAGCATATTCGCGGAACTGATAGATCGCGGGCAGTCGCTGTCGTTCCGCGAAGGCGACAAGGCGATCGCGCCGCGTGTCGAAATAGGGGTCCCCCGCAACCAGCAGCGCGCCAACACGTGCCGCGGTGAGCGCCGTGAATGCGGCCGCAAGTTCCTCGTCCGTGCTGGCCTTGGCGATGAGGATGCGTTGATCGATGCTGCGCGCCGCTTCTTCGATCTGCGGCAATTGGTATGCGACGAAGCTTGGATTGAGCAGAACCCCGATGAGTGGGACGCCCGGCGCCAACTCGCGCAGCAGCCCGAGACGCTTCGGCTCCATTATATTGGTGTACACTGTATCACCGGTGGCGTTGCCGCCCGGCCGGTTCAAGCTCTTCACCAGTCCCTCGCTTATCGGATCGCCGCCTACTCCAAACACAATTGGGATGGTCGACGTGGCGCGCTTGGCCGCGCGCGGAGAGGGGTCGCCGCCGACCGCGACGAGCACGCTTACGCGACGGCTGACGAGATCGGCCGCCATCGTCGGCAGCAGATCGTATTGACCACGCGCCCAACGGTACTCGATGTACAGATTCTGGCCCTCGACGTAGCCGCCCTCAGCCAAACCGCGGCGGAAGGCTGCTAACAGGTGTGTCGAATCCTCCGGCCCACGCGCGCTCATGTAGCCTATCATTGGCATCACCGGCTGCTGCGCGCGCGCCGCTAAAGGCCAAGCCGCAGCCGCGCCGCCAAGCGCGACAATGAATTTCCGCCGCCCGATGTGGATTGCCATGGGGAGGTCATGCCTATGCGGTGGGGACGTTACCACGCTTCGATTTCGTGGTCTGCGGTAAGTCCGCTTACCCTCCATGACCCTCCGTGAAAGTGGACATGCTGGCTAGGCAGCCCAGTGCCAGTAGCCGCGCCGCCGAGAAGCGTAATGAACCTGCGTCGCCTCACGGGTTCTCCCCCTCAGGCCGGGGACCGCACCCTACCACATCATTGAATGGGAAGCTGTGTTTGTGCACCACAGCAAAATCGGTGGCTGATTGACGGCTTTGGGTCAAAACCTGAGATTACCGCAATGCAACATCGCGGTCTGCTTCTCCTCGGATAGCCGACGTAAGGAATGAGCTGCGCAGTCACGATTACCAGATGAGGAGTGAGCGTAGCTCAGTACCGAGGCTTAGCGCGATGGCCGACGCCCAGACCGCAACGGGCTTGGGGGGAGCGCTCCTTTTCGTGGGTTCCGCACAGCTCCGAGAGAGGGGACCCCCTAGCGTCTTCGCAAGTCGCTCCAAAACGTCGACGGTTGGATTTTCCTTCTGCCGCTCAAGGCTGCCCACGTATGAACGGTCCACTTCTGCGTCACAAGCAACGCGCTCCTGCGAGAGGCCCCCGCGTAGATCCACGCCACCAAAGCCCGGCCCAGTCATCCCGCAAGGTGGCCCCTCCACAGGCTATGTGCAAGGGACGCTACGTGGGCATGTCGTGGGCATGCTTTCATCTTCTGCGGCCTCGCGCACGGCACATTCCCGATGACACCCTGGCCCACCGGCTTGGCGAAGCGCAGGCACAGGAGCGTGTAGCGCAAGGCTTGTAGGGCGGAATAGCGAAGCGTATTCCGCCACTCGGCCTCGCCGACTAGAACGCATCAATCGCCATCCGCAAAATCGCTGGAAGCTGCGGCCGCTTACTGGCCTATCGGCATTCGTATTGTCCGCATGGTCGCTCAAGTGCGGCGCGCTTAGCGAGGTTGCGCGCAGAATGGCGGAATACGCTTCGCTATTCCGCCCTACTACTACATACTGCGTTTCTTTGCGCCTTTTCGACTTACGACATGCCTGTAAACGCCTGTAACATCAGGCTCCGCCTTGGATGAGCTGCGACCCGAGAGCTACATCCAGCTCGTCTAATTAACCGAACACGTCCTGGAGCACGCCCTCGCGCACGACGACCGTGTTGTCGACGGTGATCGTCGTCTTCATGACCGGAATATCGAAATGGCCGGCGGTATAGCGGCCGGCAAATTCGTTTGCGCCGGTGGAGAACAGGAAATTTCCGGCGGCCGCGCGGATCTCGGTGCCATTGGTATCGCGCTGGTCATACATGGCGAGCGCTTCGTAGCGCGCCATGGGATTCATGCCGAATCCGACATGAGAGACGGCGTAGGCGTCGCGGTCGTTCCAGGCGGCGAGATAACCCCGCATCATTTCGCAATCGGCACCCTCGCCCTCGATGTGCGTGATGTAGTCCTTTTCGAGCGTGAGCCGGATGGGGGATTGCAGATAGCGCTTGAAGGTGAGATTGACGTCGCCGCGATCGAGCACGAGCGTGCCGTTTACGGTGCCGGATTTCGGAAAGCTTACCACCACCCCGCCGGGCCAATGCGCGAGCGTGCCTGCGCGATCCGTCCAGCCCCAGACGCCCACCGTTGTTGCGCCCGCCATATCCACGTCGAGTTCGGTACCGGCAGCGGACGTCACGGCCATACGTCTTGCGCCGCGCAGCATCTTCGTCGCTGCGCGTACCCGCCGCTCAAGCGCAGGGTCCGGACGCATGCGCTCGAGCGCCTCGGGATGCTCGTTGGAGATCACCAGAATGCGGGCGCCGCCGCGCAGGATCTCAGGTGTTTCCGGCGCATGCATCAGACCTTCGAGCGTGCAATCCACCACGAAACCGGAACGGGCGAGCGCCGATACCACCGGCTCCAGCCGGCCAATCGCCGCGCTTGCTCCGGTCGAGCGTACGGGCACGGGATGCCGATTGCGCGGCGTGGGCACCACGATGTGGAAAGGCCGCGCGCCCAGGCGAAGCAAGGCGAGCTCTGCGAGCTCGACATTGAGCGCGCGCGACTGGGTCTCGGACAGAATCGCGGCAGTGTCGCCTTGCTTTACCGCACAGCTGGCGAAGATCTCGCAAAAGGCGTCGATCCATTTGCCCTCGATCCGGTCCGCCAGCATGGTCAGACAATCGTCTCGCGAACGGTCGATCGGCAATCCATTTCGTATTCCAGTTGCTGCACCGGGGGGCGGGCATAGTGCCACGTGAGCCCGGAGCGGGCGGCGCCGCGCCGCACGATCTCGTCGGCAAGGAATGGATGAAGATCGTGCACCGTGTAGACCTGGGTCGCGGTCGTGTCGGCCCAGCTGTACCCGAAGGCGGCAAGTCGCCGCTCCATTTCGCCGAGGACATGGCGGGCCTTTTCGCGCATGGCATCGAGCGAGGTCTCGCCACGCCGGACGATGCGCTCATTGTAGCTTGCACCGCCCTCGCGCGATTCGGCGCTGCCCGCGATGACGAAGCTTGGCACCGAATTGTTCGCGACGACGGTGAAGGAAAAGGCATGAAACGACGGCTCGGCAGGCGGATCAACTTCGGGGCACACATTGCTGCGCGCGACCGGGTTTACTTTGCCGTCATAAAGCTTCCATTTCTCGAGCGTCACGACATAGCTCTCGTTGAAGGCGCGGAAGCCCTGCTCCGTGAACGGGGCGGGTGAGCGCAACTCGCAGGCGCATAACGACGTCAATGGCCGGCCGGCCCCGCTGATATGGCGTTCGATGCGCTCGAAGCCTTCCTTGAGCGGGACTGGCATTCGGAACTGCACGCGCTCGACGGCGTGACCGGGAAGCGCCGCTGCGCCGCCGGAATACTGAAACACCGCGGGGATGAAGCGATAGCCGCCAGGAATGAAATCGAGTGCGTTGGGCATGTCTTTGTTTCCTCCGCTTTGCGGCGCCCGTTGCGCGCGCGCTCAGGACGCCTGCTCGAGATCCGTTTTGAGGGCCACGAGAAAGCGTGCCGCTTCGCCGCCGGTCACGACGCGATGATCGAAGGTGAGCGACAACGGCAGCACGCGACGAACCGCGCCCTGGCCTGCAATTGCCATGACCCGGTCATCGATCCGCCCCGCTCCGACGATCGCCACCTGAGGAGGCACGATAACGAGATTGGCAAACCGGCCGCCGATCATGCCAAAATTCGACAGCGTGATGGTGGCACCGCGCAGCTCCTCGGGCGGGATCGAGCGCGCCGCGGCGTCGGCGCGCATGCGATCGAGGCCGGCACGCAGGTCATGGGCGTCGCGCTCGCCGATATTGCGCAGCACCGGGACGATGAGCCCGCCCTCGATATCAACGGCAATGCCGAGATCGATGCGGCCAATGAGCCGCCGCTCGCCGGCTGCCGAATTGTACCAGGCATTGAGCGAGGGTTGCTGCTTGCATGCCGCTGCTATGGCGCGAACGAGGCGGATGGTCGGATCCTCGCCCTTGCGCCAATCATTGATGTCGGCCTCCTCCGTCACCGTGGTGCGAACCACCTCGGAGTGGGCTGCCGCCATCCGCTGCGCCATGGCGCGGCGCATGCCCCGCAGCGGCTCGCCGGGTCCGACCTCGGCGAGGCTGCGCGCGGCACGCTCCACATCGGCGCGCGTGATCGTGCCGCCAGGGCCGCTCGCCTGCACCAGATTAAGATCGACATCGAGCTTGCGGGCGAGCGCGCGCACCGCGGGAAGGACTGCAATTGTCCGCGCCGGCGTGGGCTCAGCGGCGCGTTGCGCCGCCGCTCCCTTGACCTCCTCGCGCCCGAGCTCGCCGACGACCGTGCCGGTATCCTCGCTCGCGCTTTGCGCAAACTCCACCAGCGGAGCGCCAACCTTGATCAGGTCACCCTTACCTCCAAACAAGTGCGCAATGCGGCCGCTCCACGGCGAGGGCACTTCGACAACCGCCTTGTCGGTTTCAACTGAAACGAGCGGCTGATCGGCGACCACGTGGTCGCCCTCGTTGACGTGCCACGACACGATCTCGGCTTCTTCGAGACCTTCGCCGAGATCCGGCAATGTGAATTGACGCATGGGATGAGTGCCTCGAAAAGGCTT
Organism: uncultured Alphaproteobacteria bacterium; assembly: GCA_963771845.1. Taxonomy (GTDB): domain Bacteria; phylum Pseudomonadota; class Alphaproteobacteria; order Rhizobiales; family Xanthobacteraceae; genus VAZQ01. Next base: position 106,916 of record CAVYVC010000020.1, on the reverse strand, counting down.
AGCCGAACTGACAAACCTCGCGCGCCGCCGCCGTGATGCGCGCAACCGAAGGCAAGTAAGCCTGCTCGAGGCGCGGAAGCGGCATGACCGTATCATAACCGGTCACGCGCTTGACCGGCGCGAGCAGATTGAGCAGTCCCCGCTCGCATAGTAACGCCGCGATCTCGGCGCCGAAGCCGCCCGTGCGCGCCGCCTCGTGAACGATGACGCAGCGACCGGTTTTGGCAACCGATGCAAGCACGGTCTCCGCGTCATAGGGCTTGAGCGTGGCAAGGTCGATCACCTCGGCAGCAATGCTGCCGGCCGCGAGCTCTTGCGCTGCCGCAAGGGTCTCCTTGACCAAGGCTCCCCAGCTGATGAGGGTCACGTCGCGCCCTTCCCGCAAGATGAAGGCAACATCCAGTGGCAGGGCTTCGCCGTTGTCGTCGACCTCACCCTTGACCGCGCGATAGATGCGTGTCGGCTCCAGAAAGATCACCGGGTCAGGATCGCGGATGGCGGCGAGCAGCAGTCCATAGGCGCGCTCAGGCGAGGATGCCACCACGACCCGCAGCCCCGGGATGTGAGCGAGCATCGCTTCGGTTGCCTCCGAATGATGTTCCGGCGCGCGAATGCCGCCGCCATGGGGCGTACGCAGCACCATCGGACAGCTGAGCTTGCCCTGCGTGCGGTTGCGCAGCCGCGAGGCGTGATTCACGAGCTGATCGATGCAGGGATAGATGAATCCCATGAATTGAATTTCGCCGACGGGACGCAGTCCCTGCGCCGCCATCCCCACGCACAGACCGCTGATCAGGAGCTCGGCGAGGGGGGTATCGATCACGCGATCGGCGCCGAAGCGCTGCTGCAATCCGACGGTGGCGCGAAACACGCCGCCGTTGACGCCGACGTCCTCGCCCAGGACCAGAACCGTCGGGTCCTCTGTCATCGCCCGGGCAAGGGCAAGGTTGATGGCCTCGACCAGGGTTACTTCAGGCATGGGAGGCTCCCGCGACCTCCTCGCGTTGCCCGATATAGGCGGTGGGAAGCTCGGCGTAGAGATGATCGAACATGGTCTCGGGCGCGCGCGGTGTTATCGCGAGATAGCGCTCGACGGCAGCATCCACTTGCCGCTGGCAGTCGGCGGCGAGCTCTTCCTCCTGTGATTTTCCCCATGCCTGCTTGCTGACGAGATAGGCACGCAGCCGCGCGATCGGCTCTTCGCGCCAGCGAGCCTGCACCTCTTCCGGCGGCCGATAGCGCGCGGCATCGTCCGCCGTGGTGTGGTCGCTGAGCCGATACGTGAGTGCCTCGATGAAGCGGGGTCCTTGCCCCGCGCGCGCGGCTGCCATCGCCTCGTCGGCGGCGGCGCGCACTGCCATCACGTCGTTTCCGTCTACCTGCTCGCCATAAAAGCCTGCGGCAATCGACTTCTGGGCAAGTGTCTGTGCCGCGGTCTGCAGCCTGAGCGGCACGGAAATGGCCCACTGATTGTTGTTGGCAACGAACACGACGGGAAGCTTGTGCACGCCGGCAAAATTCATGGCCTCCCACACGTCGCCCTTGGAGGTGGCGCCGTCGCCGAACAGACACACGGCAACCCTCGGCTCCTTCTTGAACTTGAAGGCGTAGGCAACCCCCGCCGCGTGCGGCGCCTGCGAGGCGACCGGAATGCAATAGGGGAAGTCATGCACCGGCCCCGACGAGCGGCTGCCACGTTCATCGCCTCCCCAATAGGTGAGGATGTCCTCCAGTTTGACGCCGCGCCAGATGAGGGCGCCATTATCGCGGTAGGAGGGCAGCAGCACGTCTTCCGGCCGCATTGCGCTCGCGATGCCCACCGCGGCTGCTTCCTGGCCGAGCGACACCGCATAGGTGCCCAGCCGGCCCGTGCGCTGCAGCGACACCGCCTTGAGATCGAATGTTCGCGCCAGCACCATGGCGCGATAGAACGAAATGAGGAGATCGGTACCGGCAACAAAGTCCGGCGGCTGCCGGAGAACCGTCCCGTCCGGCGCGAGGTAGGCGCGACGGTGCACTTCAAAGTGGGCGATGACCGGAAGCGTCTCCTCCGAACCCGCTGGTTTAGGCATTCATGGCCTCCAATGCCGATCATCTGAACGATTCGGTGGCTTCTCTTCAGCAAGGATAGTCGCGCTTTCGATCCGCCGCCGAAATTGCTAATCTCGCGCCGATCCAGACGTTGGAATCCACGATACAACGGCTTTCACAAAGAAGTCTCGGCTGGGAGGAATAACATGGAAGACGTAAAGGACGAGCCACGACTGCTGCTGCCGGCGCTAAAACCATTTTATGATCGAGTCATTCCGTTGTCTTGGCTCCTCATTCGGGTTGCCGTCGCCTGGAACCTTCTGGTGCATGTCTGGGGCAAGTATCAGGCGGGACCTACGCGAATAGGGCCGGTGTTTGCAAATATGGGATTCGAGCCGGGGCGCCTGTGGTACTGGCTTGCTTTCCTGGTGGAATTGCTAGGCGGCATCGGCATCCTGCTGGGCCTTTTTACGCGTTTCTTTGCGGCTGCGGTCGCGATCGAGATGTTCGTCATTTTCTGCGTCTATTGGCATACCGGGTTCAACTGGCTCAACCGCGGCTACGAATATGTGCTGTTGTGGGGACTGGTCGCTTTTGCCATCGCACTGCGCGGCGGCGGCCCCTATTCGCTCGATCGCAAGCTCGGCGTGCAAGTTTGAAATCGTAGAAGCGGTAGCAACCATTAAATCGGGCCATTGTTTCGGCTGTGATCGCTTGGACGTTGGTGTTCGGCCGCACAGCTGGTGTCAAGGGTCGTGACCGCTTCGCGGCGGCAAGCCGCCCTTGACACCAGCTTTGCGTCCGAAGGTTCGCCGTCCAAGCGATCAAGGCCTCCTTCTGCGCCTCAGGCGTCTCTCTTCAAGTTTGCCAATGCCGGTACTTCCTTGCTCCATGGTGTCCCGCGTTCAACCACAGTGTTGACGAAGATCAGAAGCTTGCGGGCACAAGCGACCAACGCAACTTTGTGCGGCTTGCCTTTTGCGATCAAACGTTTGTAGAGCGCCATCAGCTGGGGATTTCAACGCATCGAGGCTGGCAACGCTGCGGTATAAAGATTACCCCGCACGCGTGTGCGGCCGCCGCTGATATGACGCGGTCCGCTGTGGTCTGAACTGTCATTGTCATAGGGGGCAAATCCCACCAATGCGGCTGCTCGCTCCCGCGTCACACGCCCGATCTCGGGCATGCGCACCAGAATGGCAACCGCAGTTCGCAGACCAACTCCGTCAACGCTGAGGATGAGCTCGAGCCGTTTGCCAAGATCCTTATGCCGACGGATCTCGGTGGCGAGTTTCTTGAGCTCTGCGCGTAACAGTGCCTTATGACGGCGGATTTCACTGGTATAATGGGTCTTTATCCGCTCATCGTGAAACGATTTACGGCGTGTCTTTAGACGAGCGATGTCCTCGGTGAGCTGATCAAGCAACGTCGCAACCGCAGCAAACGGCGCCAGGCGAGGATCCGGAGGCGCATGGATCTTCTTCGCCGCCGCGGTACACTCAGCGATCAGGCCAGCGTCGATCTTGTCGTTCTTGGCTTTTTGCAGGTGGAACACGGCATAGGCCCTCACCTGTGCCGGCTGGAATACGATCACAACAAAACCAGCTTGCCGAAGCTGGCTCACGACTGCCTGCTCGTAACCGCCGCTCGCCTCGATACCGACCCGAGCGACCCGGTGCTTGCGCAGCCAGTTCGACAGCCGGCGGTGCCCTTCAGCGGTATTTGGCACCTGCAGCTCCTGCGAGCGATCCTCAAGCGCTACATCGAGCTTGTGTTTGCTGGTATCGATCCCGGCGCAAACTGTGCTATGTTTGCTCATCTTCTCTCGACCCTTCCTTGCAATGCGAACCTAAAGTTCGATCAACCATACGGGTCCTGATGAAGAGCCGACCGCGATCTTGCTACGAAAGACAGCCCTTGAGGCTACGGTGCGCAACGATCCGACGATCGGCCGGTCCGGTCTGGGTGGCCACCTGGGCCGGACCGTTCCTTTCGGAACGGACGCATCATAGTGATTCGCGCTAATACAAGGGTGCGCAAAGCCGCGTGCTTACGCGGCGTGCGCACGCGTCTTTCGACCCATCCAGGCAATGTCAGAATGGTGCGCACGGCGCCGGGACATGGGTCGGAGGCTTGGGCGCGACCGTAGGAACGGCGCCTTTGCGCACCCGTCTATGTGGGCTTTACCTCCCGCATCGCCGACCAAATGCGCGCAGATGTTGCGGGCATGTCAAATTGAGCCACGCCTGCCGATCGCAGCGCGTTCATCACCGCGTTGAGGCAGGCGGCACCCGCACCCGTCGTGCCAGCTTCGCCCGCGCCCTTGGCACCCAACCTGTTGCCCGAACTCGGCACCGCATGCTCGATGGTATGGATACGCGGCATCAGATCGGCGTGCGGCATGATGTAATCCATGAAGCTTCCGGCAATCAGTTGGCCACTTTCTTCATCGTACAAGCAGTTTTCCCCGAACACCTGACCGGCGCCCTGTACCACGCCGCCATGCACCTGTCCGTCCGCGAGCGTGTGGTTGACGACGTTACCGATGTCGTCCACGGCCGTGTAGTCGACCACGGTCACGGCGCCGGTTGCCCGATCAATCTCGATCTCGGCTACGTGCGCGCCGCTCGGAAAGGCGCGAGCAATGGGCGTTTCCGCGATGGTATCGAGTGGATGGGGAGCCTGCTTGGCGCAGACCTCCATGACCTCTGCAAAGGATACCGCGCGGTCAGTTCCTTTCACGAAATAATGTCCGTCGCGGTATTCGACGTCTTCGCCTGAAACTTCGAGGGCATCTGCCGCCAAAGGGCGGCCTTTCTCGATGACTTGCTCGGCCGCGAGGTGGTAGGTGCTGCCATGGGACAGGATCGTACGCGATCCGATCGCGGGGCTTCCCATGAGTGGCGGGCCATCGGGATCGCCGGCGCGAAGTACGATTCGCTCAGGATCAAGGCCGAACATTCCCGCAACCAGTTCGGGAAAGACCGTCTCATGGCCCTGGCCGCTCGGTCCGGCGACGCTGTAAAGCGCCACCTGATCGTCCGACAGAAAACGGATTGCTACCTGATCTTTGGGCGTCAATCCGCCCCCGGAGGGTTCAAGAAATACGCAGCAACCGATCCCGCGCAGACAATCGCGCCGCGCCGCTTGCTTGCGGCGCTGCGGGAACGCGCGCCACTGCGAGGCAGCTTCGGCTTTGGCGATGAGCCCGGCGAAGTCCCCGCTGTCGAAGACGCTGCCGGTCAGGGTCCGATACGGCATCTCGTCGTGCGCAATGATATTTCTGCGCCGGATCTCGAAGGGGTCGATGCCGAGGCTGGCGGCAGCCTCGTCGACCAGCCGCTCGACAATGTAGATGGCTTCGGGGCGTCCCGCGCCGCGATAGGCGTTGGTCGGCGCCGTATTGGTTATCAGCAACCGATGACGGCCATAGAGTGCCTCGACCTTGTACGCGCCGGCACCGATGGTGATTTCGTTGAAGCAGTTCGTGAATGCGCCGGCTTGCGAGAGATAGGCACCCTCATCGCACAGCCAGTCGGTGCGCAATGCGATGAAGCGTCCTCGCGCGTTGAATGCCAGCTCGCCATTGAGGCGAATGGCGCGGCCATGATTGTCAGTGAGAAAATCTTCCGATCGGGTCGAGACCCACTTGATCGGACGACCAAGCTCCTTTGCCATATGGAGCATGAGCGGATATTCCGAAAAGGGCGCCGTGCGCGCCCCGAACGCCCCTCCCACGTCGACCATGTTCACTCGGATTTTTTCGGGTGGCACATTCATCATGGCGGCGAGCGCATCGCGCATTGCGAACGCGCCTTGATGTGCGCAGCGTATCTCGAAAGTACCCGTGTCGGCCTGATAGGAGACAAGCGCCCCGCGCAACTCCATGGGTGTGGGCGCAACACGGGGGCTCTCCATTGTGACGCGGACAACATGCGGTGCTTTTCGAATAAGCTCGTCGGTTTTGGCGGCATCGCCATATTCGAAATCGAAGCAGATGTTGTTTGGAATGCTTGCGTGCACCGAGGCATCACCGGCGAGCGCCTTGTCAAAGCCGATGACCGCGGGAAGGTCTTCGAACTCAACCTCGATCAGATCGGCGGCATCGCGCGCAGCCTGGCTCGACTGCGCAATCACCGTGGCGATTTCTTCGCCCGCGAAGCGTACCTTCTCCTGTGCGAGCAGCGGCCGTTCGGGGACGATGACCTTCTTGCCGTCACGGCCGGTCAGTGGCGCAATCGGCGCAAGCGTTCGAAATCCGGCCGCCGCAATGTCGCCGGCGGTAATCACCGCGACCACGCCAGCAACTTGCTGCGCCGCTTTCACGTCGAGCGAGCGGATGAGAGCGTGCGCGCGATCGGAACGCTTGAAGGCGGCGTAGAGCTGTCCCGGCAGGTTCCAGTCGTCGGTATAGCGGCCGCGGCCGGTGACAAGCCGTTCGTCTTCCCGGCGGCCTTTGAATTGCGCTGCCATGCAGCAGACCTCTTTACGCCAATTTAACCTCGCGACGTATTGGGCGGCAACGCTGCCAGCATTGGACCCTGGAGCGAGCCTTGCGCCGCCTCGACCCACAAAATTAGCTTCAAATTAAGCGCCGCCCGCCAGGTGAAACAAGCAATTATGCTCCGCCGGCGGACCTTCCGCCGGCGTTGGACAGTTCATGTCGCTGTCGAAAGGGTACGCTGCGCGCGCCGGCAGCCTTATCGGCGGCGCTTCTTTGCCGACCGGCGATGGCCAAGCGAGAGGCCCATGCTGAACGCCTTCTGCCGCAAGGCGCCCGCGGTGCGCTTCATGGACTTTACGACCGTCTTTATGGGCGACTTGTTTCTGGAGTGATCCCGCAGCTCGCGCTCGTCTTCTTTGGACCACGGACGCCGTGCAGCACGCTTTTTCGCTTTTCTCGCCATTAGCTCTCTCCTTGTTCGCCGCAAACTTGATCTAACAGGTGATATTCCTACAACGAGTAAATTTGTTTGACTAGATGCGCGTGGCCCTTAATCAAAAATGTAGCAAGTTAAACATGCATGTGACAAGAGCAAAAATTTGGAGTGCCATGCGGTTTGCGCATACTAATAAGTTGCTCGGCCGCCCGAAATGTCAAATACGGCGCCGGTCGTGAACGAGCATTCCGGCGAACAGCAAAAGGCGACCATGGCCGCAATCTCCTCGACCTCGACAAAGCGGCCTTTGGGAATTTTGGAAAGCATGAAGTCGATGTGCTGCTGGGTCATTTGGGAAAAAATCGGCGTGCGCGCGGCAGCCGGAGTGATGCAGTTCACGATGATGTCGTAGCCGGCAAGCTCTTTGCCCAGCGATTTGGTCAGCGCAATGACGCCCGCTTTTGAGGCTGAATAGGCGCTGGCGTTGGGATTGCCCTCTTTTCCGGCAATTGAAGCCACATTGACAATTCTGCCATAGTTTTGAGCGATCATAATAGGAACGACTGCGCGACAGCAGTGGAACGTGCCGGTCAGATTGATATCCAATACCTCGTTCCAGGCCTTAACCGGATAGTCCCATGTGGTCGTGTTCGGTCCCGCGATACCGGCATTATTGATCAGCACGTCGAGCCGGCCGAACACCTTTATTGTAGCATCGCGCGCGCTCTCGACGGCAGGCAGGCTGCGAATGTCGCATTCAATCGGGATGATCCGTCCTTGGCTGGACAGCTCGGCGCATGTTTGCTTTGCGAGGTCAAGCGCGCGGTCCCACACCGCGATCGCCGCGCCGGAAACGAGGAGCCGCTCGGTGATTGCGCGTCCGATCCCTTGTGCCCCGCCGGTTACGACCGCGATCCGGCCCCCGAGGTCAATCTGATTGGCCATGTCTGGTCCGGTTCATTAACAAAGAGCGAACCTGTTCGATACGATACAAGCTGAACAAGACACCCTCTCGCGGGACGGCCCGCAAAGCTGAAACAAATGGAACAAGAATACAAGTGCGCGCTTCGTCCTCGTCCTGCCCCTGACGCTCGTGTGCGCTACAGCATGACGTGAAACGATTCCACCCTTATGGGACGGTGAGCATGAGCGGCGATGATGTGCTGGGCGCGCTGGAAAAAAGGCTGGGACGAATGCATGCCAGGCAACGGCTCGGTATCGAAAAAGATCACGAGGCGCAGATATTCGGCCAGGGACTGAACTTCTTTCACATCGAAAATCTGACTTCCTCGCATGCGCTGATCCGCACCGCTCTCATGCTGACGGGCCTCTACTGGAAGGGTCGCAAGAACGCCGGGCGCGTCGAGCTCAGACACAATGACATGCGATTGCCCGGCCTGCCGCGAGCGTTTGATGGCTTCACCATCCTGCAGTTGAGCGACTTGCACGTGGAGATGAGCCAGGAGGCCATGCAACGCGTGCCGGCACTGCTGCGCGAGGCCAGCTATGACATCTGTGTCTTGACCGGGGACTATCGTGGGGCCGCATTCGGGCCGTTCGACGCCGCGCTAGCGGGGGTGGCGCAGGTGCGGGCTTGTCTGAATGGCCCGGTCTACGGCGTTCTCGGCAATCACGACACCGTCCGCATGCTGCCCGGCCTTGAAGCGATGGGAATACGCATGCTGATGAACGAAAGCGAGACGATCGGGCGTGCGGGCGAGAGGCTGCATCTCGTCGGCATCGACGATGCTCATTTTTATCGCATGGACAACATCGAGAAGGCGACCGCCGGCATTCTGCACGATGAGTTTTCGATTCTGCTAACGCATACGCCCGAAATCTACCAACAGGCCGCCCATGCCGGGTTCAATCTGCTGTTGAGCGGCCATACCCATGGCGGGCAGATCTGCCTGCCCGGCGGCATACCGGTTACGCTCGACTTGCACCTGCCCAGGTCGCTGGGATCAGGTGCCTGGAAATATCATGGCATGAGCGGCTACACCGCGACGGGGACCGGCTCTTCGGTCGTGCCGGTACGATTTAATTGTCCGCCCGAGATCACGCTGCATCACCTGCAGTCCGCGCCTTGAGCGCGCAAGTGGAGGACGCCGCATGCCGCTGAAGCTCTACATCGCTTATCTCGCAGGCTGTTTCGCCATTGTCATCGTGCCGGGACCCACGGTCACACTGATCGTCGGCAACAGCCTCACGCACGGCACCCGTGCGGGCCTCGTCAATGTCGCCGGCACGCAAGTCGCCCTGGCGATCCTGGTCGGCACCGTAGCGCTTGGCATGGCTCCCATCATTGCTGCGTTAGGTCCGTGGTTCGACTGGATACGCTTCATCGGCGCCATTTATCTCGTCTGGCTCGGCATAAAACTCATACGATCTTCTCTCGATCGCCAGGAGATAGCCGCACCACTCCCACCGCGCGGCGGGTTCTTTTGGCAAGGCTTTGTGGTGCTGCTGAGCAACCCGAAGGCGCTGCTGCTTTTCAGTGCCTTCATCCCGCAGTTCGTGGACATCAGGCAAGACTATTTCGGTCAGGTGATGTTTCTCGGCTTAACCTTCATGGCAGTCGCTACGGTGTTTGACACGTGCTACGCGCTGCTCGCCGGCCGTGCCCGCAATCTGCTTTCGCACAAGCGCATGGGCGTCGTCACCGGGGCGAGCGGCGCATGCCTGATCAGCGGCGGCATCTGGCTTGCGCTCCAGCGCAGCCGATGAGCGCATTGTGCGATATTCCAGGCCGCGGCGCTCTATTTGCTGTCCAATCGTCGTGGGGCGACGGCAATTTGCTGCAACGCGTGCAGGATGGCCGCCTAAACCGTTGACCGGCCACGTTGATCATGGCGTCAGCGGTTCGCCCCCCGCCATCCGGCTAGTAGAGCTGGCCCTGCGCGGGTGCCATATCGCGACCAGTCATTCGCAACCGGAGGAAATGGTCGTGACCGACACCCACAATGGATTTGTTGGATTTTCAGACGGCATTGCGGCCCTTGTCGAACGCGCCGCAGGCAGCATCGTCACCGTTCATGGCGCCGGCCGCTGGCCCGCAAGCGGCATCCACTGGCGCTCGGGTGTCATCGTCACCGCCGAGGAGAGGCTTGAGCGCGACGAAAACATCACGCTGACGCTTCCTGGGGGCCGCCAAGTCGAAGCTTCGCTTGCAGGCCGCGATCCCACGACTGACGTCGCCGTGCTTCGATTTCAACCGGACGGATTGCCCCTTTCTGAAATCACGGATGCCCCGGCTCGCGCCGGGCAGCTGGCTCTCGCGGTCGGAGCGCGTGATGGCGCTGCGCTCGCCGCGCTCGGCATTGTCGCCTTCGCCGGTGGCGCCTGGCGAAGTGCGCGCGGGGGTACGATTGACAGCCTGATTCGTCTTGATCTGAGCCTGAGCCCGGCTGCGGAAGGGGGCGCCCTCGTCGACGCGCACGGACGTGTCACCGCAATGACGGTGCTCGGTCCGCGCCGCCGCGCGCTCGCCATCCCGGCTTCCACCATCAATCGTTCGGTTGACCAGCTGCTCGCAAAGGGGCACGTCGTTCGCGGCTATCTCGGCGCAGGTCTGCGGGCGCTGCCGCGCGAGTCGCGGTCGACGCCCCCTGCCTCGATCGGCGCTGCGGGGCTCATTGTGGTGAGCATTGATCCGGACGGCCCTTCGGCCCGTGCCGGACTGCTCGTTGGTGACATCGTCACCGGCTGGAATGGAGACCGGATCGAACGCGTGCGTGACGTCATGCTTCGCCTTGGACCTGAAAGCGCCGCCAATGCTATTGATCTGACGGTGACCCGGGGCGGCGCGCCGAAGGTGATCAAGGTCGTGATTGGTGAACGCCCCGTGACGTAAGACATATGCGGCAAATCAACACCGCTACATCCCGGCAGCCAATCCCAGCGGCGATCGTAATTTTTTGTGCTGATCAAGAGCTGCGCAAGAATCTCACAGAGGCGCTGCGGGAAGATGCGGCCGTCGCTGTCGTCGGCGTGCGCGACAATACCTCTTCATTGCAGGAGCTGATCGATCGCGTCTTGCCCAGTGCAGTATTGGCCGATGCGCCGCCGCCTGAGCTGCTGGCCCAATGGCGGCGCCGGCACGATCAACCAAGACTGATTGTTTTGCTTGAGAATCCCGAGACGGAAGAGGGGTTCGAGGCGCTTGCGGCGGGGGCGCACGCCGTTCTGCCACGCGCCTCCCCCGCACGCGATATCATCAGCGCGATCAAAACAGTCGGTGCTGGCTACTTGGTCGTCCCACCTGGCCTGCTTTCGCGGTTGCTGGCGCAAAGCCCGATGCTCGATCGATCACGCAAGGGCAAGGAGCGCCCGCAGCTGACGCCGCGCGAGCTCGACGTCATCGCTGCCATGGCCGACGGTGTCTCGAACAAATCCATCGCGCGCCGGCTCGGCATCTCATTTCACACCGTCAAATTTCATGTCGCTTCGGTGCTCGCAAAGCTCGATGCGGATACCCGCACCGAGGCCGTTGCCAAGGCGGCGCAACTGGGTCTCGTCATGCTGTAGGAGGGTAGGAAGCGCTGCCGCGCGGGCTGCTGCTAATATAGAGAATATTGCACATGCTTTTGCTCCAAGGCGTCAGTTGGACGTTTATTAAGCGGTTGTGCCGCTGTCGCTGAACGGAAGGAGGCGCCGCGGGAGAACGCGGGCGATCTGCTGGGTCATGGGCGTGCCGCTGACGATGGTGCCGGCCATGAGGTTGAGCCATTGCCGCGGTCCGATGGTCTCGATCTGCTGAAGAACGAGGCCGAAGCCGCCGGTCTGGTCGCTGCCGGCTGCGAACGCGAGAAGTCCGAGCAAGAGCCGTAGTGCTGAAAGTGCCTTGCATTTCATAGTCTTATTCCTTTGCGTCCGGCCGGTGCCCGCTTTCCCTTCCGCGCTCGTGGGGAGGGCAGGTGAGGGGAGGGGGGTGGACATCAGAGTAGGTCTTGTGGTACTGACCGGTAACACCGATATAGGTACTGACCGGTAACACCTATGTCAAGGGGAAACACCATGGCTGCCGCCAGAAAAATCGCAAGCATCGGAAAAGATGAAAGAATTCCCCCGCGCGAGCGCATCATCGCGGTCGCCTCGGACCTTTTTTATCGCCATGGGATCAAGGCCGTCGGGGTCGATTCCATCGCCGAGGCGGCCGGCACCAACAAGATGACCCTCTACCGGCACTTCGATTCAAAGGACGAGCTGGTTGCCGAATACCTGCGCTGCCTGGCGGCCAAGTCGACCGCGACCTGGGATCGGCTTGCGGCCGAGCATCCCGGCAACCCCCGCGCACGGCTTCGCGCGTGGCTCAAGGAGATGGCCGCGCATGTGGCGAGCGGCGATCAGCGCGGCTGTGCGCTCGCCAATGCAGCGGTTGAGATTCCCGAGAAAGATCACCCCGCGCGCCGGGTTATCGAAGCCTTCAAGACCGCGCAGCGGCAGCGCATTATTGATCTGTGCGCGGCCGCCGAGCTTGCCGAGCCCGAGATGCTGGCGGACGAACTGTTCCTGCTGCTCGAGGGCGCACGCGTGACCGCCCAGAGCATCGGCCGGGACGGCCTGGGCGAACGGCTCATCAGAATGGGCGAAGCGATGATGGCTGCGCACGATGTCTGAAACGGCGCCGCCAGCAAAACGCAAACTTCAGCCCTGGCCGAAGATCCTGCTGTAGCGCGCCTTGATCTCCTCTCTCTGCGCCTCCATAGCGACCGGATCGCCTTTCATCAGCTTGATTGATGAAAGCGTGCGGCGTGCGGGCCGCTCCTGTACAAGCGCATGAAATGAGCACAGCGCAGAAGCGCGAACGAGAAGTTCCTGCCCCTCGGCACTGAACAGAAAACTCTGAAACAGGCGTGCCGCGTTGGGACTGGGCGCGCTGCGGAAAACCGCACTCGGCGCAATCACGAGCGGCGTGCCTTCGCTTGGATACACCGGCTCAACAGGCGCATGCTGTTCCCTGAGCAGCAGCAGGTCTGGCTCCGAGCCGTCGGCGGCAACCGCGGCGGCGCCCGACGCCAGCTTCTTTGGCGGCTCCGACGCCGACTGGACCTGGGTGACCTGTTGCTGCGCGAGCTGCTCGAAATAGGACCATCCGAGATCGCGCGCGATCTGAAAGGTCGCGGTAAAGATCGCGCCGCTATAGTCCGGACGGCCCTTGACGATCTTGCCCTTCCAGCGCGGGTCGAGCAGGTCGGCAAAACTGCGGGGCGCTTCCTCAGGCTTGACCAGATTCGTGTTGTAGCCGATCGGGCTCAGCAGCGCGAAAGCAGTTGCATACATCCCATCCGTGTCGGCCTGCCCGGGGGGAAAATGTCGAGCCACATCCTCTGGCACGTAGGACGCGAGCAGCCCGTCGCTCTTCCAACGGACGAAGTGACCCGCGTCGGTGCTGCACACCACATCGACTTCATGGATGCGAATTTCCTCTTCCTCACCGATGCGCTGGAACACGCGCTCTGCGCCCGATCGTTTTACACGCACGTTGATGCCCGGGTGGTTCGCTTGGAATCTCGCTGCGAGCGCCCGCGCGATGGGAATTTCCATTGCGGTGTAGAACGCGAGCGAGCCCTCCTTTCTGGCGGCAGCAATCAAGGCCGGGTCGAATGCGGCCGGCGCCGGCGCAGCCGCAAGCGGCGCCGCAAAAACGCCCGCGAGTGCCGAGGCCGATGATGCCTTGAGCATAGCGCGGCGGGAAAATTTTTTAGTCCGCATGGACGCTCGCTCCTGCCGTGGGACTTGGCCGAACGACTTGATATATGTGCTCCCCAGGGTAGCCACGCAATTGCAATGAGTATTTAGATAGAGAATGTTGCGATGAAGGGTACCGCACCACGAGCCGCGATGCCGATCTCTGCAAAACCGTACGGACAAAAGAAATTTGCCACAGTCAGCGGCAAGCAGATGGCCTACGTCGAACACGGCAGCGGCGAGGCAATCGTTTTCCAGCACGGCAACCCGACCTCGTCCTATCTCTGGCGCAACATCATGCCGTACTGCGAAGGGCTGGGTCGCCTGATCGCATGCGATCTGATCGGTATGGGCGATTCCGACAAGCTCGAGAACTCAGGTCCCGAGCGTTACAGCTACGCCGAGCAATGCAGCTATCTTTTTGCGTTGTGGAACCAGCTCGGCCTGGGGGACAGGGTCATTATGGTTGTCCACGACTGGGGCTCGGCCATGGGATTTGACTGGGCCAACCGCAATCGCGATCGCATGCAGGGCATCGTTTATATGGAAGCGATCATCACCCCGCTCACCTGGGCCGACTGGCCGGAAAATGCGCGCCGTGTATTCCAGGGTTTCCGGTCCGAGAGCGGCGAGGAGATGATTCTGGAAAAGAACATCTTCGTTGAACGCGTGCTGCCAGGCTCGGTCATGCGCAAGCTCGGTGAAGAAGAGATGGCCGTTTACCGCAAGCCTTTTGCCAGCCCGGGCGAAAACCGCAGGCCGACGCTGACATGGCCGCGCATGATTCCGATCGAGGGTGAGCCCGCCGATGTGGTCAAGGTGGTCGAAAACTATGCCGCCTGGCTTGCCCAGGCCGAGCTGCCAAAGCTCTTCATCAATGCGGATCCCGGCTCGATCCTGGTTGGCCGCCAACGAGAGCTTTGCCGCGCCTGGCCGAATCAAACCGAAGTGACCGTCAAGGGGCTGCATTTTCTCCAGGAGGATAGCCCTGATGCGATTGGCCGCTCGCTCGCTGACTTCGTGCGCCGGTTGCGCAGGCAATGAAATAAGCCCCCCATGAACCCGCCGCCCACTCCGCTCATCGACTCGTGCAAGCCGGCACGAGAGATCATGTCCCGCATCGGCGACAAGTGGAGTGCGTTGATTGTGATTGCGCTGCGGGACGAGCGGCTGCGCTTTAACGAGATCAAGCGCGCGATCGGAACGGTTTCGCAGCGGATGCTGACCCTGACCCTGCGCAGCATGGAACGTGACGGCTTGATCGAGCGGACGGTGACGCCAACGACGCCGCCGCGGGTCGATTACGAGCTGACCAAGCTTGGCCATTCATTGCGCGCGCCGGTCGAGATGTTGGGGCGCTGGGCGTTCGAGCACAAGAAAGAGATCGAAACCGCGCAAAGAAATTTCGATCGGCAGCAATCCCGAACATCTTAGGGCAGGTTGGGTCGAATTCTTCACGAGACCCAACATCGGGTAACCGCGAAAGAGTGTTGGGTCTGATCTATCAGACACGCCGGTGATCATGACGCGGCTCCCGGCGTTCCGGCAATTTCGCCTCCGGCCGGCCCAATTCGCTCTCAACGACCGCGCGCAGCAGCGCGCGCAGCTCGGACGTTCGCTTGCTGCCGAAGGTGGATTCAAAACGCGATTGCGCGGTTAGCCAGCCCTGACATGCCGCCGCGAAGCGCTTCTCGCCCAGCCTGGTCAAATGCAGTTCCTTGCTGCGACGGTCGGACGGCACCGGCTCGATCGCGATCAAGCCGTCGCGCTCCAGCGGAAGGATGTTCCGCCCGAGCGTCGTTCGGTCCATTACCATGTCGGCCGCCAAGGCGTTGATGCTCATGGCTCCTTGGCGCTTGAGCTTGGCGAGAATGGAGAATTGGGTCGTGCGCAATCCCGTCGGCGCAAGGAATTGATCATAGGCCTGGGTCACGTGCCTTGCCGCCTGACGAACCGCCAGACACATGCATTCCTGCATCTTGGGTGCCGCCTCGGAGCTCATTCTTTTCCCCATTGACAAAGGTGTATATGCGCCTATATACGTGCATATACTCTAATTGTCAAGCCGTGGCGGCCGGAATTCATCATGCCTTGCAATGGCTCGATTGCTGTAAAGAAGCTGCCGCAGGCGCTCGCGCCCGCGCGCATGCCACCGACCCGGTTCGATCCACGCACGCGGCTGCTGATCGAGGGACCGATCACTGCGACCTTGCTGCGGCTTGCAGCGCCGAATGTGCTGGTGATGGTGGTGCAGGCCTCGGTCGGCCTGATGGAGACCTATTTTGTCGGCAAGCTCGGAACCGACGCGCTTGCCGGTGTGGCGCTGGTGTTTCCCGCGCTGATGCTGATGCAGATGATGTCAGCTGGCGCCATGGGCGGCGGCATCTCATCCGCCATCGCGCGCGCGCTCGGAGCGGGACGCCGCGCCGACGCCAATGCGTTGGCGCTGCACGCGCTCGTGATCGGCGCAATTTTCGGGCTTGCCTTCACGCTGGGCGTGCTTGCCGGCGGACGCTGGCTCTATGGCGCGTTGGGTGGCACCGGCGCCTCGCTTGCCGCGGCGCTGACCTATTCCAACGTGATCTTCGCAGGCGCGACCCTGCTCTGGATCTTCAACTCCCTTGCCAATGTTATCCGCGGCACTGGCAATATGGCGGTGCCCGCCGTCGTCACCTGCGTCGGCGCCGCGCTGCTGATCCCTTTGTCTCCATGTCTGATCTTCGGCTGGGGGCCATTTCCGCGGCTTGAAATCGCGGGTGGCGCCGTGGCGGTCGTTGCGTTCTATGCAGTGGGCAGTCTCGCGCTCGTCATTTATCTGCGCTCGCCGCGCAGTCTGATCCGCCCCTCGCTCATCGGGTTCGCCTTGCGCTGGGCTCTGTTCCGGGAAATTCTGCGTGTTGGTGCGGTTGCAGCCCTGATCACGGTCGGCACAAACCTGACGATCGCGATCGCGACCGGGCTCGCCGGCCAGTTCGGCTCCGCCGCGATCGCAGGCTACGGGACCGGCTCTCGCCTTGAATACCTGCTCGTTCCGCTCGTCTTCGGACTCGGCGGCCCGCTGGTTGCCATGGTGGGAACAAATATCGGCGCGGGCGAACGCGAGCGCGCATTGCGCGTCGCCTGGGTCGGCGCCGCGATCGCGGCCTTCCTGTGCGAGACGATCGGCCTCGTGGCAGCCGCTTTCCCGCACGCGTGGTTGCTTCTGTTTGATCGCGATCCCGCCATGCTCGACGCCGGCTCGCGCTATCTGCGCGTGGTGGGCCCGTTCTATGGCCTTTTCGGCCTCGGCATGGCGCTCTATTTCGCCTCGCAAGGCGCCGGACGCCTGCTGTGGCCGCTGATCGCAAATGTGACGCGGCTCGTCATTGCGGCCATCGGCGGCTGGCTGGCGCTGCGCCTGAGCGGGGATCTCGCCAATGTCTTTGTTTCGCTCGCGCTTGCGCTCGCGGCATTCGGCCTCATCAACGCCGCGGCGGTTGGCGGCGGTGCCTGGTTCGGCCCGTTGCGCTTTCATTGGCCCCGGCGCATCCGCAGGAACGACGAACTGCGCACGGCTGACGAAATCTTATGCGGGCACGCGATCAGCAATTGACCTTCGTTGAGGAGACTCTGGCATGACATCACAACGTTCAGTCGTCTTCGCCGAGCCGGTTCGCACGGCGATCGGCACCTTTGGCGGCACTCTCAAGGACGTGCCCGCTCCCAGTCTTGGCGCGGTGGCCATCAAAGCGGCCGTGGAGCGGGCAGGGCTTCGTGTCGACGAGATTGAAACGGTGGCCATGGGCAATGTCGTGCAGGCCGGCACCAAGATGAACCCCGCCCGGCAGGCAGCCGTTCTCGGTGGACTGCCGGTCACGACGCCTGCGATGACCGTCAACCGCGTGTGCGGCTCGGGCGCCCAGGCCATCGTCTCGGCGGCGCAGGAGATCGCGCTGGGCAATGTCGATGTCGCCGTTGCGGGCGGCATGGAGAATATGGATCAGGCGCCGTATCTTGTCGCGCGTGGCCGCTGGGGCTACCGCCTGGGCGACGGCGCCCTCTATGACAGTGTGCTGCGCGACGGATTGAACGATGCGTTCTCGGACGCACATTCCGGCTGGCATACGGAAGATCTGGTCGAGAAATATCAGGTCACGCGCGAGGCGCAGGATCGTTGGGCATTGCGATCGCAGCAGCGGTTTGCCGCTGCGCAGGCCGACGGTCATTTCAAGCCGCAGATCGTTCCCGTCGAAGTGCCCGGCAAAAAGGGAGCAGCGCAGTTCGACAAGGACGAGCACAACAGGCCCGACACGACGATCGAAACACTGGCGCGGCTCAAGCCGGCTTTCCGCCCTGACGGCACCATCACCGCCGGCAACGCGCCCGGACTGAACGACGCCGCGTCAGCCATGGTGCTCGCAGACGAAGCGTGGGCGGAGAAGCGCGGCATGAGCACAACGGCACGCCTCGTCTCGTATGGCATCGCTGCGGTCGAGCCGGGCATGTTCGGATTGGGACCTGTGCCCGCGGTCAAGCAGGCCTTGCAGCGTGCCGGCTGGGACATTCGGTCGATTGAGCGCGCCGAGATCAATGAAGCGTTCGCGGCCATCGCCATTGTTGTCGCTCGCGAGCTTGGGCTGCCCGAGGACATCGTCAACGTCGAAGGCGGTGCGGTCGCCCACGGCCATCCGATCGGAGCGACCGGCGCAGTGCTCACCACCAAGCTCATCCATTCCATGCGCCGCGATGGCGTCAAGCGCGGCCTTGTCACACTGTGCATCGGCGGCGGCCAGGGCATCGCGCTGGCCATCGAAGCGCTGCATTAATGACGCGAGAACATCTCCTTTGGTCAGGGCGATGCGCAGCGCGCCAAGGCCGTTGTGCCCGCGTGAAAAGGAGGGCCTTCAATCGCGTTATTGGGAGAGGACCATGACTAAGCCCGCCGTCAAACAGATCGTGCTTGCGTCGCGGCCGAAGGGGCTGCCGACGCGCGAGAACCTTCGCCTGGAGGAAGCGCCGATGCCCGAGCTGCCGCAAGGCGGTCTTTTACTGCGCGTGCTCTATTTGTCGCTCGACCCCTACATGCGCGGCCGCATGGACGACCGCAAATCGTATGCGAAGCCGGTCGGCCTCGGCGAGGTGATGACCGGCGAGAGCGTGTGTGAGGTGATTGCGTCCGACCAGGCTGGTTATCACGTTGGCGACATCGTACTGGCCCCGACCGGCTGGCGCACCCATGCGGCCTCGGCCGGCAAATCCTTGCGCAAGCTGGACCCGGCCCTGGCACCGATCACCACCGGCCTCGGCGTGCTCGGCATGCCCGGTTTTACCGCCTATGCAGGTTTGTACCTGATCGGCAAGCCGAAGCCGGGTGAAACGGTGGTCGTGGCGGCCGCGAGCGGACCGGTCGGCTCACTGGTCGGGCAACTCGCCAAGCTCGCCGGCGCGCGAGCGGTCGGCATCGCGGGCGGCCCCGAAAAATGCCGCGCAGTCGTCGAAGAATTTCGCTTCGATGCCGCCGTCGATCACCGTGCATCCGATTTCGGCGAAAAGCTCGCAGCTGCCTGTCCGAAGGGAATCGATGTTTATTTCGAGAACGTCGGCGGCGCCGTCTGGCAAGCTGTGCTGCCCCTGCTCAATAACTTTGCGCGCGTGCCGGTATGCGGGCTGATCGCCCAATATAATGCAGCGGGGCCCGCTCCCGGACCAAATCTCCTGCCTGCCACCATGCGCGAGGTACTCAGCAAAAGCCTTACGCTGCGCGGCTACATCAACTATGAATTCGCCGCCGAGCACTACCCGGCGTTCTTGCGCACTGTCGGTGAAGGGATCGCCGACGGCCGCATCCGTTATCGCGAGGACATCACTGACGGGCTTGAGAATGCACCGGCTACCTTCATCGGCATGCTGGAAGGCCGCAATTTCGGAAAGGCGCTGGTGCGCGTTGCGCCGTCCGCGTGACAGCGTTGATTCGGAGGACTACCGGTTTCGAGCTGCTCGAACTGAGATTTATGTATACTCAAGGCCATGGCGGCCCCACTCAGTGACGAACGACCCATTTGGCTCGTTGCCGGCGTGCGGACCCCGTTCGCCGGCGTCGACGGACCGTTTGCGCGCCGTGATTCTTTGACCTTGTCGGTGCCGGTCGTGCAGGCCATGGCACAACGGGTGAACGGCCCGATCGATTTCGGCGTCTGGGGCGCGGTGATACCGAACCTGGCCTATACCAATCTCGCGCGCGAGGTGTGGCTTGAGGCCAAGCTCGATCCGCACGTGCCAACCTTTACGACCATCATGCAATGCAGCACGAGCATGGTCGGGGTGTTTGAAGCGGCCGGCATACTCGCGCGCACCAGTACGGCGCTCGCCTTGGTCGGCGGTGTTGAAAGCATGAGCCGTGTCCAGATCGGGATAGGACAGAATTTGTCCGATTGGCTGCGCCGCCTCACGCAAGCGCGCGATCTCGGTCAACGCCTCGCCGTTCTGAGAAAGCTGCGCCCCTCCGATATCCGCCTGTTCGTGCCCGAGGTGAAGAACCGCGTCACCGGACGAAGCATGGGCGAGCACACCGAGGACATGGCGAAGACCTGGAATATTGGCCGCCGGGAGCAGGATGAGCTCGCGCTTGAAAGCCATCAGCGCGCCATAGCGGCGCGCGATCACGGCTTCTTTTCCGATCTGATCATTCCGGTCGACGGGATTGCGCAGGATCACTTTCCGCGCCGCGACACCTCTTTGGAGAAGCTCGCCCGGTTGAAGCCCGCCTTTGACCGCACTAGCGGCCGCGGCACGCTCACCGCCGGCAACAGCTCGCCGCTCACCGATGGCGCGGCGGCGATTTGGGTTGCGACCGATGCGGGCCTGTCGCGGCTTGCGGGTGCGGCGTCACGCGTGCGTCTCCTCGATTTCGAGATGGCCGCGATCGATATCTTCAATGAAGGGCTGCTCATGGCCCCAACCACAGCCATCCCTAGGCTGCTCGCGCGGCACGGGTTGAAATTCGACGATATCGCTCTTTGGGAAATTCACGAGGCGTTTTCGGCGCAGGTGGCCTGCCACATCAAGGCGCTCGCGGACAAAGACTATGTGCGAGAGAAGGCCGGCGTCGAGCACACCTTCGGGAGCTTCCCGCGCGATCGCATGAATCCCAACGGCGGCAGCGTCGCTCTCGGGCATCCCTTCGGAGCCACCGGTGCGCGCATCTTGAGTCAGGCTGTGAAGGAGCTCGCCGCCATGCCGCAAGGGAGCCGCGCCATTGTCAGCATATGCGCCGACGGCGGTTTGGGTACGGTCGCACTCCTGGAGAATTGAGCGTCGAAGAAAGTCGACCTGTCGACTTATGCTTCGGACGCAGAGCCCGCTCCTATCTTCGCTGCCTTGTACCCGAGTTTGCGGGAGCATAGATGGAGACGGCGTTTGGTATTACTGCCGCCGTCGCCCATCTGAACGGGTCTTGCTGCTTTTGCGCTGATCGCGGCCGCCGCCGAACGAGCGGACTAACAGTTAGGCGTCCCGAGCGATGGCTGATTCCTCTGCTGCCGCGACCGCTTCCCTGCAACCACCCGGCAAAATGACGGTCACGCTGCATGTCAACGGCGTGGAACGGCGATTGACCATTGCGCCGTGGACCACATTGCTCGATGCGCTGCGCCTCTATCTCGATCTGACCGGGACCAAGAAAGGCTGCGACCACGGCCAGTGCGGGGCTTGCACCGTTTTGGTTGAGGGTCGGCGCATCAATTCCTGCCTCACGCTCGCCGTGATGAAGGATGGCGCGCAAATCACCACCGTTGAGGGCTTGGCGCAGGGAAATACGCTGCATGCATTGCAGCAGGCCTTCATCGACCACGATGCATTTCAGTGCGGCTACTGCACGCCGGGCCAGATCTGTTCTGCGGTCGGGCTCATTGCCGAGGGCAAGGCGCGCACTGCCGACGATATCCGCGAGCTGATGAGCGGAAATATCTGCCGCTGCGGCGCCTACACCAATATCGTGGCGGCCATTGAAGAAGTGATGTTCGGCAAGGCCGGGCAGAGTGAACGCCCGCCATGAACAATTTCGGCTACAGTCGGGCGAATGACGTCGCCGACGCGGTGCGCCAGGTCGCGGCCGATCCCGGCGCCAAGTTCATTGCCGGCGGCACCAATCTCATCGATCTCATCAAGGAGCATGTGGCGCGCCCATCGCGCCTCATCGACATCACGCATCTGCCGCTTGCCAAGGTCGAAGAGACAAGAGAGGGCGGCTTGCGCATCGGCGCCCTGGTTCCCAACAGCGACCTTGCGTACCACCCGCAAATCGAGGCGCGCTATCCGTTGCTGCGCAGCGCCATTCTCGCCGGAGCTTCGCAGCAATTACGCAACATGGCCTCGACCGGAGGCAACCTGCTGCAGCGAACGCGCTGCCTTTATTTTTACGACACCACAACGCCCTGCAATAAACGCGAACCCGGCAGCGGCTGCTCGGCGATCCACGGCATCAATCGAATGCACGCGATCCTCGGCACGAGCGAACACTGCATCGCGACCCATCCTTCCGACATGTGCGTCGCCCTCTCGGTGATCGAGGCGCGCGTATTGGTAATTGGAAGCGGGGGCGAGCGCAGCATTGCCTTTGCCGATTTCCATCGTCTGCCTGGCGATGCGCCGCACCTCGACAGCAATCTGCGTGCGGACGAGATCATTACTGCCATTGAGCTGCCGCCCAAAGGCTTTGCCAGGAATTACACGTATCTGAAGATCCGCGATCGCCTGTCATATGCCTTCGCGCTCGTTTCCGTTGCTGCCGGTCTCGAGCTCGACGGTGAGACCATCAGGGAAGCGCGTTTCGCGCTCGGCGGGGTCGCGCACAAGCCCTGGCGTAATACGGCGGCGGAGGCTCAGTTGCGGGGAACGCGCGCAACCAGCGAGAGCTTCGCGCGCGCGGCCGATACCGTGCTGCGAGACGCCCGCGGGTTTGGCCACAACGACTTCAAGATCGAGTTGGCCCGACGCGCGATTGTGCGTGCGCTCACCCAGGCCGCGCGCGGCACTCCGCAGTCGCAGGCGGACAAACGGATCAGATAGGGCAGCTGAGGATGGGTCACGAGGGCTCGCAGTTTGCGCACCTCTCCCGGAGGGAGAGGTCGGATCGCGCTCGTGCGCGATCCGGGTGAGGGGATCAGCTTCACATTATGAGTTGTAACCCCCTCACCCGGAATGTGCGCGCGAGGCGCGCGCACATTCCGACCTCTCCCCTGCGGGGAGAGGTAATAGACCTGCCGACTCTGTCGCGGCGAAACGCGCCGCCCGAATGGGGGTGCGCATGACGGGCACCACGTATCTGGGCAAGCCGACCTCGCGCATCGAGGGGCGGGAGAAGGTGACGGGAGCGGCCAAATATGCCGGCGAGTACAACGTCCCCGCCCTTGCGTACGGCTTTGTCGTGTCGTCCGCCATCGCCAAGGGCCGCATCAAGCATATCCATACCGCGGATGCGCTCGCGGTCGGCGGCGTGCTCGATGTATTCAGCCACGCCCACCGGCCCAAGCTCGCCTCTTCGGACGAGAAATATAAAGACGACATCGCGCCCGACGGCTCGCCCTTCCGCCCGCTCTACGACGACCGGATTGTCTTTAGCGGCCAGCCGGTCGTCCTCGTCGTCGCCGAGGCGCTGGAAATCGCGCGCTTTGCGGCTTCCCTGGTGCGCATTGAGTACGAGCCGGAAGCGCACGTCACGGATCTGGAAGCCCAGCGTAAACGCGGTGCGATATCGGCGGCCGACAATTCGCACTCGCACAAGCGAGGCGATCCCGCGCGCGCCTTCGAGCAAGCAGCCGTCAAGGTCAAAGCCGAATATCGCATGCCCGTCGAGCACCACAATCCGATGGAGCCATACGCGACGACGGCGGTATGGGAGGGCGACGGCCGCATTACCGCGTATGACAAGACCCAGGGACCGCAGAACAGCCGGAACTATGTCGCCGATCTTTCCGAGCTGCCGCGCGCCATGGTGCGCGTGCTCTCGCCTTATGTCGGAGGCGGCTTCGGGTCCGGGTTGCGCCCGCAATATCAGTTGCCGCTTGCGGTGCTGGCGGCGCGCGCGCTCAAACGCTCGGTGCGCGTGACGCTGACGCGCCAGCAGATGTTCACGCTCGGTTACCGCGCTGGTCTTGTTCACGAGCTTGCGCTTGGCGCGAAGCGTGACGGAACGCTGGTCTCGTTCCGGCACAACACCGTCGCCATGACCTCGCAGTTCGAGGATTTCCAACGCAGTTTCGTCACCTGGTCGAGCATGCTTTACCGCTGCGCCAACAGCGAGCTGGGCCAGCGCCTGGTGAAGCTCGATCAGAACACGCCCTGCGACATGCGCGCGCCCGGCGGAGCGGAAGGTCTCTACGCCATTGAATGCGCGATGGACGAGCTCGCCTATGCCGCCAACGTCGATCCCCTGGAGCTGCGGCTGATCAACTATTCCGACAAGGACCAGATCGAGAATCGTCCGTTTAGCAGCAAAGAGCTGCGCGAATGCTACCGGCAGGGCGCGGAAAAGTTCGGCTGGTCCAGACGCACCCGGGAGCCGCGCTCCATGCGCGAGGGCAACGAGCTCGTCGGCTGGGGAATGGCGAGCGGCATCTGGGAAGCGATGCAGCTGAAAGCGAGCGCGCGGGCGGTGATTACCGCCAATGGGAGCGTCGAGATCGCAAGCGCGACCGCCGATATCGGCCCCGGCACGTACACCATGATGGCGCAGATCGCGGCCGAGATGCTCGGCGTGCCGTTGCAGAACGTCACGGTGAGGCTCGGCGATTCCAGCCTGCCCGATGCGCCGGTCGAAGGCGGCTCGTTCACCACGTCCTCGGTGGGCTCCGCTATTCACGGCGCCTGCCGCGCGGTGCAGAAGGAGCTTTTGCGGCTCGCGGCGCGCATGCCGGGATCACCGCTTGCGCGAGCGAGCATTGACGACGTGGTCTTCGCCGAAGGCAAGATCCGGCACAAACGGGAGGCAAGCCGCGACATCCCGGTGGTAGACGCGATGCGCTCGGGCCGCACCGATCGGATCGAGCAAGAGGCGACCGCCGAGCCGAACGAGGACGGCAAGACTTCCCGCTACACCCATTCGGCGGTGTTCGCCGAGGTCAAGATCGATGAGCAGCTTGGCGTCATTCGGGTCACGCGGGTGGTCAGCGCGGTCGCGGCCGGCCGCATCCTCAATCCGAAAATCGCAGGCAGTCAGATTGTCGGCGCGGTGGTCGGCGGCATCGGAATGGCGCTGCATGAGGAGACCGCGACCGACCATCGTTTCGGGCGCTTCATGACCCGCAATCTTGCCGATTATCACGTGCCGGTGAATGCCGACATTCATGCCATCGATGTGATCTTCGTCGAGGAAAAAGACGATGAGATCAACCCGCTCGGTATCAAAGGCGTGGGTGAGATCGGCATTGTCGGCACCGCGGCGGCGATCGCTAATGCCATCCATCATGCGACCGGCAAGCGCGTGCGCGACCTGCCCATCACGATCGACAAGCTGCTACGGGATTGAATTGTCTGGAGGGCTTGGCGAGGATGTGTCAGAAAAGTAGCCCGGATTGAGCGAAGCGGAAATCCGGCAGACATGCGCTTGGAGTCGCGTCTCCCGGGTTTTGCTACGCTCGACCCGGGCTACCGTTCAACTAACGCGAGGGTGATACGATGAAACGCGAAGATGTAAAAGTACGAAGGCTCGCGCCGCTCGACACGCCGACCGATCTCAAGCCCGATGCGGTCAAGGATATTTCAGGCGCGCTCAACATCCTGCTCGCGGACATGTTCGCGCTCTACCTGAAGACCAAAAACTTCCACTGGCATGTGTCGGGCCCGCACTTTCGCGACTATCATCTTCTGCTGGACGAGCAGGCCGACCAGATCTTCGCCACAACGGACGCAATCGCCGAACGCGTGCGCAAGATCGGCGGCATGACGCTGCGCTCGATCGGGCAGATCGGCCGCCTGCAGCGGGTCATGGACAACGATGCCGAATATGTGACGCCGCTCGACATGCTTGCCGAGCTGCGCGACGACAACAAGGATCTCGTCGCCAACATGCGCGAGACCCATGGCCTCTGCGATGATGGGGACGATATCGCGACCGCAAGCCTGTTGGAGGTCTGGATCGACGAGGCCGAGCGGCGGACCTGGTTTCTGTTCGAGGCGAGTCGCCGCGCGCATCCCGGCGCATAAGGAAATTAATCGTTCGGCGCAAATGCTCGCGTCTGCACGGACCAAACCAGCAGCCCGAGAATAATGGCGGTCGGCAATACCAAAGCCCACAGCGCCACACTGGAATAGACGAGAGCGCCGGCGATCGTGCCGATGAGAAAGCCGGCGGCGACGCGCAGCACGGCGTTGAGACGCTCGCTTGTCGAGGTGAACTGCGCAGCAGCTTGATCGTCTCGCGCAATCCTTCGCGCACGCCAGGCGAGAAACGTCTGCGTGGCCAGGACTGCAATCTGGGTTGTGTTCGTGGTCATCACATTGGTCGACGGCATCCCGCGCATGATGAGCTGCACCGCGGCGCTTTGCACGCCCATCGCCGACAGCCCGAATAAACCGGCGGCGACCGCCAGCGGTGCGTTGGGATAGACAAAAGGCTCTCCGGCTGTCCCAGCTATGAGAAATGCCATGAGCAATGCGCCTTCGAGCGCCAGGCTCCAGGCAAGAGGGGAGCCGCGCCGGTCACCCACAAGCGCCACGAGCAGCGTGGTCGCCACCCCCGCAATGACGAAGGTCGGTATCGCAAAGATGGTCAGAAGAATGCCCGGCTCGCGCTGGGCGATCTGCGCGCCCACCGTAACGAAGCTGCCGGTAAGCTGAGCGACGAAAAAGCCGAACAGCGCAAGGAAGGTGGAACTGTCCACATAACCCGCGACAAAGCTCAGCAGCAAGGAAGCGGTTCGAGTGTCGCGGCTTATCTGTTCCGGCTGAGCCATAGCGGGCGCCTCTCGTTTTGATTACCCCGACCCGTCATGCGCGGGCTTGATTCGAGTTGCATCAACGGGAGTGTAATATGCGGCGCAACCAAAGCCTCGCTTCCGATTGCCCTTCGCAGGCCAGATCGCGGAACATGACCGCCGGCAGCACACAAAGCACACAGGGCGCAGACCAGGCGTCCTCGCCGTGGGCTCCATTTCGTCACAGCGCATTCACGTTGCTGTGGATCGCCACCGTGGTCGCAAACGTCGGCACCTGGATGTACAACGCTGCGTCCGGCTGGCTCATGACGAGTCTTGATCCTGATCCTCTCATCGTTTCACTCGTTCAAGTCGCAAACACGCTGCCGATATTTCTCTTGGCGCTGCCCGCCGGTGCCTTGGCGGATGTGATCGACAGGCGACGCTTTCTGTTCTGGAACGAAGCGATAATAACGGCTCTCTCGGGGGTGTTCGCGGCCTTCGTCGCGCTTGATCTCGTAACCGCACGCCTGTTGCTCCTGTTCACGTTTCTGATCGGGATCGGCGGAGCGCTGACCGCCCCTGCCTGGCAGGCGATCGTGCCGCAACTCGTCCCAAGGCGAGACCTCGCCCCCGCGATCTCGGCGAACAGTGTCGGCTTCAACATCAGCCGGGCGATCGGCCCGGCGCTCGGAGGCGCCGCCATTGCCTGGTTGGGAATCGCCGCGCCGTTCTGGATCAACGCGATTGCTAATCTCGGGGTGCTCGGGGTTCTGTGGTGGTGGCGCTCGCCGCAGCGAAGCGTTGCTGGTCTTCCCGCCGAACGGGTCAGCAACGCCGTCGTGACCGGCATTCGCTATGCCAGATACAATTCGTATTTGCGCGCGACCTTGATGCGCGCGGTGGGGTTTTTCCTGTTCGGCAGCGCCTACTGGGCCTTGCTTCCGCTGGTTGCGCGCAATCAGATCGCCGGCGGCCCCGAGCTCTATGGAATAATGCTCGGCGTCATCGGGGCCGGAGCCGTGACTGGTGCATTCGCGCTGCCCTGGTTCAAGAAGACGCTGGGTGCTGATCGAGTGGTCGCCGCAGGAACCCTTGGCACTGCAGTCGCGCTCATTCTGTTCGGTCTCGCCCGCGACACGTTGACCGGCTTGCTCGCAAGCTTCATCGCGGGCGCGTGCTGGATCGGTGTATTGGCAACTCTGAACGTGTCGGCTCAGGTCGCATTACCGGAATGGGTGCGCGGGCGCGGGCTTGCGGCGTACATGACGGTTTTCTTCGGCGCTCTGTCGCTTGGCAGCCTCGTCTGGGGCAAGCTCGCCGGTGTGATCGGGCTCGCGCCCACCCATTTTGCCGCCGCTGCGGGCGCACTCGTTGTCATTCCGCTGACCTGGCGATGGAAACTGCAAACGGCTGTCGAGGTTGACTTAACCCCGTCCATGCATTGGCCCCCGCCTCTCACCGCGCGCGACATCGAGCATGATCGCGGACCCGTGCTCGTGAGTGTTGAATACCGCATTGATCCGCGCGAGCGGAATGCATTTCTTCAAGCGCTCAACCGGCTGGCGCGTGAACGCCGGCGCGATGGGGCCTATCGCTGGGGCGTGTTCGAGGATGCCGCGGATGAAGGCCGTTTCGTCGAAACATTTCTGGTCGAGTCCTGGCTTGAGCACCTGCGCCAGCACGAGCGCGTCACCAGCGCGGACCGGTTGCTGCAGGAAGAAATTGCGCGTTTTGTGAAAGACGGCGCACCAAAGGTGACCCATTGGATTGCCGCCGAACCCGACGATGTGGGCTAATCCCTGCCCTGAAAGGGGAGGCTGGCCGCGCAAGGCGGCCGGGTTGGGTCTTACCGGGCCGCAGCAGATGCCTTATGGCTGCTCGGCTGAAACCGGATCCGAGGCCGGAAAGGTGTTCTTGAGGGCCTCGTCGAGTTGCTCCTCTTGCCGCGTGCGCTCGCGTTCTTCCCGCTCGTGGTCATCTTGCTGGCGTTTGGGCTTCGGCTCAGGAATCATTTTGGCATCCTGCTTTGCTACCTTCTGCCCAACCCAACCGCCCCAGCTTCACACATATGTTTCCGGGACGCAATTTGCCAGCGCCGGCAATCTATAGCTGCCGGCCCTGCGTATCGAAGAACGGATGTGGTCCGCTGAAATCGCCGATCGGCACGAGGTGAGTCACCAATTCGCCGTGCTCATCGCCGGCAAACCATGCGTGCAGATGAAATGCCGGCGGCTCGATCATGAGCGAAGAGGCATATCGCTCCTCGAGATCGAGCGCGACCGCGTGGTTCGGCGCGGGACAGATCGTTGTGGGAATGCCGGCAAACATGGTCAGCGCCGTGCGATGAACATGACCGGCCGCGATCAGCCGCACGCGTGAGTGCCGCTTTAGTAACGGCGCAAAATCGTCCGTGTTGCGCAGGTTCTGCCGGTCCATATGTTTGATGCCGGTGACGAAGGGCGGGTGATGCAAAAAGAGCAAAGCCGGGCGTGCCGGTGACATGCTCAGCGTCGCATCGAGCCAGCGCAGGGTGTCCCCATCAAGCACGCCATGGGGCGCGCCGGGGACGCTCGAATCAATCAGCACGAGGTCAAGCGGCCCGACGGCGAGCGAGAGATTGAGCGCGCCCGTCGCTTGCGCATAGGGCTGAGCCGGAAACGCAGCGCGCACAAGCGCGCGCGCATCGTGGTTGCCGGGAATGACTGCGATCGGAATTTCGAGCGGCGCGAGCAGGCGGATGAGGTGCTCGTACTCGTCTTCGGCGGGCGTATCGACGAGATCGCCGGAAACAATCACGATCTCCGGCCGCGGACGCAAGCGATTGAGCTGCGCAATGCAACGCGTGAGCGCCGCCGCGGTATCGACTTTGCCGTAGGCCAGCGCGCCCGGTCGTTTGATATGCAGGTCGGAAATCTGCGCCACCAGAACAGGGGACGCCGTCACCGCCGATCTCCGGGCAGCAGCCGGACGGCATCCGGCTCGATCGCAAGGCCGACGCGCTCGCCCACTTTGACGTCCGTTGAATTTGCCACGCTGAGCACGAGCGGCCGGCCGGCGGCGCCGGTCACGATCAGCCGCGCTCGATCGCCGACAAAGCTGACGGCCTCGACACACCCGCAAAGAGCGGCGCGATCAGGCGGCACGATCGCAATCGCTTCCGGACGTACCATTGCCGTCACAGCCCCCGCGGGAGCGCCGTTTCCCAGCTTTATGCGGCCGCCGGGAAGCTTCAGCTCGCCGCTCTCGATGCTCGCTTCCAGGATGTTCGCGGCACCGACGAACTCGGCGACGAACCGGCTCTGCGGGGAAAAATAGATCTCGCGCGGCGATCCGATCTGCGCGATGGCGCCGTCGCGCATCACCACGATGCGGTCACCAAGCGCCATCGCTTCGGCCTGATCGTGCGTGACATAGATCGTCGTGATCCCGAGCGTGCGCAGCAGGCGATCGAGCTCGCTGCGCAGCCGCTCGCGCAACGCCGCATCGAGTGCGGTGAGCGGCTCGTCGAGCAGGAGCACGCTTGGCTGCACCGCCACCGCCCGTGCCAGCGCCACGCGCTGGCGCTGACCGCCGGAGAGCTGGGTGATCCGCCGGTGCTCGAATCCCTCGATGCCGGTGAGCTTCACCAGCTCCGCGACGCGCGACGCGCGCTCCGCTTTTCCAATGCCGCGAATTTTCAACCCGTAGCCGATATTTTCGGCAACGCTCATATTCGGAAACAGGGCGTAGGACTGAAAAACCATTCCGACCTTGCGCTGCTCGATTGGCACCTTCGTGACGTCGGCATCATTGAAAAACACGCGCCCGCCGGCGTCCGGCGCCTCCAGCCCCGCGATGATGCGCAGGAGAGTCGTCTTGCCGCATCCGGAGGGGCCCAGAATGACGACGGTCTCCCCGCGCGCGACTTCGAGCGTCACCGGATCGAGCGCGCGGGAGCCGCCGGGGAAGCTCTTCGCGCAATCCTCGAGCCGGAGCGAGACGCCATGACTGTTGCTCATGTAATTACCGATATTTTCTTAGGAAAATATATGTTTTTTGATCCTGGGTAACATCTTGGGTAACGGAAGAAAAGGCCCACTCCATGTGTTTCCATGGGCAAGGGCAAGGTAGATCGGCCCCGGCCGGCGCGCGGCGGATGGCTTGGAGCCTGCGCCAGGGCCGGGACTGGCTTGCTTGATCGCTAGTCATTATCCACACCTTCCGGGGGACAGCCCCGCGCGATCGTACAAGCTCGTGGTTTCGTTGTCAGACGGCACCAACCGCGGCAGCGGCTCGCGTAATCCAACGAGGCACCGCAGGTGCGGCAGCTCTGGCCGCCGCGTCGTCGCAGGCAATGTGCCGCAGGGGCGGCGACCGCAGCACCGGACGGCATGCGATCACTTAGTCTCCCCCTTCTGCCGAGGGCCCGGTTGCGCAACCGGCGCTGACGACGGCACCGGGTCGTGGTGGCCGTGCAGATCGATGCCTGCAGCGGCAAGCGAGCGTGCCAGCACAGGGTTGCTCTCGATCGCGAGCCGCGAGGGGAAAAAATTACTTCTTTGATCGCTCATGCCGCCAACATCCTGCTATCTGCGTGACGGCATCGGGGTTCGCGTAGCCCCCATCCCAGTGTATGAGTACAGAACTCAGGTCAGCATTTCAAGGAAACCTCTGATGAGCGCTAAGAAAGCGCATAAGAAGAAGCCTATTACGCTTATGGCCGATGATCCGGAAGCCCTAAAAGGCAGCCTGAAAGCTATTGGCGGATCGCAATCCGATTACTGGAACAACATTCTCGCGAACCAAACCATCAAGACACTTTGGCTGGGGCATTCGGACGAAGAATCTCGTACTCAGCAGTACAGTGCGACGGTTGCTGCGTTGATGGGGATTGGGCCAAAAGACGAGATCGAGGGAATGATTGCCTCGCAGCTCCTGGCCGCCCACCATGCCGCAATCGAATGTTACAGGCGAGGGATGCTCAGCGAGCAGACGTTCGAGGGGCGAAGCGAAAACCTTACCCAAGCAAACAAGCTCAGCCGCACCTATGCGGTATTGCTCGATGCGCTCAATCGCCACCGCTGCAAGGGCCAGCAGAAGGTCACGGTAGAGCACGTTCATGTCCACGCCGGCGGGCAGGCGGTGGTCGGCACTGTGGAGACCCCTGGGGGAGGGGATCGACAGAAATCAGAGGATCAACCCCATGCAAAGCAGATTGCCGATGCATCTCAGCAAGCGGTGTGGAGCGCGGACAAGGAGCGGGAACGAATGCCTTTCGCCAGCAATGCCGAACGGCCGTTGCCGCATGCACGGGGGACTATCGCCAGGGGCTCCAAGGGGTAATCAACATGCGCTCAAACATGGGCGATATACCGCAGACGCGATTGCATGGCGTCGGGAGATTTCAGAGCTGCTACGCGCAATGAGAACGCTTGCAAGGGCACAGGTCATTTGATGGTTCCGATCTGATGAAAGTTTCCTTTTTTGAGACCAGGAGCGCTGTTTCACCGTGTCTGGCAGGAGGTATTGTTCCCATACGTCTGGCAGTTTGTATTTAGTATTGGCGGCGGCGGTGTGGGCATTGGTAATTGGTAAGGCTTGGTGGCTTGCATTAACATCGATGCTGCGGCGATGTCGTTGGCCGATGCAGCAGAATTGGCATTATTGCGGCGCTGTTCTTCGCTCGTGAGCTGCGTTGCTAATTGTTGAATTTCAAGCACGACTTGGGCGTGTGTGATCTTACCTGCTGCTTGCCTCTCCGCCAGCTCACTTCGCTTGGCAATCACGAGATATCCTAGATCAGGGTATCTCGTGATGGGAATGTATTTTTTGTCTGCTTCATTGAAACAATTTGCCCGAGCGACAGCTTCCTTATTGCTTTCCGAGAAATTCGTTTTGCAAGCTGCGGAGTCCGTGCGGTATTGCTCAACTGCCGCCGTCACTTGCTGCTGTCGTTGCTGCTGTTGTCCTGCGGCACAGCCGGCCAGAAAAAACCCGGCGCTCGCCGCCATCGCCAAGAGCATACGCACAATGCCCTCCAGAAAAGAGGCCGCGCTCTCAGTAGTAATGCAATATATGAGGCATTTCGTGTGCAAATCTCGACGGCAATAAGGCGAAACATCCCCCCAAGGGGGCGCCCCAGGCTCATCCACCGCCTGGGGACCGGGCGCCGCGATGGGCGAGCTCGGACGCGCCGCGTGAGCTCGTGCCAGTCGCCCGCGATGAAGAACGGGCGATGTCGAATGCACGGCGGACCATCGCCGGGCGCGCGCCGAAGGGGAATAAAAACGCTCTCAAGCACGGGCGCTATCCAACGGACGCTATTGCCCGCCGGCGATCTAGCGCAGCGCTGATACGCACCGCGCGAGGCCTGCTTGCATAGTCTGCTTTACCTCAGTCAGCGGACGTTGGTGAATGCGCGCCGGCAGTCGGGTTTGTGCCAAGAACCGACATATGCAGTGCAGCAAAGCCGAGACGCTATTCGAACACGTCATCTGCGGCCACGAGCAGGCCCGGCGGCACGGTCAGCCCGAGCGCCTTCGCCGTTTTGAGGTTCACGGCGGTCTCAAATTTGGTCGCCGCCTGCACCGGAAGATCGGCCGGCTTGTCGCCGCGCAGGATACGGTCGGCATAGAATGCCGCCTGCCGGCAGATGTCGACAAGGTCAATTCCGTAGGACATGAGACCACCGGCCAGCACGAAAAGACGAAATGAGTAGACCGCTGGTAAACTGTGCTGGGCCGCCAGCGCAATGATGAGATCGCGATGGGCGAAGGTCGTTATATCCGGCGGCACGAGCAGACTGCCATTCGGCACGCGCGCGAACGACTCGATGGCGCGGTTGATCTCGATGGGGTTTTCGACAAAGGTCGGAACGAGCTCGACCCCGAGTGGCTGAGACAGCGGCTCGGCCGCACGCAGGTAGTAGTTATAGAAGGGCGCGGTCTTGGGGTTGATCATGAAAGCGACACGCGTGAGGCGCGGCGCGATCTCCTTGAGCATGGCCAGCCACTTGCCGGTGACGCTCGGCTCGTACTGCATCACTCCGGTGATGTTGCCACCTGGTCGGGGCAGGCTGGCAATGAAGCCCGAGCCAATCGGGTCGGCGACAGCAGCAAACACGATTGGTATCTCATGGCTCTCACGCTGCAGCGCGGCGACAGCCGGCGTTGGCATTGCAAAGATTACGTCGGGCTGCAGTGCAACTAGCTCTTTCGCGAACACCTGTGCTTGAGCGCCGGGTAGCGCAAAGCGATAGTCGATCCGAAGATTGCGGTCCTCCCATCCCCGCTTTTCAAGCCCTTGCAGGAATCCACCAACCCACGCTTTCGCTTCCGGGTCGCTTTCAGCAAGTGCTATCAGCACGCCGATGCGTCGGACGTTGCCCGGCTGTTGCGCTTGCGCCGCGAGCGGCCACGTAGCCGCCGCGCCGCCGAGAAGGCTAATGAATTCACGTCGCCGCATATCGGCACCCAAGCTCAGGGGCCAGCATTGTATCGGCTCACACGAGTACTTTGATAGGGGCTAAAACCGGCGCTAAAACTATTGCCGCAGTGCACAGCCAATGTTCAGAGTGGGTCAAAACCCGAGATTACCGCAGCGCAACATTGGCATCCGCTTCAACCCGATCAGCAGACATTACGCGCATAAAATGGCGGCTGTACCGCTACACTGGGTTTTCAGATTGGGAGGCAAATCGCTTCGTTTTGGAAAGGCAGGCGGTCTACGTGCGCTGGGCTCGCACGTCGTGCAAGGAACGAGCGTCGACCGTTATTGCGAGGGTAAGAAGGGGGTCCGTTCATCTTGCTGAAAATTCGGGAGCTCCGGCGCTAAGTCGGAAGGGAGCCGCATTATTGACATGGCGGCTCTACCCCAAGTGGGAAGATGGCATTTTGAAGGCGCAAGGGCGGACGGGTGTCGCAAAGCCCTGCGTTTTCTGCAAAATTTTCCTTAAATGGGTCGTGGAACAACAGAACCGTTGCCGCGTTACAGCGATCAGCACCAATGGGGGGGTGGTCCTAATGGGGGATCCCGCCGCGTACCGGCGTTACGCCACAGAGTGCTTGCGAGTAGCGCGCACCATCAACGACGCGCAAGCCCGAGGCATGTTGTTGCAAATGGCGCAGGTGTGGCTTCGTCTTGCCGACGAAAAGGACCCGACCTCCAACGTTGGGAAAATTGAGAACGCGTTTGGCTCGGGTGTTGGAAGCTGAAGGATCGCGCTCAAGACATGGCGGAGGGGGACATGCCATGACTCGTTTCCTCGGACAAAGATTTCTCACTGGGCTGGACCTTCGCGGCCTGGCGAAATATGCCCTCGAGCTAGCAGTTATTGCTGCGATCTATTTCGTTTTGGCGAAAACCTATCCGAGCACAATACCCGCCTGGCCCCCAACGGGTTTCGCGTTGGCTGCTGTGGTCCTGCGAGGACTGCGCGTTTGGCCGGCAATTTTTTCGGGGGCTTTGGCCGCTGGCACACTGACCGATGTTGCCGGCGTGACGTTTGGGCGTTCGTTTCCGACCTTATTAGCAATTGCGGTGGGCAATACGCTCGAAGCGGTTCTCGGCGGCTATTTGATCAACGTTTGGTGTGATGGGCGCCGGGTCTTCGATACGCCGGCGCGAGTAGCGAAATTCGCGTTGGTTAGTCTTGGGCCTAGTACAATGCTCGGCGCAGCCATTGGCGTTGGCAGCTTGTGCGTTGCTGGATACGCCGCAGGTGCGAGTTTCGTCGACCTTTGGGTCACATGGTGGCTTCGGCACGCAGCCGGCGCACTTGTCGTTGCGCCGGCCGTCGTCCTCTGGACGATCGATCATTTCCGAGTGCTCGATCGGGACAAGATCTTGGCATCCGCCACGGCATTTCTCGCGGCAGGTGCCACAGGCTTCTTCGTCTTCAGTCCGCTGGTCGAGTTCACGGTGAACAGGAACGCCTTGAGCGCGCTCGCCGTCGCATCTCTTTTGTGGGTCGGGCGGCGGTGCGGCTCGCGCGACGCGGCAACCTGTACTCTCATTCTCTCGGGTTTCGCAGTCTGGAATGCCCTGACGGCCGGTGCTCCACCTGCAACAACTCCCAATGAATTTTTCCTGATGCCGATCATCTTCATGATCAGCATTTCCATTCTGGGCCTCGCCTTGAGCGCGGATGAGGCGGAGCGACAACGCTTCGAAGCCCGGTTGTGCCAGCAGGAGCAAAATCTCCGCGCCATGTTTAGCCAAGCTGTCGTGGGCGTCGCTCAAATAGATACGAGGGGACAATGCAAGCTCGTGAACGGCCAATTTTGCGAGCTCGTCCGGCGTCCGGCGGCGGAACTACTGCGGATGCAAATCCGTGATCTTATCGATCCCGATGACCTTTCCCGCATGGTCGATTTGCTCGAACACGCAGTCCGCACCGGCGAGGGATTTGCCATCGAGGCCAGGGCTGTGTTGCCCGACGGAATGCGCCGGTGGATCAGGAGCAACGTTGCAGCGATGCCTGATCCGAGGGGTGCGGTGCATCACCTCATGGTGGTAGCGGAGGATATCACGACCCGCCGCAACGCCGAGGAAGATCTGGTGAAAACAATTCACGATCGCGAGGCAACTCTCACCAACACCAGCAAAGTCCTTCACTCTGAGATCGAGCAAAGAAAGCGTGTCGAAGAAGCTCTCAGGCGCGACATCACCGAGCGCCGCAAAACGGAAGAGGCGCTCATGGAGAGCGAGTGGCGCTTTAGAATGCTCGTCCAGGGTGTCACTGATTATGCGATCTACATGCTGGATCGGGACGGATGCATCACCAACTGGAACGCGGGAGCGCAGCGAATTCACCAATATACGGCGGGAGAAATCGTAGGCCAGCACTTCGGTCGAGTTTATTCCGAGGAGGAGCAACAGGGCGGCGAGCCCACGCGCGCCCTCCAGGTTGCGGCTTACGAAGGCAAATATGCCGTGGAGGGTTGGCGCATGCGGCGCGACGAGAGCCAATTCTGGGCAAGCGTCGTGATCGAGGCGGTTCGCGACGAGGCGGGCACGCTGGTTGGGTTCGTGAAGATTACGCGCGACATCACCGAGAGGCGGGAAGCTCAAGCGTCACTCGAACGTGCTCAGGAGCAACTCGCGCAGTCCCAGAAGATGGAAGCGCTCGGCCAGCTGACAGGCAGCATTGCGCACGATTTCAACAACCTGCTGATGATCGTCAGCGGCCATGCGCAGCTTCTTCGCCGTCGGCTCACCGATCCCAAGCAATTGCAGGCGATCGATGCCGTGCATACGGCGGCCAATCGCGGAGAAAGCTTGACACGCCAGCTATTGGCGTTCTCGCGACGCCAGCCGATCAACCCCGTAGTTACCGACCTCAGGGAACGCATCGAAGCTGTGCATGAAATGCTGGTCGGCTCCTTGCGCGGAAACGTTCAACTCAAGTGCGGTATAGCGGCGGATATCTGGCCGGTCGAAGTTGATATCGCGGAACTTGAGCTTGCGTTGGTCAACATTGCGGTCAACGCGCGTGACGCCATGCCCGGCGGAGGCATGCTCACGCTGTCGGCGCTAAACGTCACCCTGAAGAAAGCCGACCAGGTCGATCGGCTCGAGGGAGACTTCGTTGCCCTTGCGATGACGGATACCGGCGTCGGAATTGCACCGGACGTTCTGCCAAAAATCTTCGAGCCGTTCTTCACAACCAAGGCACTCGGCAAAGGCACCGGGCTCGGATTGGCGCAGGTCTATGGATTTTCGCATCTATCGGGGGGCACCGTCGTTGCGACCAGCACGGTCGGCAGCGGCACCGCGATCACTATCTATCTGCCGCGCAAGCACGCGACAGTGGGCAAGGCCGTGGAGGCGCCTGCCACACAACCGATTGTGCTCGGGCGGGGCACGATCCTGGTCGTCGAGGACAACGCGGAGGTGGCCGACGTCACCGCTTCTCTCGTCGAGCAACTCGGCTACCAGACCTTGCGCGCCGGCAACGCCATGGACGCTCTGAACAAGCTGCAACGCAGCGACAGGATCATTCTTGTTTTCAGCGATATCGTCATGCCTGGCAGCATGAACGGCATTGCGCTGGCACAGGAAGTCGGAAACCGCTACCCGCAAATTCCGGTCCTGCTCACGAGCGGCTACAGCGATTTAGTGCAAACGGCGGCATCGCAGTTTCGGATTTTACGCAAACCATTCCAGCTATCGGCTTTGGAAAAGTCTATACGAGAAGCCCTGGAGCATGCCACAACGCGCGAGGATGGCAATCGCGTGCTGGAATTCCCACGTGGGCGCGCAACGATCTAACGGCAACAAGCATGAAAAAGATTTCCTCTGTCGTGGGACAGCCCCACGCCGCCCGCTGAGCAACGCCCGCCAGAATATGTAGCGGGTCATGGACGGCCCAAAAACTGCGTCTGCGTTTCAGTCCGGTGCTCCCTAATCAACAGACATTGGCGGGGCATAACTGGGAGAACTCTTCCGTGCCAAAACCGGACCAACGCACCGCAGCAAAAAAGAGCATCCCTACTCGATCACCTCGTCGGCGCGGGCGAGCAGCGTCGGCGGAATTTCGAGGCCGATCGCCTTTGCGGTCTTGAGATTGATCAGCAGATCGAATTTGGTAGGTTGCTGCACCGGCAGTCGGCTTGGTGCCCTTCAGTATTTTATCGACGTAGCCTGCGGCGCGTCGGAACAGCTCTCGGTAACTCGTCCCATACGAGATCAAACCGCCGCCGGCCACAAATTCGCGGTGAGAATAGACGGCTGGCAAGCGTTGATCGGCCATGAAGGAGAAAATCCGCGGAGCGTTACTCAGCAACACCGGGTCGGTCAGCACTAGCACGCCATCGGGGCGGTTGTGGCGCCAGCGCTGGAAAATAGTCTCGAAGTCACGATGCTCCCGGACCTCCCCGCTATCAACGGTGAGGCCCATCTCGCCCGCCGCGCGGCGCACAGCTATCCAATTCGGCATGACGCCAGGGTTGGCCGAGTTCCACAGCATACCAACTTGGGAAAGGTGTGGGAGTGTCTCCTTCAAAATCTCCAATCGCTTCGGCTCCAGCTCGCTGGTGAGGGAAGTAAAACCTGTGATGTTGCCGCCGGGGCGGGCGAGACTGCTCACGACGCCAGTGCCGACTGGGTCGCCCATGGCTGCCATCACGATAGGTGTCCGGGCGGTGGCCTTCTTTGCCGCCAGGGTGGCCGGCGTGCCGTAGACGACAATTGCAGCAGCTCCGAGCTGTATTAGCTCGAAGACCAAGGCCGCATATTGCTCGATCGAACCCTCCGCCCAACGATATTCGAGATGCAGATTTTGGCCCTCGACATAGCCAAGCTCATGAAAACCTTGCCTGAGCCCATCCACCGCGCTGAATGACAGGGGCGCAATAACGCCGACGACGTTAACCCGGGTGGCCGAATCCCGCTGCTGCGCGCGTGCCGCGAACGGCCACGCCGCTGCACCGCCGAGAAGGCTAACGAACTCACGTCGCCGCATATTCGCACCCAAGCTCTGGGGCCAGCATTGTATCGGCTCAGATGGGTACTGTGATAGGGGTCGAAACCGGCATCAAAACCATTGCCGCAGTGCACAGCCAATGTCGGAGATGGGTCAATAGTTTGCATTACCGCATCGCAACATTGTCGGCCGGTTCTCCTCAGATAGCGGACATCACCAGCACCGTGGATGGGAAGGCTTTGGGTGCCGAGGGCCGGTTGGTTTAACGCGCCTAGCCCGGATATCTCACAATATAGGCGCATCGGAGCGCCGAATCAGCGAAAGTTGTTTTGCGAGAACGACTTCGCGAGATTCGAGGAGCGCCCCGATGCCGACAGAGTGTAGCGCAGATTTGTTTGGATTTGGAACTGTTGAAGGTCGCGAAGTCGTAGCGGCGTTCGATGGCGGGATGATCAGTTCGGATGCGGGGGCGCTGCTGTTGGGTGCGGCGGATCGTGCGATTGGCATGATGGCTCGATTTGCCGGCTGTTTCGGGGACACGCGCCGGCAAGAATATGTTGAGCATGCAGTAGAGACGCTGGTTGCGCAGCGCGTATTTGGGATTGCGCTCGGCTACGAGGACCTCAACGATCATGACCAATTGCGCCATGATCCGATGATGGCGGTTTTGGCGGGCAAGCTCGAAGCGCGCCGCGAAGGTTGCGCGCCAGTGGCCGGCAAATCGACACTCAACCGGCTGGAGCTGAGCCGGCTGCAGCCGACGCGATACCACAAGATTTGTTCCAATCCGATCGCCATCAAGCGTCTTCTGGTTGACCTGTTTCTGGAGGCGCACGCGCGGGCTCCGAACGAGATTATCCTGGATCTCGACGCGACCGATGATCCGGTGCACGGGAACCAGGAAGGACGGTTCTTCCACGGCTATTACGATTGCTACTGCTACCTGCCGCTTTACGTCTTCTGTGGGCGCGATCTGTTGGCCTCCGAACTGCGCCCCGCCAATATCGACGCGGCGGAAGGAGCGCTGAAGGAAGTCAAACGCATCGTCACCCACATCCGCCTGAAGTGGCCGAATGTGCGCATCATCGTGCGTGCCAATTCAGGCTTTGCGCGAGATGATTTGATGGCCTGGTGCGAGGCGAACGGCGTGCACTTTGTGTTCGGATTTGCCAGGAATGACAGGCTTATTGCGGAAATCGCCGACGAACTGGCGCGGGCGGAGAGAAAAAGCCGACGGACGGGCAAGCCGGCGCGATGCTTCAAGAGCTTCATGTACCAGACCCGCCGCGGCTGGACCCGCCGACGCCGGGTCGTGGGCAAAGCCGAGTTTACCGAAGACGAGGCTAATCCACGTTTCGTCGTTACCTCGCTCAAACGTTATGAGTGCAAGTCCAACGATCTCTACGAGAAACTGTATTGCGCCCGCGGCGACATGGAAAACCGGATCAAGGAATGTCAACTTGATCTTTATGCCGATCGCACCTCGACCGCGACGATGCGGGCCAATCAGCTGCGACTGTGGTTTGCCTCCATGGCCTATGTTCTCCTCTGCGCCCTGCGCCGCATCGGACTGCAGCAGACCAAATATTTGGACGCAACGTGCGGCACTCTTCGCCTCACCTTCCTCAAAATAGGCGCGCGCGTGAATATCAGTGTACGCCGCATCAAAATAGCGATGACATCGGGTTGCCCCGTTGCGAGCGTTTGGGGCGATGCAGCAACCAAACTCAATGCCGCAGCATCCGCACGCGGGTCACCGGCCTGACACGCGACGCCGCAACGCGTGACAAACGCGGCACCATCCCCAGGCCCATCGAGATCCAATCTTCGCTGCTGCCGCCGCAGCCCGGAAAATCCCCCAAGACCCGCGTCGCTCGGCGCCACGCGGTGGCTCGTCCCACAAGATGCTCGACACCTCTTCAAAAAAGAGTTCGTCTAGGCAGGGATTTTGTGAGATATCCGGGCTAGCGCTTGCCGTGTTTCACGCGCCGGCGCTTGCGACGAAAGGGTGCAGAATTGCCCCCACCTGCACATGCGTCCATTTCCCGCCGCGGGCCGTGCGAACATTGCGCTCGTTGAGCTTTGCCGCAATGGCGTTGTGGCTCGTTGCCCCGGCCCGCATGATCTCCTCAATAACCGGCCGCACGTTGGCGGCAAACCGCCTCGCATTGGCCTTCGTAGCGGCCGTACCGCGTTTTGCGATTCTCGGTGAGGTTCGGGTTACCCAGACGCTGTCCACGCCTCTTGGCCGCCTGCCAGAGCGGCCTTGGTGCGCTCCGAGATCATCTCCCGCTCGTGCTCGGCAACGGCGGCGAGGATATGGATCGTGAGCTTGTTCATGTGCGGGTTGTCCACCGCCACGAACTCGACGCCGCTCTCCATCAGCGCGGCAATGAAGGCCAGATTGCGGGACAGCCGGTCGAGCTTGGCTATCACCAGCTTGGCCTTCTGAGCCGCTTGCAGGCGGCAATCGCCTTCTCCAGCTCCGGCCGGTTTCGCTGCGCTTGCCGGACTCGACCTCAGTGAACTCGGCAACCAGCGTCCACCGGCCGCCGTTCAGGTAGTTCATGACTGCCTCACGCTGCGCGTCG
The DNA here is from genome assembly GCA_963771845.1 of uncultured Alphaproteobacteria bacterium. Taxonomy (GTDB): domain Bacteria; phylum Pseudomonadota; class Alphaproteobacteria; order Rhizobiales; family Xanthobacteraceae; genus VAZQ01. The sequence continues at coordinate 65,428 of CAVYVC010000020.1, read as the reverse complement.
AGGCCCAGGCCGGACTTACCTTGCCGATCCGTGCTGACCCGGAAATACGCGACGAACTTGCCGTAATGCGGTGACATGCCATCCTCCCAGCCTCAATGGAAAGATGCTACACGAGCGTTTAGTGCATTTCAAGAGCAATGTTTGACAATGCAGTTCACATTTCGCTGTTGTGGCCAGCATGCAACTACTCGCTCGACGCCTTGTCCGTTGCTTCCTCGACCGGCGGCTGCTGGGGCAAACGTGCCCTGCAAGCAACAGCGGCGACGCTGCCACTGCGGACCTGGCCAAACGCGCCTCGAAGCGCGTCGAGCCTTGTAACAGTGCCGGAGGCCGTCCCATGGAAGGGACCCAAAGGGTACCACCGGGGGGGCCCGTGGGAATGTTGGGTCCCTTGGGTCCCTTCGAAGAATATAATAATATCAATAGGTTCAGAACCTTGACATAGGCAAGGGGCTCAAGGGGCTCACCTTCTCTCTGTCTGGTACCCTTCATGGGTCGGCAACCGTTCTTCGTCGTGGCGGCAGTTCCCACGTCCATGCCGCCGCCTGATCTTGCCGTGTCCTTGCGCGACCGGACGCCCAGCTCCTTCTTTACTCGCTTCAAGTGTTCTCTTCGAGATCCCGTTCTGGTCTGCCTCCTCAAACAGGTCATCGGCCTTCACTGGTCCCGCCTTCCAGCCTTTCTTGCAGGAACTCGCGCGCCTCACGCTTGGCGTAGCCGGACTGGCCGCCAGCCGCCTGCATGGCGTCAGTGGCCGTCACATCAACGTGGTGCGGGTGCCAGATGATGTGTGGTGCCCAGATAGCCTTTCCGGTTTGCTTGTCAGTGCCGACCTCGCGCGCGCCGAAGCCGTAGGCCAGCGCCTTGATATCGTGCGGGGCCAAATTGTTCTTGCCCTTCACGAGCAGCTTGCGCTTGTTCTCGGCATCATCAACGACCGCATACACATGGCGCGCGGTGGCACCGAACGCCAAGCTGTCCGAGATGCGCAGCAGCGCGTTGGTGACATCGGTTTTCTTGTTGAAGTGCATGATGCCGATGATGGACACCATCAGCTCGCTTGCGAGCTCGGTAACCGGCCCGAGCACCGCGCGCACATCCGTGGTGCGGAAGCTGTCCATCTGCTTGACGCCGAGATAGGCAGTGATCGGATCGATCTGGATCATCTTGACATTGCCGACTGCTCAGGACCGTCTGCCGCAGTAAGTCGAGATCGTTCACCAAGCTGAACATCCGATCCTTGCCGGCCTCATGCACCATCTGGACGATCTCGACACGTTCCCAGATCGGCACCGGCGGCGAGCAGCCGCGGCACCACGGTATCCTTCGGATCGTCTTCTGCTGTCAGCAGGAGCACGTTGCCTAGCGGTGCAGTGCCTTCGCCGCATGGCCAATCCAGACCGCGTGTTACCCGTGCCGCCATGTCGCAAAGGACCTGGCCCTTACCTTCGTCCGGCAGTCCAGCCAGGATGCCGAGCTTGCCGAGAGCGAACCGATTGGGCCATAGCCATTGGATCGCAGACATTTCGAAGGTCGAGGCGCGTGCGCTTTTTAATATCGGCGGCGCGTCTTCCGGTTCCGCGTCCTTGCCGCCAGCATCATGCTGCTTGACGCGGCCGCGCATGGCCCGCGCGTGCGCCGCTCTCGATCGTGGCCTGCACCTGAGCTGCGCCGTCCTCGGCCACCAGCCCGCAGGCCGTGGCGGCGGCAAAGAGCTCGGCGCGCACCATGTTGTCGGTAAGGTCGCCGCTGTTGACGAGCTGGAACATGTTGAAGGCGGCGCGGTTGAGCGCGTCGTTGCGGCCGCTGTCCTTCGGCATGGCGGCGAGTGCGGCGCATTCGTTCTTGAGTGCGGTGCGGCCATAGATCGTTGAGCCGGGCGTGTCACCGGGTTTGCCGTTTGCTTTGCCATTGGCCTTGCCGTTGGCCTTGCGATGGTCGATCTCGATCCAGCCGGCAGCCGTCATGATCTCGGTGGCCTTGCGCGATGAACCGGCGCGCAGTTGCCTCGTCGAGCAGCGGCAGGGCTCGCGCGGGACGCTGAGCAGGTCACCGCCTTTCCAGGTGTATGCCTTGCCGGTGTCGGGGTGCACGCCATCAGCAATGAATTGCTGGCCGTCGCCGAGTACCTCGACCTTGTGGATGGTGTTGTCGTCGTCCGGGGCCTTGAACCGGACCATGATCTTGGTGAACGGCACCTCGCAACGAAATGGGACGAGCCGTTTTGGTGAATTACCGAAGCGCACGAGCAATGTCTGTTCCGGGAAGCATGCGCGCAGCGCCGTTTCGATCTGCGTCGGCCATGACGGCATCGTGGATGTCGATATCGACTGCCGGCGTGTGCCTGGTGCGGATGCCGGTGTTGGTCGCGTCCGGGATAGGTGGTCGCTCCCAGTAGGCCGGCGCGTTGATGTCGATCGTCGTTGTACGGCCAATTTGCCGAGCACCGGCCGCTTGCCGATGCACGGGATCGCCTCGTAGCCGGCCTTGACATAGCGGATGCGGCGATCGAAAATTGTTGAGTTTGTCACGGCATGAAATGGCTTTGCGTGTGAAAAGAGGCCACCGGGTGCGCTGAACATCCGGTGGCCAGTCGCTGTTATTAGCTCATGCAGCTCGACGTTGCGAGGGCTGAACTTTTCAACCAGCGGCATCACCCGGTACGCGACCGACGGCCAGACTATGGCCCGGCCGAGGGTTGCGCTCGAAGTCTTTTCGCTCATCAGTATTCACAGACATACTGCGCGACTTTGGTGATGTCGTCGATCGGTGCGGCACATGCATGAATCATCTTGCACCGTTCGCGCTCTTCGGCGGCATGGAGAGCGAATTCTAGCTCGCGCCGATGATCGAGGTCTCCCTCTTCCATAATCGGCCTCCTATATACCGCTCTCATCGTCGAGCTCGTCGTTCTTGGCGGCCGGCTTGGCGATGATCGGATCGATACGCAGGCCATCGGTCGTCTTGCCTTGGAACTGGGTGCGCTCGCATTTGACCTTGATCCTGTGGCCGGGCCATTCGTCGCTGTCGCCGAAGGCCTCCTCCGAGCGCCTCCAAGTTGGTTCGCGTTCAGCACCATGGGTTTCTCGATCTTCCAGATACAGGACCGGCTTTTTCTTCTGATCGTTGCCTTGTCCGACCAGCTCCATCTCCATGTGCGAGATGATGGCGATGATCGGCTTGGCCTTGACGTCGGCGGATTTCATGAACTTTGGCGGGGAAGGCATCGTTTGTGCGCATTGGAATATCTCCTGTTTTGCGCGTGTTGATGTTGGAGTTCGAGTTCAGCGTCTTCAGGTTGTGTTCTGGGCTGGCGCCTCCTCTTCGTAGGTGTGGGCTTTGCGCACCACGATCGGCGTGGTCGGCGCGCCGAAGCGCGAGATCACGCTCTCGATCCAGTGTGCGGTGGATTTGCTGAGCCAGCCGCGGTGCTGGCCGCAGTCTGCGCAAATCAGTTCGCCTGCGTGCGGTCCCTTGCCGGGACCGATTGTGCAGATGTTGCGGCAGCAGGGCCGATCACGATCAATCGGGCGATCCATTTTGACGCGCAGGCCGATGAGCGGCATCTCCGGCTCGGCGGCGACGAACATGTCGAGCTGGCGGTTCATCGCCGCACCCGCGCGAGCAGGTGCGCCCAGACGCGCCAGGGCAGAAGCACCAAGCGGATCGGCGTTATTCCGGCGCAAGAAAAGCGCGTCGTATTCGCCGAGCCATTTCTCCAGCTCACGAACCCGGCGCCGTTCCTGCGCGCCTTCACCTCGGCTATGAGCGGTGCCTCGTCCTTGCCAAATATGTAGATGTCGACGTCGTGGCCGTTGCCGCGGAACCGGCTTGCACCCGACAATGGGTACCGCTCAGCTATGGATGCCAAGCTCGCGATGCTGCTGGACGATCTCGCGCTCGATGCGGTCGCCTTTGCGACGGTGGCGGGCGCCGCTCATGACGCCGCCTCCCGCATTGGGTTCAGCACCTTCCTGTTCGGCGATGATGTCGAGGGCACAACCGAGCGGCGTCGATCGGGCGACCTTGCGCGTCACGCAGCAGCGCCCGTCGAATGGTTTCGATCGGAACCCCGTGCTGCAGCGCGAGGCTGCAAACGATCGCTGCATCCCGTGCGTTCGCGTCGGACGCCGAATTTGATTTGTAGTTACAGAGAAAAACCTCGCCGACACTGCCGTCCCGATATCGGCCGACTGAGCAGGTGTAGCGGAGGCCTGCGCATTCGAGCGCGAAGGTTTCGGCCGGCCGGCGATTTGGCAGGCGGGTGCGCGCGCTCATGGCAGCGCCCCCTCCGAGGATCGGCCCCGCCCGTTTTTTCGCATGGGCGAGCTTGCAGCACCTTCGCAAGCGTCATCCACGGCAAACGTTGGGGTGCCGCTCCCGGCGGTTTTGACCGTCAGCCTGGCGCCGTCGCGAATTGAGCGAATGCGAAGGGCAAGGATGCCTTCCCGATAGACGGCGACTGCACTGTCTGGATCAACGCCGGCCGTAAGCAGCTGCCGGCACAGTGCAAAAACGGGCGTGTTGCTGGTTGCAACGATACCGAGCGCCTCGCAGCGGCTCGTGCCGGTGAGGTCGGCGGAAATTGGTGGTTGCGCTTGCGCGCGAAGGGCGGTTGTCTTATTTTGGAAGTTGATCCTGCCAGCCAGCAGATCGTTCTTCCGGGCCTCGCCTGCGACCGCCGTCGCAGCGGGGCCCGCGCTTTTGCGGTCATTTGGCTGCGGCGGCTCCTTCGATCCTGGGAAGCTTGCGGACGCGATCGGATGACACTGCACGCGTTGCTGCCGCGTGCTCATTGCCCTCAATGCTCTCGTTCGACCACATCGGCAGCGTGCCCATGTACATGTCGGGCCGCGGTAATCGGCCGTCGTCGACCATGCGATCGACGGTCCGCGTGGTAACTCCGTAGCGCGCGGCGAGCTGACGTTTCCTAAAATACTGCATCGGTTTTCTCCCGGTCTCCGCGCCGTGTGCGGACACCGGAAGAAACTAAACTCTTCGAAGGATTTGGCGAGGCCGTCTATTTGGGCCCGAATAGACGCCGTATGGAGGGAGGGAGCGAAGTCCGCAACTGCTTGATCACAGCTGGTCCCGGTTGTCTGAACAGATTTTCCGCGTCGATAAGTGGAGCCTCTGCCGGGGTTAGGCCGCCAAGCGGAGTGGCAGCGGGGTGAAGTAGGCTTGATCGGGCGTGCTGCCGTCAAGGCTCGAGTGTGGACGCCGGCCATTATAAAAGTCCAAGTAGCGGCCGATCGAAGTGCGGGCCTCGGATACACTTTCGTAGGCCCGCAGATACACCTCCTCATATTTGACGCTGCGCCACAGGCGCTCGACGAACACATTGTCCCGCCAAGCGCCTTTACCGTCCATGCTGATCGCAATGCCGTTGCCGGCGAGCACGCCGGTGACGGCCGAGCCAGTGAACTGCGAACCCTGGTCGGTATTGAAGATGCCCGGCTTGCCGTGACGAGCCAAAGCATCCTCCAGCGTCTCGACGCAGAACGCCGCCTCCATGGTGATCGATACGCCCCACGACAGCACGCGACGGCTGAACCAGTCGAGCACAACGGCCAGATAGACAAAGCCGCGTGCCATCGGGATGTACGTGATGTCCATCGCCCACACCTGGTTCGGCCGGACAATCTCCATCCCACGCAGCAGATACGGGTAGATTTTGTGGCCCGGCTCCGGCTTCGTGGTGCGGGGACGGCGATAGAGCGCCTCTATCCCCATCCGCCGCATCAGCGTCTTCACGTGACGACGGCCGATCTTGCACCCCTCGGCCGCCAGCAGGCCTCGCAACATCCGCGAGCCGGCGAAAGGGAACTCCAGGTGCAGTCGGTCGAGACGCCGCATGATCGCAAGGTCGGTTTCCGGAACCGGCCGCGGCAAATAGTAGACGCTGCCACGGCTGATACGCAGAACCTCCGCCTGCTTCGTGATCGGAAGATCGTGTTCGCGGTCGATCATCGCCTTGCGCTCAGCAAACCCGCCTTGGTGAGCGCCCCCTCTAAAAAATCGTTCTCCAGCGTCAGCTCTCCGATCTTGGCATGCAGCGACTTCACGTCGACAGCCGGTTGCCCGGCTCCGTTACCACCGCCGGGACCGAAAACGTCGGCTGCCCCTTCCTCGAGCTGCGCCTTCCATGATGTGATTTGATTGGGGTGGACGTCGAACTGCTCCGCAAGCTGAGCTAGGGTTCGATCGCCCTTCAGAGCCGCAAGTGCCACCTTCGCCTTGAAGGTCGGTGTGTGGTTCCGGCGCGGTCGTCTGTTCATGGTCTCTCCTGATTCGCTGGGCACAGCGTGCCCGCTGTCAGGCAGAAACTCCACTTATCGCCCCGTTCAGATTTCCGAGACCAGCTCTATCAGCGTTTCAGGCTCGATTTTGTATTTCTCGGGAAATCGGTCCTGCAAACGGTCTACCAATTTCGGCAGCGACAATTTCTTGTAATTACATGCCTTCCACACCGCGTCGATATCGCGCGTAAGCTCCAAAAACGCAGCGGGATCGCTCCATTTCCTGACAAAGTTTGGATTGCCAGGTGGCTTTGGTGCCATCAATAACTTGTTCAACCTGTTGCCCACGTAAGGTGAGTGTATTTCCGACAAGATACGCAGCAGCAGTTCCCGATCGGATGCGCTTGTCGGATCGAGATTGAGTTTCCTGGCTGTCGCTTCAACCGTACTTTCGTGATGCTTTAGTTTGTTCTGGCGAATTACATTTAAGAACTCTGGATTGGCACACATTTTCTGCCAGGACTTAAATTTCGCCCATGGGATTTCCGTGCTCTTCCTTTTGTTCGCTCCCTTTGGTGCGCGCATGGCACTTAGCGTCTCAGCGCGATGACCTTTCCCGCGGGTGGTGGATGCACGATTCGTTCGATCTCCGCCGCGAGCTTCTCGAAGGCTTCGCGCCGCTCTTCGGCATAGGTGTGCCTATCGTAGGTCGCGCGGATCAGACCCCCCGCGAGTCGGTGGCCGAGGCATTGCTCGGCAATGTCCATGGGGACCCGCAGTCGCGCGAGCAGCGTCCTTACCGTCCTCCTCAAGTCGTGCAGCCGCCATCCGGTCACGCCGGATACTTGGTCGAGTAAGCGCTTGCGCTTGGCATCGAGCCCGAGCGCCCGGCGGCCGTCGGCGGTGAAGACGTATTCGCTCCCGGCGATCGCTGGGACGCCCGCCAGAACTGCCACCGCGGCCCGGCTAAGTGGGCGGACGACTTCGATCTTGGGCTTGCTGCGATCTTTAGGCAGCGTCCACATGTCGCCGTGGATCTCAGCCCGCTGCATGCGTGTTACTTCGTTCCGGCGCGCTCCGGTCAAAAGCAGGAACCGCACGGCCGCGCCGAAGATGCCAAAACGCTCCTCATCGCAAGCGATCCACACACGGCGGACTTCGTCATCGCTCAAGGCGCGTGTCCTAGCGCGGTCCTGCGGCTTGAGCCGGTTCATGCCACGGGTAATCGGGCTGCGAAACTTCGAAGTGCGGGTTTCGTGCCAAGAGAAGATCCGGCTTAGCACTGCGAGGCTTATGTCGGCCGCGCGCGGACCGCGCTCGACCTCGAACTTGTCCAGCATCGCGGTGATCTCGTCGCGGTCGATCTCCGCGATCGGTCGATTGCCGAGCACGTCCAGAATGCGGTTGATTATCGCTTCACGATCCTTCTTGCTTCGGAGCTTCTCGTTTTCGAGACGCAAATAGGTTTGCGCTATTGCGCGTAGCGTGCTCGCATCGGCTTCGGCCTTTTTGTCCTCTTCGGTCTTCTTCGCCTCGATCGGATTGATGCCCTTCGATACTTGCAGCATGGCTTCAGTCGTGAGCACGCGCGCATCCGCAAGGCCGATGCCAGAAGGCAACGTCAGTTTGCAGGGCTTGCCTTTGAAGCGGAAGCGAACCGCAAAGCCTCTTTTGCCGGACGGCTGGATCACGAGAAACAGATTTGCCTGACCCGGGTCCGGTATCTCGCGCCTCGCGCTCCCAGCCTTGGCATTGCGGACGAATAGATCGGAAAAGGCGAATTTCCGTGTGCTCATGTCATGTGTTCCGCTTGGGTAACGGCGGGGTAACAAACATGGCTGTCTGCCACTGTCACCCCATGCCGGCGACAGTGTGGACGAAATGCCAATAAAGCAAGGCTTTTTAGGGGGTTTTCAGACTAAAAATGTCGCGGTGTGTCTGCCAATGTCACTCGCCATTGCATGACTGTTGCTCATGATCGCTCCGGCGTGCCCTCGCGATCCGCGAGAAGCTGCATGGCGACCAGCAACGGAATGATCATCAGGAAGAACACAAGCGTATACGCAGAAGCGACCTCCAGGCGCATCGAGGCGTAGCTGTCCGCCAGTCCGACCGGCAGCGTCTTGGTGAGCGGCGTGTGCAGCATCTAGGTCAGGTTGAACTCTCCGAGCGAGAGCGTGACCACGGCAAGGGCGCCGGCGAGAATGCCCGGCCGCGCATTCGGCACGATGACGTCGCGGAACCGGCGCCATGGTCCGGCGCCAAGCGAGGCGGCACTTTCGTCGAGCGTCTTGACATCGATACCAGAGAGCACGGCCATCACCGCGCGAACCATGAACGGCAGGGTGAACACGACGTGCCCGGTCAGGATGAACAGCCATGAGCGGCGGAAAGTGCCAAAGCCGTTGTAGGTGAGGAGGAGCGCGAGCGCGATGGCGAGGCCCGGAATGGCGAGCGGCAAGGTGATGACCTCTTCCACGGTGCGCGCGAGCCGGCCTCCGCGTACATTGAGCGCATAGGCTGCGGGTACGCCCACGAGGAGAGTTGCGGCAAGCGTTGCGATCGCGATCAGTAACGAGCGCGCGATTGTTTCAGCGTAGAGATCCCACACCGCGACAACCCATTGCAGCGTGAGTCCCGAGCCAATGCCGCGAAAATAATTCACGGTGATGCCCGCCAGCATGGAGAGGATCGCGGGCACAATAAGAAAGGCGGCGACCAGCGCCGTGAACAGAAGCTGACCGCCGAAAATCACTCGATCGCGCATGCCGTCAACCCGCCGCCGCGATCGTTCCGCTGGTCAGCGAACGCGAAAGCGCGAGGATCGCCCACGCCACGAGCCCAAGTCCGACCGACAGCGCCGCCGCCATCGCGATATTCGCCGACAACGTGAACTCGGTGTAGATCACCATCGGCAGCACGTCGATGTTGGTTGCAAGCGTGAATGCCGTTCCGAACGCGCCCATGGCCGTGGCGAACGCAATGGCACCGGATGCGACGAAGGCCGGCACGAGGGCAGGCAGAATCACATCGCGGTGCACGGCCCACGGGCCGGCGCCGAGCGCGCGGGCGGCTTCCTCGAGTGCGGGATCGAGCTTCTCGACCGCCGCCATGATGGTGAGGATCACGCGCGGAATGGAAAAATAGAGATAGCCCAGGAACAGTCCCTGGATCGAATAGGCGAATACCAGCTTCTCTCCAATGAGGCGGCTCGTGAGCTCGCCGACGAGCCCCTGCCGCCCAGCCAGCAGGATGATCATGAAGCCGACGACCACGCCGGGAAACGCGAGCGGAAAGGTCAGCATCGCGACCAGCACCGCACGGCCGGGAAAGCGGTGTCGTTGCAGGAACAGTCCTGCGATTGTTGCAATGGCAAGGCTTGCCGCTGTCGTCGCGGCAGCGAGCAGCACCGTGTTGATCAGGGTCGCGCGATAGCGCGGTTGCGTGACGATCGCGGCATAGGCCGAAAGCCCGGTTTCGCCGCTCGCGCCGGCAATCACGAGCTTCACCATCGGCAACAGAAAGAACGCCGCAGCAACGACGGCGAGCGGCAAAAGGCAGAGCCGCAGGAAGGACCTATGCGAAAGACCGAGAGCATGTCCCGCAAAAGTGGCAACCGGTTTTGCGAAAAAGGACATGCTCAAACATAAGATAGAGCAGGATGACCATTCAAAGAAAGGTGATCCTGCTCCTTCGAGGGCGACGCAGAACTCGGCATGAGCGCAGAATTGTGTTCCGAACGCGGAGCAGAGAATGCCTTAATGCACGTCGGCGAGGTAGCGGTCGGTAAAGGCCTTCTGCGCCGCTTCCATCGCCGCCCAGTCGACAGTCTTGGCGCGCGCATAGTCGCTGTCGGGGAGGAACTTGCTCTTCACCGCATCAGGCAGCGGGATCGGACGCGCGGGGCGCAGATAAGCGTTGGTCCAGATGGTCTGACCCTTGTCCGAGAGCAGATAATCGAGGACCTTTTGCGCTTTTGCCTTGTCCGGGGCGCCCTTCACGAGACTGACGACGTACGGAAATACCACGGATCCTTCGCATGGAATGACGAATTCGAATTGGCCCTTTTCGGTATATTTCGCGCGGTAGGCGTTGAAGTCGTAATCGAAGAGAATGGGGATCTCGCCGGAAACGACGCGCGCGTAGGAGGTCTGCTTTGGCACGATCGGCTGGTTCTTCTGCAGGTCCCTGAAGAATGTCACTGCCGGCGTGAAATCCTTTTGCGAGCCGCCGAGCGCCAGGTTGACCGCGACTGCGCCCACATAGCCGACCGCCGCGGAAGAGGGATCGAGATAGCCGACCATCCCGCGATAGTCGCTCTTGAGCAGATCCTTCCAGCAGGCGGGGACAGGCTTGCCGCCGAGAGCGTCCTTGTTGACGAACAGTCCGAGCGTTCCGGAATGGATGGTCGTCCAGTCGCCGTCCGGGTCTTTGAGGCCGCTCGGGACCTCCTCCCAACCCTTCGGCTTGTAAGAGTCCACCACGGCGGCTGTCTTCGCCTTCATTCCGAAATTGACGCCGTAATAGGCAATATCGGCGACCGGGTTGGCCTTCTCGGCAATGAGCTGGGACAGCGTCTGCCCGGAATTCTTGTTGTCGAATGGAATGTCGAAGCCGAGATCGGTCTTGATCGCCTTGAGCATGGAGGCCCAGTCAGCCCATTCCGGCGGACAATTGTAACAGATCACGTCGGCGGCCTGCGTGGGCGTGCATGTCGCAATCACCGCTATCCCGGCCAAGGCCAGGGCCAGCGCTGATACTGTTCTCCTCATGATTTTCTCTCCCGGCCCAAATAGCAGCTCTGCTGTTTATCGATGATCGATGTCGCTATTGCGACACAAGCGGGCAGCGGCCTGACCGGTCGCAACGTCTGCCCCACACCATACATGCGCCCAGGACCGGCGGAAACCGTGCCGGCGGAGGTGGTCCTCGCGTCCACTTACTGAGGCTTGCAGCCGCAGGACACAACGCCTAGATCCCGCGGATCGAGCTTTCGGCCGAACGACTTGGCCTCGCCGCGAGCAGCGCGCTTGACTGACGACCTTCTCCCAAAATCTCGAACGAACCGGCTGCGTTAACGCGCAGCTTATTTGCACTGGCAAGCGAAAGGAAAATGCTCCCATGATGAAGGGAACAGTCAAATGGTTTAATGGCCAAAAGGGTTATGGCTTCATTGAGCCCGAAGACGGAAGCAAGGATGTTTAGACACGGACGGCGGCAAGTGTCATTGGGCACAATTCCCGTCGTGGCCGTCGGGTTGGCTGTGCTGATATTGCAGCAGACCGCAAGCTACGCTGCAGACGAGCCGGATCTGATCTTCAAGCGATCAACCGTGTTCAAGCTGGTTACCCCGAACGATAAACTCGCCACCTACGGTGTGGATGATCCCGAGGTCGATGGCGTAGCGTGCCACTTTACCGTTCCCGAGCGAGGAGGTCTGACCGGCTGGATCGGAATAGCCGAGGAGGTTTCGGACATTTCGCTTGCGTGCCGGCAAAACGCGCCGATTTGTTTCAAGAAAAAATTTGCGCAAGGCGAGGACATGTTTCGCCAGCGCCGTTCTCTGTTTTTTAAGAAGATGCAGATTGTCCGGGGATGCGACGTAAAACGCAACGTGCTCGTCTACATGGTCTACTCGGACAAGCTCGTCGAAGGCTCGCCTAAAAACTCCACCTCCTCGGTTCCGATCATGCCGTGGGGAGCGAGCGATCAAATCGAAAAATGCGGAGACTGGATCGAGCGCTAATCTAATCCGCCCTACGACGCTGCGGCGCCACTACTCCAGTCCCTCGCCGAAACATCGTCTATTCATCAGCGCTCAGGATTGAGTTCTGTTCGGTCGCCGGCACCTGTGCCGTGCTGGTCATGGTTTCCGGTGATGCCAATTGCGTTGCATCGTCGGCAGAAATGGGCGCCTCGGCTGCTGGTTCCGGTACGGCCTCGTTCATCATGTCAGATGCTGTTGCATGCGCAGCAGGAATGGATGACGCCGCGATGTTCGACTGATCCGCTGTCTTCATCCTCAAACCATTGAACCCGAGAAGCAGCGCACCCAACGCGAGGGCCGCGACACATGCGGCGGATACCCAGCCCCAACCGCCGCGCCGTCGACTTTCTGTTCGATCTTCTGCGGTTATCTCCTCGCCTGCGCCGAGTTCGGCCTCGTTGCTCGGCTTATCGGGATCAAGCAGCGGGAAGAACCGGCTTTCAAACTCTTGCGCGGCTTGCGTATCGCCGCAGTCGCGAACAGCCGAGAGCAGGTCTTCATAAAACCTCTTCCCGTCGTCACCGTTACAAAAGTCGTGGGCGTGACGCTGCTCTATGGTGTCGAACATGCGCTCGCGCATTTTACGGCCAGCGCGCATCGCACTCATAAACGCTACATACTCAGACACTGTACACCTGGTTTCGTGTAGGTTGGGTCGAGTTCTTCACGCGACCCAACTTTGAGCAGCGCAGGAAAGGCGTCGGGTCTCGCAAGCGCTCGACCCAACCTACCGTTTTAGCTACCACTTTAGCGTTGCCAATCGTGGAGAAGCCATCGCCATTCGTTTTGAGGCGCGGCCCTCAATCGTCGCCGCCCAAAGCCGGAACAAACGCAAGGCTGAGCATGGCGACGGTTGCCACAAACAGAACGACCCACATGACACTCTCCCAGTCGATTACGCCACCCTGCAGATACGCGCACGACCTCGGCACGACTGAGGCAATAAAACAGAAAAGTCGCCACTGTGATATTTTTGCACTAATCGGTGGCGCGCCGGGCTTGTGTCGGTTGCGATCGGATGGCTCGAGCGTGTCTCGCTGAGACTGAGCCAGCAGGTCCACCTCTCCCCGCAGGGGAGAGGTCGGAATGGGCGCCTCGCGCCCATTCCGGGTGAGGGGCTACTACTCGTTAAGCTGATCCCCCTCACCCGGATCGCGCATGCGCGATCCGACCTCTCCCCCTCCGGGGAGAGGTACCGCGGGCTGCACCATCGCGTGGTGATCGAACGTCATCGAAACTGGCTCTAGGTTTGGTTCGGCGACCAACCATAGGCTTTGGCGCACGCGCCGCCCATCAGCATCGCTCGCTCGCTCTCGCTCAGGCGGTCTGTCTTGAGAAAAGGCTCGACCGCCTGCGCGTAGTTGACGACGGCGTATGCGCGCGTCCAGTCCGTGCCCCACAGGCAGCGGTCGAAACCCCAGGCCTCGAACACGCGCGCGAGCGGGTCCCAGATGTCCGCGAACGGATACGGTTCCCGCGACAGCGTGCAGGCGCCGCTCACCTTGATCACTGCGTTCTTGCGCCTGGCAAGGTCCAGCACCTTCGGCAGGTCGGCCCACGGCTGCGGCGGGGCGGGCGGCTCGCGCGGCTGCAGGATGCCTAGATGATCGATGATGAAGCGCGCGTCGGGGTGCCGATCGATCACCGCAGTGCCCGCGTCCAGGTTGCCCCAGCACAGGATATTGACTGGAAAATCGTGGCGAACGGCTGCGCGCAGGATCCGGTCGAGGCCCGGATCATTCGGCTCGCGCTTGGCCTCCTTGGGCAGCATGATGCGAATGCCGACCGCGCCCGGTGTCTGCTTCCACGCGGCGATGACATCGGCCACCGCCGGATCATCCGGGTCGACCGGCTTGACGATGGCGAACCGGCCGGGATGGGCCCGTTGCACTTCCACTGCATAACTCGCGTCGTAACGGTACATGGAAAAAGCGGAGATGAAGATCGCGCCATCGACGCCGACCTTGTCCATCGCGGCGACCATCTCGTCTCCCGTAACGTGATCGGGCCAGTTCGGCACATTGTGCCAGGGCCGCTTCGGCGTGTTCGCTTCATAAGCATGGACCTGGGAATTGATAATCCTCATCGGGGAACCTCCTCACGTTACCTTGGCAGCTTTCTCAGCAACTGCTGCGCAACACGAAAAATATCGTCTCTCCGGTACGCCGTGCCAGCTGATGGTTGCTCATCCGCGCGCCCCCAATTGATGCTTTTGAAGGTGGTGTCGCCTGGGTCGAAACTAAACGTTGCTGCGGTCGGCTTGTGAGTAATTTGATGTTTGCCAACCGCAAACTGATTAGGCACAACTGGCGTGGCCATTATTCGGTACCTCTTTTGTCATTTGGCATCCTGCGGCGAAGCGAGATTGGCCACATTGCGACGGACGAAAGCGGAAAAGTCGGCTGATCGTCAAGCGGTTGTGGACAGTCCAGGACCCGGTCTAAGGTGAGGAGTACCGGGAGGAAAGCATGAGCCGCGCTCGCACTATCGCGCTTGCAACCCTGTTGTGCACGGTGATCGGTGTTGCGCCTCGGCACGCCCTGGCCGTTGACGATTATCCGACCCGGCCGGTGACTGTCGTCGTGCCGTTTACACCCGGCGGATCAACCGACATCATGGCGCGATACGAAGCGGAAGTCCTGCAGCGCGCATTGGGGCAGAACTTCGTGATCGAAAACAAACCGGGCGCCGGCGGCAGCATCGGCGTCGGCTATGCCGCCAAAGCCGCACCGGACGGCTACACGCTGTTGCACGCGCCGTCGATCATCATCCTGCTGCCCTATGTGATGAAGTCGGTCCCGTATGATCTGGAAAAGGATTTCGCGCCGGTCATGCTGACTGGCCTGACCCAATTCGCCCTGGTCGTCTCTCCGGCACTCCCGGTGAGCTCGGTGAAGGAGCTCATCGCACTCGCGAAATCCAAACCCGGCGAGCTGACTTATGCCTCTTCCGGCATCGGAAGCCCGCATCAGATCTTCGCCGAAGAGTTCAAGACCATGACCGGCACCGATATTCATCATATCCCGTACAAAGGTGCGGTTCCTGGCCTCACCGATGTCGCGAGCGGTAATGTCTCGATGGCGTTCGTCGATATTCCGCCCGCGTTGCCGCTGATTTAAGCTGGCAAGCTGAAGGTTCTCGCCGCGCTTTCGGCCAAGGGAAATCCGCAACTGCCCGGCGTGCCTGCGCTTGCCGAAACGGTCGCCGGCTACGATGCCAGCAGCTGGCAGGGCTTTTTCGCCCGCGCCGGCACGCCGCGATTGATCATCGGGAAGCTCAACGCCGCGTTGGCTGCGGATTTTAAACGGCCGGAAACCGCCAAACGCTTCACGGCGCTTGGCATCGTGGCGCAATCGGGCACGCCTGCCGAGTTTGCTGCCTTCATCGCCGAGCAAAGCGCGAAATGGGGGAAAGTCATTCGAGCGGCTGGCATTGAGCCACAGTGAGGCTGCCGTTCCCACGATGGTACATGGAGGGGCGGGTTCCAAAGCCGCCCGCGCGCAACAAAGGCAGTGAGGTCGCGCACAGATCGAAAGCGCCGGTGAGAGCCGGACCGGTCCGGCGAGCCGCGCTTCGTCCGTTTGGCCCGCCCGCGCGCGGGCAGCATATTCCGGCGCATGAAGCGGGCCCGCGCCAGCAATAGCACCGCCGGTATCGGTCTGATGCTCGCCGGGATCGCGCTGTTCTCGATCAACGACGCGCTCGGCAAGTGGCTGCTCGCGACCTATTCGGTGGGCGAGCTGCTGCTCGTGCGCAGCACGACGGCGCTGATCCTGCTGGTGCCGTTCCTGTATCAGGCCGGGATCGCCGCCTTTCTCGCTGCGCCGCGCCGCTGGCTGCAGCTGCTGCGCGTCGCGTTTTCCACGCTCGAAGTGGCGATGTTCTTCTGGGCGGTTTCCTATCTGCCGCTCGCCGACACCGTGACCTTCTATCTCGCCGGGCCGATCTACGTCACGGCGTTGTCCGCCGTCCTTCTGCGTGAGCACGTCGGTTGGCGGCGCTTTACCGCCGTGCTGGTCGGCTTTCTCGGCGTGCTGCTGGCATTGCGCCCTTCGGCGGCAACTTTGACGCTGCCAGCCTGCATCGCCCTCCTCGGTAGCATGTTCTTTGCGCTGCTGATGATTGTCACGCGGCAGCTGCGCGAAACCTCGAATACCGTGCTGGTCGCCGGGCAGCTGCTCGGGACCTTGCTGTTCGGCGGCGCCATTGCTCCGTTCGGCTGGGTCGAGCCATCGCTGCGCGATTTTGCGTTGCTGTCGCTGTTCGGCGTGTTTTCGATTGTAGCGCTCGCCTGCGTTAACCGCTCGCTCAAGCTCGCCGCCGCAAGTGTCGTCGTGCCGTATCAATACACGATCATCATCTGGGCGGTCGTGCTCGGCTTCTTAGTGTTCAGAGATGTTCCCGATGCCTTCACACTCTGGGGCGCGGCCATCATCATCGTTGCGGGGATCTATATTTTCTGGCGCGAGCAGCGCAAGCCCGACGAGACGGGGCCTGCGCTGCATCCTTAGAGGGCTCGTCATCGCCGGGCTTGTCCCCGCTATCTGCGCTAGTAGAGCCCGCGCTCGGCCATGATCTCGCTCTGCCGGTTGTTCTCCTCCTGGGTGAGGCCCTTGACGTGGTCAAGCAACATCTGCGCGTAGCTGGGCAGGATCGCACGGTCGATATGTCTGCTCGCATCCCAAAGCGCTGATCGGATCAGCGCCTTGGGGCAGTGCAGCAGTGCCTCCTCGATCGCGACGACCAGGCCGATCTTCGGCGGGCGGTCGTTGACAGCGCTCGCTGCCAGCAGCCGCGCATCATCGGTGATGCGAGCGGTACCGTTGATTCGGAGCGTCTCGTTCATGCCGGGCACCAGGAACAGCAGTCCAATGCGCGGGTTGACGAGCAGGTTGATCATGCTGTCGAGCCGGTTGTTTCCGACCCGGTCGGGCAGCAGCAGCGTGAGCTCGTCGAGCACGCGCACAAAGCCCGCAGGATCCCCGCGCGGCGAGATGTCGGCGCCGTTTGGTCCCTGCGTTGCGATTACGCAAAACGGCGAGAGCGAAATGATCTGCCGGCAATGCTGATCGAGCCCGCGCAGTACCTTATCCGTCGCGCGGCGCATTGGCGGATGATGCAGCGTGCGCAGGCTCGCCTCGTCGGTGATGAAGCTTGTATCGTTAGGGAGCACGCGTGGCCTCGGAGGTTTATTGAGTGTGTCAGTCCCGCGTGGCTTTATCGCCCGGCGGCATAGCCCTGCATGCCGCGGGGATTGGCCGCGGCGCGGCGGCGCACGCCGTCGCGGGACGCGGCGGTGAGACGCCCTTCGCTCCAGTCCGCATCCACCTCGACGACGTGACCGCGGCGCTCGAGCTCCGTCACGGTCGCCTTCGGCATGCGGCCCTCGACGACCACCACGCCCGGCCGGGCCGTGCGCGGCCAGAACGAGCTTGGAAAATGCTCGCTGTGCCAGGCCGGCGCGTCGATCGCCTCCTGCAGATTCATTTCGTAATCGGAGTGCCGCAGAAGCATCTGGGTGATCCACTGGTCCTGCTGATCGCCGCCGGGGCTGCCCCACACCAGATACGGCTGCGCGTCGCGCAACGCCAGCGTGGGCGAGAGCGTGGTGCGCGGGCGCTTGCCCGGCGCGAGCGAGTTCGGATGTCCTTCTTCCAGCCAGAACATCTGCGCGCGCGTGCCAAGACAGAAGCCCAATTCGGGAATGACCGGCGAGGACTGCAACCATCCGCCCGATGGGGTCGCCGAGATCATGTTGCCGGCCTTGTCGACAATGTCGAAATGCACGGTGTCGCCGCGCATCTCGCCGAGCCGTCCGACCGTCGGCTCGCCGGCGCCCACGGCGGAGCGCGGCGCGCCTTGCGCACGGCGCAGTTTCACCACGGCCCCGAAGCCTTCAATCGAGCCCGGCCGCAGCTCGTGCGAGGCTTCGCCAGTGACGAGCTTGCGGCGCTCGTCGTTGTAGGCGTTGGAGAGGAGCGTCTGCATGGGGACGTCGACAAAATCGGGATCGCCGTAGAACTTTTCGCGGTCGGCATAGGCGAGCTTTGAGCATTCGACCAGGTGATGCACGAACTGCGCGCTGGTCGGATGATCTTCTGCGAGATTAAAGGCCTTGAGCAGCGCAAGTTGCTGGAGCATCACCGGGCCCTGACACCACGGGCCCGGCTTGTAGACCGTGAAGCGCCGATAGTCGTAGCTCAGCGGCGTTTCGACATGGGCCTGCCAGCATGCCATGTCATCTCCCGTGAGCACGCCCTGGTGGGGCTCGCCGGTCGTATCCATGCAAGGACGCGTGCGGCAGAAGCGGTCGATCGCCTCGGCGACGAAGCCTTGCGACCAGCACCTGCGCGCCGTCTCGATCTGGGCAACGCGATCGCCGCCGGCGTGCGCAGCTTCACGCAGAATGCGGGAATAGGTCGTCGCGAGAACTGGATTGCAAAACAGGCTTCCTGGCGGCGGGACCTTGTTGCCCGGCAGCAGGTACACCGCCCCCGACGAGGGCCAATGCTTGCAGAAGAGGTCGGCGACGGTTGCGATGGTTGCACTTGCCCGCTCGACCAAGGGATAGCCGTTCGCGGCATATTCAATGGCGGGAGCCAGCACATCCGCAAGCCGCATGGTGCCGTAATCGCGCAACAACAACATCCAGGCGTCGAACGCGCCGGGCACGCAGGCAGCAAGCAGCCCCGTGCCCGGCACCATGTCGAGACCAAGCCCGCGGTAATGCGCAATGGTGGCTTTCGCCGGCGCCACGCCCTGGCCGCATATCACCTCGGTCTTCGCGGTCCGCTCGACATGCAAGATGATCGGCACTTCGCCGCCCGGGCCATTGAGATGAGGCTCAACCACCTGGAGCGTAAACGCGGTAGCGACGGCAGCATCGAAGGCATTGCCGCATTTTTCCAAGGTGGCCATGCCGACGGCGGTGGCGATCCAGTGCGTCGCGGCGACGACGCCGAAGGTGCCGTCGATTTCAGGTCGGGTGGTGAAAGGATTGGGATTTATGTTTTTCATGCATGCCCGGGATCTGAAACGCAAAAGCTCAGGTGCTCGTAGCTGCGGTCCTTGAGATATTGATCAAGACCCCAGCGTTTGACCTGATCCATCACTTCATCGAATTCGGCGCGCGGTATCGCCTGATAGATGAATCTCTCGCCGCGGCCGAACTTGCACAAATCCCAAGGGTGATAATTCTCGAATTCGGCCGGAACGGCGAGCTTCCAAAGAGGGAAGATATTTCGCAAGGTCCGCGTCCAAGGCTTTCTCGGCCCGGTGGAGTGCGCGCAGATAAGCGAGCACCACGTCCGGCGCCGCCGCCGGCGGCACCCACCACAGCGTGTGGAATGTGTCCTCGATGATCTTGCGCAGCCCCAGCTGCTCGGCCATCGCAATCTGCGGCGGCAGGAGGCTTGCCGCCTCGACCTCGCCATCGAGCAGCGCTTGCAGACGCGCCCCGAAGCCGCCGGTGTTGACCGTTTTGATGTTTTCGAGCGGCAGATATTTTTCCAGCCGATAAGGCACGTTGAAATGACTGCCGGCGCGCATGCCGACCGAGACCGCGACATCCTTGAGGTCCTGTGGCCGCTGGATTTTTGAATCGGGGCGCACGAAGATCGCCCAAGGCGAGAGGCCATAGGCGTCGGGCACAAACCGCCCCATGCCGGCGCTGGCGTTGCAGATGCTGCCCCAGGCGCAGGCGCCCTGGATTACGTCGTGCTTGTCCTCGCCATACGGACGGTCCTGCGGCCGCTCGAAATAGTTGAGGCCTTTCCAGCTCGATTGGGTGCCGCGGAACGTCTTCCAGTCGAACGCGACTTCGAGGCCTTCAGCTGCGAAGAAGCCTTCCTCGTGGGCGACGAAATCATTGAGCCCCATGCCTTTGGGGGCAACCGTCGCGCGTTTCAAAGCTCTGGCCATGAATGATTCCTCCCGGCCTGAACCGCCATGATGCAATATTCGACGTCCGGCGCGGTCATGCCGCCGCTTCAAACTTGTCGCGCTTGATCTTGCTGAGATCGATCCCCTCGATGCGGATGAGCCGGGTCTCGCCCTCGCGACGCGGCGAGTGCAAGACGCCCTCGCCATAGACGTACGCCATGCCGGGCTTGAGCTCGTAGGTGCGCAGCTTCGCAACTTTGCCGGGTTGCCCGTTCGCGGGCTTTTGAACAAGCCGCCAGTCGGTCATCTCGGTCACACCGGCAGCCTGGCCGTACACCGCCCAGCTCGGTCCATGATCGTGCGGCTGGCTGTTCTTCGCCCCTTTATAAACGTGCGCGAGAATGCAGAAATGCAGATCCGGATCCTCATAGAGGATCTCTCGCTCGCAATCCGCATCCGGACCGAGGTGCTTGGCGATGAACTGCGGATCGGCGCAAGCGCGCTGCGTGTATTGGCGCACCAGCTCGCGACCGCCAGCGCCGGGATCTTTGAGCAGGGCTGCCCGGCAATCGGCTGCGAATTGCTCAAGCGTATACGACATGATCATCTCCCGTCATTCATGAGCCCGATGTGAGCTTGAGTTGGTGTTCTGATTACCCGAATTCTTGCGCTGTTGCCAGCGGCTGCGGCCGCCCTGGAAGCAGCGCGGCATTGCAGCGCACGCTCACGAGCGCGGCGGTATCGCCAATGCTATACCTCTCGCCAACGCTAGTCGGGCTCGCCCGACTTGCGCACTGCGCAACCCGGGCAAGCCCGGGTTGCGGGAAGAGGTGGAGCGTACCCGCGGCGCTAATCTTTAGCGGAACTATCCGCCCAGGAGATCACCGGCTGCGGCGGTGCCTGGCCGCAAGGCGCACATTGATGGTGCTATGCGGAAATTCGGGCGGGCGGTTGTTGATGACGAACTCGAACGCATGGCTCGCTTGTTCTTCGTCGTTAATTCTCAAATTCGGCTCGCCATAACGTGACTTGTTCACCTTTTGCACCATTGCCATTGTTCGCAGGCTGGATGTCGAGGGATGACCGATGCGTGATTTTGGCGGCGGTGCTCAGGCGCAATCTCACAGCTCTCTCCGGCGCATCCATCGGCTGGTCGTCGCAACGTTCGTTTGCATTATTGCGCTTGTGTTCCCGGCCGTCGCGGACGGGCGCGACCTCGTGGTCTACGGCGAGCCGACGCTGGCAAATGCGCTGCGATCTCTGGGCACGTTGTGGAATGGGCGCTCCGGCACGCGCGTCAACGTGCTCGTGGCGCCAACCGATCTTTCGTATGCGCAGATCGAGCGGGGTGCGCGCTGCGACGTGATCTTCGCGCCCGCGGGCGGGGCAGCGGACGAGGCTGCGCAGCGCGGCATTGTTCACGGCGCCACGCTCGTGCCGGTTTTTCGCAATCCCGTGGTTCTTGTCGGCAACGAGCCGGTGGCGCCGCGAACAATGACTTCCGCCGATGTCTCCGCCCTCGTTACGGGCAAGACGATTGCGATTGCCAATCCCGACCGCGATCCCGGCGGTGCGCGCGCGCTCGATTTCCTGCGCAAGCTGGGACGAACGGCGCAGCAAGGCGACAAGACCGTGCTCATCGCGGAAAGCTCGGCCGGCGTGATGAACCTGCTCGCGACCAAGAAGGTTCAGTTCGGAATCGTCTATGCAACCGACGCGATCGACCGGGTTGGGCTCACCGTTGCATTGTCCGACCAGGCGCCGCCGATCAGCTACGTGATGGCCGAGGCGCGAAACCCAGCCTCGGATACCGCACCCTTCCGCACCTTTGTACAATCGCGCGAAGCCAGGGCAACCCTGCGATCGGCCGGACTTCTGCCCCTTGACGGAAACGGAGGCGCACCTTGACCGAAGTCACGGCCGTAGTGCGGCAGGGCGGATCGAAGATCATTATCCATCCCGCGACGGTGCGCGTAACCCATTGGCTCAACGCGCTGGCAATGCTGGTCATGATCATGAGCGGATGGCGCATCTACAATTCCGAGCCCATCTTTCCATTCCGCTTTCCGGTCGGGCTCACGCTCGGCGGCAGCTACGATGGATCCGTGGACATTCACAACGAGGATGGCCTGGCGGGCGCGCTGCAATGGCACTTCGCGGGCATGTGGCTGCTCGCGATCAACGGTCTTGTCTATGTGAGCTACGGGATCGTTTCTGGACATTTCCGTCGCACGCTTTTCCCGGTGGGTCCGGTTGCTTTCCTGCGCGACGCGGTTGCCGCGCTGCGTTTGCGGCTGCCGCACCGGCTCGGGACCTATAACGCGGTGCAGAAGACGCTTTATCTCGGCGTGCTCGCCGCCGGGCTCATTATGGTGCTTTCCGGGCTTGCGATCTGGAAGCCCGGCCAATTACAGGAGCTTGCCTGGCTGTTCGGGGGCTTCGACGCCGCTCGCGTGATTCACTTTATCGGGATGGCGGTGATCGTTCTCTTCCTGGCAGTGCATATCGCACTCGTCGTTATTGTCCCGAAAACGCTGCCCGCAATGATCACGGGGCGATCAGTCATCGATGAAGCGCACGACGAGAGCAATCAATGAGCAAAGCCGAACCGAGCGCATCGATCGATCAATCAAGGAAACTGCTGCAAACGAGCAGCAAAGCGCGTGGGATCGAGCGCCGGCTTTTCCTCCGGCAAGGGTTGAGCCTGGGCGCACTGACATTGCTCACGGGCTGCGACGTCACCGATACGAGCGCCGTGCAAGGCGTGCTCAACGGCATTTCGCGCTGGAACGACGGCGCGCAGGCTGCGCTGTTCAATTCGAAGCGCCTGATGCCGACCTATCCCGAAAGCAAGGCGGTGAAGGATTTTCGCTACAACGCCTATTTCGGCGAGGATCTCATTCCAAAAATCGATCCTGTAACCTACAAGCTCGGTCTCTCCGGGCTCATCGACAGCCGCAAGCCCTGGAGCTTGCAGGAGCTCTATGCTCTGCCGCAGGAATCGCAGGTGACGCGCCATGTTTGCGTCGAGGGCTGGAGCATGATCGGCAAATGGACCGGCGTGCCGTTGCGCATTTTCCTGCAGCGCATCGGCGCCGATCTCACCGCCCGGTATGTCGGCTTCGAATGCGCAGACGGTTATTATTCCAGCATCGATATGGCATCGGCGCTGCATCCGCAGACGTTCCTCACCTTCAAGATCTCAGACGAGATTCTCGCGCCCCGTTATGGATATCCGCTCAAGCTTCGTATTGCGACCAAGCTCGGCTTCAAAAACCCGAAATGGATCACGGCGATGTACGTAACCAACCGCTTCCCCGGCGGCTTCTGGGAAGACCGCGGCTATAACTGGTTTTCCGGCGTATGAGCGGGCGCTTGGGCAAAATCGCTCGGCGCTGGACGCACAGGGATCGGTCAGCGGGGGCGGCGCCGATTAGGCGGCAAAAAGCGCGGCCCGTTTCCGCCCTAATCGCGAGTTAGGGGACATTTCGCATGAATAGTGCACCGCCGGAGCAGCGCGTGATGCGGCGGGGTCAGCGGGGGAAAATCAGACTGATGCGCCGCCGCACCGCACTTGCTGTTGCGCTCGCATGCGCCGGCCTGTGGGCAACGATCAGTTGCGCGGCGACCCGGACCTCGAAGGCTCCGGACACAATTACAAACGAGCCCGCCATCACGCTAAAGACGCCGGTGAAGCTCGGGAAGAAAGCGGCTAGGTCCAAAGAGAAGAAAAGGCAGAAAAAGTCGACAGTCGCTGATAGCGATGAGAGCAATACAACGCAGGCAGGGGCGGCTTCGGTACCCGAGCCTTCCGACCCGAACGTCGCGCTGGTCAAGCGGGCAATCGAAACCCTGCACCACGGCGGTACCGAGCAGGCCACGCAGATCGAGGCCGCAATCACTGACCCGGCTGCGCGCAAGCTCGTCGAGTGGATCATCCTGCGCAGCCACAACAGCACGGCTGAGAGCACGCGTTACGTCGCCTTCATCGCAGGCAATCCGGGCTGGCCGAGTGCCGGAATGCTCCGCCGCTACGCGGAGGAGAAGCTATGGACGGAGCATCCGCCGCCCAAGCAGGTGAGAAGCTTTTTCCAGGACGCTGCGCCGCAAACTCCCAAGGGTCGCCTGGGCCTGGCGCGCGCTTTGCTGGCGGATGGCGAGACCGAGCCTGCCAGTTCGCTCATCCGGGAGGCGTGGCGCAACGACCCCATGTCCGCCGATCTCGAAGAGCAGGTGCTCAAAAGCTATTCCGACCTGCTGAGCCGCGCCGATCAGAAGGCGCGGATGGAGAAGAGGCTTTTCGCCCACGACCACGAAAGCGCGCTGCGCGCTGCGCGCCGGCTGGGCGCGCTGAGTGTTGCCATCGCGCGCCTGCGCATCGCTATCAACGGCAAAGGCGGCAATGCCCGCAAGCTGCTCGAGGCCGTGCCGGCGGAAGCGCGCGAGGACGCGGGCTACCTGTTCGCTCGCCTCTATACGCTGCGGCACCAGAACAAGGTTGCCGAGGCGGCGGAGGCAATGCTGTCCGCGCCCACGGACATTGCCGAGATTCACGATGCCGAGGAGTGGTGGGTGGAGCGGCGCGTGCTCGCGCGCAGACTGCTCGATATCGGCGATTTCCGTTCGGCTTATCTTGCGGTGCGCGATGCTGCCGAGCCGGTCAAAGAGAACTCCCGCGTCGAGCGGAATTTCATGGCGGGCTGGATCGCGCTGCGGTTCTTGAAAGATCCGGCCACGGCGGCGACGCATTTTGCTCGCATCCCGGAAGCGAGCAGGCATCCAACGTCATTGGCGCGATGCCATTACTGGCTTGGACGCGTCGCCGAGGCGCAAGACCGGCGCGATGACGCACGCGCGCAGTACGAGGCGGCGGCGCATTCGTCGGCGGCCTATTACGGGCAGCTCGCACGCGCGCGCCTTGGGCTCGGCACCATTGCGCTTCGAGATCCGCCGGCCAAGCCGGAACAAGACGAGGGCGAAGAACGGCTGGAGCTCGTTCGTGCGCTCGACATTCTCTACGCTCTTGACGAGCGCGCGCTCGCGCTCGCATTCATGGCCGATCTGGGCAATAAGCTCGACGACGTTGCCGTGCTGTCCGCCCTGGGCGAGCTTGCGGAGCAGCACGAGGACGCGCGCGGAATGCTCCACCTCGGCAGGGCCGCGCTCGCCCGCGGCCTGCCGCTGGAGTACTACGCCTTTCCGACGGTCGGGGTGCCGCGCTATTCGTCCATCGGCCCCGGCATCGACAGCGCCTTGCTCTTTGCCATCATTCGCCAGGAAAGCTCGTTCAATCCGGCCGACATGTCGGCTGCCCACGCCATGGGGCTCATGCAGGTGACGCCGGCGGCCGGCCGCGATACTTGCAAGCGCTTCGGCTGCAAGTTCGATGTCAAACGCCTCAAGAACGATTCGCCCTACAATCTTCAACTCGGCGCGGCCGAGCTCGGCGCGGTGATCGACGAATACGGCGGCAATTACGCGCTCGCGTTTGCAGCCTACAATGCGGGCCGCGGCCGCGTGCAGGAATGGATCAAGACCTTCGGCGACCCGCGCGATCCGAAGGTCGACCCGGTCGACTGGGTCGAGCGCATTCCGATCATGGAAACGCGCAATTACGTGCAGCGCGTGATGGAGAACATGCAGGTCTATCGCATGCGTTTCGGCGGCAGCGCGGCGCTGACCATCGAGAAGGATCTGCGCGGCAAGGGCGCGACCGAATCGAGCGATCAGGCAGCGCGCGCGCCTTAGCGGCTAGACTTTACTCGATGACTTCGTCCGCCAGCGCGAGCAGCGTCGGCGGCACGTTGAGCCCGAGCGCCGCAGCCGTCTTGAGATTGATGACGAGCTCGTACTTGGTCGGGGCCTGCACCGGCAGGTCCGCCGGCCGCTCGCCCTTGAGGACGCGATCGACATAGTTGGCCGCGCGCCGATAAATATCCGGCGTGTCGGTACCGTATGACAACAGCCCGCCGCTCGCGACAAAAACACGAAACGGGTAAATCGCGGGCAGGCGGTGGCGCGCGGCGAGTGCGATCACTGCGTTGCGATAGTTGAACGCGCTGACATCGGGCAGGACCATGAGGCTGCCGTCGGGCTCGCGCGCGAATGCATCGACCATAGTCTCGATCTCTGCGAACGAGGGCGACCCCATCAATTTCAGCGTCATGTCAAAGGAAGAGGACACCGCCTGCATTGGACGCACGAACAGGTCGGCAAACGGCGCGGTCTGGGGATTAAAGAGGAGACCCACTCGGCGCACCCGGGGCGCCACCTGCTTGAGCGTTTCGAGCCACTTGGTCCCGATCGAAAATGCAAAACTGGTGAAACCCGTGAGATGACCCCCCGGATGCGCCAAATTCGCCACCAGCCCTTCGCCGACCGGGTCGGTTACCTGCACGAACACGATCGGCAAGTTGGCGTGCTGGTCCCTGAGAGCGACGGTCACCGGCGTGCTGGAAGCAAGCACGACGTCCGGCGCCATGGTGACGAGCGCTGCCGCATGGCTGCGCAACGCACTGGCATCATCGGCCCAGCGATACTCAATCTGCAGGTTGCGGCCCTTGATCCATCCCGCCTGCTGCAGTCCGTCCTCCAAAGCAGCGACCCGGGATTTTGCCTCGGGGTCGTTGGCGCCCAAGCCAAGGAGCACGCCGATGCGCCGCATGCGGGGTTGCGCGCGTGCCCGCAGCGGCCAGGTCGCGGCCGCGCCAAGCAGGGAAATGAACACGCGCCGTCTCAAGCGATCAACCCTCGAAGCTCGCCGGAAGGCAAACAGGCTCTATGGTTGCAACAACAGCTTGCCCAAGACAATACCGCTCTCGAGCATCTCGTGCGCCCGCTTGGCCTCGGGGAGCGGGAGGCGGGCATGGATACGCGGGTGAAGCTTGCCGGCAGCGAGCATGGCGATGACGGCCCGCATGCCGGCGCGGCGTTCCTCGACCAGGTGATCCCAGGTATGAATGGTGAATTGCCGCACAGCCGGCGAATTTCCGCTCGCCCGGAGTATCGGCTGGAGATCAAGCGCGGCCTTTCCTCCGAGCGCGCCATAAATGAGAAGCATGCCGCAGGGGGCGAGCAGGGCAACATTGTCGGGAATGCTTGGCCCACCGATCGGATCGATGATGGCGTCGACCCCCCGGCCGCGGGTGACCTCCACCACGCCTTCGCTCACTTTCTCAACCGCGCGATTGATGATGTGGTCGGCGCCCAGCTCCCGAGCGAAGCGAGCTTTTTCTTCGCTGCTCACGACGCCGATGATCGTGAGGTTTGCAGATCGCGCGAGGTCAATGAGCGCGTTTCCCATGCCGCCCGCGGCTGCATAGATGAGCACGCTCTGTCCGGGACGCAGCCGCAGCGCATCGTTGAAGATGTGATAAGCGACCTGATAATTGGCAAGCGTCGCCGCAGCATCAAGGTCGACGTGGTCAGGCAGCGGAAAGGTCGCCTCCGCGGGGGTCGCGACGTATTGCGCATAATGCCCGCCACGATGCGGCTTCTCGCGTGCAGTGGTGTAGACGCGCTGGCCGGGCCGTCTCGAGGTCACGCCCGGCCCGACTTTCTCGATGATGCCGGAGAGCTCGGTCCCGGGCGTTGCCGGTAGCGGCGGCATCCAGCTGTAGGTGCCGGCGCGAATGAGCACATCCGGCATGCCAACCCCGATGGCATGTGCGCGGATGCGAACTTCGCCCGCCTGCGGCTCGGGGATGCCCACGTCGAGGCATTCCAGCACGCTCGGCGGACCGGGCTCGCGAAACCGGATGAGCTTCATGATCTGCCTGTGATCCGCAGATCAAGTCGCGCTCTTTTCCTTTATCGAGTCAGGGCTCTCCAGCGCCCATCTCGCAAGCGCGTCGGCGCGGGCAAACCAGACGCCCGGCTGGCGCGCAGCATAGGTGATGAAGTCCTCGAACACCTTCACCCGGTTGGCGCGCGCGACCGCATCGTGCAGCGTAACCACCATGAGCCGGCGTTTGTGCTCGGCTTCGGCGTAGAGTGCATCGAACTCCAGCTTGAGGTCCTGGCCAAAGAGGGAGGCCATGCCGCGGTTGTTGAAGTAACCGATGTCGTTGAGATGCGCCGTATACGGCACGACGGCGAACGGTTTATCGTTTACCGGGATAACGAAAGGCTCGTCACGGCTGATGTCGTCAATGTGATAGATGAAGCCCAGCTCCTGTGCCAGCGACAGCGTGTTGGGACTGCGTAATTGAGCGCGGCAATTGTATCCCACCGGACGTTGGCCGGTGGCCTTTTCGATCATGTCGGCCAATTCCTTGATGAAGGCCCGCTCGGCGTCGCGCGGCAGTTGATACTGAAAGTCGTGGCTGCGGCCGTGCGAAGCGCATTCATGTCCGCGCTGCGCGATTTCCTTGGCAAGCTCGGGATAGCGCTCACACGACAATCCACAGACCATTGCCGTGACTTTGATGCGACGGCGGTCGAACATGTCGAGCATGCGCGGGATCGCCTCACGCGCCGCATACTGCTCCGCGGTCTTGGCATAGAGGTCGGGATATGCCTTGCCGTCGGGACTCCTTGTGGTCGGATCCGGATCGGCGCCGGTTTCGATCACCATTGAGCAGGCGATCGCAAGACGTGCGCCATTCGGCCAGAACGCTTTCGGCCGCACCGGTTGTGCCATCGCGCGCATGGAAGAATGCGTCAGCAGCATCGCGCCTGCGGCACTGGCCGCACCGTACACAAAGCTTCGGCGGCTCAACCCGCCCCTGGCAACTTCATCAAAGCTGGTCTGGTCTTGCGCATTGATCTTGCGTGCGGTCACGTACTCCTCCCTCAGCCGAGCAGTCGTTTCCTTCAACCGGAATAGGTCTCGCCCGGCGCTGCTCGAGTTTCACGATCATAGTCGATTGCTGCATCGGCCGCGACCTGATCGCCGAGCACCGAACGAGGGCGCAAAACGTCCGAGTTTATCGCGATGCATTGACTTTTTCCCTTGCTTTGCTGGCGCGTTCTGGGCGCAGTGCAGCGCAAGGCTTGTAGGGCGGAATAGCGAAGCGTATTCCGCCACTCGGCCTCGCCGATCGCTAGAACGCGTCAATCGCCATCCGCAAAATCGATGGAAGCTATGGCCGCTTACTGGCCTATCGGCATTCGTATTCTAGCGAGGCTGCGCGCAGAATGGCGGAATACGCTTCGCTATTCCGCCCTACGTGCTGCGCACAAGTCCTGCGCAAATGTCGCAAAACTGCGCGCGCCCTTGCGTCGCACGTTCATTTCATAATTTCGGAGGATGCGCTTTTGTACACGAGTTCCGTTTCTTTGTCAAAAACTTTTTTCATTTTTGTTGGCGGCTTGTTTTGTTGGTTTTGTTGTCCGAATTTTTCGATGGAGACGTTTTGACAGAGATTCTTCGCGCGTTTTCGACTTTTGACGCGCCTGTAAACGCCTGTAACATCAGGCTCCGCCTTGGATGGGCTGCGACCGCAAGTAGCCAATACGAAACATGCGCTTGTGCTGGCTATGGGGGCTGCTAAGTGTCACAACAGCGCGACATTGTGCGAGGGACAAGGCTCTCGCGGTATGTGCAACGCGCCGGTAATCTGCGATTGCCCGACTGCTCTGGGAGGCAGCATGAAACTTCCCCTGCGCAAATTCTTGCATCTGGCCGCTGGCGCCGCCGCGCTGCCGGCTCTTTCTTACTTCGCTTGGGCGCAGGCTTATCCGACGCGGCCGGTGACCATGGTCGTTACTTTCGCGCCCGGGGGTGCCAATGACACCGTCGCGCGAATCCTTTCTTCCCAGATGGGCGAAGCGCTAGGCCAGTCGGTGATCGTCGAAAATGTCACTGGGGCGAGCGGCATAACCGGCACCTTGCATGTCGCCAAATCCACACCGGATGGTTATCAGTTCGTGCTTGGCGACAACGGGACCTTTGCGATCAATCAGACAGCCCAAAAGAGGCCGCTCTATAACGCGCTGACCGATTTTGCGCCCGTGGGCCTCATCGCCGAGTTGCCATTGCTGCTTGCCACCCGCAAGGACCTGCCGGTCGACAATCTCGGAGAATTCATCGCCTATGCCAAGGCCAACCAGACGAGAATGCAATATGGTTCGGCAGGCGTCGGCACTGGACCGCATCTCGCCTGCGTCATGTTAAATTCGGCGATAGGTGTGGACGTTACACACATTACGTACCGTGGCGGCGGGCCGGCTATGCAAGACCTGATCGCTGGGCGAATTGATTATCTATGCCCCATCATCACGACGGCGCTGCCTCAGATCGAGGCCGAGAAGGTGAAGGTGATCGCGAGCCTTGGAAAGAACCGCTCTTCATTCCTTCCAAACCTCGCTAGCGCGCACGAGCAAGGCCTCAATGTCGATGCGAACTTTTGGCTGGCGTTCTTTTTGCCTAAAGGCACGCCCGGGCCAATTGTGACCCGCCTCCACGATGCTTTCGTCGCGGCAATCGAGGCACCGTCGGTGAAGGCGCGCATGCGTGAAGTGGGCACCGAAGTTGTATCAAGCGAGCGTCGTTCGCCGGAATATCTGCAAAAATTCGTCGAGAGCGAAATCGAGAAATGGGCCGCGCCAATCAAGGCAAGCGGAGTGTCGATGGATTGATGGCGATATTCTGCTAGGGGTCCTTCGCGACCAGGTCGAGCCGGTCCTCGGCCGTTAACCATGCTCCCCGATCTCGTTTGACGAACAACCAGTGCCGACGCTCGATTCCGCGCCCCAACAGCGCGAGTTCGGTCCATGCGTTGCATGCTATGCGGTGAGGAGATGCGTCTGGTGCGGGCCGTCCGGGACGAGGCATTGCTCGTGCCGGGGTTCGAGCACCACATCTTAAGCTGCCCCTCCTGCCATGACGAGGAAACACGCCTGGTGTTCATCGACCAGGCGGCGCCTCTATCACCTTCCGCCGCAACCGGTGAGCTCAAGGCGCACCCGATCGATGTGCGGCTACGGCCCGCCGCCACTGTTGGGGCCGAGCATGAAGCGCCGAGGGAGATCACGATCGTCCGGTCAGAAAAGATGCTGCCAATCGAGAGTTCTGCCACCGGCATCACCCCCTTCTCTGCTGCCAAAATCCCGAACCGCCGCTTCTCCGAGCGCGAGAGTTTGGGGCCGCAGAGCCGAGCTGCATCGTGCGCGCTGGGCGCTGTTGTGTGGCCGCCTCGGGCTGCGGCTCGCAGGCAGAAAGCCGGATACGCCCACAGGAAGCTGACCTTTCCCGTAACCAATCACCTTAGATTTTGGCGACGAGCGGCCGTTAGCGGCCCTCTCCATTATCGCGGCTGGCCGTCGTCAAATTTGCGATCGAGAATCTCGCCCAGCGTGACGTACTGGAAGCCGTTGAGGCGCCCGATCGGGTCGAGCTTGCGCATGTCGATGTAACCGTTGGTCATGCAGGCCTCGTCCACGTGGAAATAGACAATCTCGCCGATAACGAGCGGGTGGCGGTTGGGGCCGAGCTCGATCACCTGGTGCAGCCTGCACTCGAGGTGAATGGGCGCCTCTGCGACCCGCGGCGCTCTGATCTTCACCGCCGGGATCGCCGTGAGGCCGGTCTTGTCAAATTCGCTTTCGTCTTCCGCAAAGCCGTTCGCCGAGTCCACCATCTCCTTCCACACCGGCGCGGTGACGACGTTCACGCAGAACTCCTGCGTGTCGCGGATGTTGCGCAGGGTGTGCTTCTCGCTTCGATCGGGATTGCGCGCGATCGTCAGCGAGACCATGGGCGGTATGACGCACACCACCGTGAAGAAGGAAAACGGCGCGAGATTCGTCCGGCCTGCGGGGCTGATGGTGGAGGCCCAGCCAATCGGCCGCGGGACCACCGCGCCGGTGAGAAGCCGGTAAACCGCACGCCGTTCGATCGCCGCGGGATCGTATTCAAGATAAGCAGATCTAGGCGATATGCGCGCCTTAGGCCGTGCAGCTGCTTCGTTCACGGCGCGAACATCTCCTGAAGAGTAGCCAGTACGGCCAGCAATGTTAATTTTCCCACCGCCCCAAGACGTTGCACAAGCCGCCGCCTATCAAGAACTCTGATCTGCTCCAGCAGGATCAAGCCGCGTTTGCCGCGAAACCTGAGTCGACTTGATCGTCCGCCTTGGCCCCAACCTCCGCAAGCAGCGGCTTCGGAATAATCACACCATGCGAGTTTCCCATTTTGCGAATAGCAGTCTTCATCGTGAATCCTTAGACGATCGCTATGTTGTCACATTGTTATAACATAGCCTCCGGTGGCACATGCGGCAAGATGCGTCTGATTTCAGGTATCCCTTTGCTCATCCGGACTCCTCAAGTTCATTTTTTACTATCAGAGCATAGCGACAATGCCTTATCGCCAGACAGAAAGAGTCATACGCAGGCTTTCCGCGCGCCGGGAAACCATCCTCGCGGCGGCTTGCGCCGCGTTGGCTGAGCAAGGAATCGCCGCCCTGCAGATCATCCCCGTTGCCGAGCGCGCGGGCATCGCTGCCGGCACGGTGTATCGCTATTTCCCTTCGAAAGCCGATCTCCTCGCGGCGGTCGTGAGAATGGTTTCCGAACAGGAAACCGCAGCACTCGATCAGGCCGCCGGACGAGCGCCGGGCCCGCTCTCCGCGCTCGCGGCCGCGGTCACGACATTTGCCGCGCGCGCCATCTTGCGGCGCGGGCTCGTGCTCGCCCTCATGACCCAACCGGGCGAGCCGGAGCTCGAAACCGTTATCCTGTCTTTTCGTCGTGCCGTTGCCGGCTCGTTCGAAAAGCTCATTCGTGCAGCAGTTGGAGCGCGGCATTTGCAGGATCAGGATGCTGCTGTTGCAGCAACGGCGTTCCTTGGGGCAGTCATGGAAGGCTTGATCGGTCCGCTCGCGCCGCCCTGCCATGATCCGGCGCAGATGCGCGCGCAGGTGCAGGCGCTGACGCTATTCGGATTGCGCGCGCTCGCAGTGCCCGACGCCCGCGCTCGCGGTCTCGTCGTGCACACAACCGTGCCGCTGCAATTCTGACAGACGTGCGTAGGGCGGGTTAGTACTACTGAGTCAAAACAACTCTAGTAAATCCCGCTGAGAATCAGATAGTTGGTGAGATTCACGTTTCAGCTTGAAAGGGGGCTGACATGGATCGCCAACTATTGGAGGACAGTGAATTGCGGTTTATGAGGTATGTCGAGGGGCTGACGAGTGTAATTGGGCACGCAGATCGGGCGGCTCCACTGCATGACTATTGTGCGGGTCTTATGGCAGCGGAGGGCCGTAAGAGCGTGGAGCCGATCGCGGCAGTCACCGCGCCGGCGGAGGTTTCGGTCTAGCATCAAAAGCTGCTGCATTTCGTTGCTGACTCACCATGGTCAGACGAACGCATGTTGGCCAAAGTGCAGGAGATGGTGCTGCCGGTAATAGAGCGTCGTGGACCGATCGAGGTCTGGATTATCGATGATACGTCTTTTCCCAAGAAGGGAAGCCATTCGGTCGGTGTGCATCATCAGTATTGCGGTGAACTCGGTAAGGAGGCCAATTGTCAGGTGACGGTGACGCTGTCGATCGCGAACCACCACGCCAGCCTGCCGATCGCCTACCGGCTGTATTTGCCGGAAAAATGGGCCGAAGACGCGACCCGCCGCAAGAAGGCGCGGATTCCCGAGGACATCGAGTTCAAGACCAAACCGCAGATCGCGCTTGAACAGATCGAGGCGGCCTGCGCGGCGGGTGTCCCGCGTGGTGTTGTGCTGTTCGACGCGAGCTACGGGGTTAATTCTGCGCTGCGCTCCGGCGTCATCGCGTTGGGTCTCAGCTATGTGGCCGGCATCACGCCTACAATCAAAGTACGTGCAGTATCAAAACGTGGAGAGTTGGGCGCTCGCATGAGCGTCAAAGAGTTGGCGCTCAGCTTGCCAAAACAATCTTGGCGCGAGATCACCTGGCGAGAAGGTACAAATGATCGGCTGCGTTCGCGCTTTGCCCGCGTGCGAGTGCGCACTGCGCCGATCCGGCGTGCCGGGGACCGCGCTGAGGAGACGTTGTTGTTTGAGTGGCCCGAGGGCGAGGCTGAACCCACCAAATATTGGCTCTCGACACTCGACAAGAACATTTCATTTCGAGAGTTGGTCGATATCGCCAAAATGCGTTGGCGCGTCGAGCGCGATTACCAGGAACTCAAGCAGGAGGTTGGGCTGGGGCACTATGAAGGGCGCGGCTGGCCGGGATTCCATCATCACGGCACCCTGTGCATCGCGATCTACGGCTTCCTGATCTCCGAACGGGAGATGATTCCCCCCTCAGCACCGTGTTCCTCCAGGAGGCTCAAAAGACCTGCCGTTCCCGATGGTTACCGACCCCGGGGCGCCCCCAATCCGGCCGCAACGGCACGTCCCCGACTCGATCGCCACGCTTCACCGCATACTGGCCCTCGCGATCGCTCGAACCCTGCCACGGTGCCCGTATTGCGCACGGAATTTCAGACGAAACATACGCCGTGTGCTATGACGCAGTAGGATTAGATTAGGCGTCTTCGCCGTAACCCGCCGCCTTGCTGGATGTGCGGCGGATTATGCTGCGCTAATCCGCCCTACTTGCCACCACCCCTATGCGAGGTAGTTTGGCCGGCTTGTCACCCATTCTCGGCTGCTGCTTGCGAGGCAAGGTTCTTGTTCACTACCTCGCGATCATGCCTTGACGCAACAGACCCGTCTGTTCCCAACTGATCGTGCACCCATCGATGGAGAGATCCGTGATTGATCATCCCGTTGTCTCGCGCGAGCAATGGCTTGCCGCGCGCATCAAACATCTTGCGGAAGAGAAGGAATTCACCAGAAGACGCGACGAGCTCAGCCGCCGGCGGCGCGAGCTGCCGTGGGTCAAGATCGACGATTACGCCTTCGACGGCCGCGCAGGCAAGGTCAAGCTCTCCGATCTCTTCCGCGGCAAGTCGCAGCTCATCATCTATCATCTGATGTTCCACCCGGACTGGGAGAGCGCCTGCAAGAGCTGCTCCTTCTGGGCCGACAATTTCGAGCGAGTGGTGATCCACTTGCGCGGCCGCGACGTCAACCTTGTGGCAGTCTCGCGCGCGCCGATCGAAAAGATCGAAGCATTCAGGAAAAGAATGGACTGGACCTTCGAATGGGTCTCTTGCGGCGCCGAAGGCATCTTCAATCATGACTTCGGCGCCTATCTTACCAAGGAAGAGATCGCCAAGGGCGGCAACAATTCCAACTACGGCACCCGTCGTTTCACGATCGAAGACGTCCCCGTGATCAGTGTGTTCTTCAAGGACGCAGACGGCGTCCTCTATCACACCTATTCCTGCTATTCGCGCGGCCTCGACATGCTCAACGGCGCCTATCACTACCTCGACATCGCGCCCAAAGGGCGCGACGAGGACAAGCTCACATATCACATGGAGTGGGTGCGCCTGCGCGACGAATACGCATGAGCTGGAAGCGAGACTCATGCCTCCCAGAAGGGCCCTACTGCAGCGTCGCCACGCTGATCCATTCCGTCACGGCGCGCAACGCAGCATCGCGGCTCTTGCCGGCGCCGTGCGCGTCAAACACCGCGAGCTGAGCGTCGGCGGAGGTGCCGGAGCCGACGATGGCGCGGCAGCGGCCGATCTCGGCGGTGCAGTTGAGTGCT
Organism: uncultured Alphaproteobacteria bacterium; assembly: GCA_963771845.1. Taxonomy (GTDB): domain Bacteria; phylum Pseudomonadota; class Alphaproteobacteria; order Rhizobiales; family Xanthobacteraceae; genus VAZQ01. The sequence goes on along the minus strand of CAVYVC010000020.1, from coordinate 29,954 downwards.
GCCGCGTCCGCCACCGTCTCCTTGATGGTGCGCTCAAGCATGTCGGCAACGGTGATCCCGCCGTCCTCGGTCACGAAGACGGCGTTCACGCCATGACGCTGCGCCTGCCATTTGTTCTCGATCACGAGCGCGCGTTGCACCGCATTGAGCCCGGCATTGCACGAGCGGTTGAGGCAAAGATGACGCGCAACGGTGCGATAGAGCGCCGCAATGGCAATCGTATCCTCGACCAGCGTGCAGCTGTCGGGCGCGCGCAGCTCCAGCGTCGGATTGACCAGCGACGGGCGGATGGCCCACCAGATGAAGCTCGAATCCTTAATGACGCCGGCGCGCACCAGCGCGCTCACATAGGCATCGAATTCCTCGCGCGTGCGGAAGAGCTCAGGCACGCCGGTGCGGGGCAGCTCGTCGTAGGCGGCAAGCCGGTAACCTTTCAAGCCGGTGCGGCGCCTCTGCCAGAACGGCGAGGACGTCGAGAGAGCAAGAAAGAGCGGGAGATACGGCAGCATCCGGTACATGACGTCGACCCGGTCATTGGCATCCGGCAGCTCCACATGCACGTGCATCCCGCACAGGAGATCGCGCCGCCCGATCATTTGCAGATCGTGCATCACAATATCGTAACGCTTCTTCGGTGTCGGTTGCGCACCGGGCCACAGCGCGCTCGGATGCGTGCCGGCCGCGAGAATGCAATAGCCATGCCGGGCGGCGACCGTCGATACGATTCGCCGCAGCTCCCGCAGCTCACGACTGGCATCGCGCATGCTCACATGCGGCGACGATTGCACCTCGATCTGGGGCTGCAGGAATTCCTGCGAGATTCGTCCTTTGGTCGCGCGTTTTGCAGCCTTGAAGAAGGCAAGTGGAACATCGCCGGCGAGGAGCTTGCTCCTGGCATCGACCAGGAAATATTCCTCTTCAAGTCCAAACGGGAAAGCGGCCGTCATCCGTCAGCTCTCCCGTCCGTTTTGCGCGCAGCGAATGCGCCTGTACCGGCGCCAGAACACAGAAACGGCGTCAGTGCGAAACGCACGAAATCAACTCGGAAAGCGGCTAGACAACGCCGGCCGGACTTTCAGGGTTCCATCGAAATATCAGAGGCCGTCCAGCTACTTGGCGGTGCCAGCGTGCTCAATGCGACATCAGCAGGGGCAGCGTCATGGAGCCGAGAATTCCACGCGTGACCCCGCCGAGCACAAATTCGCGCAGGCGCGAATGGCCGTAGCCGCCCATCACCATGAAGTCCGCGCCGCTGTCGGCGGCGTAGGAGAGAATGACGTTTTCGATACTGATGTCGCCCCGCGTGGTGCGCTCTGCCCTTGCGGAAATCCCGTGACGAGCGAGATGCGCGATCATATCGACGCCCGCAATCTCGTCCTGCTTGCGGTCCTCGCCGACCATGAGCAGCTCGACCGCCTTTGCGCGTTCCAGAAATGGCATGGCATCGGCAATGGCGCGCGCGGCGGTGCGGCTGCCGTCCCAGCATGCCAGCACGCGGTCGAGCTTGAGCCCTTCCTTCTGGATATAGGGGACCATGATCACGGGACGCCCCGATTCAAACAGCGCCGCCTCAATGATGAGCTGTTCGGATGCGCCGCCCTCGGGTCTCGCCTGGCCCGTGACGGCAAGATCGAAGCGGCGCGCGATAGCGCCGAAAATTGTGGCAGCACCGCCCAGGTTTGCGTCAATGACGCGCGTTTGAGCCGGAATCCCTGCGGCCTTGGCGCTTGCTGCAAAGCGCTCGCTCGCCGTCTTTGCCGCCTTGCTGTTCTCCTCGCGCTGCATCTCAATCATCTCGATCGGGACGCTGCCCATGACGCCATCGGGAATCACGGCATCGAAAACGAACGCAATGCCCGTGATCTGTGCATCAAACGCTCTGGCGACCGAGATTGCATAGTCGACTGCAAAATCCTGCGAATGTCCGCCGGAGAGATTGACGACAATATCCTTGATCATTTCTTCTGACCGTCCGGCCCGAATTGCTTGAGATAGGCCCAGAGATCGGCAATGTCCTTGTCGTTCTTGATGCCGGCAAATGCCATTTTGGTGCCCTTTATGGTCTGCATGGGGGACTGAATGTAAGGCATGAACGCATTCTCGTTCCAGGTAATCCCCGAGTTCTTGTTCGCTTCGGTATAGTTATAGCCCTCGTGGGTGCCCGCCTTGCGGCCATCAATGCCGTTGAGCGGAGGACCGAGTTTGACCTTCGCCGCCGGCCCCACGTCATGACAGGGCAGACACATTTTCCGAAACACCTGCTCGCCCGCCGCGGCGTCCTGCGCCCGGGCGATCCCCGCTGAAGCCGTAAGCATGATCAGGACCATCAGCCAGGCCAGCATCCTTCCTCCTACGGTGTCAAAGTCTAACGTATTAACGTATATCTTCCTACTGAGCATGCCCGCCGCAACGGGCAGAATTGAGACTCAAAGGAAAGTGTCTTGTCGCTTAGCTTGCCCGCTCCCGATGCATCGGTGCTCGCCCGCAGGGCACAAATCGTGGCCGCGCTGCGGGCGATCGTGCCCGGAGAAGGCGTCATCGCGGGCGAGCGGGAAATGCGCCCTTATGAGTCTGACGGGCTGACCGCCTATCGCCAGCTTCCCATGGTGGTGGTGCTGCCCGATACCACCGCGCAGGTGGGCCGGGTGCTGAAATTTTGTCACGAGCGCGGCATCAAGGTCGTGCCGCGCGGAGCCGGCACCTCGCTGTCGGGCGGCGCCTTGCCGCTTGCGGATGGGATCCTGCTCGGGATGGCCAAGTTCAATCGCATCCGGGACATCGATTTCGAAAACCGGGTGGCCGTGGTCGAACCCGGTGTGACCAACCTTGCAGTGACGCAGGCGGTCGAACATGCGGGATTCTATTACGCGCCTGATCCATCCTCCCAGATCGCTTGCACCATCGGCGGCAATGTGGCCGAGAACTCGGGCGGGGTGCACTGCCTCAAATATGGCCTGACCACAAATAACGTGCTGGGCTGCGAATTGGTGCTCATCGACGGCGAGATTATACGCCTCGGCGGCAAGCACCTCGATGCCGGTGGGTACGACCTGCTCGGCATCATCACGGGGTCCGAGGGGCTGTTAGGTGTGCTGACGGAAATCACCGTTCGAATTCTGAAAAAGCCGGAGCGGGCCCGCGCCGTGCTGGTGGGTTTCGCATCCGCCGAGAATGCCGGTGAATGCGTGAGTAAGATCATTGCAGCCGGCATCATCCCCGCGGGAATGGAAATGATGGACCGGCCGGCCATCCACGCGGTCGAAGAGTTCGTGCATGCGGGCTACCCCCTCGACGTCGAAGCACTGCTGATCGTGGAAGCAGACGGTCCACAGCCCGAGGTCGATCATCTCATCGGGCGCATCAGCTCGATCGCGAGTTCCTGCGCCGCCGTGACCTGCCGCATCTCCAATTCAGAGGAAGAAAGGCTGTTGTTCTGGGCAGGGCGAAAGGCAGCTTTTCCGGCTGTCGGCCGCATCTCGCCCGACTATTACTGCATGGACGGTACTATTCCGCGTGCCCGGCTGCCGCAGGTGCTCGGCCGGATGCGAGAACTGTCTCGAGAATACGGTCTGGGAATTGCGAATGTCTTCCACGCCGGGGACGGCAACCTGCATCCCCTGATTCTGTACGATGCCAACAAGCCGGGTGAACTCGAACGCGCGGAGAAGTTCGGGGCTGACATCCTCAAGCTTTGCGTCGAAGTCGGGGGCGTGCTCACGGGAGAGCACGGGGTCGGCGTGGAAAAACGCGATCTCATGCCGGCGATGTTTTCCGAAACTGATCTCGCTCAGCAACAGCGCCTGAAATGCGCTTTCGATGCCAAGGGGCTGCTCAATCCCGGCAAGGTCTTTCCGACGCTGCACCGATGCGCCGAGCTCGGACGCATGCATGTTCACGCCGGGCGCGTGCCGTTTCCAGGCATCGAACGGTTTTGACCAGCCGGGGCGATGACCGACGCGATCAAAGCGCGCGATGCCAAGGACGTCGAGCAAGCGGTGCAATGGGCTCTTGCCGAGGGCAAGACGCTGGAACTGATGGGGGCGGGCTCAAAGCGCGCAATCGGACGGCCCAGCCAGACCGACATCTCGCTCGACCTGTCGGGGCTCTCTGGCATTTCGCTTTACGAGCCGCAGGAGCTGGTGCTTTCGGCGAAAGCCGCAACGCCGCTCGGGGAGATCGAAGCGTTGGTGGCTTCAAAAGGCCAGCAGCTCGCGTTCGAGCCGATGGATTGCGGGTCTATTCTCGGTCATTCCAGCGGGGCTACGCTTGGCGGCACGCTTGCTGCAAATCTGTCCGGACCCCGGCGTATCAAGGCCGGCGCCGCACGCGATCATTTCCTGGGTTTTACCGCGGTGTCCGGACGGGGAGAGAGCTTCAAGTCTGGCGGGCGGGTCGTCAAGAATGTCACGGGCTATGACCTGTGCAAGCTGATGGCGGGCTCCTGGGGCACGCTCGCCGCGCTGACCGAGGTCACGATCAAGGTCTTGCCCGCGCCGGAAACCGAGGAGACGGTTCTCCTGCGCGGGCTTGCGCCGGAGAGAGCAGTTGCGGCGATGACGGCGGCCATGGCATCCGGCGCCGACGTATCGGGAGCCGCGCACCTGCCACGCGGTCTCACCGCACGTATTCCCGTTAGCGAGATTGCGAGCGCCACCGACGCCGTGACAGCGCTGCGGCTGGAAGGCTTCGCACCCTCGGTTGCCTATCGCGCGCAAAGCCTGGACACGCTGCTCAAATCTTTCGGCGAGGCTGCCCGAGTGGGTCCGGTTGTTTCACGCGCGCTCTGGCAGGCTATTCGCGACGCGGCACCGTTTGCGTCCAGCGGGGAGGGGCCGCAACCTCCGCTCTGGCGCATTTCGACGGTGGCGAGCCGCGGTGCGGAGTTTGCCGCAACCGTTGCCAAGGCGCTGGACAGCGAGGTGTTGTTCGACTGGTCCGGCGGGCTGTTGTGGCTTTGCGTCGGTGGAACCGATGATGCGGGTGCCGCCGTGATTGGCCGTGCGGTGGCTCAGATCGGCGGGCATGCAACGCTTATGCGCGCCTCGAGTGGCGTGCGCGCCGCCGTTGCGGTTTTTTCTGCTCAGGATCCCGTGCTTGGCGCCTTGACGCGGCGCGTGAAGGAAGGCTTCGATCCCAAACGGGTGCTCAATCCAGGGCGCATGTGGGCCGGGGTGTGATCACGCCGGTGCCACCGCTAGATCGGCGTTAGCATGCAGACTTCCTTTACGCTCGCCCAGCTCGCGAATCCCGATATTGCCGAAGCAGAGCAAATCCTGCGCACCTGCGTGCATTGCGGCTTTTGTACTGCGACCTGTCCTACTTACGTGCTGCTGGGGGACGAGCTCGATTCGCCGCGTGGGCGCATCTACCTGATCAAGGATATGCTTGAGAGCGGCAGGGACGCCACGCCTGACGTCGTCAAGCACATCGATCGCTGCCTCTCCTGCCTTGCCTGCATGACCACTTGCCCCTCGGGCGTGCATTACATGCACCTCGTGGATCACGCACGCGCGCACATCGAGGCAACCTATCGTCGGCCGCCGGTCGAGCGCCTTTTCCGATCCCTGCTCGCGCAAGTTCTCCCCCATAACGGCCGCTTACGTTTCGCGCTTGCGACGGCGCGGATGGGCAAGCCCTTTGCGGGGCTGTTCGCCGCTCTTGGACTGGGCCCGATCGCCGCCATGTTGCGGCTTGCTCCGGAGCGTCTGCCGGCGCGGGGCGAACGCCAACGAGTGTTCCAGCCCTCGGGTCCGCGCAAAGGGCGCGTTGCCTTGCTGACGGGTTGTGTAAGTCCTGTCATTGATCCTTCCATCAATGCGGCCGCCATTCGCCTGCTCACGCGCCATGGCATCGAAGTCGTCGTTGCCGACGAGGCTTGTTGCGGCGCCCTGGTTCATCACCTCGGCCGCGAGAGCGAGGCCCTCGCCGCCGCCCGCCGTCAGACCGATGCCTGGACAAGCGAGATCGAGGGCAAGGGGCTGGACGCGATCGTTGTTACGGCGTCCGGCTGCGGCACGACGCTCAAGGACTATGGCTTCATGCTGCGCACCGACAAGGCCTACGCCGAGAAGGCTGGCCGCGTCTCGCGTCTTGCCCTGGACATCACGGAATACCTCGGCCGCCTCCCGCTCTCGGCCGGCCGCGAGCATCAGGACGCCGTGGTTGCCTATCATGCAGCCTGCTCGCTCCAGCACGGTCAGAAAATTTCACGTGCACCGAAAGAATTACTTTCCAACTTGGGATTCGTCGTTAAAGATATAGCGGAGGCTCATTTGTGCTGTGGCTCGGCTGGCACCTACAATATTCTTCAGCCGGAGCTTGCGGGGAGGTTGCGCGAACGCAAAGTCGCGAATATCGAAAAGGTGAAGCCGGATGTGATCGCAGCCGGCAACATCGGCTGCATCACGCAGATTGCAGCGGGCACGGCTATCCCGGTGGTCCACACCGTCGAGCTGATCGACTGGGCAACCGGGGGACGCAAGCCCGAGGCGCTCGCCGGGAAAAGGCTTGCCGCCCTGGCAGGCAGTCGTGGCGACGAGAGAGTGGAGGTGTTGAATGGCAACAAGTCTGAGCCGCAACCGATCGGGAGGCATTGATGGCTAAGAAAGCGAAGAAGTCCAAGTCAAAGGCGAAAAAAAAGGCAAAGAAAGCCGCTCCGTCGCGCAAAAAGACGCGTGCTGGCGCGAAAAAAGGCGCCGCGAAGAAATCTTCTGCAAAGAAGAAAACGGCCCGCAAGCCGGCAAGGAAGGCGCCTGCGCGCGCCCCCGCTCCGCCTGCTCCGCCCGCGCCCGAGCCGTTCTCCCCGTTCACGGGGGGTGGAGGCATGGGCGGCTCTGACGAGCAAGGCTCTTCTTAAGTCCGTTGCGGGCGGAAATTTCGATTTCCGGTAGGGGAGGGACTGCACCCGCCCCTACTGCTCTCTTGCCCCATCGCGATCACATGCGCGGCCCGTGCTTGCGACCGCGCATGGCGGTGATCAGGCTTTAGAGATCACTCCGCCGCGACCTGATGAGCTTGCTTCTGCACATCCAGGTTGACGAGTTGGAGCGGGGAATCGGTTTCCGCAAGCATGTCCCAGCTCTTGAGCCATTCGTAGGTACGCTGCATCTCATCGAGCGGGATCGGCGCGGGGTCGCAAACCACGACGCGTCCCTCCCGCAGATCATCCGGCTTTAGTGCTGCGATCTCCGGGTCCTTCGCTTTGTGGTAATCGATGAAATAGTGAAGGTAGGCGCGCTTGTTGGCGTTGATCCGGCGCACCGCTTCGCGCACGGCGCGGTTGAAGCCGGCATAGGTTTCAGCGTCGACCTTGTCCGAGGCAACCTCGGTGCCGTGGTAGAAGGCTTCGCAGATCAGCCGGCAACCCTTCTTCTCCGCGAGCGTCACATAAGGCTCCGTCAGGGTGGTGGCTTCAATCACGCCACCCAGCATGGCGTCCAGGCGGTGGCGTGAGCCGGTGGCCGCCTGGCACACCTTGATGAGGTGACGGGGCAGAAATCCCTCGAGCATGTGCAGCGCGAGATAGTGGGTGCCGAAATAGAACGGCACTCCCACCGTGCGGCCGGCCAGCTGCTGGGCAGTGTAGACCGGCGAGTCGGGCCGCACGGCAATGGCGGCATAGGTGACGATGCCGCGCCGGCCGACTTGGCGGCTACCGACCTTGGTATCCTGGACGCGGCAGTAATTGCCCCATTCACAGGCGTTATACATATCCGCCTGTCCCTGCTCGAACAGCTTGCCGTGGCTCAAGAAGGGGTCGAGGTCCTTCGGGCTGGCCACGTTCACGTCGGTCTTGTACTGGGTATCGCGGTCGCGATCGGCCCATTCGATCGTGAGCCCCTCCTTGGCAAACAGGCCCTCATCATAAGCCACCAGTTCCGGCAGTCCCTGGAAGGGGGCGGTGGTTTCCAAGACCAGTTTTTTCATGGGGCGGCTCCTTGATGTGCAATGCGGCTCGAAGGACATCTAGCATAGCAGAATCTGGCGATGAACGTCCCGATTTTTCGGACCGAACGCGCAATCCAGCCGCGCAGTTCAACCGCAGCGACGCTGCATTCGACAAATGGGACGAGGATGCGGATGTTGCGGCCGGTGCGCGCGGGCGATACTGCTTGCCGCTCGGCTGCCCATCCAGCCATCCGGCTGCTGTTGGAACTCAATCAAAGTTGCTAGAGTTACAACCGTTCAGGGAATTTGACGTGTCCCGAGGAGGCATCCATGCGCACGATCCCGCTCGTCGCAATCACGTTTGCTGCTTTATTTCTATCCACCATCGGAGCGCGCGCTGACGGTACGTGGTGTGCGCAATACGGCGGCAAGGGCTTAACCAATTGCGGTTTCTATTCGTTTGAGCAATGCCAGGCCGCACGGTCGGGAAACGGCGGTTTTTGCTTTCAAAATCCATTCTCAGCCTATGCAGCCGAACCGCGAAGACGCTATCGGCGCAACAATTGACCCGAACCGGTCATCGGATTGCGAATTTGCTGTGACGCACAATGCGGTTCGGTTTTGTTTGCTGTGGCCCAAGTGTTCAGAGACGCGATGTCGACCCGATCAGGCGTGCCACATGCGCCACAGGAGGCGATCCTTTCGGATATATTGGTGAAACAGGCCGGCCGCGGCATGCAGGAGCGCCACCGCGAGGACCGCGTTCGCCGCGAGGCCGTGCCACTGCGTGAGCGGCCGGCGCAATGCCCGGTCTCCGATTTGCGGCAGCGATATCGCCTCGAACAGGGTATAGCCACGCACGAAGGCATTCGCGATGCCGAGGCCCACCACGATGAGCAGAAGCGCGTAAAGCACCAGGTGCGTGCAGCGCGCGACGATCCGTAACATGCCGCCGTCAGGGGAAGGGAGTGCTCGGCCCGGACCGATGCGCCAGACGATCCTGGCCAGCAGGACCGCCGCCAGCACAAAACCCAGCGTGACGTGAAGCGACCAGGATGTATCCTTAATCACACCGCGCGGCCACCAGTCCGAGGTCTGTCCCAGAATCCAGAGCACGACAACGAGGCTCACAGTCGCCCAGTGCAGCACAATGGTAGTCGTGTCGTAGTGCAAGGGCACCTTATCAGGTACCGGTTGCGAGACCGAGACCGTATTTGACATGGCACCTCCCAACAAACGGCCGGAGCATAGCACTGGATGGCCATCGTGACATCATTGCCAGCCGTGGGCTTTCCACAACGGGGTGATGTCGAGATCGCTTCACCCTCGACCGATTGGTGCGGATCGCCGGGCGGCTTGGCTGTCGGGTGGAAATACGGATTTCGAAGGCGGCCTGACCGCCACCTTCGAAATTTGAGCGCGCGGCGGGCTCAGGCGGCAGCTTTGCGATTCATTGCCAGCCGGGCATCGACCATCGCGACGGTCTCGTCGACCACCGCATTGCGCATGCCTTTCTGCGCCGCAATGCTTTGCACCAACCGGTCCACCCGCTCGATGTTGGGCGCGCCGGCGAACAAGGCTCGCGCCGCCGATGACGGCCGCACCAATCCTTGCGCGGCGGCGGCATATTTCTCGAACGGCACGAGATCGTTCGGGGAAGCGCCCAATTTGATGCAAAGATCGCAGACCCAATTAAAGACTTGACGCGACGTTGCGAGATCGCTGTGCACCGCATCCTTGATGGAGCGGGCGGCATCCTTCTGGACGCAGCGATAGTTGCCGGTGAGCAGCATCGCCCATTTGGCGAGCGGCACGAAAATGGAGTCGTGCACCTTGAGCTTGACCGGCAGCTCGACCTTGCCGTCGCCCGCATCGAAGCGGATCGCTTCGATGTCGGCTGCCATCTGGCGCAGCATGGCCGTGTACTTGTCGGAATCGAAGCGCGCGACCTTGAAATTGGTCGGCAACGTGACCTGGAGCACGTTGACTGGCGCATCCGGTGGGCGAAACGCCTGCGGGTCCGGACTGCACAAGGTGACCAGTCCGGGATCGAATTCCTCCCACACGGTCGCATCGGTGTAGCAGGAACGCAGCGTGTCGGTCGCAAGGTCGGGAATGCGCTTGAGATAAGGCAGCGGGGGCATGTTCATGATGGACATGCAGGGAGCTTTGGCTTTTGCCACCTTACTCAATAGCTCGCGCACCCCCCCTGAGCGGTATTGTGGCTCCTGCATGGCAAGGGCGACGAGATCATAATCGGCCGGATTGACCGCGCCCGGGCCGTCGGCGGACAGGCTGCCGGGGAGCTTGCGCGAGTCGATCTCGACCAGGTCCTTTCTGCCTTTGACCGGCAACCGCACGCGGGCGCCTTCCTTGTTGATCGCCTCGGCCTCGGCGGGCAGACAAACGAGCTTTATCCGGTTGCCTGCGAACAAAAGCTTGATGGCGAGGAGCGAACCATAGGACGCGCCCATGATGAGGACATTGTAGGTGCTCACGTACACGGCTCCATCTATCTGTGGCGATATGGCGTGCGAGAACGGCGATCAGGGGAGGCCACTCGCCTTCATCTCACGCGCCAATGTTATTGAGGAAGGGCAGCAGGCGCAATCGCCGCCGCCGCTATTCGTTCTTGATGTTGGCGGCTTTGATGATCGGCCACCATTTTTCGATTTCCGCCTGGTGAAACGCGCGAAAGCCTTGCGGGCTCTGCTGCTCGGGCGGCGGGATTTCCTGGCCCTGCTCGGAATACCGCTTCTGCACTGTCGGATCGGCGAGCGCTTCGACCACGGCCGCATTGAGCCTGGCGATGATTTCACCGGGCGTGCTCTTGGGCGCCCACATGCCGTGCCAGAGCGAAAGGGCAAGACCAGGCATGCCGCTCTCCTGCGCGGTCGGCACGTCGGGCGCGGCAAACCAGCGCGCGTTCGACATGACCGCGATCGGCTTGATGGTGCCGGCACGTGCCTGCGGCAGTGAATTCGCGGCCATATCGCACATGAGATCAATGTGTCCTGCCACCAGATCCTGCATCGCGAGGGCGCCCCCTTTGTAGGGCACGAATTCATAGCGGGTGCCGGTGGCGCTCTGAAAGGAAAGGCCGCAGATGTGTCCGCCGCTTCCGAATCCTACGATCCCGGCGGAGGCTTTGCCCGGATTATCCTTGAGCCAGGCGATCAGCTCATTGAGGCTTTGCACCGGCAGCGTGGTCCGCGCCACCATCCAGAGCGGCGTATCGGCGAGCTTTGCCACGGGCTCGAGGTCGTTGAGCACATCGTAGCGAACGGGATAGGTGGTGCTGGCCGCGACGTAAGCCGCCCAGTTTCCCATCCCGAGCGTGTAGCCATCGGGCGCCGCGCGCACCACGCGCGCGATCCCCAAGGTGCCGCCGGCACCGGGCACATTTTCGATGACGATAGGCTGGCCCAGCATCATGCGCATGTGATCGGCGAGCGTGCGTGCGAGCGTATCCGTTGCCCCGCCCGGCGGAAGCGGCACCACAATGGTGATGACGCGCGCGGGATAGGGTTGGGCGGCTGCCGTGGCGGCCAGCGCGAATGCGAAGATCGCAGCGAGCTGGCGCATTTTCAGCGCACCAGATTTCCCAAAGCTTCGCGCGATGTCAGGCGAATGCTCCATTGCATCTGCGCTGCCTGCGGAAGTCTAATAGAACCTCTTGCTGGCACCACAGTGCACTCGTATATACGAGGTGTCTACATGGAGGCAAGTCGAATGATCGTCCAGTTCCGCAAATGGGGTAATAGCCTTGCTGTTCGCATCCCCAAGTCGGTTGCGACCGCCATCCGCGCAACTGACGGCAAGCGCTTTGAGTTGACGGTCAGAAACGGCGCCCTGGTATTACAGCCGCTCGCCAAGCCGAAACGCAAGCCGCGGTATTCGCTTGATGAGCTATTGAGCGGCATGACCCGCGACGATGTCCCTGAAGAAGCCGATTGGGATCCGCCGCGCGGCAACGAGGCATGGTGAAATGGCTGCTTATTGTCCCAGTTCAGGCGACATCGTTTGGCTCGACTTGTTGCAGCCGGTCGGCAGCGAGCAGGCCGGCCGTCGGCCAGCACTCGTTCTTTCCCCGCATTCGTTCAATGAGCTGACTGGCCGATGTATCGCGTGCCCTATAACAAGTCGCGATCGCGAGTGGAGCTTTCATGTCGCGATACCTGAAGGTCACGAAATAACGGGGGTGGTGCAGACCGATCAACCGCGCAGTGCCTCTTGGCAACACCGCGGCTTGCGCTTTGCGTGCGCTGCCCCAGCGGGAGTGCTTGAAGATGTCCGGGCAAAGCTCAAGGCGCTGCTCCAGCTCTAAGTGGTCAGTTCAATCGGTCTTGTTGATAAGCTGTAATGTCGAGGCCAGGTCCCGCATCACCCCCAAAGCCCCCTGCTCGCGAGCCGCGCGCCCTCGGACAGCGCGGCAAGCTTTGCCCAGGCAATTTGCGGATGGATGCGGCCGCCGAGGCCGCAATCGGTGCCGGCAATGACGTTCTCGCGCCCGACGACCCGGGCGTAACGCACGATGCGGTCAGCCACCACCTGCGGATGCTCGACAATATTGGTGGCGTGACTGACGACGCCGGGAATGAGCAGCTTGCCCGCGGGCAGCTTCACGTCCTGCCATACCCGCCACTCATGCTCGTGACGAACGTTGCCCGCTTCGACCGAATAAGCGCCCGCAGTCACGCTCAGGACAAGGTCGACAATGTCGGCCAACGGAATATCTGTCGTATGCGGACCGTGCCAGCTGCCCCAGCAGATATGATAACGGATGCGGTCCTGGGGCAGTCCGCGCAGCGCGTGATTGAGCGCCTCGATGCGCACCTGCTCGAATTTCTTGAACTCCGCAAGCGGCGGCTCGGGATTGATCATGTCCCAGTTGTCCGGCAGGCTCGGATCGTCGATCTGCAACACGATCCCGGCTTCGACGATCGCCTTGTATTCCTCGCGCATGGCCTCGGCTGCAGCGAACAGGAATTCTTCTTCTGTCTTGTAATAGTAGTCCTCGCCGCGGGCGAAGCTGCCGGGACCGATCGAGCACATGAACGCTTCCTCCACGCCTGCGGCCGCCATGGAGTTTTTGAGATTGCTAATGTCGGCGGCGAGCGCGGTCTGGCCGGTATACTTGATCGGCCCGGTGCAGGCGGGCCGGCCCACCGGCCGCCGCGCCGCGCTGCCCATGAGGCTGCCGGTCGATTCCGGATCCGCATAGAATTCGTTGAATTTTTGCCAGTCGCGGCGATTGGCAAAGGAGGTCAGCGCCACGTCGGCGACACTTGACTTCTTATGTTTGGATTCGTCGTGCGCGCCCGCCGTTCGCGGTGCAAAGCCCGACATTCGCGCAAAGGCGTAATTCCACCACGCCCCGTAATCATAGGCGCCCGCCACCGGCTTGCCGAACTCGCCGTCGTCGGGAATGTCGATGCCCAGATCGCGCTGCTTGCGCACCACGCCCGCAACGGATGTCGCGAGACAGCTGGCATGGGCGCCGTCGTCCTTGCTTTCGCCGGCTGCGCGGGCATGGCTTAACGCGATAAGATCTGCCGGTCGGGAGAGACTGCCGGCATGGGTGGTGAGTATCCGGTCTATGCTCGCTCGCATGGGCGTCCTCCTCCTGCGGTCGCGGCTTTGTCGCAGTTGCCAAATTGCTCATTGATCCGAGACAACAGCTCAGTTGCACAATAACTGAACTGGCGTTGTAAAGACATCGAACGGATGCTCGAATCAGCTCGTAGAGTGGGCAAAGGCGCGCGTAATATGATTTGCATAGTCGATAGAAGCTTCGCGCGCGCCGTGCCCACGCTGTCGTCAGGGTTATGGCGTGCACGGCGCGGACACAGTCAAGCTTGCGCAGACTGCGTAAACTTGTCTGCGATGGCGCGCCTTTGCCCATCCGGTTCTATTCGAGCGGAAGGCGCTCTAGCCTCGAAAATGGATTGATAATGAATACCAAACGTCGCAGCCGGCTATTCGAACGAAATGAGAAGATGAGTGGGCGTCGCGGCCTGGTCGGCGTGATTGCGCTGCTCTTGTTCATTGCGGGCCTGACTGCCGGCCAGGGACAGACCAAGCTGCCGAGAGTTGGCGTGCTCGAACCCTACGCCGCCACTGATCCCGGCTATAGAGTGGCGCAGGCTCTCCATGACGAGGGGATCGTCGAGGGCCACGACATTCTCGTTGCGTGGCGCTACGCCGAGGGGCATGTCGAACGTATCCCGGCTCTGGCCGCTGATCTCGCAGCCCTCAAACCCGACGCGATGGTCGCGATCGGCGATGTTGCAATTCGGGCGCTCCGGGCGCAGACCTCGACCATACCCATCGTCGCGGGAACCGACGACCTTGTCGGCGAAGGACACGCGGCAAGTCTCTCCCATCCCGGCGGGAACGTGACTGGTATCAGCATTCTCGCCTCCGAGCTCAATTCGAAACGCCTCGAACTGCTCAGGGAAGCCGTACCTTCGGCATCTCGCGTCGCCGTGCTTTGGGATCCCGCCACCGGCACGTTTCATCCCCACGCTTCGGAGCGTGGCCCAGGCGCTCCGCATAGAGCTGCAGGTGCATGAGGTGAGCGGGGATGAAAGCCTGATCAAGGCCCTCGATGCGGCGCAAGCCTGGGATGCGCAGGCGATGAACGTTCTCGCCTCACCGACACTGCATGCGTTGCGCAAGCCGATCATCGAGCAGGCGGCAGCGCGCCGGCTGCCTGCAATCTATCAGTGGGGAGAGTCCGCGAGAGAAGGCGGCCTTCTCGCTTACGGTCCGTTCCGCACTGATGTCTATCGAGGCATTGTCCGCCAGCTCGCGCGCGTGCTCAAAGGGGCGAATCCGGCGGAGCTCCCGGTGGAGCAACCGACCCGGTTCGAGCTGGTCATCAATCTCAAAACGGCAAAGCCGCTGGGGCTTGTGATTGCGCCGCTGCTGCTCAGCCGCGCCGACGAGGTGCTTGAATAAGGACTTTCGTCTGTTTGTGAGACTTCAAAACAATGCAGCACGCCAAGCGTGCAACTACCCCCAGCCTATAAAGGGTCGATCAGTTACTCGATCACTGCATCGGCGCGCGCGACCAGCGTCAGCGGCACGTTGAGGCCGAGCGCCTTGGCGGTCTTCAGATTGATCGCCAACTCGTACTTGGTCGGTGCTTGCACCGGAAGGTCGATCCTTGCCGCGCGCGGAAAGTTTTCCACAGGATGAATCGAGACGCTCGCTTTGGTTACACAGTTGTCCGAACCTCCTTCGGTCTTGCCGCGCGAGTGAACCCGGCAGCAGCAGTCCGCGTTGAATTCTGAATATCTCTCGGAGCGAGCGCATCGAATGTCACCAGTCGCCGCCGAGCTCGCGGCCATTCTGAGCACGGTTCGCCGGCCTGGCGATTTTTTCGTCTCCGGCGTGACCGAATTGCTGGCGCCCGGTCTGGAGGTCGATGGCGTCGGCACGATTGCCTTGCCGCTGCTGCCGATCCAGTCCGAGCAGCTCGTCGCCGCCGCGGAACGGGCGCCCTATGGCCGCGGCCGGGACACCATCGTCGATGCGCAGGTTCGGCGCACCTGGCAGATCGGTGCGGAGCGGGTGCACATCTCCGGCAAGCACTGGGAACGCAGTTTGCAGGCGATCCTGGCACGCGTCGCTGACGGCTTGGGCGTAGCCGATCCGATCGCGGCCGAACTCTACAAGCTGTTGGTCTACGACGAGGGCAGCTTCTTCGTGAGCCATCGCGATACCGAGAAAGCACGCGGCATGTTCGCGACGCTCGTGATAGTGCTGCCGTCGATCTCGACCGGCGGCGAGCTCGTGGTCAGGCACAAGGGCCGCGAGGCGCGGCTCGACCTTCGTTGCGATGACCCGTCGGAGACGGCTTTCGCTGCCTTTTATGCCGACTGCCTCCACGAGGTGCTTCCGGTCATCTCCGGCTGTCGCTTGGCTCTGGTCTACAACCTGTTGCGCAAGGGAAAAGGGCCCGCGCCGCAGCCGCCCAGCTATGAAGCCGAGCAAGCCCGCGTGGTGACGCTGTTGCAATCATGGGCCGCAAGCCCTTCGACCGAAATGGACGAAGATGCCCAAGTGGACGACATCGAAACGGACGACCGCGTGCCGGAAAAGCTGATCTACCCATTGGAGCATGCTTATACGCCGGCGGAGCTTTCATTTGGCGCGCTCAAGGGCGTCGATGCCGCCGTCGCGGGCGTCCTCGCGGCGGCTGCGCCGCCAGCGGGCTGCGAGCTTCACCTGGCGCTGTTGTCGATCGAGGAGAGCGGCTCTGCGGAATATACCGGCGGCGGAGGAAGGCATCGCGGTCGCTGGTCGGAGCCGGAGCTGGAAGCGGCCGAGGTCTTCGATCGCGATGCAACGCTTTCCGAATGGCGGCGGCCCGACGGGATGCCGTCGACGCTCGGCTCGCTGCCGTTTGACGACGGAGAAGTGTCGCCGCCCGATGCTTTCGATGACATGGAACCTGATGAGGAGGAGTTCCAGGAAGCGACCGGCAACGAGGGAGCATCGTTCGAGCGAACCTACCGGCGGGCGGCGCTGGTGCTCTGGCCGCGCGAGCGCTTCTTCTCGGTGCTCGCTCGGGGCGGAATGGCTGTCACGGTGCCTTATCTGGAGGATATCGGTCGGCGCTGGAGCGCAAGCGGTGAAGACCGGCAATCGCCGTTGTGGCATCAGGCGCATGATCTCGCCGGGCAGATCGTCTCAGTCTGGCCGACGCGCGCTGGGTATGAGCGGGACGAGACGCCGAGCTACGCCGCCCGAATGCTCGCGCTGCTGAACCGGCTCGGCGACACCGAGCTCATCGCCGCGTTGCTGGCGCGAATTGCGTCAGGCGGCACCCACCGCAAAGACGACAACGAAGCCGTCGTCGCCGCGCTCGGCCTGTTCCCCTCGGAGCAACGCGCGGCGTTGTTGCAATGTCTCATCGTCGGGACGGCCGGCAAATCGTCCGGCGCCTGTGCCGATCTGCTCAACCGGGCCGTCGCCCGGTCGCTTGCAGCGCGTGAGCTGGTCGGTCCTGCCACCGCGCTCGTCGACGCGCTGCCAGGCGACCCCGCACGCGCTCCGAAGGTCGAGCCATGGCAAGAGCGCACGCGCCTCCACCCCGACCTTGTCGTCGATCTCCTCACTGCTCTGGCGCCCTTCGATAAAGCCTTGGCGCAGCGCGCGGTCGACCACATCCTGGCGTGGCCGAAGGCTTACGGCTTCAACTCCGTGCTGGTTCCGGCGCTGCGCAAGCTGATGGGATCGGCTGCCACCAAAGGTTCGCCGGCGGTCGAGCGGTTGCGCCTCGCATGCGTCGAGCATCTGCGCGCCCGCGCTGCGGAGCCGCTGCAGCCGCCGAGCGATTGGCGGCGGCCGAGCGCGCTCGGCTGCAAATGCGAGCGCTGCGCCGAGCTCAGCCGCTTTCTGGCCGATCCCGGGCAGAAGACCTGGGTCTTCAAGGCGGCCCAGGTCCATCGCCAGCACGTCGAGGCGACGATCAGGCAGGCGCGGTGCGACCTGGACACGACCTTGGAACGGCGCGGCAGTCCCCATAGCCTCGTTTGCACCAAGAACCAGAAGAGCTACGAACTCCGGGCGAAGCAACGCACGGAGGACTTGGCAAATCTCGAGCGACTCGGAGCGTGACCCGCTGGGGATGCGTGGCGTCTGGCAGGCGTCTAATCCGGTCGCGAAATCGCCGCTTGATTTATGACGCGCGATCCCTGCGGAGCGCGCAGCTCGAATTTCAAGCCCTGATCAATCCGCTCCATCACAGCGCCGCAAACTCGATCGGCTTGAATCGATCGAGCCTGCGTTGCACAGGCGGCAGCGGATATTTCAAGCCGGTCGCGCAATTGAACAGCACGACCTGCTCGTCGCGGCGAATGCGGCCGTCGGCAAGTGCGGCTTGCAACGCGGCATAGGTTGCCGCACCCTCCGGGCACAGCAGGAAGCCTTCGTTGCGCGCAACTTCATCCACTGCCGCCGTGATCGCCTCGTCCGCTACCGCGATGGCAAATCCGTCGCTCTCGCGCACGGCACGCAGAATGAGAAAGTCGCCGAGCGCCTGCGGCACGCGAATGCCGGCGGCGATGGTGTGGGCGTCCTCCCAGCGCCGCGCATGCTCTGTCCCCTCTTGCCAGGCGCGCACCATGGGCGCGCAACCCGCTGCCTGGACCGCGACCATGCGCGGGCGCTTTGCTCCGATGAAACCGATTGCCTCAAGCTCGGCAAAGGCCTTCCACATCCCGATCAGTCCGGTTCCGCCACCGGTGGGATAAAGGATGACATCGGGCACGTTCCAATCGAGCTGCTCGGCGAGCTCGATTCCCATCGTCTTCTTGCCCTCGATCCGGTACGGCTCCTTGAGCGTCGAGCTGTCGAACCACCCAATCTTTGCTTTTCCCTCGGCGACAATCCTGCCGCAGTCATCGATCAAGCCATTGACGCGGTAGACGCTCGCGCCTTGCAACGCGATCTCGCAGACATTGACCTCGGGCGTGTCGTCCGGACAAAAGATGGTGCTCTTGATGCCGGCGCGGCTGGCATAGGCCGCAAGCGCTGCGCCTGCATTCCCGTTGGTCGGCATCGCCATGTGTCGTACGCCGAGTGCCTTGGCCATGGAAACCGCCATGACCAGTCCGCGTGCCTTGAATGAGCCGGTCGGCAGCCGGCCTTCGTCTTTCACCAGGATTTGCGTCATGCCGAGCTTGCCGGCGAGACGCGGCATGGCGAGCAATGGGGTGGTGGTCTCGCCCAGGCTCACGATATGCTCCACGCGGCGTACCGGCAGGAGCTCGCGATAGCGCCAGAGATCGCGCGGTCTTTGCTCCAGCGCCGCCTTGCTCAGCGCTTGTCGGATGGCGGCGAGATCGTAGCGCACCAGCAACGGCTTGCCCGCGCGGGAGAGATTGTGCAGCTCATCGGCGCGGTAGCGCTCGCAGGTCGCCGAGCATTCCAGATGCGTGACGAAGGTCGGCCGCTCGGCCCGGAGGTTTTCGTCATCACGCATGGTGTTCCCGCCCCGCTGCAATCATTCGGTCTGCGGCCGGCGCGTTCGAAACACGACGAAGTGGGAGAGCGAGAAATTCACCATGAAGCTTGCCGCAATCGCGCAAAGCTTCGCGGCGACCTCGGAGATGAAATAGGAGAGCACATAGACCGTCGTCGTGTTTGCGATCAGACCGGCAATCCCCGAGGCAACGAAGCTGAGATAGGACTTGAGGCGGAGCTGGCGTCCCGATTCGGCGGAGAATGTGATCAGGGAATTGAGCACATAAGAGCCGCTGACCGCCACCGCCCAGGCGACGACATTGGCTGGAATGAGCGCGAGCTTCTCGGCGGCGCCGCATCGGCAGGCATCGGCGACCTGATCGAACAGATCAATAAAGAACGGCAACCTGAAAAATTCGCGCGCCAGTAGGAACACGCCGAAATCGACCACGGTGTTGACCACGCCGACGAGGGCAAAACTCGCCGCCTTGAGCGTGATCGCGCGCTGCCGCCAGGCAGTCGCGAGACGGAGCAACAGGCGATGGAATGGCGCGGGCAACCGCATGGGTGGTTGCCTTAGCATGTCCGCCTGGCCGCGTTCACTCCCCCCAAACCAGATTGCGGCGTGGCTGTTCTACCTACCTACCCCCCTCCTTGGTGCGACAAGAAAGCCGTTGCGCGCTATCAGAACTGGGCATTTGTCGACTATAATTTCGCGGCGAGCAGTAGCACGTACCTAGAGCCAGTTTCGATGACGTTCGATCACCACGCGATGGTGCAGCCCGCGGTACCTCTCCCCGGAGGGGAGAGGTCGGATCGCGCTTGCGCGATCCGGGTGAGGGGGATCAGCTTTACGAGTAGTACCCCCCTCACCCGGAATGGGCGCGAGGCGCCCATTCCGACCTCTCCACGCAACCCGGGCTTGCCCGGGTTGCGCAGTGTAGTGCGCAAGTCGGGCAAGCCCGACTTGCGACGGGGAGAGGTGGACCTGCTGGCTCGATCTCAGCGAAACACGCTCTAAAAGTTACGGCGTGGTGGCGAGAGAGAGAGAGATCACAAGAGAGATGCCAGCAGAGGTGGTGGGGCGCCACGGCGACAATGGATCGCAGGCAACGGCACAGCCGGGGCTCTCGGTCGTGGTGCCGTTATTCAACGAGGCGAATAACCTCGCGACCCTGCACGCGCGTCTGGTCGAAGTGGCGCGCCGCCTGATGGACACCCGCGGCCTCCCAACCGAGGTGGTCTATGTCGATGACGGCAGCAGCGACGCAACCCTTGCGACTGCGCGCGGTCTTGCCGCCGAGGCGCTCGATGTTCAGGTGATCGCCCTTTCGCGCAATTTCGGCAAGGAAGCCGCCCTCCTTGCCGGCCTCGATCATGCGCGCATGGGCGGCGTCCTGTTCATGGATGGCGACGGCCAGCATCCGCCCGCCCTCATCGAGACGCTCGTGAGCTACTGGCTCGATCAGGGCTATGATGTCGTCTATACCGCAAAAGCGCACCGCGCGAGCGAGCCATGGCCGCGGCGCATCGGGGTGAAGGCGTTTTACTCCCTCATCAACTGGGGCGCCCGGCAAAGGATTCCCGAGGATGCCGGCGATTTCCGCCTGCTCTCTGCGCGCGCGGCCGCGGCGCTGCGCGCGCTCCCGGAGCGCAACCGATTCTTCAAGGGGCTCGCCAGCTGGATCGGGTTTCGTCAAATCCGGGTCGACTACGAGCCGGCGGAGCGCGTCCACGGCCGCACCACGTGGAATCTGTACGGGCTCATCGGCCTTTCGATCGAAGGGCTGACATCGTTCTCGGTGGCGCCGCTGCGGCTCGCAAGCCTGTTAGGTCTTCTGCTTGCCGCGGCAGCATTCATTTTCGGCGTGCAAATCCTGATCGAGACCCTGGTGTTCGGACAGTCGGTCCCCGGCTACCCATCCGTTGTTGTCGGACTGATGGTGCTCGGCGGCGTCCAACTCATCATGATCGGGATCATGGGCGAATATATCGGCAAGATTTATCGGAGATCAAAGGCCGGCCGGTGTATTTCGTCGCCGAGCGCACGCTCAAGACCGCCGAACTCCCGGCCGCAAGCGAAACGCCGCGCTCGGCCGCCGCGGAATGATCAATGCGTCTTGTTTGGCTCTGTGCCGATGATTACGGCATCTCTGCCGGGGTGAACCTCGCCATCCGCGATCTTGTCGTGCGCGGGCGCCTCAACGCCACTTCGGTGCTGGTGCTGGCGGATGCCTGTCATCAATCGGAAGCGCGTGCCCTCGATGCGCTCAATTCCACCGCGCCGCGGGTCGCCATCGGCCTGCATGTGGCGCTGACGGCTCCCTTCCGTCCGTTGAGCCGCGACTTTCGCGCGCTCGCCGATGGCGCATTCATGCCGCTTGGCGCGACGCTGCGGCATGCATTCCTGCACCGTTTCGATCGAAGTTCGCTCGTGGCGGAGCTGGATGCCCAGCTCAATAAGTTTCGTGAGCTGTTCGGCCGCGCTCCCGATTACATCGACGGGCATCACCACGTGCACCTGTTGCCGCAGGTACGCGACGCGCTCTTGGCGGTGGCGAAACAGCGAGCTCCGAATGCATGGATCCGCCAATGCGGACGCGGCGCTCCGCTGATCAGGAAGGTTGCCGATTACAAAGGCTTCTTTCTCGATCTTCTGAGCCGCGACTTTGCGCGACGCGCCCGGGCAGCGGGTTTGCGGACCAACCCGGCCTTCGCTGGAACCTACGAATTCAATGATGGTGCAGATTTTGCCGCCTTGTTTCCGCGCTTTCTCGACCGGCTGCCGCAAGGTAGCGTGGTGATGTGTCACCCCGGCTTTGTGGATGCCGAATTGCAACGGCTCGACCCGCTTACAACGCTGCGCGAACGCGAGTACGCTTTTCTCGCCGGCGAGTGCTTTCCGGGAGTGCTTGCGGCGCACGGCGTCGGGCTTCTCCCGGTCACTTGATTTGGCCGGACTCGATATTTTTTCGCGCGCCGGTCCTTCTGCCGTCACACTGGTTTCCTTACATGAAGGCACAGGTGGCGTCGTAGCCCGGATTGAGCGTAGCGAAATCCGGGAAGGGTTTGCGGCGGCAGGCGCCCCGGGTGTCGCTGCGCTCCACCCGGGCTACAAGTATATCCTTGCGGCGCAGGAAGGAGCCGGCCAATGACCGAAGAGGAACGCAAGCTCGTCAGCGAGCTGTTTGATCGCCTCGCCACCCTTGAAGATGCACAACGCGACAGCGAGGCTGAACGCCTGATCAGGGATGGACTGCGGCAGGCGCCGAACGCGCCTTATGCACTCGTTCAAACCGTGCTGGTGCAGGACGAAGCGCTCAAGCGGGCGAATGCCCGCATCCGTCAGCTCGAGGGTGCCGTCGGGGGCGCCGCATCCGAACGCGACACCAGCTTTCTCGGCAGCATGCGCGACACTGTGTTCGGATCGCGCGAGCGCCGCCCTTCGGTGCCATCGGTCGGGCCGTCCGCAACCGGCTCGGGCATGTCGAGCGCCTGGCGCACGGGAGCGCAACCGATGCCGGCCGCACCCGCGCCGGCGCCGGCTGCTGCCGCGCCCATGGGGCCAATGGGAATGGGGGGCTCTTTCCTCGGTACCGCCGCTTCCGCCGCCGCGGGTGTCATCGGCGGCGCGCTTTTGCTCGACGGCATCCGTTCCATGATGGGTTCTCACGGTGGCGCGCACGCGGCACTTGATCCGGGCGGAGCCTCCCCCTGGAGCAGCGAAAGCGCGAGTGGCGATCTCTCGCGCCAAGCCGGTCTTGATGATATCGGACGATCAGGCGACGCGCGCGGCACCGGCTTGTTCGACGACAGAGTCGCCGATAATCGTGACGTCCAGAACGTTTATGATTCCGATGATATGGACGACGCCAGCTTCAGCGATGATGGCGGCTTCGATGCCGATGATGGCGGCGGACAAGACGTGTAGTCACATCACCACCACCTTGGTGCCGATCTTCACGCGCCCGTAGAGATCGATCACGTCTTCGTTGCGCATGCGGATGCAGCCAGATGAGACCTGGCTGCCGATGGTCCAGGGCTCGTTGGAGCCGTGGATGCGATAAAGCGTCGAGCCCAGATACATCGCACGCGCGCCGAGCGGGTTCTCGGGGCCGCCGACCATGTGGCGCGGCAGATCGGGGCGGCGCCTGAGCATCTCTTCGGGCGGCGTCCAGTCCGGCCACTCGCGTTTTTGCGAGACGTGATGCACGCCCGCCCAGGTAAACCCGGGCCGGCCGACGCCGATGCCGTAACGCAGCGCCCTGCCGTGCTCCTCGACGAGATAGAGCATGCGCTCGTTGGTGTTGATGACGATGGTGCCCGCTGTCTCCGGGCCGCTATAGGGGACCTCCTGCTTGAGGAAGCGCGGATCCATCACGAGATAGCCCGGCTGAGTGGGCGATTCGACCATCCCGGGACCGAGATCGGCCGGATAAGGACGATACGTGGCCGCGGAGGGGCTCTGCTCGTAACGGCTTTGCGACGGTTGCACGCCGCGGACCAGGAATTCGATGAATCCGCCGCCATACTGGCTTTGCGCAGCGACCGGCCGAGCCGCCACCGTCGCCGCAAGCATGGTTGACAAACACAGTATCGAGACAACGCAAGCACGCTGCATGATTTACTCTACTGACGAACTTGGCACTGACGGCAAACACACGAACACTCATCATGTTCAATGCGTTGCATGGGGCAGTAAATCGGCAAACCGCATTGGAATGGTAAACGCGGCGGGGAAATCTTAACGACGATCGGAGGAATTCCCCGGCTTCATGCAGTTATAGTTTCTGCCGGGTAAATCGCGCCCCGGTATGGTTAAGGCAATGCTACCGCACGTCGAACCAACGCAGCCTGTCGGCCGTTTAGCATCCGCTGACCCCTGAATTAGTGGCCGATGGAGATGCCCTGGTATTCGGCCCAGGACTCGCTCGACACCCTCCTGGTTGGACGCCGGGTGGGCATGATGCACATCGTTTGCTACCTGCGACGAGGATCCAATGTCTTCGAGACCTACTGGACGACGATCCGCGGCGTCGAGGCGATGGATAACAGCTACCGGTTGCTCGACTTGACCGTCTACGGGCGGCAGGAGACGTGGAAGGACTCGCCGGCGGGCTGGCCGCAACGGTTCAAGGGCAAGCAAAATTTCCGTACTGACGGACGTCCCACCGCCCAGTGGTCCCGCCTGAAGGCCGGGCATTCCGACGATCTGGCTCCCGCGTCAAGGGCCTGATCTCCCGGCTGACTTAAGCCACCATGGACTCAGGAAGATGCCATTGAGCACGCGAGCTGTCATTTACACGCCGCGCGGCCTGTTCGGGCGCATCGGTTTGATGGCGGTCCATTCCTAATCACTGAGTTCGTGGCGCATGATTCGAGGCTCCAGTTTCGGAGGCCGTATCATCGCCCCGCAGCAGGCCCGCCGCGGGGCCGCTGATGCTCTGAAATTACTTCCGCGTCCTCGGCATAGTAGACATGGCCAGACGTGGCTAATGGCTCGACCCGGTCGCGATTGACCCCGAAGGAGACCTGCGTGGCTCTGGACTTTCGCACCGCAAAATGAACCATTACCCGTTTCGCTGGTCTCAATTTCCGGTTCTGATGGCCAGAGTTGAACGCCAGGATTTGGCGTGATCCCGCGCCGGGGGTGGAAATGCGACGACGCGATTTCATTACCGGGCTGGTTAGATCGGCGGCTGCGTGGCCACTCGCCGCAAGCGCGCAACAGTTACGGGAGCCCGCGATCAATATCGGCGTGCTCACGGACATGAGCGGTCTGTATTCACCACCGGCCGGCGCAGGTTCGGTCGCCGCAGCGGAAATGGCGGTGCAGGATTTTGGCGGCGAGGTGCTCGGCAAGAAGATTCTTGTCCTGTTCGGCGATCACAAGCACAAGGTTGACGTCGCTTCTGCACTTGTGACCCAATGGTTTGACGATGAACATGTGGGTGCTATCTTCGATATGCCGAACTCGAGCATTGCACTCGCCGGCCAGAAGATGGCTGCCGAGCGCGGTCGCATCGCCGTCACCGTTACCGGTGGCACTAGCGACCTGACGGGAAAGGATTGCACCGGCACCGGGTTTCACTGGGCCTATGACACATATTCGAATACGGCCGGTATCGCCTCCGCGATGGTCAAATTCGGGCTCGACACCTGGTACTTCATCACCGCAGACTACGTGTTTGGCTGGCAGCTTGAACAGGATGCGAGTGCGGCAATCGAAAGGGTAGGCGGCCGAGTCATCGGTCATTCGCGGCATCCGTTGAGCGCCCAGAGCTTCCTCGAATATTTGGATGCGGCACAGGACTCCGGTGCCAAGGTGATCGCGCTGGCTAATGCCGGCGGCGACACCATCAACGCCGTCAAGCAGGCGGCCGAAATCGGCATTTCCTCGCGTTCCCAGACACTGGTGCCGCTCTTGGTATTCATCTCGGACGTTCACACGCTCGGCCTCGACGTCGCTAAGGGCATGACCTTCATCGACGGGTTCTATTGGGACGCCGACGACCAGACCCGTAAATGGTCGAAGCAATTTTTCGAGCGGCGCAAGGTCATGCCGACCATGACCCATGCCGGCGTGTACTCCTCCGTGCTCCACTATTTGCGCGCGGTTCGCGCCGCAGGGACCGACGAGGCCAAGGCGGTCGCCAGCAAAATGCGGGACCTTCGGGTCGACGATTTCTTCGCGAAAGGCGGCGAAATTCGCGCCGATGGCCGACTCATTCACAACATGTATCTCGTCGAGGTCAAGCCACCCGAGGAATCGCGCCGGCCGTGGGATTACTACAAAATCCTCTCGATCATCCCCGGCGACCAAGCCTTCCGCCCACTCGGCGAAGGCAAATGCCCACTCGTCCCTGCATAGCTACGCTCGGGGCCATGAACATCACTGCCGCGCAAGCCTCCCCCGGCCAGACCGAAACGACCCGAACTCGGTTTCCGCTTCGGGGTCGCCTTTCGGCTGTTGATCGCATTCGTTGCGATCACTGCCTTTGCGGTCGCGGTAAGTGCGGTCGCCCTATTTACCTTCGACAAATACAAAAATGGATTTACCCGGATCGCGTCCTCCAATCTTCCGGCCCTGGTTGCGGCGAGCGATCTCGCCCAGCGCAGTCAAGCCTTGGCGTCAAACGCGCCAAATCTGGCGGTTGTCGACGGTCACTTCGCCCGCCGTGCCGTGAGTGAATCGCTACGCACCCAGCTTCTCGCCATCGCCGACGCCAGTGTGCAGGTCAAAAAACTGGCGCCGGCGACTCCAGGGCTGGAAAGTCTCGCTCGCAATGAGGCTTTGCTCAAGGAAAGTCTGGAGAAGCTGGATGGACTGGTCGCCGACAAGCTCGAATCCGATCGTGTCGCGACAAATTTCATATTGCGGCTCGGTATGCTGTCCAGCCGGGTGCGCGCGGCTGGTACCGACGTCCTGCCGAAAATTTCCGATGAGCCATCCTCGCGCGCGCAGATCGACGCGCTCGCGGCCTGGACCGCCGCCGCCAACCAGGCGATAGTCGTTATGCTGTCGACGGCGAACGCCGATAGTACGGTTAGGCTCAATCGCTTGCGCTCGGACTTCGCCGACGCTGGCAACCGGCAGGGCGCGGCGCGCGAGCATTTGTCCCCCTCGCTCATCCAAGCCGTCGATCCACTTGAGCTCACGCTCGTTCAATATGGCCGCGGCTCTCCGAATATTTTCGACGTGCGCACTGCGCAGCTTGCCGCGGCTTCGGCCGTCCGCGGCGCGGTGCTGGATACCAAGGAAGCAGCGGTTCGGTTCGTCGACTTGGCCGACCGCGTGTTTGCAGATGTACAAAAAGAGGCACGTGCGCAGAGCGACTATTTCAGCACCCTGATCGCGGACTATTCGCGCATTTTCACGGCCCTCTCCCTGTTGTGCGTGGTCGGAGCGGCCAGCGTTTTCCTCTACATCAATCGCTCAGTCATCTCGCGCTTGCAAAAGCTTAGCGGCAACATGCGCCGCTCCGCCGATGGTACCGCCACGCCGATCCTGATTTCTGGAAACGATGAAATCGCCGACATGGCCAAAGCGGCTGATTTCTTCGCCACCTCGCTTGCTCAGCGTGAGCAAGTCTTGCGCGAATTGGTCGCCGAGTTGCGCGCACTTGGCGAGGTGACGCAGGCGGTCAATTCGAGCGTCGATCTCGAAACCGTGCTCACCACTATCGTTGCCAAAGCCACGCAGCTCTCCGGCACCGAAGCCGGTGCCATTTATGTGTTTGATGACGCCGAGCAGGAATTCCAACTGCGCACCACGTATGGGCTCGACGAATCCATCGTCGCCGAGCTGAGGCGCAGCCATATTCGACTTGGCCAGACCGGCATCAGCGAGGCAGTCGAGCGCGGCATGCCAATTCAAGTTGCGGACATCCAAAATGATCCGACAATTACTCTCGATGTTATTATCCGGGCCGGCTTTCGTGCGCTGCTCTACGTGCCGTTGCTCGGCACCGAGAAGATTCTCGGTGCCTTGGTAGTACGGCGTAAACAGCCAGGCGAATTTGCCAAGAGCACTATCGAGCTTCTCCAGACATTTGCCGCGCAGTCGGTTCTGGCGATCCAGAACGCCCGGCTATTCAGTGAGGTCGCAGAAAAAAGCCGTGCGCTCGCAGAAGCTAGCCAGCACAAGTCGCAGTTCCTCGCCAATATAAGTCACGAGCTGCGTACCCCGCTTAACGCCATCATCGGCGTCAGCGAGATGCTGCGGGAGGACGCAGAGGCGGCAGAGCAGGACGTTGAGCCGTTCGACCGCGTTCTTGGCGCCGGCCGGCATCTGCTCGCCTTGATCAACGACATTCTCGACCTCTCCAAGATCGAGGCGGGTCGGATGGAGCTGCATCTCGATTCCTTCGCAGTTGCGCCGCTGATCGATGATGTCGTCAAGACCATCGAACGGCTCGCAGCCAAAAACGACAATCAGGTCGCGGTCGATTGCGACGCCGAGATCGGGACGATGCGTGCGGATCAGATGCGGCTGCGGCAGGCGCTGCTCAATCTCATGAGCAACGCCAACAAATTTACCGAGCGCGGTACGATTACGATCGATGCTCGTCGTGGGCAGGAGAACGGCGGCGATTGGATTACGCTTGCAGTCGCAGATACCGGCATCGGCATGACGCCGGAACAAATGGGCAAGCTGTTCCAGGAATTTTCGCAGGCCTCCTCCGCCACGGCGAGCAAATACGGCGGAACCGGCCTCGGCCTCGTCATAAGCCGGCGCTTCTGTCAGATGATGGGCGGCGATATTACGGTCGCAAGCGAGCCCGGCCGCGGCTCGACGTTTACGATCCGGCTGCCGAGGATTGTGGATGCTCCGAAGGAAGTCGTGGCTGCCGATTCGGCTCTACCCCATTAGCCCCTGGTAGCGCGATTAACCGGTGACCCCTGAGGTGAAAATTTGAGGATCGCTGATGTCCGCAGCCGGAGCATAGCTGACATCTGGTGTCGCGCCGCGGCCTGGTTTAGGCAGTGCTACTGCGCGGCGGCGGGCGGCCGGATTGCGGTCAAGCCAATAAACGAGAGCATTGCGAAGCCCGCAACAATGGCGAGCAGCGTTGCGTCGGAGCCGCGCTCAACGGCAAACGCGAGCGCAAACGGCGCGATCGCCTGCATGATCAGGGACGCACCCCCGATGCGGCCCATGGTGTGGCCGTAGCCCTTTGCCCCGAACAGTGCGAGCGGCACTGCGCCGCGCGCAATCGTGACGAGACCATTCGCCGCTCCAAACAAGATCATGAAGATCGCGGCAATGACGACGGAAACGCCGAACAGCGCATACAGGCTAAACGCGAGGAGCAGCGTCCCGACCGCGATCCGCGCCACGGCGAGCGGATGCAGGCGGCGAGCGAGCATGAACTCACCGATGCGCGCGGTCACCTGCGAGGGTCCGAACAGGGCGCCGATGCTCACGGCCGTTGCCGGATCAATGCCGGCGCGGCCGAAAACCGCAAGCAGATGTGCGGACAATCCCGACGGCACAAATGCATAAGTGGCAAAAGCCGCCGCCACCAGAAGAAAAGGCCGTCCTTTCGGCGCAAGCACCGGGGCTGGCAGTTTTGCCGAGCCCGGGTCCGGCGCAACCGCCTCGGCGCGGCCGCGCGGTAATGCAAATGCATGCAGAGGCGCGGCAACACCGGCGAGCAGCGCGGCATAGACAAAATAGGTCCCGCGCCAGCCCACATTCGCAATCAGAAAGTGCGTGCAAGGCCAGCTGACCGTGGAGGCGAATCCGCCTGCCAAGGTCAGCGCCGTGATCGGCCGTCGTGCGGCGATACCGAAAATGCGGCCGAGAGTGGAAAACGCAAAATCATAAAGCGAGGCGGAGGTCGCGATCCAATGAGGGCCCATGCCGCGACATAGGCGGTGCGGTCATGCGCATGGACCAGCGCAACAAGTCCAAGCGCACCGAGCAGCGAGCCGATCGCCATCACGCGATGTCCGCCGTAGCGATCGATCAGAAACCCGACCCGTGACGAAACGATCCCTGCACTCAGCAGCGCAAGCGAGAAACCGCCCATGGCAAAGCTCATTGTCCATCCGCGATCAGCAGCGATCAGCGGGACTGTAAGCACGGGCGGATAGAAGATGGTGCCCCAGGCGAGGATCCGAGTGACCCCAAGCACGAGAACGGCGCGCCAGGGCCCGGTGATCAGGTCGCGCGAGCTCACCCGGTTATGTTTGCTTGACATCACGGTTCCGGCTGCGCAGCAGAGCCTGGAAAAATGCGGGCTCTTCGTAATCGCCTCCGGAACGTCGTTGCGTGAACAGGCGGTGTAACCCAGGCGGTCGAAAAAACCTGCTTCCGAGGTGGTGACGAGATAGATCGAGCGGCATTTCAACGCGCGCGCTTCGATCTCGAGCGCAGCGACAATGGCGCTGCCCATGCCAAGCCGGCGCACAGGCGGCAAGGTCACGACCGAACGAAGGAGTGCGTGACCGTTATGAATTTCCAGGCCGCCAAATCCGGCCGGAACATTCGCGCGGGTCTCGAACCGCCAGAACAGCAAATGCGGATCGCCGATGTCGTCTGCCGGCAAGCCTGCTTTCGCCAGTGCAGTCTTGAGACCGTCGCG
>CAVYVC010000019.1:0-188308 GCA_963771845.1 uncultured Alphaproteobacteria bacterium | reverse complement strand
CGTTTTGCTAACGCTGAGGCCGCTGGGAGATTTTCGGTTCGTGCTGGGGGGCTCGGTCGAAGGCGGTCGCCGATTCCATGTCAGCGCCGACTCGACAACCGAGTGCAGTGGTGGTGACTCGAAGCCACAAACGTCGAAACCATATGCTCGCCAAAGAGTGCAATCGCATCGGTACTGTCGATGACCGTGTGCGTGCCGCCGAGCTAGTTGGCTCCCCCCCGTCGCGCATTGCTGGCACTAGATGCTCTTCAATCTCACGACGAATGAGCATCAGCCACTGCTCGGCATGATCCGCGCGATTTTTGGCCTGCGTGAGGTCGGCCTCGAGGCGGAGAACTTTGTCCCCGTTTTCGCGTCGGATGATATCGATACGCTTCTTTGCGTCGGTCTCCACACTGGCAACGCGAGCGTCAGTCTCCATTTCGACGCATTCGATGCGCTTATCGGCTTCAGCTTTGATTTGGTCGATTCCGCGTGTCGCCTGACCTAGCTCATCCTGTAAGCGACCAATCTCATTCCCTGCCTCAGCCTTTAGCCGGGCGATGCGCTCGTCCGCCTCCCCAATAGTCCGGTTGAGGCGAGCGTCGGCATTGGACTGCACATCTTGGATGGCGGCTTTGGCTTCCGCCAGCAACTGATCGAAAAAACTATCGCGTTCACGTTCGAGCTGATTTATCCGATCCTCAGCCTCCCGCAACTGAGCCGAGAGCTTGTGTGCCAGTGCCACCGCGCGGTCGCAATTCTCGTTCGCCAGGTTCGCCGACTGCTGCAGATTCGCAACAAAGGCAGGATCAGCCGGATCGGAATCCAGGCTCCCAAACTCCTGTCCCGAAGCGATGGACTGCTCGCTCATCGATGCCGACTTTCCAAGTACGAACCTCCATGAGCTCGAAAAGCAAAACTCGGGGAATTAAGTTACTGTGATTGCCCCAGCGTCAGCCCAGTTCAGCTTCGGACGCGGAGCGCGCCTCCAGCTGCTCCGGGGCATTGCGGGGACCTGTGTCATCCGCGTGGGCCGTCGCACCAGCGCCGCCGCTTCGCTTCTGAAATTCGCGATACTCTTGCTCCAGTGCATCAAGCGCCGCCAGCCACAAGATGATCCGGTTGGGCTGTGCCTGCTGGTTCTCTGGCATGATTTGCCTCCAGCTATCCTGACTGCTGGATGGACAACCTGAGGCGTTGTAGTTAACGGTTCGTTAAGGCAGCAGGCGGCAGTAGCCCATCGGGGAGAGCGGTGTCGCCAATGGTCTCGAAAGTGGCGCAAAAGACACTGCGCGCAATGAGGTAGCCCTCAGTGACTTAATCACCTCATCAGCTCGCGCGAGGAGCGTGGGAGGCACATCGAGCCCGAGGGCCTTCGCAGCATTCATGTTGATGTTCTGGCGCGCTTTGCAGACATGGCTTCCGATATAACCCGCGCCACCAGTCATATTCAAATGGCCCTCATATGTTCAAAGATGGCATCCGAATAAATGTGCGCCCGACGCAAGTGCCCAGCTGTGGCACGCAACGAGGATTGGTTCGAGTGCGTCTATCGCTAGGACCGCCCCTCCGGTTATTGATGCGGGCGCCGGCTCCGCGTCTGCATTTCTTAGATAACCAAGTGTCGGTACGTTGCGTTGGGTAAATTCGATTCCTTAGCGAGAAGGGAACGCCCCGTTGTGATAGACCCGGGCAAATGCTATGCGCTACTGTTGTTTACTATCTCTAGTTGTAATGCATTAAGAGATACAATCTAAAATTCGCAGGCAGTTATGGCAGCCAAAATGCGTAAGGACCAAAATGCGTAAGGAATGAGGGATTTGGCAGAACAAAGCCAAAATGCATTACGATTTTAATGTGCCCGCAGCCTGAGCAAAACGGAGGGCAACAGCTTGCTGTCGGCTGAATTGGCGGCCTGATGATCCGCCTCAAAATCCGGCAAACCTGTCCATGCACACCACTGAGCTGCCACAGTTCCGGCCGAGAACTTTACACCCAGGGCGGGAGTTGGGGGCGCCAGCTCCCGCGAGCTGGGGTGTGTACGTGTTGGGGGATAGTATCATGATGCGCGAATTCATTGCTGTTGCGGCATGTGGTTTCACCGTTGGCGCGTGCTCTGTATCGATCCCAAGCCTTGATTTTCTCAAATCATCGCCGCCGACGGCGGCATTGCGGTTCGAATCGGTACCCGCGGGCGCCGAGGTCAAAGTCTCAGGGAAGACCTGTCGCACACCTTGTGAGCTCACGCTCGAAGTGGCCGAACTGTCGGCGACCTTTGCGCAAAAGGGTTACCAGCCGCAGACTGTCACGGTGCATTCCGAGACGTCAGGAGCGCTTTCTGCTCCGCGGTTTGTCCCCAACCCAGTCCATGCAGATCTTCGGCCCGTTGGGGCGTCCGCCAAGAGACACCAAACGCCAGTCGCCGCCGCACATCCGGCCGAGCCTAATTCGGCAGACGTGACGGATGCCGCGACTGCGCCAGAAGCGACCGCGCCAGCCAACAGCGCGGGCTGGGCTGACGTTAAATAAATCACCGCCCGATCGACCTGTTGAAGGGCACGCCGCCGCTTTTGTGACCGTCCGGCCGGGTCTGCTCGGTTGGTGGTGACGCCGTCAGAAGACCGCTGAGTTAGATACTGCTAGTCGCCCCCGTCATTGATCATGACGGGAATTTCTGAATCTCTGTCGCGGCAAGGCAGCGATGGAGGTGATTCGTGGCCGGGAAAGAGATTGCCGTCAAGAAATACGTGGTCAGGCTCGGCGCGGAGGAACGCGATCGACTTAACGAGTTGATTTCGGAAAGGCAAGCGTTCCGCCCAGCTGCTGACGAAGGCGCGCATCCTGTTGAAGGCGGACATATCGGATGCGGGCGAAGGCTGGAGCGACAGCCGGATCGCCGCGGCGCTGGACACCAGCATCGCCACTGTCGAGCGGACCAGGCGCCAGCTGGTCGAGGAAGGGTTCGAGGCGGTGTTGGCCCGCAAATGCAACGCGAACTCCGCCCGGCGGCGGATTTTCGACGGTGCGGCGGAAGCAAAATTGATCGCGCTGACGCTCTCTCCGGCCCCGCAAGGCTTTGCCAGATGGAGCCTGCGTCTGCTCGAGGAGAAGGTTGTCGAACTGCACATTGTCGAGCGCGCCAGCGACAACACGATCGGGCGGACGCTAAAAAAAACATTCTCAAGCCGCATCGCAAGCAGCAATGGGTGATTCCGCCCGACGCCAACGCGGCGTTTGTCGCCACCATGGAAGACGTCCTGGAAGTCTATCAGCGACCGCACGATCCGCAGCGCCCGCTCGTGTGCCTCGACGAAACCTCGAAGCAGCTGATCATCGACACGCGCACGCCGATCCCCGCCAAACCTGGACAACCAGCGCGTCACGATTACGAATACGAACGCAATGGCGTCGCCAATCTGTTCATGGTCTTCGCGCCGCTGGAAGGCTGGCGGCATGTCAAGGTCACCGACCGCCACACCCAGGGTAATCGGGTGAAGAAGCGCGTGACAAATCGCTGAAGTGCTGAATTTGTCGTGATCCTCTGATTTGTTTGCGGAGGATGCGATGGAGCAGGCTACGATAGCCCTTGAGGCGATCGGCGAGAGCGTTGTTTTTCTGGATCATTTCAAGGAATTACCGGACCCTCGCCAGCGTGGCAAAATCACCTATCCGCTGGACGAGGTACTGCTGCTGTGTCTACTCGCGGTTCTGGGCGGAGCGGAGACGTTCGTGGATATTGCGCGGTTCGGCGAGAAGAAGATTGATCTTTTGCGTCGGTTTCGGCCGTTCCGTGACGGAACGCCCTCGCACGATCACCTCGGCGATATCTTTGCGACGCTCGATGCCAAGGCCTTTCAGCGCTGCTTCGTTTCCTGGGTGGCAGCGCTGACCGGCGCGCCGGCCGATGTGATCGCCATCGATGGCAAGACGCTGCGCCGCTCCTACCAGCAGAAAGGCGCGAAGGCGCCGATCCACATGGTTTCGGCCTTCGCGGCGCGCCAGCGCCTGGTCCTCGGGCAGGTCAAGGTGGCCGACAAGTCGAATGAGATCGTCGCCATCCCGGCGCTGCTCGACATGATGACGATCGAGGGGGCCATCGTGACCATTGACGCGATGGGCTGCCAGCGCGGCATCGCTCAGAAAATCGTGGACAATAAGGCTGATTACGTGCTCGCGCTCAAAGGCAACCAGGGCACGCTTCGAGAAGATGTCGAGGTTTTCGCCGCCGAGCAAAAGGCCAACGGCTTCAAGGATACAAAGATCAGCCAAGATCAAACAGTCGACGGCGATCACGGCCGCATCGAAACCAGAACCTACACCGTGTTCCATGATGTGGCCTGGTTGCAGGAACGCCACGATTGGCCGGGATTGAAGGGTATCATCATGGTCGAGAGTAAGCGCGAAATTCCCGGGCCGAGCCCGGAGACCGACAAGATCGAGCAAGAGACGCGCTTCTACATCACGTCCTTGGTATGGCTGGCGCACCAGTTGGGTCCCGTCGTGCGCGGTCACTGGTCAGTCGAAAATAGTCTTCACTGGGTGATGGACATGCTGTTCCGCGATGACGAATGCCGAATCCGTACCCATCACGCACCCGCTAACTTCACCACCCTCAAACATATGGCCCACAACCTCATTCGAAAGGCTCCTGGCAAAGACAGCCTGCGCCTCAAACGCAAAGTTGCCGCTTGGGACGATGACTTCCTTGCAAGCCTAATAGCCACATGATTTCTTCACCCGATTCCCCTGCCGCCACACCGCCATCGATTATGCCCACGTGCTCAGGGATTTGTCCGATACGCATTTTCCAGATGTGGCGAAAATCGTGCTGGTGCAGGATAATCTCAACATCCACAAGCCAGCCTCGCTTTATGAGGCCTTTCCCGCGCCCGAGGCCCGCCGGCTCGTCGAGCGCTTCGAATGGCACTACACGCCCAAGCACGGCAGCTGGCTCGACATGGCCGAATCCGAACTCGGCGTTCTCGCGTCCCAATGCCTGGATCGCCGCATCGCCGACAAGCAAATCCTCGCCCACGAAGTCACCGCGTGGCAGGACCACCGCAACAAGCACTACGCCAAAGCCGACTGGCAATTCACAACCGCCAACGCCCGCGTCAAGCTGAAGAGACTGTACCCTCAGTTCGAGTGACTCGGGCGACTAGCCTGAGCGCAAGGGCGCTCGCTCGCCTTCCGCAGTCTCGGATGGTAGATGGTAGACGGTAGGGGCGAACGTCGGCAAAAGGCAGAAAAGCCAGTAGTTTCAATTCAGGATGTTCGGACGATGCGTCCGTCTGCCAAGCACCTCGGGCTTCGGTACGTCGAGACCGACCAGCTCGTGTTTAGATAGAGCATCGCATTACTACAGCTATGAGTTGTAATCCCCAATCATTTGGCAAAACGAAGCCAATTTTCTTTAATGAATACAGAGACATGTGTGCGATGGCTTCGGCATGACGCTCAGTCAGTGTCACATGCGCTTCCCGTTTGCCCTTGGCCTAGTTGTGATGCTCTTAGGGCCGCCCGTTTCCGAAGCTGCGGATCGCAAACAAGGTAGTGATCCTTGGATTGCCTCGGTGAGGCTTATTCGAGACGGGGCGCTAGACGGTTCTGGGATATACCTGAAGTCGGGGCTGATTATCACGGCTGCTCATCTCACTGCCGCAGAAGCCAAGATGGGCGTGCAGATCGCAGGCGTGGCGTTGCCCGCGGCAGTTTTGAAACAAGGGTCATTCGAAGATGTGGATTTGACTCTTTTGTCGATCGATGAGGAAAAATTGCGTCTCAAGCTCCCGCAAATGCAGCTATGTGCAGCGTCACCTAAGCCAGGCGATGCGGTAATCGTTGTGGACCACGCGGGTGCCACGCGGTCCCACATCGTCTCGCCGCAGATCCTGCCGGATAAGTTTCAAGACAGGTTTGCTACTCTGATCGGTGATGTTGCCACGACCGGAAGTTCAGGCTCCGGTGTTTTCGATCCCAAGCACAAATGCCTGCTTGGCATAATGAGTTGAGCATTCATTTCTCACACCGCGGAAGGCGACAAAGACATTGCTAAATATTTCGTTCCGGCGGTGGCAATTCGCGACTTTATACCTGCCGAATTTACATCCCTGAAGTGGTGAGGCCGGTGCCTGGATGTTGTTCCCCCTAACCAGTGCGGCTCTTTAGTCGCGGCGCGATTGACATCCCCGAAACCGTGAAGCAAAGACGCCCGGTCCGCCGTGCGGACGCGCGATCGCCATTCCTTGGTGCAGCGTACAGTTGGGAACAGAATATATGACCAAACGCGTGGCATTGATTACCGGCGCCACCGGTCAAGATGGCGCCTACCTTGCGGAATTCTTGCTCAAGAAGGGATATGTCGTCCACGGCATCAAACGCCGCTCGTCGTCCTTCAACACCGGCCGGGTGGATCATCTCTATCAAGACCCGCATGATGCGGGGCTACGCTTCGTGCTGCATTACGGCGACATGACGGATGCAACAAATCTCATCCGCATCGTCCAGGATACGCAACCTGACGAGATTTATAACCTCGCGGCGCAAAGCCATGTGCATGTCTCGTTTGAAACGCCGGAATACACCGCAAATGCGGACGGCCTCGGTGCCTTACGCCTGCTCGAAGCCATTCGCATATTGGGGATGGAAAAACGCGTCAGATTTTATCAGGCCTCGACATCAGAATTGTACGGGACCGTGCAGGAAATCCCGCAGCGCGAGACCACGCCATTCTATCCGCGCTCACCCTATGCGGCCGCCAAGCTCTACGCTTATTGGATCACAGTGAACTACCGCGAGGCCTATGGTCTGCATGCATCAAACGGAATTCTGTTCAACCATGAGGGACCGACCCGGGGCGAGACTTTTGTCACCCGAAAAATCAGCCGCGGCGTAGCGGCGATCAAGCTCGGTCGCCAGCAGACGCTCTTTCTCGGGAATCTCGATGCCAGGCGCGACTGGGGGCATGCGCGCGACTATGTCGAGGGGATGTGGCGGATCCTGCAGCACCCGGAACCCGATGATTACGTCCTTGCGACAGGCGAAGCCCACTCCGTGCGTGAGTTCGTCGAAAAGGCATTCGCGCAGATCGGGATAAGGATCAATTGGGAGGGAGTGGGCGTTGACGAGAAGGGGGTTGACGCCGGCTCGGGCCGCATTCTGGTTCGGGTCGATCCGCGCTATTTTCGCCCCACCGAGGTCGACCTTCTGATCGGGGATGCATCGAAGGCGCGATCAACACTTGGATGG
The DNA here is from genome assembly GCA_963771845.1 of uncultured Alphaproteobacteria bacterium. GTDB lineage: Bacteria > Pseudomonadota > Alphaproteobacteria > Rhizobiales > Xanthobacteraceae > VAZQ01. The sequence goes on along the minus strand of CAVYVC010000019.1, from coordinate 181,078 downwards.
CAGCACAAGGTTTCCTTCGAACAGCTGGTGGCCGAAATGGTCGCGAGCGATCTCAAAAGCCTTGCAGAGGAAAGATCAGGTGCTCTCGCCGCCGCAGACTAACGCGCAGTTCTCGGCCGCCCGTTTCGACCTTGCGGGCAAGCGCATCTTTGTGGCCGGCCATAACGGGATGGCAGGTTCCGCAATTGTGCGTCGTCTGCGACAAGATGCCTATAACGTGGTCGTTGCACAACGCAGCGAGCTTGATCTTACGCGGCAAGACCAGACCGAGCGTTACTTCTCGAGCATCCGCCCCGACGTCGTGATCATGGCGGCCGGTCGCGTCGGCGGCATTTTCGCCAATGACAAATACCCTGCGAACTTTCTCGCGGAAAATCTTGCCATGGCGCTCAATTGCATCCAGCTGAGCCACCTGGTCGGCGTGCAAAAACTGTTGTTCCTTGGATCAAGTTGTATCTACCCGAAGTTCGCCAAGCAGCCGATGAGCGAGGATCTGTTGCTGACCGGTGAGCTCGAGCCGACCAACGAGTGGTATGCCGTTGCAAAGATCGCCGGCATTAAGCTCTGCGAGGCCTACCGCAAGCAATACGGCTGCGATTTCATATCGGTGATGCCGACCAATCTTTATGGTCCGGGCGACAACTATCATCCCCAGCACAGCCACGTTGTTGCCGCCCTGATCCGACGTTTTCACGAGGCCAAGATAAGCAACGCATCGACCACGGCCGTATGGGGCACGGGGAGACCTCGGCGTGAGTTTCTTTACGTCGACGATTTTGCCGACGCCTGCCTATTTGTGCTCAAAAATTATTCAGGTTCGCAATTTCTCAATATCGGTTTTGGCGAGGATGTGACCATTGCAGAATTCGCTCAAGCCGTTGCGGAAGTCGTCGGATTTCGGGGCAACATCGAATACGATACGTCCAGACCAGACGGTACGCCGCGAAAGCTTCTTGATGTTTCGCGACTTGCAGCCATGGGCTGGAAAGCCAAGGTTCCCTTGCGCGAGGGGCTTGCGAAAGCGTACGCCGACTTTCTGAGCAATACGGTGCGCGAGCGATAGACAAAAGCGGTAGCGGCGCGGCCTCGGCGGTTCAACCGGGCAGATTTCCGCAGCTTACAGCTTCAGCGACAGCCTGTGCGATGTTTGGGTCAATCGGCGAGAAAATCGGCCATGACGAGCCCCGCGCGGGATGATGAATTCGCGCACATCATCCGTTTAGCGCCGCTTGTTTCGATCTTATCATAGGCGACGGTGAACAAAAACTTTTTGTCGCACTGCGGACCAATGAACCCGCGAAGGGTCTCTATTTCGTTCCCGGTGGCTGCATTCGCAAAGACGAAACAATCGAGAATTGCGCGACCCGTAACGGGTCAACGTGCGTGTGTAGATTTCTTGCCAAAAGGTGCCCCAATCTCTAGTGTGCCCCCCGCTCGGCATCCACAAGGATGACGGCATCCCCCGGCCGCGGCGAGTTTGAATGCAATGCGGATGGGGTACTACAAAACTGAGCCATTCGGAACCTTGCAGGCTGGTGTTAAGTCGAAGGGGCAAACATTGAACGTGGTGGAATCATCTGGGCAAGCGTGTAGTGGAGCGTCAGCATGGCGCCGACCTAACAAGAACCATATGGGCTTTGTTTGGGCGATTTTGTGCCTTGCCGTGCTTAGCGGCGCCCTCACCTGGACGGCTGCGGCTCAACCCGCGTCAAGGCCATCCTTAGCGGTGACACCATCTTCTCCGATCGACATTTCTGGGGCCCAAGGCGGACCATTCTCCCCTTCATCTGTTCAATATCGCCTCAGCGCATCAACGGGCACGATCAAATTTGCGATCGCGCCGCCATTTTGGCTCACAGCAGATCCGCGCGGTGGGAACGTCGGTGTGGATGGCACCACAGTCACGTTGTCAGTGAACCCGCATGCATTGAAACTCACTCCGCGAGCTTACCAAGCGCCAGTAACGTTCACCAACTTGACCAATGGTCAGGGCACCACAAGCAGAACCGCAAAATTGACCGTACAGCGATCTGCAACACCGTCACGAGGCTCTCTCCGGGATGAGCGGGGAGCGTATTTTCGGGACGCTCGCGGAGAGCGACTTATTGCGCGTTAGATGATTGTTCTAATTCTGCTCTACCACGGCCGGCCTCTGCAGCCCGTAACGAGTTACCCTCAGGATTATTGATTGAGCGACTAAGGGGCTGCCACGGAAAGTTGGGGAGGACGTCCAGCTGTCACGGCCATGGCGCTACATCTGAAGAACAAGAATCAGCCAGAGGGAATTGTTTTCGATGCGGAGAGCGTCGTTCGAGAATGTGCACGTTCAATGTGATGTGCGTACACCGCGGTATGGAACAGTACGATCGGAGCAGACAGGGTAGCCGGTGTCCTAAAGAATGCTTTCGACGTCGGACTTTGAAAAATCATCTCCCAGAAAGAGCAGCGGACAGGAATGCTCCTTGGGGATCGCATAGGCGAAGCAGTCACCGAAGTTCAAGCCTGCCGGGTGTACGCCGTTGCCCCATTGCGCATAGGCTTGCGCTATGCGCCGCGCTGTCGCCGACGTTACCGTCACGATGTCCAACCCGAGTCCTTCAAGCAGACGCGCCATCTCTTCGCCGACGTTGCGCCGGCCTGCAGCTTCCGCCGCAGTGCCGTCCGACACCAGCACATCAGGCTCATTGGCGAGAACCCTGATGCAGTCGTCGGCTTTCGGCTCCCCGAAGACGATCGCCAAAAGCGCCGAAATGTCCACAGCAATCATTTGGGTAGACCACTCTTGTCATAGAGAAAGTCCTGGCTTCTCGCGGCACTAGCGCCCGGGTTTGCCTAAGCAGCCGCTCGGACGGCTTCAAGCAGTTGCCGGCGCGCCGGCGGGTCGAGCCGCGCGGGTTTCACCGGCACGAGGCGTACTGCCGGCTGAGCATGCCGTGTCAGGATGATCTCATCACCCGCCTCGGCGCGTCGCACCGGCTCCGTCAATTGACCTTTGGCGTCGGTAGGTTGGCGCCGACTGCCGAATGGTTGGCAGCCGGATGCCCTCCGGCGGTGTTGCGACGCCGCTGTCGGGATGTCCGCAGCCACGACGAGAAAGGAAGGGCAGCCATGCCCGTTACAATTTCTACACTTGAAGTACCATCATTCGTTCAAGCCCTGTTTGGCGATCCGCCTTTGCTGCGAGGCGAAGATGATGGCATCTACCACCACCTCATGGAGTACTTCATCAAGCTCGTTGAGCCGAAGGGCAGAGCAGAAGCTCGCTGATTTTATTAACCTCAATCTTAAAAAGCCGCTCATCGGGCTCTCGTCCGACCGTTATGCTGGCACGAAGCATAACGGTCGGACGAGAGCTCTCCATATCCACGCCACAGCGCGCTTTTTCCGATGCCGAGCCTATTCGGCGCACAAAACTGCCCATAGCCATGAGAGTATTTTGCGATAGTGTGCCTCATGCGCAACAGATTTCATTGGACTTTGGAAGTAATATTGCGCGGGGGGCCCCGTGGGCGCCCACCGTAGAGGGGCGGATGAAAAAACTTTTACTCGCTTTTGCGGCGGCGCTGCTTGGCGGCGCCGCCAACGCAGCCGATCTGGGACCGGTGCCGGTTTACGCTCCGCCCCCGGTGCTCGTTCCGCTCTATACTTGGACCGGTTGCTACATCGGCGCCAATGTCGGTGGTATCTGGACAAACAACAACTGGAACGACGCAGTTTTAGGGGGGCTCGGCAGCAACACCGCGAGCGGTGCGCTCGGAGGCCTGCAGGCTGGCTGCAACTATCAATTGGGTAGCTGGGTGGTTGGTGTGGCGGCCGACTATGATTCCACCAAAGCCAATAGCAACAATGTCAGTCTGTTCTTTCCGGCGGGTTTTGCAGTGACGGATCTGACCCAGATCAAGGCGGTGGGGTCAGTCGCCGGAAGGGTCGGCTATGCTTGGGACCGCATTCTCGCCTACGCGAAGGTCGGCGCCGCCTGGATGGTAGGCAGCTACGCTTTTCAGGCTGGCGGGGTTTCTTTCGCGACCGGCGACGGGACGCCAGACGGTTGGACCATGGGCATTGGCGGTGAATACGCGTTTTTGAATTGGCTCACCGCCTTCATAGAATATGACTACTACCACTTTAATGAGGTCAGTCCGGCAGCGTTGGGCTGCGCGTTGGCGACCTGTGGCTTAGTAGCCAATCACGTTGGCATTACGACCAAGATGAACGTCGTGAAAGCCGGTCTCAACTTCAAGTTCGGCCCTAGCGCTGGGTTTTAAGATATTGATCATTGGCTAGCATTTCTGACCGCGTGCCGGCGGACGGACGGGCTAACTGTTCGATTCTTTAAGGTGACAATTGCGACTGGCCACGATCGCGTCGTAAACTCAAACGATAACGGCGGGCTTAGTGTGTTCGTGTCAACAGGTGCTAGCATCGCTCTGCGATAGGTAGGTCGCCAGCGGAGTGCCTGAGTACCCAGCGAAGCGCCGATCACAGCCGCGCTGAATAGTGCGCCGAGCGATGGCCGCTGCGCCCTCTCATGAAATGATGATCATTTGGCTGATGCATAAGCGTTCTCCCGTTGCAGGGACGCACGCCAACCCTCGCGAGGAAGTGGCACCCAATATGCCCATAAGCTCTTGCCGCGTTATCGAATATTAAACGCGGGCGGGATTTAATCCGCCGTGGCTACCGGATCCCTGTGATCCAGCAGGCTTAGGAAAAATGCTGAATTCGCCTCAGGTGTGGCCGGCCCGCAACAGTCATCAAGCAGCTTTCCATGTATGATCTGCCAATGAAAAAAACTTTGCTCGCAAGCATTGTCGTCGCACTGCAGGTGGCCGGCTATGCAGTGGCGGCCGACCTGCCGGTGTCACCGATCATTTACGGTGTTGTGTCTCCCGCCGTGTATAGCTGGTGGACTGGCTGCTACGTGGGCGGTCATGCAGGCAGCGCCTGGTCGAACGTCAGTTACACGACCGTCGCATCGGGTTTCAGTGAAGACTTCGGTTTCGATCCGAGTTCATACATTGGCGGCCTTCAACTCGGTTGCCAATATCAGTGGAACAGCTGGGTGTTTGGTCTTGAGGGGACCTTTTCGGCGACTCACCTCAATCAAACGCATTTCGACGCTCTGAACTCTCTGAGCGTGAGGTCCATCGACATCGACAAGGTCGGCACCATCGCCCCACGCGTAGGCTATACCTGGGACCGCACGATGCTCTATTTCAAGGGCGGCTGGGCCGGTGTGAGAGTGAATAAACATGCAGCGAACCTTGCGACCGGCGCGTTCGCGGATTTCACTGAAACAAGCAGTGGTTGGACGATTGGTGCAGGCTTAGAGCACGTACCGTGGAAAAACATTGTCATCGGGCTCGCGTTCGACTACTACAACGTCGCATTCGATCATAACGGGCTGGATACCACTGGTAGGCCGTTTCAGTTTTCGAATTCTAGCGCCAATATCTATGCCGTCACTGGGCGCTTGAGCTACTTGTTCGCCCCGTCGTTCCTCACAAATTACTGATCGTTCGGAACTGGGGGTGAAACGGCACGGTGTCGCAAGATATTTTTGTATCCCAAACAGAATAGGACCGGGCACTTTGTCTGCATAGGTTTTGTGCCTAAATTTTCCTGGTGCTACGATGAAAAGGTTTGCTTCTGTAGCCTGAGAAACTCACGCCGGGCCTTTCAGCCTTAAGACGGGGTCAATGTTGCTGCTCATCGAGGCCGCCAAGCCGCTGAACATGCGCAAATGATGGTCGGCAAACGCTGGCTACAAAACCCATTGATCAGCCGGATTGACCTCGCAGCCCGATCAGTTAATGTTAGCCGAAGAATCACCGCACGCTAATTCCGACCACATCGCGACGGCACCCGCTGACGACTTTCGACGTTGTACGAGGGGCACCTTATCCCAGCTACGAAAATGGACATGCGCTGCCTCGCAACCTCAGCATTTGTCCTCGGCCTCGTGCTCACCGATGCACATGCAGAAAAGTTTTGGGCCAGCAGGCTAGTGGATTGCACCGAGAGCGTGAGAGAAGAAGTGCGCGCGCCGACTTCCGAGCCTCAAGCGGACAACAGCAACCCCGACACCGCTGAAACCGATCCCTTCGGCCCTGCCGCTTCCGTCGAGCAAATGTGCCGGATGATCGTGGCCGCGGCACATAAAAATGATTTGCCCCTCGCGTTTTTGACTCGCCTGATCTGGCAGGAAAGCCGGTTTGATCCGCGAGCCGTGAGCCGCGCCGGTGCGCAGGGCGTGGCGCAATTTATGCCGAAAACGGCTGCATGGCGTGGTCTTGAAAATCCATTCGATCCGATCCAGGCAATTACGAAATCGGCGGAACTATTGCACGACCTGAGGAGGCAGTTTGGCAATCTCGGTCTTGCTGCTGCCGCGTATAACGCTGGACCCAAACGGGTCCAGGACTGGCTCGAACGGCGCCGTAGCTTGCCGCAGGAGACCGAGGCCTATGTCCGCATCGTGACGGGGCACTCGGCGGACGAATGGAGGGTAACCAAGCTCAATCCATCGAAGATGACGTTGCTCGAAGGTATGCCGCGTGCTCAGATCGCGAAGCATTCCTCCACTACCATAGGTCGCATCGAGACCGCCACCGAGCCCGAGATCCCGTGGGGAGTGCAACTTATCGGGGGCGGGTCGGAGACCAACGCACTTGCTGCGTATTATCAGATGCAGAAAAAGTACACGTCCGTACTGGGAGCTCACCAGCCAATTGTCATTCGCACAAACCTTGGGAAAAGCAGCGCCTCCTGGTACCGTGTGCGCGTCGGTGCGACCACTCGGGAGAATGCTGAAAAGCTGTGCTCCAACCTGCGCACATTAGGGGGAAGCTGCATTGTTCAACGGAACTGATCATTGGGACGCGGCCACAGACCATCTTGTGGGAGCCGCAGAGGTTCACGCCCGGTTCGAGGAGCATGTGGAGGTGAAACTGCTCCGCGTGACTCGCCAACACGGACTTTGGCACTGCAATAAAGTGGACACGGCGAGGAAGTTCACCGGGTATTTGTCATAGAATTCGCGCACCGAATGCATCTCACCAGTTGCGAGGACGTAATCATCCGGCTCAGGGTGCTGTAGAATTCGCCACATGCCCTCAACATAGTCGCGCGCATGCCCCCAATCACGCTTGGCATCCAAATTACCGAAAAAAAGTGTCTCCTGACGACCTAACTTGATTGCCGCCACCGCACGGGTAATCTTTCGGGTCACGAAAGTTTCTCCTCGGATCGGACTTTCATGATTGAACAGAATTCCGTTTGAAGCATGAATACCATAGGCCTCTCGGTAATTTACGGTGATCCAGTAGGCATATAATTTTGCTGCCGCATACGGTGAGCGCGGATAGAAGGGCGTGGTCTCGCGCTGGGGAATTTCCTGAACGGTCCCGTACAACTCTGATGTCGAGGCCTGGTAAAATCTTACGCGTTTTTCCATCCCGAGAATTCGAATAGCCTCAAGCAGCCGTAAGGTCCCAAGGCCATCAGCATTTGCAGTATATTCCGGTGTTTTCAAACGAGACCTGCACATGGCTCTGGGCAGCAAGATTGTAAATCTCTTCAGGTTGCGTGTCTTGCACGATGCGTATGAGGTTTGTCGCATCAGTCATGTCGCCGTAATGGAGAATGAAGCGCAGCCCGGTGTCGTGTGGGTCCTGATAAAGATGGTCGACGCGGCCGGTATTGAAAGATGACGATCGACGCTTTAAACCAAGTCGACGACGTATCCTTTGTTGAGCAAGAATTCGGCAAGGTATGCGCCATCTTGCCCAGTGGCGCCGGTAACCAAAGCCACGCGTTTTGCCATGAATGTCCTGTTCGTAAGCCGGTAAGTTTCACAATTGCGTTTGCGGAAGTTGCCGCCGCAATCTCATTTGTGTACACCAAGACGTAACGAAAAAGGAAGCCTGCGAAGTCAAGAGCAGACCCGAGCGGATGTGCTTGCGGGCAGCGAACTCCTGACCATCCACGCCCGGTGCGCCCTTGTTGGAGCCGGGTGTGGTAACCCTTGTGCTGGAGTTCGGGCATGTGCTTCTCGGCTGCTGCCTCTTTCGATCAGGACAGCATGAATTTTGCCTCGAACACCGCGCCATTCCCTTCGACGATGCCGTCCAACGTCGCGGCCATCCAGCGGATCACCGGTGACTGTAGGTAACCCAAGAGGTTCATCATGCCGAGCACAATCATTCCGGTCATCATGTGTGGCGGAGCTGGAACGCGACTGTGGCCAGTCTCGCGCGAGAGCATGCCGAAACAGTTTGTTCCGCTGATCGGTCAGGGCTCGACCTTCCAGCAGGTGGTGGCGCGCATCTCCGATCCGAAACTATTCGCCCGCCCGATTGTCATCACCAATGCGGAATTCCGCTTTGTCGTGGCTGAGCAGTTGCGCGAGTGCGGCATCAGTGCGGATATCGTGCTTGAGCCGTCGCGCCGAGATTCGGGTCCGGCAGTGGCGGTCGCCACTGTGCTTGCATCCGAACGCGATCCGGAAGCGCTGGTGTTGGTGCTTGCGGCGGACCATGTCATTCGTAAGCTTGCCGACTTTCGCGACGCCTGTCAGTGCGCCGCCCAGGCAGCGGCGCTTGGCCGGATCGTCACGTTCGGCATCCATCCAACCTATGCTGCGACGAATTACGGCTATATTCGTGTCGGAGCACCACTCAATGGCGCTTTTGTGCATGAGGTCGAAGCATTTGTCGAAAAACCCGATGCCGAGACGGCTGCGAAATACGTTGCAGACCATTATCTCTGGAACAGCGGCAATTTCCTTTTCTCGGCTGCAACGATGTGGGGGGAGATTGAACGACTGGAACCGCTCATAGCCGAGACCGCGAAAGCATCGGTCGCAACCTTGACGCGCGACCTCGAATTCTTGCGGCTTGCGCCTGAGCCTTTCGCGCGTGCCCCGAAGAAATCTATTGATTATGCGGTGATGGAGCGGACCGAGCGTGCAGCAGTGGTCCCAGCCGATATCGGCTGGTCGGACATCGGCAGCTGGAGCACCGTTTGGGACGTTCTCGAACACGATGCGGCGGGCAATGCCACCGATGGTCCGGTGGTCCTATCGGACACCCGCAACAGTCTTGTCCGATCCGAAGACCCAATACTCACTACGGTGCTCGGCGTTGAGGATGTCATCGTCGTCTCCACAGCGGATGCGGTCCTCGTCACCACGCGTGCGAAAGCCGAGGAAGTGAAGGGGCTTGTTGAGCAGCTCAAGGCACAGAACCATCGCGCGGCGACCGAGCACCGTCGCATCTATCGACCATGGGGTTATTACCAGGATATGGATTTAGCGACACGCTACCGCGTCAAACGCATCGTTGTGAAGGCGGGCAGCAAGCTTTCACTGCAAAAACACTTCCATCGGTCGGAGCACTGGGTCGTGGTGCAAGGCACCGCGGAGGTCACGGTGAACAACGAAGTGCGCAACGTGCACGAGAACGAATCCATGTACATCCCGATCGGAAGCGTTCATCGGCTCGCCAATCCAGGAAGAATCCCACTCCAATTGATCGAGGTTCAGGTCGGAAGCTATCTCGGCGAAGATGATATTGTGCGCTTCGACGATGTCTATGGACGCTCGTAAACCACGTGCACGATGGTCTGCGAATTCCAGCGGTGAGAAACCGACCCCTGACTCCATTTCCAGAAGCTAATCGATGTCCCGAGAATTCCAACTGGTCAGGATGCCCCTGCTGTCGGCGGTCATCAGAAAAAGAGGAGGAGTGCGCCGCACCGTAGCGAGATATCATGTGCATATGCCGCTGACGAGCGTTGACAGGGAGATAAATGCGAATCGCGCACACGAAGCACGGGGTTGATCAAGGCGCGTTTTTTAACCACACATGCTGGAGGAGCCGAGACTTCGCGCAAACAAAGCAGGGTGAGCAAGGATCGTAAGCCCGGGATTAAGCTTAAGCTTCATGGAAGCGTAGGAGTGACAAGATGCATCTTGAGCAACGCATACTGATTACCGGGGGTGCCGGCTTTCTTGGTTCCCACCTTTGCGAACGTTTGCTGGGGGACGGTGCCGCAGTGGTCTGCGTCGACAATTTCTTCACGGGGACGCGTCGCAATGTCGAGCACCTGCTCGATCACAAGCACTTTGAATTGATGCGACACGACGTGACTTTCCCGCTTTATGTGGAGGTCGACGAACTTTACAACCTCGCGTGCCCTGCCTCGCCGATTCATTATCAGCATGATCCCGTGCAAACGACCAAAACAAGCGTACACGGCGCGATCAACATGTTGGGATTGACCAAGCGCCTGCGAGCAAAAATCCTCCAGGCCTCGACCTCGGAAGTTTACGGCGATCCGAGCGTGCACCCGCAGACCGAAGACTATTGGGGACACGTCAACCCGATTGGCCCGCGCTCTTGCTATGACGAAGGCAAGCGCTGTGCGGAAACGCTGTTCTTCGATTATTGGCGGCAGCATCGGTTGCAGATCAAGGTCGCGCGGATCTTTAATACTTATGGCCCGCGCATGCACCCGAACGATGGACGAGTGGTCTCGAATTTCATCGTCCAGGCACTGCTCGGTCGTGAGATCACTGTCTACGGCGAGGGGTTGCAGACACGCTCGTTCTGCTATGTTGATGATTTGATAGATGGCCTCGTTCGGCTAATGGCTACCTCAGCCGAGATTACCGGTCCGATAAATGTCGGCAACCCCAGTGAATTCAAAATCATCGAGCTCGCCCGGATGGTAATTGATTTGGTCGGCTCGCGCTCAAAAATCGTTAGGCGCTCGCTTCCAGAGAATGATCCCAAGCAACGCCAGCCGGACATTTCGCGCGCACAAGAGTTGCTCGCCTGGAAACCGCAGATTGCGCTTAAGGAAGGCTTGATCAAGACCATTGCTTATTTTGAGCAGCTGCTCTCTGACCAGAATCTAAGAGCGCAACTCGCTAAAGAGGGCGCGGTTTGACGAGGTGCATGACCTTTTCTCTTCCCAGTCCTGTCGCATGATCCGGGAAAGTCGATGACTTTCCGATGAGATCGTGCATCGAGACAGAAGATGCTCAAAGGCGGGCGGCATGGTCATCCTCGGCCTCAACACCTTCCACGGCGATTCCGCGTTGGCGCTCCTCCGCCACGGCGTCGGCGTCGGCCGAAGAGAAGTGCTTCCGCCGCGTCAAGCAATGGGCGAGATTTCCTTCCCAGGCAATTGCGCTCTTTGTTCAAGACGAGTGCCTGGGCTCATGAGCGAGTTCCAGACTTACCAAAAGCTTTTGTGGACGATAATTTTTGCGGCTTTCGCTGTGCGCGTCGCGGTTCGCTGTTAGTCAGGCAGTGACGAACTTTTGGGTCAATGGCTATTCGTTCTTCTTTGAACTTGCTCAAGACATGGCCACCGGCAAGGGCGTGGTATTTGGTGAAGGCCCGTCATCGAGTCAAAGGATTACGCGATGCATTTCGAAAAACAGATCCTGATTACCGGCGGCGCCGGTTTCCTCGGCTCGCATCACCACATCCATACCCTCCACACCCTCCACTCTCTCTAAAGAGAAATAATGGATTTTCTAAAAGCTGTGTATATGAATGTGGATTTGCCGCTGTCAGTAAGAATGAGGGCAGCGATAGAGGTTCTACCGTTTACTCATCCTAAGCTTGCGGTCACGCACAAGTAAGTGAGGGGGATTTCGCTTTCCTCCTTGATCAAAGGATCAAGCGCCATGAAATGAAATTAAACGAAATGAAACTGATAGCTTCGCCACCAGAAACTAAACCCCCTCTTCCGAGATTAGCTCGACGGATTTAGCCGCTCCGATTGTGAGGGGAGCCCTACAAATGAGCCGTGATGCGTTATTTCGACCTTATAGGATATTTGACCCCCTTCCCAATAGGCCAGCCGAAGGTCTAAGCTCGCGCTGCCCTTTGGCCCCCTGCGTGGGTCAAGGGTTGCGCGTCGGCCTTGGGGCCCCTCGATCTATCTCAGGGGCGGCGCTGCATCGTCGTCCGAGCTTCGATCCCTTGCACATTGCCAACGACTGTTTAAGATCGCTTCTGCCTTTGACTTCGAGAGTTGGTCAAGGGTAAGTGGCGTCGTCCTTGGGGCTAAGGCAACTCAAGGCCGACGTTGCTCTTAAAGTCTGGATATGAAAAGAAAATAGGGCCCGCTAGTCAGGTTCGACGGGCCCCAGAAGGAGACTACCTCATCATGGGAATGAGGGGACCCATGACAAGCAAGAGCCTAATCCAAATATAATCGGCTAGCAAGCTCGATCAGCGCCACAATCCGTTAAATCTCCTCTGCGAAATCCGAGTGTACCTCACGGTCATCTCTATCGACCTGTGGCCTAGCCATTCTTGAATTGTTCTTAGAGTCCGATTCAAGACTTCCTCAAGGATTACAAAGCTTTCGCAACATGAGGCGAATGGACGCGAGTTTCAAGAACGCAAGGGCGTTGCGGTTGAGATTTTCCCAGTCCTTGGCGAGGCGGCGGCAACGGTTGAGCCACGCAATGGTGCGTTCGACAATCCAACGCTTGGGTAGCTGCACAAACCCTTTCGCTTGATCGGATCGTCGGACGATTTCGGTTTCGAGACGAGGCAGGATTTCGGCGAGCGCGTTTGCAAAAAGAAGCCCTTGATAGGCGCTGTCGGCAAACAGCTTCTCGAGGAATGGAAACAAACCTTTCATCGTGGCCAGTAGTGAGATGCCGCCATCACGATCCTGAATGCTGGCGGAATGAACGATGGCATGAAGCAGCAAGCCCAGCGTATCTACGAGAACGTGGCGCTTCTTGCCCTTGATCTTTTTGCCCGCATCATAGCCATGCGGATCGATGCAGGCCCCCCTTTTTCGGCGCTTTTCACGCTTTGGCTATCGATGATGGCAGCGGTGGGGCTCGCTTCCCGTTCCGCCTTCTCGCGGCATTCGACGTAGAGCGCGTGATGAATGCGATCCAGCACACCATCGCATTGCCACCAGACGAAGTAGTGGTGGACCGTGCTGTACGGCGGAAAATCCTTCGGAAGGTAGCGCCATTGGCAACCGGTGCTCAGGATATACATCACCCCGTTCATGACGGCGCGCATGTCGGTACGTCGCTTGCCACCGCCGGGCTTCGCCGGCGGGATCAACGGTTCCACATACGCCCATTCGTCTTCTGTCAGGTCGCTCGGGTATCTCAGGTGATCACGATTGTATCTCGGTCGGTTCTCATGCGTCCACATTGGCGGTCCCTCCGCGAATCAGACCACCTCCTTTGAACCCAAATAATTTAGTAAACTCAAGAAGTTTTGAAACGGACACTTAGGTCTCTGCCTTTCTCACTTAAAGCGTACCCACAAGAATGTCTCAAACAATGTGGATGGACATTGTCAAACCCAGCGGCCTTAGCGGTCCTATCGACTAGGTAGTTGACGGCAAATCTACTCAGTCGTCCCTGACGTTCAGACACAAACAAGCATGGAAGCCCGTCATCCCTGGTAGCAAGGTATCTGCGGATGGCTCTGAGCTCATCTCTTTCAATAGGATGCATCCCACTGTTTGATCCCTTGAGCCGTCGAACCCAGAGCTGGTCTCGGAAATCTGAACGGGGCGATAAGTGGAGTTTCTGCCTGACAGCGGGCACGCTGTGCCCAGCGAATCAGGAGAGACCATGAACAGACGACCGCGCCGGAACCACACACCGACCTTCAAGGCGAAGGTGGCACTTGCGGCTCTGAAGGGCGATCGAACCCTAGCTCAGCTTGCGGAGCAGTTCGACGTCCACCCCAATCAAATCACATCATGGAAGGCGCAGCTCGAGGAAGGGGCAGCCGACGTTTTCGGTCCCGGCGGTGGTAACGGAGCCGGGCAACCGGCTGTCGACGTGAAGTCGCTGCATGCCAAGATCGGAGAGCTGACGCTGGAGAACGATTTTTTAGAGGGGGCGCTCACCAAGGCGGGTTTGCTGAGCGCAAGGCGATGATCGACCGCGAACACGATCTTCCGATCACGAAGCAGGCGGAGGTTCTGCGTATCAGCCGTGGCAGCGTCTACTATTTGCCGCGGCCGGTTCCGGAAACCGACCTTGCGATCATGCGGCGTCTCGACCGACTGCACCTGGAGTTCCCTTTCGCCGGCTCGCGGATGTTGCGAGGCCTGCTGGCGGCCGAGGGGTGCAAGATCGGCCGTCGTCACGTGAAGACGCTGATGCGGCGGATGGGGATAGAGGCGCTCTATCGCCGTCCCCGCACCACGAAGCCGGAGCCGGGCCACAAAATCTACCCGTATCTGCTGCGTGGGATGGAGATTGTCCGGCCGAACCAGGTGTGGGCGATGGACATCACGTACATCCCGATGGCACGCGGCTTTGTCTATCTGGCCGTTGTGCTCGACTGGTTCAGCCGTCGCGTGCTGTCGTGGGGCGTATCGATCACCATGGAGGCGGCGTTCTGCGTCGAGACGCTGGAGGATGCTTTGGCTCGTCACGGCAAGCCGGGCATCTTCAATACCGACCAGGGTTCGCAGTTCACTGGCTCGGCCGTCACCGGCGTGCTCGCCGGCAACGGCATTGCGATCAGCATGGACGGTAAAGGCGCTTGGCGGGACAATGTGTTCGTCGAGCGCCTGTGGCGCAGCGTCAAATATGAGGAGGTGTATCTGCGGGCCTACGAAAGTGTATCCGAGGCCCGCACTTCGATCGGCCGCTACTTGGACTTTTATAATGGCCGGCGTCCACACTCGAGCCTTGACGGCAGCACGCCCGATCAAGCCTACTTCACCCCGCTGCCACTCCGCTTGGCGGCCTAACCCCGGCAGAGGCTCCACTTATCGACGCGGAAAATCTGTTCAGACAACCGGGACCAGCTGTCCCACAGGGTGGCTCGATCAAAGCTAACATCCTCCTTTCTAACATCGATTGCCTCAGAGCATCGGAGCCCATGCCGATACATCATCAGGAACAGGAGATGATGCCTTACTCCATTCCGGCCGTCCTTAGCTACTTCCAAGAAGGTTTTGATCTTTGTTGGATCAAGAAAATCCTTTGCTCTATGAGCATCGGTAGCGGGACTTTTAACATTATCCGGCGTGGCGATATCTAACATCGGTGCGGTTTCCTTAAGCTTTGCTCGGATTGGAGATGGCAACTCTCCACATAATTGGAATATTGTGGAGTGCCTAACCATTAGATTGGTCCTCTCCACTGGATAAGATCAGTTGAGCTTCTGTCCTAGTCTGGTTCGGTGTTGGATCAGGTAGGCTATAGTAGCGCTAGCTAATGCTACAGCATCCACCGCGGTAATCTGTCTGCCCATCCTCGTCCATTGGGCTTTGATTTCCTTTCTACCCAGATGCCTTGCTAGTAAGACCTCAGCTTTGGCCACATCCTTGCGGCCAAGGTGGATTATCCTGGATGTCGGTTGTATGCTTTGGGTAGCCTCAGCCATTTGGTCCCTCCTTTGGCGCTGGGGTTAGAGCCCTGCAACCGAGTGGCCCTTGTTTGCAGGGCTCGCTTATTCTATCAGATCATTATTTGTCCGATAAAGACTTCCATACGACGTCACCGTTTCCTGATCGATTATCAACTATCTGTTTGTTCTGATGCAGATCGCGGTTGATCTGACCACCGATTGAATCGATCGGAGGGGTACCCTGGGGGCCAAAACTCACTCGGCTGGCTGGCAGCAAAGGTGCTGAGCAAATTTTGTGAAAAATTCAAGTATGGCTCGTTGCTGTTGCGCCTTGCTGGTGCTAAAGTGAATGCACGGCGGGGTCGCATGGTCAACATCAATGACGAGTTGGAAGCTGCGAAAGCTGCTCGAAGGCGGTGGTTGACTTTCTGTTGACAGCAACACCTAAATTAAGGGGTATTGGCGACGCTTAACAAAGCCAATCATTCTGCAATCTTAAATCTATCGAGCGGAGGGGATCTTAATGAAGCACGGAGCAAGGTCGGAATAGCACTCTCTAACGTAATCCACGGCCTGCGGACCCAAGAGAAGATTGATAAGGCCAAGTTCGCAATCGATGTCCGGATAAGGGAATTAGAAACATCGCCAGCGGCGTGAATGTTATGCTTCTTATCGCTCAAATAGCACTTGGCGTAATTATCGGTGGTCTCACCATTGCGTTGTTGGTAACAGGCTTATTTGTCTGGAATAGCCGCCAGAAAAGGGAGCGTCTTGCTATCGAATTATTTATCGCCGGAGTGGTTATTGTATTGGTGCTGGTTGTTGTGGTTGCTGCTTATTAGGAAAGCACTATGACCAGGTGGCAAAAGATTGGTGCCGTAGTCTCTGTTCTCTGGCTAATCGGATTGTCAATCTTTCTTGTTGTGCATTCGACCTGGAAGACAGTTGTGAATATTCTGGTTGCCGGTAACTTAGACACCCTTACTTTGTGGACTGTGATGTTAGCTCCAGTCGTGCTCCTTTGGTCGATTGGGATCGTTACGGCTGAAGTAGTACGGTGGATAAGACGAAGGCAAACCACAGCAGAACATGACGGCGAAGGTTGAAGGTCACACATGTAGCAGGGCTCTGGAAGGGCACCGTTTGTCGTTTCCGTCGGCAACGACACGGAGCAGTTCCTCAACACCTTGGACCGACACCAGGAATGTAGTGAAGCCGCCTGCTGGTTTCATTCGACCGGTGCCAGGCCATGATCATTCGATCGAGTTCCAAAATCTGCTTCTTGAGGGCTGGCGCGGCGACCAGCCAAGGTTGCGGCGATCGGGCTTGCCAATAAACTCGCCCGAATGGCGTGGGCCATGATGGCCAGGGGCGAGCGGTACCGGAACCCGGTCGCGTTAGCGGCCTGACGAGATCACGCCGGACATCCGGTGTGATGTGAAGGTTGGGAGGACGAACAGCACGTAATGCAGAGCCGGTCGATCCGGCGATCAGGACAACCCACTCGTGCCAGTGCATCTCGAATGCGGGCTTTTGACCGGGACCTGATCCGCGGAGGGCATTATGGCCAGCGGTCATGCGAACCGCACCAAAAGGCCGAACACATGGCCGCACCGACCAAGTTTGCGACGTGAAGAAAGTCCTTGCCAACTCGGAGCCGTCCACACATGGCACGAACCCGAAGCGCCGATGCGCGCCGCTAACGTCGGATGACTGGGGTAAAGCAGACCTAAACCCCAATAGGAGTTCCCCCGGCTCTGCCGGGGAGGCAGCAAAAGTTTGACATATCCGGCGGTCGACACCGTCGGGCCATCGACGAAACTCCGAATCGTGAGCAGCCAAGCACACGAAGAGGAGTTCCATCGATGGATGACTATGAAAGCTTAAGTCACAGCAAGTGGGAGTGCAAATACCACGTCGTCTTTATTCCGAAGTGCCGCAGAAAGACCTTGTATCTCGAACTGCGCCGGCATCTGGGAGATGTATTCCGGTAGCGTCAGGAGAGCAGGAGAGGAGGACGATCGTGAAAACGAGCTGAAACCTTTCGTAGCGGTCCAGAGGGTTCGACTCCCTCCCGGCAAAGGCGCAGCCCGCCAGCCGGAAGCGAGCCTTGCACGTGTGCGGCAACGTCACGCGTGAAGCGTATGGTAGCAGGTGCTGAAGCTGCGGGTTAGCCCCGAAATCATTTTCGCTGAAGCCTTCGTAGTCCGGAATGCGGGGGCAGCATCGACGTGGCCGTCACTGGCGAGGGCACGTTGGTTCGACCGGGGTCCTGGAACGGAGCAGAGGCACGGGATGGATCGTCTGAAGACCTGAGAGATCCCATTCGCGTCCACGTGAGAGAACCGGAGCAGGGCAGCCGGCAACAAGAGGCCCCGGCCTGGAGGAGACCTCCGCTCCTTCAGGAGCGCTACGGCGGGACACGAACAAGGAGGATCACGTGGGCGGCGGAAGCGAACCAATAAGTGACCGTTGATACGCGGGTGGGAAGTCGTAGCGCCTTCATAGTACCGACGAGAGCGGGGAACTGGGCTCACTGGGACCCGATGGAGGGAAGGGGGGCGTCGTGAGAGAGAACCATTGCCGGGAAACACGGGAGGGGACATGAACCTCACGAACCTGTACACGAAACGACAATGGATAGCCGAACTGGCGAGAGCGAAGCCGAAGAAGGTGCTGTTCTCGCTGCACCACGTTATCGATCTGGAATGGATGCTGAAGGCCTACCGGCTGACCCGCAAGGATGGAGCGACTGGCATCGACGGTATTACGGCGAAGGAATATGAAGCGAATCTGCAGGCCAATCTCTTGGACCTGCTCAATCGCATCAAGTCCGGTAGCTACAAAGCACCGCCAGTGCGCAGAACCTACATCCCGAAGGCAGACGGCTCAAAGCGGCCGCTCGGCATTCCGACCTTTGAAGACAAGGTGGCGCAGCGGGCGATTGTCATGGTTCTGGCGACCATCTACGAGCAGGACTTCATGCCTTGCTCGTATGGCTTCCGACCACGACGCTCAGCCCATGAGGCGCTACGCAAACTGCACGGCGCCATCACGTGGCAAGGACAGCACTGGGTGCTGGATGTCGATATACGCAAGTATTTTGACAGTATTCCACACTCCCAACTTCGGGCGTTCCTCGACCAGCGAGTAACAGATGGCGTGATCCGACGGATGATCGACAAGTGGCTGAAAGCAGGGGTCCTGGAAGATGGACTCCTGCGCCTTGCGACTGAAGGTACCCCGCAAGGCGGTGTCATCTCACCAATGCTCTCGAACATCTTCCTGCACCATGTGCTGGACGAATGGTTCGAGGCAGAGGTGCGACCCCGCATGCTGGGAGAGTGTACGTTGGTGCGCTTTGCCGATGACTTCGTGATGACGTTCAAGAACCACCGTGACGCCAAACGGGTTCTGGAAGTGTTGGGGAAACGGCTTGCACGGTATGGGCTCACGCTGCATCCCGACAAGACCCGGTTCGTCGACTTCCGCCCCGAGCGCAAAGGTGGCACGCATCCGGACTGCGCCGAACCGCCGTTCGACTTTCTTGGCTTCACCCACACCTGGGCGAAATCACTGAAGGGGCAGAACGTGGTACGGCAACGGACGGCCAAAAGCCGGCTCGCTCGCGCGCTGCTCGGGGTAAAGGAGTGGTGTCGGTTCAACCGCCACCTGCCGATCCTCGATCAGCACAAGCGGCTGTCTGAGAAGCTGGTAGGTCACTATGCCTACTACGGTATCACGGGGAACAGCCGGCAACTCGCAACCTACGCTCATCAGATCAAAAGGGTGTGGAGGAAGTGGCTGGAACGGCGGACGCGCTCGGAGCCTCTCTCATGGGAGCGGTTCTCTGCCTTCCTCGCCCGCCATCCCCTCCCGCGACCTCGCATCGTCCATCAGTACGCCACCTTTAGCCAGGCTCTCTCATGAAGAACCGGAAGCGGTAATCCTGCACGTCCGGGTCCGTGGGGGGTGAGGGTGGTAACATCCTCATCTACCCGGCAAATTAGCTGAGCAGAAGGAAAGCAGGATTGAGGAAGGCCATCTTCTGCTGGATCACGTGCACATGTTGATCTCGATACCACCGAAGCACGCAGTTTCGCAGGTGATCGGATTTATCAAAGGAAAGAGTGCGATACACTTGGCTCGTGTATACGGAGAGAAGAAGCGGAATTTTGTGGGCCAGCACTTCTGAGCGAGGGGATACTTCGTATCCACAGTAGGACGGGACACAGAGGTGATACGCGAGTACATCAAGAAGCAGGAAGAGGAGGACAAACGTCTGGAGCAGATGAATCTGTGGCGCTGATAGCCACCTTCAGGTGGCCCACACGATCCGGGGCCGCGTCAGCGGCCCCGTCAGCCGCTTTGAGCGGCTCACAACCTAAAGCCCCCGGCTTTGCCGGGGGATATTTACTCCAAGTGCTACTATGGAATGCGGGCGGTCGTAACAACGCGAGCCCCGGACGCTGCGGGCGGGCAGTTACGCATTTGCTTCTGAGCCTAAGGACGGTTACCTTGGAATGGCGATCCGTTCTTAACGTCCAGATCAGCCGGAAATGATAGACATCAAAATTCGTTGGGGCGATCTGGGCTTACCTACAAAGCCCGGCAGCTATCCGCTTGGGCCGCATATGATCGAAGTCACGCCTGCGGATATTCAACTTGCAAAGGGCAATCCGGACGCAGTGTTCATCGCGATCCACCCCAACTTCTATTCCGCTGAGACATATCTCCTCACGGGGCTCGAATTTCCTCGCCGAGTCATCGGCGGCTCTTAGCAGGTTCCAAAGATGCAGTAGACGAGGAGGTCGCGGCAGCCGTGAGAGACTCATACGCCGCATCATTCACCGGCTCGAAGGTCTCCTGCTGGCGCTTCAGGGAATCCTCCCCAGTTGACTGCCACCGGCGCCACCACCGCATGGGATAGGCTGCCAATACCGATCCAGCTATAACACGAACGGTTTTGGTATTTGTCGAGACCGGTCTCGCCTGCGGTGAGGCGGGAAGCTCAACAGGATTGGGGTCGCTAACAAGCAATGCCGCGAAGGGAGTTCGCAAGCCAAAAGGCGCTTCAGGACCATGCCCACACGATGGGCGACATCTATTTTTGGGAAGGTACGCCCACGTTCGCCAAACGGCAGCGGCTGCTCTCGCCGGATCAATACAAGATAGTGGATGTACGCACCTCGCGGGGCATTAGGCGGGCGATGCTGCTGCCGAAGGCGATCTTACAAGCGGAGTGGAAGGCCGATGCGCCGCTACGCGAGGCGCTGGCGATCAAGCGTGAGCGATTACAGGCGAAGCGAACGGCGAAGCAGCGAAGTACTCCGTAAGCTGATAGGAGTACAGCGGATAGGCGGGTAGCCTGCGCGCCCCGGCACAATTCGGCCAATTTTACACAGCAATAACAGGCGAAGCGCTCAGCAAGTAGGTAAGCGAAGTGCAAGTGAAGCGGCGTTGTACCGCATGCGGCGGGGAGTTGATCCTAACAAACGTAGTCCCGGACGACACGGTCGCTGTTCGTGGTGTTGAGCACCACACGTTTGTTTGCTCTGCATGCCATGTCACGGAGCGTCGAGTAGTGTTCATCAAAGATGGTCGTGAGACTGACGGCCTGCCCACGCCAATGCAGGCGGCGCGACATTTGAAGCGGGGCTTAGCGGGGCAGGAGGAGAACGTTGCCGCTCCTGGCCTCCTCAGCCGCGTGGTAGCACTACTTCGCGGCCCGTGGCTTTGAGCACCACACCTTTATTTTTTCGGGATGCCATCGCACGGTGCGGCGAATAGCCTTCACGAGACACGGGTGTGAGGAGGCCCCCAACGCCCCTCCGGGTTTATTTGGCTACGTGACGGCGCGGGTACGTGCATTAAGTCCCGCCCGCGTGCCGGTTCAAGTTTTGAATGTGTCGCAGCCAACCCGCGGTATGGCTTGCCATTCACACCACGTTAATGCCTGTCCCCCAGAATTGCGGGATGATATGTCTCGCCCTATGCGCCGCCACTGGCGCCATCGGCATTGCAGTCGGCTTCACCATGGCTGCCCTCTTCGCCGCCGTGCGTCCCCACGACTAGATGGCCGCAGGGCGCGCGAGCCCCGCCCGCCGGATTGCTTTGAGCTTAGTTCTGTTTCCACCGCGTTCCGCTCCGTAGCGGAGGATCGCACTTGGAGAGTGGCGCTCGGGCCGCCAACACAGCTGGTCCCGGTTGTCTGAACAGATTTTCCGCGTCGATAAGTGGAGCCTCTGCCGGGGTTAGGCCGCCAAGCGGAGTGGCAGCGGGGTGAAGTAGGCTTGATCGGGCGTGCTGCCGTCAAGGCTCGAGTGTGGACGCCGGCCATTATAAAAGTCCAAGTAGCGGCCGATCGATATGCGAGCCTCGAATACACTTTCGTAGGCCCGCAGATACACCTCCTCGTATTTGATGCTGCGCCACAGGCGCTCGACGAACACGTTGTCCCGCCAAGCGCCTTTACCGTCCATGCTGATCGCAATGCCGTTGCTGGCCAGCATACCGGTGAAGGCCGAGCCAGTGAACTGCGAACCCTGGTCGGTATTGAAGATGCCCGGCTTGCCGTGACGAGCCAAAGCATCCTCCAGCGTCTCGACGCAGAACGCCGCCTCCATGGTGATCGATACGCCCCACGACAGCACGCGACGGCTGAACCAGTCGAGCACAACGGCCAGATAGACAAAGCCGCGTGCCATCGGGATGTACGTGATGTCCATCGCCCACACCTGGTTCGGCCGGACAATCTCCATCCCACGCAGCAGATACGGGTAGATTTTGTGGCCCGGCTCCGGATTCGTGGTGCGGGGACGGCGATAGAGCGCCTCTATCCCCATCCGCCGCATCAGCGTCTTCACGTGACGACGGCCGATCTTGCACCCCTCGGCCGCCAGCAGGCCTCGCAACATCCGCGAGCCGGCGAAAGGGAACTCCAGGTGCAGTCGGTCGAGACGCCGCATGATCGCAAGGTCGGTTTCCGGAACCGGCCGCGGCAAATAGTAGACGCTGCCACGGCTGATACGCAGAACCTCCGCCTGCTTCGTGATCGGAAGATCGTGTTCGCGGTCGATCATCGCCTTGCGCTCAGCAAACCCGCCTTGGTGAGCGCCCCCTCTAAAAAATCGTTCTCCAGCGTCAGCTCTCCGATCTTGGCATGCAGCGACTTCACGTCGACAGCCGGTTGCCCGGCTCCGTTACCACCGCCGGGACCGAAAACGTCGGCTGCCCCTTCCTCGAGCTGCGCCTTCCATGATGTGATTTGATTGGGGTGGACGTCGAACTGCTCCGCAAGCTGAGCTAGGGTTCGATCGCCCTTCAGAGCCGCAAGTGCCACCTTCGCCTTGAAGGTCGGTGTGTGGTTCCGGCGCGGTCGTCTGTTCATGGTCTCTCCTGATTCGCTGGGCACAGCGTGCCCGCTGTCAGGCAGAAACTCCACTTATCGCCCCGTTCAGATTTCCGAGACCAGCTCTAACCAAGTGCTATGCGAGATTGGCTTTTGCCGGTCTTTCTCGCCTTGTAGCGCACCTCATAATCCTGTCCGCCCGCCACCCTCGCGCGGTCCTGACTGCGGCCTCGTTTTGACTTTTTTGCCATACCCACCTCTCCCTGACCAATCCTCTTCGAACTCTCGCCTCACAGCCGGCGCATTCGGATTTTTCGATTTGATCCAATCCGGCGAGCGGCCAGAACTATAAATCGACTCCCGTCGCTTCGACACGATGCCTTCCAGCCCGAGCTTGCACGCGTGCGCGAATACGAGCGCGCCGTCTGTCGAGATGCTCGTTAAAGCGAATCCCCCTCACCGCGAGCGGATTGCGCCGCAGGTCCTCGCCGTCGGATGGGCACATCCGCGAGATTGCCGACTACTGTGAGAGCGATGCGCTCAACACGTACCGGGTGTGGCTCGGGTACGAGCTATTTCGCGGACGATTGTCGGAGCCCGAGTTCCCGGGCAGCGAGGCCAACCTAGTCGAGTTCGTCAAAGCGCGCGAAAACACCAAGCCCCACCTGAGCGGTCTGATGTAATTCTCTTCGCCTTCTATGTGGGGCGATCTCCAGTCTAGTCCAGCACCGGCGTGATTGCGCCGCACTCAGTTGCATGGGTTATTTGGAGGGCTCAGCCCAAGAATTCGTCTGCGCCCCGGGAGCAAGGAATGCGAGGTGTCGAAGCTTAGCGCGGTGCTCCTCCTGCAACTTATGTTCGTATGCCTTCTTGCACGACTTCGAGCAGAACCGAAGCTTCCGTTTCCGATGCACGATTAAGCCAAGTTGACCGTTGCAGTGATTGCAGCGTCTCATAACAGTGGTCCCGGTTCTGTTCATGAAAGTAACGCAAATATATGACCTAATGTTCCCTGCGCGTCGCCGCGCATTTTTTCTTAGCTACGGTCAGCGTGTCCGGCGGGCTTAGCTTTCCTCTCTATTGACGCTCACAAGATGATTGACCGCCGAAAAGCGCTCGCCCTGTTCTGATTGGAGCCACGCCGAATGTCGAAGGACCGCCGGGTCACCCCGAGCGGTCCTTCAAAGCCTGCAGCAGTTCCACATTAGCGGGCGATTTCGGATCTCTGCACCGGGGGCTTATGTCCCGGCCGCATCCTACTCGGGAACCCCTGCTCATCGGCGCACCTCGCGCGCGGTCCGCCGAACCGTCGTGATGGCCAAGCCATCGCTGCAAGCTTGTAGCGACAATATCCGTCAATGTTTGCAGCGAGCAAGAGAAGAGTTCGCACTGTTCTCGTTATTCGACCTATCCACAGGATGAACGAACCGCGGTCTGCTCCAATGTGCCTGATACGCTCGCAGATGATCCGGTGCGTTAGGCGGTGGCGGGCGGGTCTTCCGGCCGGTCCAAGGGTTTGCTTCGGCAGCTCGCGCCAGCACTGAGCGAGGTCGTGCCAGCAAAAAGCGGCCGTTACAAACGCGCTCTTTGCGGGCCGCCCTTTGGTTTTGTCGCAAGTTGCGACGGCACATCACCCTGCTGAGCGCAGCCATTACCACCACAACTGTGGCGGCGCGGGCGGGGCTTCCTCCCGCTGATCCGTTATCGGGAGCGTGGCGAGCCGTTCCGCCTGAGCCTGCCAGCGGTCCCGCTGCTTGCGCATGTCCTCGAGCATCGCCTTCAAATCATTTGCCTCTGTTGGCCAGGGAAGCCCGTGCAGTGAGTTCTGCGATTGCTGCTGCATAGGGGAGGTCCCGCAGCATCGCATCGGTGGGCTCCCTTTTCTGCTAGAGATTTGCTTGACCCTCTGCAGCCATTCCGCACCCGGAGGGCGGCTGCGCCGGCAGGGCACGAGCACGCCAGAACATCAACATGAAGACTGCGAAGGCCCTCGGGCTCGATGTGCCTCCCACGCTCCTCGCGCGAGCTGATGAGGTGATTGAGCCACTGAGGGCTACCTCATTGCGCGCAGTGTCTTTTGCGCCGCTTTCGAGACCATTGGCGACACCGCTCTCCCCGATGGCCTACTGCGGCCTGCTGCCTTAACGAACCGTTAACTACAACGCCTCAGGTTGTCCATCCAGCAGTCGGGATAGCTGGAGGCAAATCATGGCAGAGAACCAGCAGGCACAGCCCAACCGGATCATCTTGTGGCTGGCGGCGCTCGATGCACTGGAGCAAGAGTATCGCGAATTTCGGAAGCGAAGCGGCGGCACTGGTGCGACGGCCCACGCGAATGACACAGGTCCCCGCAATGCCCCGGAGCAGCTGGAGGTGCGCTCCGCGTCCGAAGCTGAACTGGGCTGACGCTGGGGCAATCACAGTGACTTAATTCCCCCGAGTTTTGCTTTTCGAGCTCTGGAGGTTCGTACTTGGAAAGTCGGCATCGATGAGCGAGCAGTCCATCGCTTCGGGACAGGAGTTTGGGAGCCTGCATTCCGATCCGGCTGATCCTGCCTTTGTTGCGAATTTGCAGCAGTCGGCGAACCTGGCGAACGAGAATTGCGACCGCGCGGTGGCACTGGCACACCAGCTCTCGGCTCAGTTGCGGGAGGCTGAGGATCGGATAAATCAGCTCGAACGTGAACGCGATAGTTTTTTCGACCAGTTGCTGGCGGAAGCCAAAGCCGCCATCCAAGATGTGCAGTCCAATGCCGACGCTCGCCTCAACCGGACTATTAGGGAGGCGGACGAGCGCATCGCCCGGCTAAAGGCTGAGGCAGAGAATCAGATTGGTCACTTACACAATGAGCTGGCTCAGGCGACACGCGGAATCGACCAAATCAAAGCTGAAGCCGATAAGCGCATCGAATGCGTCAAAATGGAGACTGACGCTCGCGTTACCAGTGTGCAGACCGACGCAAAGAAGCGTATCGATATCATCCAACGCGAAAACGAGGACAAAGTTCTCCGCCTCGAGGCCGACCTCGCGCAGGCCAAAAATCGCGCGGATCATGCCGAGCAGTGGCTGATGCTCATTCGTCGTGAGATTGAAGAGCATCTAATGCCAGCAATGCGCGACGGACCAAAGCCAACTAGCTCGGCGGCACGCACACAGTCATCGACAGTACCGATGCGATTGCGCTCTTTGGCGAGCATATAGTTTCACGATTTCGCTTGGAAACTCGACAGACGGCGCGGACTTGAGCGCCTCATTGAGCTCCGCAAGCAATTGTTTCTTCTCTCTGTTCGGAATTGTCTTGTCTGCCCTCACATCCTCGATTTCTTTCTTGATCGCAGTATGCGGGTCGGCATACTCCTTTGTTTGCGGATCGATCGCTGTTATCACCATGGAGATGGTATTGGCGACCCCCTCATACTCGGCAAAGTTCCTGAATTCGTATTTCTTGCTAGCCGTCTCGCTATCCACTTTGTACTCGGCGTTGTGGCTCAAAAACACTGAGGCCTGCGCTTTTCTGCGCCAATGCCGCCATCTCCGGCTGGGCGGCGATGAAACCCTCGACATTCTTCTCAGTGAGCTGAATCTGATATTGTCGCAGTTTGCGCTCGCTCCGATGCTGTGGGTTCTGACGAAAGCGAGTTACGAGAGCCGCAAGAGCTAAATGAGATCATCTCGTACATGGCAGCATACCTCCTAGTTGCGCATCCAGCAACGTCGAATCGAGACCGCAACCTTCAACCGTGATCGGGTATCATCGATCTCTTCGACGGTAGCGTTGAAGGAAGAGAATGGGCCGTCGGACACTTGGACCTGATCGCCTACTTCGAAGGAGACCAAAGGCTTCGGTCGCTCAATGCCCTCTTGAATCTGCCGTAGGACGTGCGCGGCTTCCGTATCAGAAATTGGTATTGGCTTTTTGTGCGACCCTAGAAAACCCGCTACCTTTGGCGTGTTCCTGATGAGGTGATAGGCGTCGTTGGTGAGCTCCACTTTGGTCAGCACATAGCCTGGTAAAGAATTTGCGCTCGGTGGCGTGCTTTTGCCCGTGACGTACTTCCACGACCTTCTCAGTCGGGACGATAATCTCTTCGAAGAGGTGCTCCAAACCTCGATGCTTCACCTGCTCTCGGATGGAAGCGGCGACCTTGTTCTCGAAATTCGAGTAGGCGTGAATGATGTACCAGCGTTTCGCCATCGCGGTCAGGCCACAGTCGCACAAGCGGGAAGTCAGCACTCGCTCAGGCGCTCGAAGTGAATGCCGGTAGACCGTTAAAACGAAGGTCTGCGATAGTGCGATGCTCGCCGAGAACTTGACTGCTGCCCGTTCGATAAGCGGCAACCTCGGCGCGTTCCGTTTTTGGGCAGCTCACAGGTACATTATACCATTCGCCGCGGACGCGGAAGATCCCGGCAGAGGGACAGTGAATAACCTGGATGCCATGGCGGCGGTCGGACTAGTCGAGAGCAAAGGGGGGGTATGACGTTTGTGATGCCTGAATTTCCGCTGCGCCTCGACATCTGAACTTGGCGCGTAATGCCATCCGTTCCGTGCCCGCGCATTGCTCCCCGCTAAAGCACCTTCGGCAGATCGGGGCAGATCAGGTCGCAAACGCTCGTGTAGTCGCGGGGCATCCCGTCTCGGACAGTCGCCCTTAAGCTGATTGCGCCATTTCATCATATGGCCGCGGGGGCCCTGATAGCTGTATCCAGCCGTCCTTGTAGGCGGAGGTGGAGCGGACCTGATCCGAGCAAAGCTCTTTAGTCTGCTGACTCCGACAGCCTCGGTCACCGATTGATCGGTTGCAAGATGTCTGGCCTACCGCTGACTGACCATCGTTAGTTCGATATGCTGCAATCCTGCCACTCGCTGGCGGGGACCGAATATGAGACGGCGCGACCTAATAGTTCTTTCCGGCGGCGCGGCAGTAGCATGGCCCCTTGCGGCGCGTGCACAGCAGCCAGCGATGCCGGTGGTCGGATTTCTCGACAGCAGGTCGCTTGACGAAATCGCGCTGTCGGCATTCCCTCCCCCCTGGTTTTCCCCGAGTTGTATCGGCTGTGCGGCGCGGCTCGATCAGCGACGGCCGTTGTTTCGGACCCTGCGGTGCGCCTTGAATTTACGTCGGCTTTCAGGGTGCTCCGGACGCGGGTCGATGGCGGGCACGGCTGGCCTCGGCCGGTTTTGATCCGAAGCCGTCTTCGCGGTGGTTTGTCAATTGCACTGCAACAAACGGCTGGACTTTAACTCGGTCACCTCATCGGCAACTACTGGCAATCCTATCGGCACGAGCAGCCTTTGCGGTCATTGGGTTGATGACCAGCTCGAAACCGGTCGTCTTCCGGTGAGTTGTCGAACATCAGGCGGCCATGTCTGGTTGATGCGCAGGCGGCGGCGCAAGCGTAACGCCCGAGAGGGCAGGTTGTCCAAAAAATGACATGCCCGCAGTAGTTGACAAAGCGCAATTGGCGAAACTTCATCGGAAATTGGCGGCGGCGGTTGAGGCCAACAAGGCGAAGCTGGCGGATGCGGTGACGGCGAACACGCCGACCGCTGCAGATTACAATCCGCTGGCCCAAAATAGCAAAAAATTGGCGGCGCCAAGCAGGCCTCAGGGGCGGCAGTCGCATACGTAGTCAGAGCGGACCTTGGGCAAGGGTCTGACGACCGGTAGCCCGTGTCTGACGCCTGGTGCCATAAGTTTCCAAATCGGCGGAGAGTTTCATGACCAAGTTGCAAAACCGCTGCGCTAACTGCGGGGGAAAGTTTGGTCTCGTCTACCACCACCATTGGGGCCTGCGCTTCTGCCGCAAGGCATGCAAGGACGATTTCCTTGCGAAAACAGCGCGCATGAGAAAATGGTTTGGATGGACCTCAAATCGGCCAATCTGCCAGTGGCCGGCTCAAATCGAGACAGAGGCCGAATTTAGCTGCGACGATACAAAGGCACCCACTTCGGGTCGCAAACTTATTTCATATACCTCGGTCACCATGTCGATGTGCTCCACACCTACACAGGATAACCCTGGAAAAAAATCCGCGCTCAAACAGGCCCGGCGAGTGGCGGTCTGCTTACAAAGGGCATTTAATGATCCTGCTAACGCGGTTCGTTTTCCAGCAAAGTCGATTATTTGATCAGACGATGGCCATCCCAGATCATCCTTGTAACCTTCGTCAGCCACTCTCATGATCTCAGCGGTTTCCGATCGTCCTTACCGCAAAAAAGTCGTGGGAACCCACTTGGCCTGGCGATTAGTGCTGTTGCGCGCCGAGGAGGGTGATTGAGTGAAGTGCGCCAGGGCAATAGTGCGATCCAGCCGGTGCAAGTCCGGCCCAAGTAACCAAGCAGGACTGAGCAGCATTTGCAAATTCCATCACTCGACGGCATTCGAACGATTGCCGTCGCTCTCGTTCTGATCTGCCACTTTGGCAACAACGCCGGCATTCCGGACTACTTCGACTCCGGCGCGCTCGGCGTGCGCATCTTTTTTGTGATCTCCGGCTTCCTTATCACTGGATTGCTAATCGATTAGTTCGACCTGGCGGGCAGCATCAACCTCGGTCGGTTCTAATTCCGGCGTACGATGCGGATCTTCCCGCCGTTCTACGCTTACCTTGCAAT
The DNA here is from genome assembly GCA_963771845.1 of uncultured Alphaproteobacteria bacterium. GTDB lineage: Bacteria > Pseudomonadota > Alphaproteobacteria > Rhizobiales > Xanthobacteraceae > VAZQ01. The sequence continues at coordinate 151,735 of CAVYVC010000019.1, read as the reverse complement.
CATGCTTCTGGTTTCGGCGCTCGACTGGATCACCTTGAAGCCGCTCGGCGCCCTGCCGGCCCTCACCGATGATTTAAAAAATGAAATATTCAAGTGAGCCGTTGATAGCTTGTAGTGTGCGGTAAAACGGCGGGGCCAAAAAAATCAATAAGGTTTTGAAGATTATGCAAAAAAAGCAAGGTTTTTCTTGCGCGTTGCGTTCCGTCCCCCGATTGCAGTGTATCGCAGACAAGTCAATCAGATAGCTCAATCACTGATTTGGATTTACTCTTTGATGCATTTTGATTCCAGAGCAACGATGTTAGCCGAGAATCCCAAAGTCGAGAACCTCACGACAAGTGATGGCTTTTTGATCGCCGATTGATCGAACACTTCCGTGATTTCGAAGCTCCCGATTTCAATCGCGCTCTGCAGTTGCCGAGGCTCAAGATCGAAGGATTTATCAGCCAAGTTCTTTTGTGGGTTTAGAGTAGTGAGGTCGATTAGGCTGTCACCTATCTTGGCCCTGATCATCGGCGGAGTGCGACTTTCCTTCGCGGTCAATTCCTGATGGTACATAAATCGTATGCTCGGGTGAAAGGGGCTACAGGCGAGGCCAATGGTTCTAGTTCGATATTCGTCGGCGGCATCTCCAGTCGGATAGGTAACGGATTTCAACAAAAGCATTTCTCCTGCCGGTCCATGGGAGGCGAACCACGGCGTCTCGTGGATGCCACGGGTCTCGATACCGTACCGTTCCATCTCGCCTCGACTCAGCCCCCGAAAGCTGCGAGAGGGAATCTTCGCGGCGGCATCAACAAGGGCCGGGTCGACGCCCATGTCGATGACGTAGCGCCGCAAAAAATTCTCGGTCTTGTCGATTTCGTGGCCCACGCCGGAATGTATTCGAAGCGTGGCGCCTGGGTCCACATGGCGTGTCGAGGCGCCAACCATTGCGTAGACACATGCCGATCCACAGCGCGCTCCGCCGAAGTACAGCTTTGCTTTGTGCTCGCGCTTTGACTGCATGAGGCGGCGGCACGCATCATCGAGTGGAAAGCTAAGATGGCACCCTTCCGGAACAGTGCGAGCGACGCCGGCAGTCATCCGGTTCTCGCGTAGTATCAATCCGATCTGCACCGCTTCGCTCACCAAGCCGCCATCCGAGTTGAAGAAGATCGGCAGGTCGCGCTTCGCCAAGACGGCCAAGAACTCCCGGAACCGCTGGGCGGCACCCTCATCAAATCTGCCCTCCCCAGTGATCCACTCGGTGCAGCCACGACCGCAGGCGTTTGGCTCACCCGCGGCAATAACAAAAATCAGTGGCTCGCTTTGGACCTTTGCGAGTATGCGCTCGAGCTCTTTGGGATCGTCGCTCGCAGCAATCGCAACCACCGGAAGGTAGCAAAGCGCCGCCGCCATACAACGCATACATTTTCGAATCATAATACCGCTTCGTGCTGAGCACCGACGTGAAATCGTACTATACCTCCATAGACCACTTGATGCTACCGAACCAGTTGCTGTGCTTGTGCTATGGCGGGGCTAAAAAAAAATCAAGCGTAAGAGTTCCAAGACTGGCGTCACGCAGGATAATCCCCGCCGCGCTCAAGCTGTTTGGAAAGTCATCGGAACTATCTGATGCCAACGATGTAATGACAGATGCAAGCGCATGGGCTTTTCCCGGCTCAATGGCAACCCCACACCCGTGACACCGCACGAGATGGCCAATTTCTGCTTTCGGGGACACGATTGCGATGATCGGCCTTCCGGAGCAGCAATCCCGAAAAACTTGCTCGGAAACATGAGATCCTCTAACCCAGGCGTAGCGATATCCAATGCACGTTTGAAACCGAACGGGAGTATTGTAGATTAGTCGCACTGAGTCAGAAGATTTTCCGTCGATAGTGCATGAGAATCAGATATTTGTCGAGGTTCACTGGCCGGCGGAGGGCTGCGATGAATCTCGAAAGAACGGAGGATAGTGCATCTCGATTTGCGCGTTTTGTGGAACAGCTGACGAGCGTGATCGGCCACGCCGACCGGGAGCGGCCGCTGAATGATTACTGTGCCGGCCTTTTGGTCTCAGAAGGCCGCAGGAGCGTGGAGCCGATCGCGGCGGTGACGGCGCCGCACGAGACTTCGGTGCAGCATCAAAGATTGCTGCACTTTGTTGCCAATGCGCCGTGGTCGGACGCGTCAATGTTGGCCAAAGTGCGCGAGCTGATCTTGCCGGTGATCGAGCGGCATGGACCGATTGAAGCCTGGATTGTCGACGATACGTCTTTTCCAAAGTGCGGCTCCAAATCGGTCGGCGTGCAGCATCAATATTGCGGCCAGCTTGGCAAGCAAGCGAATTGTCAGGTGGCAGTGACGTTGTCGATCGCCAATCATCACGCCAGCCTGCCGATCGCGTATCGGCTTTATCTGCCGCAGCAATGGGCTAAAAACGCTGCGCGCCGCAAGAAAGCGCGTATTCCCAAGGAGATCTCGTTCAAGACCAAACCGCAGATCGCCCTGGAGCAGATTGCGAAAGCCTTAGCGGCGGGGGTACCGCGCGGGGTGGTGCTCACAGATGCGAGCTACGGATCGAACTCAGGGTTTCGCACGGGCCTCAGTGCGCTGGGGCTCGAATACGTGGCAGCCATCATACCGACAATTATGGTGCGTAGAGTAACCGATGATGGCGGGATGGGGCCGCGCTTGAGCGTGAAGAAGTTGGCACTCAGGCTGCCAGAAAAAGCTTGGTGCACGATCACCTGGCGGGAGGGAACTAACAAAAAGCTGCGCTCGCGCTTCGCCCGCGTTCAAGTGCGAACGGCGCCGATCAGGGGTGCCGCGGCACGAGGTGAAGAAACGCTTCTCATCGAATGGCCCAAGAGTGAGCGTGAGCCCACCAAATATTGGCTTGCCACCCTCGATAAGAACATTTCATTTCATGCGCTGGTCGATCGCGCAAAAATGCGGTGGCGGATCGAGCGCGACTACCTGGAGCTCAAACAAGAGATCGGGCTCGGGCACTACGAGGGGCGGGGATGGCCGGGCTTCCACCATCACGCGACGCTTTGCATCGCCGTTTACGGCTTCCTGATCTCCGAAAGGGAGACGATTCCCCCCTCAGGACCTCATCTGTCGCGCGACAATCTGGATGAGAACGGCGGCGGCGCTCGGAATGTGAAGCGGCGGCCGGTAGCGGCATTATGATCTTCTCGGGTTTTGCGGTTCGCAAGCCCTTTTTTGCGCGGCGCGATCTGCGGCCACGTGAGGCCGTCCAATCGTCGATTCGCGGTCACAATACGGATCGCTCCGAGAAAGCGAGCCCGTAGGAAGGCCGCTGGCACGTTTTTTGAGGTGGGCGGCATGTCAGTACCCCCCTTTTTTCACCTCCTTCAATTTTTTCGCGGTCCGCTCTTTGATTGACGCTCAGCGTCAATCAACCCTTTGCTTGATTGTCGCGTGGGTCGGGGGTCGACCTGGGCCACGTTTTCGATCGAGTGCGGCACGGCGTCGATAGCTCTCGACATTCATCTCGAGGATGGTTGAGTGGTGGACAAGGCGGTCGATGGCAGCCAGCGTCATAGCTTGATCCGGGAACACCTTGCTCCATGCGCCGAATGGCTGGTTTGCGGTGATCAGCATTGATCGTCGCTCGTAGCGGGTTCCGATCAGCTCGAACAGCACGCTCGTTTCGGCTTGATCCTTGCTGACATAGGCGATGTCGTCGAGGATCAGCAGGTGATACTTGTCGAGCTTGGCGAGTGTGCTTTCAAGCGCGAGCTCGCGACGCGCGATCTGCAGGCGCTGGACGAGATCGCTGGTGCGCATGAACAGCACTCGCCATCCGTTGTCGACGAGGGCGAGCCCGATGGCGGCGGCAAGATGGCTCTTGCCCGCACCGGGCGGGCCGAACAACAAGAGATTGGCCCCCTTTTCGAGCCAGCTATCGCCTGCGGTGAGTGCCATCACCTGCGCCTTGCTGACCATCGGCACGGCCTCGAAGTCGAAACTGGCGAGCGTTTTGCCCACAGGCAGTCGTGCTTCAGCAAGATGTCGCTCGATCCGGCGGCGGCCGCGATCAGCGATCTCGTGCTCGGCGAGCGCGGCAAGGAAGCGAGCCGCCGGCCAGCCTTCCTTGTCGGATTGCTCGGCGAGCTTGGCCCACATCAGTTTGATGGCGGGCAGGCGCAGGTCTGAGAGCAGCAGCTCGATGCGCGCGGCGTCGACAGGACTGGTCGTTTTCATGCCACGCCTCCATCGAGCACGGGACCGCTCTTCGGCGCGTGAACAGCGGCCAACTCGTCGTAGGCGGAGAGTGGCATAAGCTCGACGGCAACGTGGGGGATGCCTGCCTGATCGGGTTTGAAGCGCTCGCGCAGCCGGTCGAGGTCAGGCAGGCAACCGGCGGCTAGATCGACGTCGATCGCGTGCCCGAGTTCGACTTCGCAGGCGCGGTCATGAGCAAGCGCAAGCAAGCTGACCATGGTGCGGCAGGCTTGCTTCTCGCTCTCCTTGGCCAAAAGCGCCTCGAAGGCGCGGGCATAAGCGCGGCGTGGGAACAGTTGGTCACGGTAGACCAGATTGAGCAACGCCATCGGCTTCTTACGCAGCGCATGGATGACGTGACGATAGTCGACGACGTGGCCGTGCTTGCCGCTGCCTAGCGGCGGCCGACCGCGCCGCAAGGTCAGCAGGTGCGTGGAGCCGAGGAAGCATTCGAGCCGGTCGTCGTAGAGGTGAACATTCAGGCGGTGACCGATCAGCCGCGAAGGAACGCTGTAGAAGATGCGCCGCAGGATGAAGCCGCCGCTCGACGTGACCAGGACCCGAGCCTCCTCATAGTCGGCCGTTCGCCGATCGGGCAATGGCTTGAGCGCAGTTCGCTCGATCTCGATGCGCTTGCGGTTCCTGGCGTTGCGCCGCCCGACCACCTCGTCGATGAAGCGACGGTAGGCGGCGAGATCCTTGAACTCGCGCGAGCCGCGCAGCAACAGCTCGTCGCCAAGCGCCTTCTTGAGGTGCCCATGGGAGCTTTCGATCGAGCCGTTCTCGTGGGCGATGCCGCGATTGTTGCGCGAGGGCATCATACCGTAATGAGCGCACAGCTCCTCATAGCGCCGGGTGAGGTCCTCCTGGGCATCACGGTCGAGATTGCAAAATGCCGCCGACAGGCTGTCGCTGCGGTGTTGTTCCGGCACCCCGCCCAGCGCCCACAGCGCGTTCTGCAGGCCTTCGGCGAGCGCCACGAAGCTCTCGCCGCCGAGCACGACATGCGCATGCTCGAAGCCTGAGAACGCCAGCCGGAAGTGATAGAGCCGATGATCGAACCGCGCGCCCGCGATCATGATCCCAAGCACGCCCATGTCGGTGAAGTCGGACAGACCCATTCGCCCCGGCGGGTGCTCCTGGCGGAAGATCACGTCCCGGCTGGGGCCATCGAGCGCCCGCCATTGGCCGATGCGGCGCTCCAAGGTCCGGCGCACCCCCGTGACGATCTCGGGATGCCGACGGCAAATCTCCTGCGCCCGGAGAGTCAAAAAACTTGCCATTCCCGATAGTTACCGACCCCGCGGCGCCGCCAATCCGGCCCCAACGCCACGTTCCCAACTCGATCGCTACGCTCCATCATCAGCTGATCGTCGCAATCGCAAGGATGCTGCCAAGATGCCCCTATTGTGCAACCCGATACAGAAGGAACATGCGTCTCAGGTTGTGACGCAGTAACATTAGCCCTGTCTTGATAAGGAAAAAACTGGAAGTTCTCCGAAAGACCTCGCTCCTGAACGAGGCGCATGAACTCTGGCACTCTATGTCCGCCTCCGATCACCAGAAAAACGATATCCCGATGGTTCTTTAGCAGCTCGGCTGCTGTAAGGACTGTATCGAACTCATGTGGCCATCCCAGATTCCCCGAATATCCAACCACGAACTTGCCGACGATCACACCACAACCCGCGCTCGCGCCGTCTCCGCAACCCCGACCAGCTCCGACGGCGCGAGCGCTAATCGTTCGAAACGTAGGACGAAGGGGTCCCTTTTGGATGCCGATCTGGGGTCCCGATCGGACGCCGATTAGGCGAACCGCTGTCGATTTATAGGAGAGGGAGAAGGTGCTCAGGAGCGACAGTGCACTCAAGTGCCGAAATTGTACCAAACAAAGAGGAACTCAGGAACGATGTCTCCAATCCACAGTTGAGGGTTTATATAGCCCCCCAAAGCCCCACCGCTCTGCCCACTCTGCCCATGGTACAGCCGGCGGAGGGCGTATGGGCCGCTCTGCTACCGCAGCAAATGCGTCCGTGACAAGGATCGATGCGTCAATGCTTGCGCCATCATTGGCGGTCGCGTCCGAAGGACGAGCCTTGAGCTCAGGTGTCGCGCAACCGGCGCTCCCACAGTTTTTCGGCAGTGGTGTTGCGGCCGGCTCGGTTGCGCAGTTGCCCGCGCCACATAAGCCTAGCGCGCTGATTGGCTCGGTGACCCCCATCACGGAGAACGTACGCTTTGCTGTATCGAACAGCTTCTCAAGGGCATTGGTTGGACGGACGCAGCCAATGCTGTTGCACTCGGCTAGTGCTTGTGTAGCAGGGAGGAAAAGCACGAGAGCGCCGAAGAATGAGAGCCGATGCATGGGGCAGATCCCTGGTCGCCTACCTCAAAAGTTAGCAAAGCTCGCGCGCTCCTGACTGACTCCCTCACGAAATGGTTTACGAGCAGTAAAGGCTCCGAGACGCTCGATAATTGTCCGTATGGTCGACTTGGAGAAAAGCGGGGTGGTTGCGTAGTACACATGATGACCATTTGCGTGGCCCGCCGCAATCCAAAGAGCAGGGGCGGGGGCCGTAACTCCTACGCTGTTGTCCGGTTTCCAGCGATCCTTAAACGGCGCTCTCCGGATCGGCGCATGAATTACGGCTCGTGGTGGCTTGGTGTAGGTGATGTGGATCGGATGGTACACGGCCGCATACGAGGCATGGCTACCGCAGCACGAATTTTCGGTGGATCCTCATCGCGCAGGCGAACTCTCTTACACAAAGCGTGAACCAGGTCGCTGCGGGTCGCTGTCCTGCCAGAGGACCTGAGCGAGTTGGAGGAAGGTCAAGGTTGAAGCCACTACCGCATAACTAGCGACATCTCCCCTTGTCCTTTGCGCGTCGGCTTCACCGTGATCTGGACGTCCTCGCCGAGCGCGGTGAGAAACTCGATCAAACGGCCGACGGAGAAATTGCCCGCGCGGTTACGCATCAATGCGGAGACGTGGGGCTGCTTGATGCCGAGGATGGCACCGGCCCGCGCCTGCGTCAGACCACGTTGCTTAATGATCTTATAGATTTGTAAAGTGAGCTGGGCCTTGAGCAGCTCCTGCTCTGGATTTGGCAGACCGAGATCAGCAAAGATATTCCCGCTGCTCTTCTGTGCTGGAATTTTGCGCTTGTTGCGCATATCAGTTCTGCCTTCCTTTGTAGTCTCGCTCGGCTTCTCTGAAGCGATTCCTAATCAGGTCAACGTCCAGTTTCGCGTCGCGATGCCGCGCTTTGACTTCTTTTGGAACACATGTAGGACATAGATCGTGGTGGAGAAGTGAGTGGTGTAAACGGCGCGATAGGCATCCCCTCTGTATCGCTCAACGATTTCCATCACCCGCGTTCCGAGAAACCCTTTTAATGGTTTGGCGGCGGGGTCGGTCATCCCCTGCTGAGCCGTGTACAGTGCCTGCCCAATGTTTCGGCGCACCTCTGACGGCATCGCCCGAAGGTCATGCTGTGACGATCCAATCCAGATGACGGGCCTGGGCTTCTCCATACCAATATACGAATTTAGGAATCACTCGGCAATGCAGTCCACCCAGTCAGTCCAGCCAGTCAAGCACAACTATCACTTGGGCCGATTCGAGCCCTGCTGAGTTTTGGCAAGCCACCCCAAGCTAAACGCCACAAACAACACGCACATGACCACAAGAGGCCGGAACTTCCAATCGAGGACCGGTAAGTCAACTCCATTTAAGACTCCGACCTTCTGCGACGATGAACGCGCTCTTGTTGTCTCTGGGTTTAACTTGCCGGATGTCAGAAGTGAGCGGTCTAGTGCTGCTTGGCTCAAAATTGGTATTGGGACGGCAATGAGGCGGCTCAGGTGCTTTGGGCCCTGACCAACTTGGTCCTTCGACTTGGCGTTACGCATGTAAAGTAGGGGAATGCTAGTGGCGGCCCTTCTGAGCAGTTTGGATTATAATTAGAGCCTGCGCGGTGCTTCGGATCGCAAGACATCCCCAGTCAAGAATGGCTTTGCTCATACGGGAATAACAACGCGGGAGGGAGTACCTTGCCAAAAGCGTGCCCCGCCGTATCGAGCTTACGACAATTGTCCGACTTATCTCCCAGCAGGATGCCCATGCACAACCTGGAATGTGATGCTTGCGCAGAGGCCAACTGCTGGTATTAAACCAAAGAGCAAAAAGGTTATGACACGATTTTGCAATGACGCCGGGGTGAGTACGGCAAGGGAGATCCCGAATGAAAAACAGGCGACTGCGATAAGGTCACGCGTGCCCACAGCAACCGAACCAGTGTTTTTAGTTCGTCCATCGCTCAAACGACAAAAGTCGGCCAGATTGATACTCAGACTTGTGGGTGCTTTCCTCATATTCTCTCCTTGATATTGAGACTCTGAAAGAGCTGATCGAAATCTGGTTACGAAATGGTTTAGAGTCGCAGTTGATTACTATCCATGATCATTAAGCTTAACGCGCGCGGTGATTACAGTTGGCACGCGGTGGACGGCGATCTGGGAGGCCGGGAAGATACCGCCGAGAAACTTCAAGCGTCACTTAAAGCCGCTGGAATCGAACTCATTGAGGAGGATGGCGGTGGGCGTGGTGTGCGCCTTCGTAATCGCTCACAAAGGAAGTTGCGAAAGCGAGCGACGTAAGGGACTCGCGGAACAACGCCCGAAAGGCTCCGTGGTCTGCGAGACTTGCGGTTCTCAATTCCAGACTTGAGGTTGGAAACGCGCTCGTGCTGTTCTGTGCGCAAACGCGATGTCGGCCACAGATTGTCCAGTTTGGTGTCGATCAGCGAGGCGATGGCGGGCCCAGTCGGGGGCGCCTTGCTCACGGCCCGCGAACAGCGCGTTCTTTCGCGTGAGTGGGACCGGCCTCATTGCGCGCACGACGGGCATTGGTACCCATCTCCATGCGGCTATCCGCACGCACGAGACCATCCCAATGCTTGCGGCCGTAGCGGATCCCACTCGTCCGTCCTGCGCGGCTCAAACGAAAAAGCCGAAAGGGTCATGCAAGTTCGTTCCGTGTTTAAGTACTCGCGTGGCTCGCAAGGTTGAGGAACGAATTGAGGCTTCAATCGACCCGCCTGGCTCGGGCACCCCCGAAAATACCGTCAGCACCGTCAGCATCGGCGTTGCCGCCCGCGGTAATGGGTCTCGAGGCGATCGAGGCTCGTATGGAGAGATCTGCCACCTCTCGTCTATGTGGTTAAATTACATGGATCAGGCAGCTCTTGGCCGTACGTCGCGCTTGATTGCCGTGCCGTTCTCTAGCCGCGTCTTGGTGAGATCGTACATCGCCTGCAGGTTCATCCAAAATTCGGCGCTCATGCCGAAGAAGCGGGCGAGTCGTAACGCCGTGTCCGCCGTTACTGACCGCTCCCGCTTGACGATAGCAGCGATACGCGTGGCCGGGACGCGCAAGGCTAGCGCCAGCGCGTTGACCGACATCCCGAGCGGCTTGAGGAACTCTTCGGTCAGCACCTCCCCGGGATGCGTGGTCACGCGATTGGGGGTTCCGACCGCCTTATTGGTGGTAGTCGACAATTTCGACATTGGTTGGACCCTCCTCGGCCCATGTGAAGCAGATGCGCCACTGATCGTTGATGCGGATTGAGTGCTGCCCTCGCCGGGTTCCCGCGAGTGCTTCGAGTTGATTCGCTGGCGGTGCGCGCAAGTCGTTGAGGTCGCGGGCATGATGGAGCATATCGAGCTTTCGAAGCGCCTGCTTTTCAATGCCGCTGAACCGCTTCACGAAAGTACCCATCCACAGGCGCTCGGTGGCGCGATCGCGAAACGACCTGATCATGTCCGCGGCATCTATGCCGCAGTCGGTGATACGTCAAGCGTATAACGGTCGGCAGGGGGATCGGCCGAACGTGGCGTAGCTCGTGGACCAGTCCTCGTTAAGGAAATGCCAGTGGGCCTTCGGCGACAACCGATGGCAAGATCGGCCTTTGACCGGACCATGTTCGATCGGGAGCGCGTCAGACCTTTTTCGTTTGTGTGCGCAGGGTGGTCGCGATGATATCTCGAGGGGCCCAGCATGGGCCAAAAATCCGCGGGCGCTCGCCGGTCGACTGCGGCGAGCGCAAACGTTCCTGCGGACGCTGGGCATCGAGATCGCGTTCTCTCGTGAAGGCCGGACGGGGACGAGAATGATGGGGGTGAGCACAAGTGCCGAAAGCGGGATCGATACCCTGACATGACGCTAGGCGCAGGGATGTAGGGTGCGTTTCAATTGTCCCCCAGAAATTACGTCGCATCATCTACGGGTCGGGGAATGATCGAACTCGTAAGCGGGTGAGCTCTGGGGCAGGTTTCTTCTGGAACGGCCGTCCCCTAGGCCGGAGCTCGGTTATACCAGAGGAACAGCCGATGCGCCGTGTCGTTGCCAAAAATTGGCAGGTGGCGTGGTCTTTCCAGACCATGTTTTGGAAACTTCGGCTTTACGAAGGACCCGCACTGTCCGCCTATTCGAGGCGGGAAAGGGTGAGCAGGCCGATCTACGCTGATCGTAATCAGAAATGCTTTTGAGGCGGCCCGGGGTTGAGTTTACGAACGGCGACCAACCCGGAGTGCGACTGCGCCAGATCCGACGAAAGCACGACTGAGATCCGGTGACGTTCCTTAATCAGCGGGATGGCTCGTCCCCGGGTGATCCTCGCTGGCAAGCTGATATTATTATTAGATGACCTAACGCCAGCGCAGTCGCACGTGGCATGGCGCTCGAGAATTTGCCGGACCAACTATGTCTGCGCGTTCTGACGCTTTAGCTTGCCCCGCCAGCGCAGCAGCCTTGCGTCTGCTGTCACGAGCGTAGCATCGTGCAAAATGGCGGTTGCGACGATAAAACGATCGGCCGGGTCGCCATGAAGATTTTTTAGTTCGACCGCCAGTAATGCGATGTCTCCCGTGAGAGCCAGCTCAATGACCCCGGTATCGAGCAACTCTGCTCGTAGTTCGGCCGGTCGACGATGCATTTCTAGTCGATGCTTCGCAATGAGAAGTGCTATTTCCCAGAAACTGATTGCACAGATGGCCAGCTGATTTTGGGAGCGTGCCGCAAGCGCTATCGAGCAACTTCTTTGGCCAAGGGCTGGATCGTCGCTCGCCAGCCAGACCGCAGCATGGGTGTCGAGCAGGATCACTTGAGCGCGTCCCACTCGACATCGATTGGCGAGATGATGTCGCCTTTGATGGTCACCTTCCCCTTCCATATGCCGCGAGGGCTCCGCTTTGGCACCCGGTGTGGGACAAGCTCCACAAGCGGCTTTCCATTCTTCGTAATCACGATGGGATTGCCGCTATCGGCGACCTGATCGATCAAGGCTAAGCACTTGGCCTTGAACTCGGAAGCTTTGATGGTGCGAAGCATGGGCTACCCCATATAACTAGTCATGACTATGGTCATGTATCGCATTTCCAACTAAAATGGAAGACGACAAGTCGCCAGCACGCCGCTCGGCTGTCGATCTATAGCCATTCTTTTGGCTCATCGTTGAAGGTTAATCATCGACATTCTCGTTGAGCTGTGAACGGCGGCCAGTGATCGCGATGGGGGGATAGCATGGCAACTGAAGATTTGATCCAGGCACGGCCCAGTGGAGACAGCTTTGCTAAGAGCAGTCTCGACGACCCGGTCGAGTTTTGGGGCCCACCTGTGGCTCCAACAGGGACGCTCGATGGTGACGATATGTCACTTCGGCACGCTCTCGGACCCGCAATAGGGGACGAGCGCTTTTTCAAGCCTCGTGAGAAAAGTGATTTCGTAGAGCCCGGTGAGAAAAGTGATTTCGCAGAGCCCGGGACGGGTTTCGAACCTCATCGAAAGCTCATTGCCGGCACTGTTATTCTGGCGGTATTAGGCATATCCGCTCTTGCGTTTATCTGGGCGTCAACAGGCGAGAAAAAGAACATACAATCTGAGCAATCCGCTCCAGCCGTGCAATCCTCACAGTCCTCACCCCAGCCTCCGGCTCAGACGGCTTCAAGGAAGCCAGAATCCCCTCCTGATCCATCTGTTGCGGTCGCTTGGCCCGACCCTCCGGCCTCCGTCACGGTCGAGACCCCCGAGGTTGCGCCGGTCGCACCCACCGTAAACACCGCGCCGCGCCAAACTGTCTCCGCATCGCAGAAGCCGGACATCGTTTTCTTACAACGTCCTGGCGTAAATATCAGATCTGCACCCTCGGCGAACGGACGTGTTCTTGGGACCGCCCCCAAAGGCGCGCGATTCAAAGTTACAAACCGGGAAGGGGATTGGGTGCAGGTGGAGAGCGACCGTTTCAGGGGCTGGATCAAGTCGCAATTTCTGGCGGCAAATGAACCGCGATAGGAAAAGCCCTCCTCAGTCGCATTCACAACTCCTTTTACTCCATCGCCGTCTGAAGGGGTGTAGGTTCAAGGAGCGGCCGCTTTTCTATCACTGAGCCGCCACAGTTCAGGTTAAGGCTTTATGTTATTGGCCGGGAGGGGGAAGATTGACTGCCGCTTCCGATGAGTTGGCAATGCACATGCCCAATAGGAGTACGTAACGTGATGAGCAGAATAATCGGCGTCGTGATGTGCGGCTTCACATTGACCGCGTGTTCGGGAGTGATACCTAGCCTTGATTTCCTCAAATCATCGCCAGCAAAAACGTCATTACGGTTTGAGTCTGCACCACCGGGCGCCCAGGTTAAAGTCTCAGGGCAGACCTGTCGCACGCCATGCGAACTCACACTTGACGTGGCCGAACTTTCGGTGACTTTTACCCACAAGGGATATCAGCAGCAGACCATCTCGGTGCGCTCCAACGGCGGAGTATTTTCCGCCGCTCAATTTGCCCCGAATCCAGTGCATGCAGATCTTCTCCCAGCGGCATCAGCTAAAAACCGGGTAAGAGAGAATGTGGCGGCCGAGGGACGCCAAACCACGCCCACACCCATGTCGGCGGACTCAAATGCGCCAGAAGCGACAGCGCCCCCCAACAACAAGACCTGGGCCAAGGTCAATTGAAGAAGCAGCCATAAGGTTGAGCCTCGGCCTGACCAGATTAAACCGACGGATTGCGTTACGCGCGCCGACGGTTGCGCCCGTGAAAGGGCTTGGTTGCAGCCTTGATATGGTGGCCTCAAGCGCGATGGGCCAGACGTAACCCCGATTGCGGTTATTGCGAATCGCAGCGCAGACTTCTCAGCAGAGGAACGGATGAGATCGGCACCGCCAGCATCGAGCGGGAAAGGGGTGTTCCTAACGATGGCATGAACTATCACCTCGGGCTGCAAGCGCGATGGGGGACACTAAGGAATGGTGGCCGCTGTAAATAACCCTGTCGGTCCGCGCTAGCCGTGAGCGAGCGCGCCATCGACAGCGCTTTAGTTAGCGAGCGAATGGGTAGCCGCTTACGCTTGCGGCACTGGTGCGAGTTCACCGTCGCCCCGTGTGTGCTGCCATAGCCTGAGCGCCACTGGAATCGGATCAATGTTGAGTCTTTGCCAACATGCCGCCTCGTCACCTGAGCGATGCAGCTCTCGGCGATGGCCCGGCAGGCCGGGACGATGAATTCGTCGCTTATACGACGCTGCCTACCTTGAGCTTGCTCAGAGACGAACCCTTCCACTCGCCACCCTGGACAGGGAGTTTGGGTACCGCTGCCACAGCTCTAGGGAGCTGCTGAAAAACTCATTTTGACCGTGAACATAGCCGAATCCTGAGTTGAACGGATCAGAAATCAAAATGGGAACCTTGTTCTGTTTTTCAGCAGCCTGCTAGTCGCCCGAGTCACTCGAACTGAGGGTACAGTCTCTTCAGCTTGACGCGGGCGTTGGCGGTTGTGAATTGCCAGTCGGCTTTGGCGTAGTGCTTGTTGCGGTGGTCCTGCCATGCGGTGACTTCGTGGGCGAGGATTTGCTTGTCGGCGATGCGGCGATCCAGGCATTGGGACGCGAGAACGCCGAGTTCGGATTCGGCCATGTCAAGCCAGCTGCCGTGCTTGGGCGTGTAGTGCCATTCGAAGCGCTCGACGAGCCGGCGGGCCTCGGGCGCGGGAAAGGCCTCATAAAGCGAGGCTGGCTTGTGGATGTTGAGATTATCCTGCACCAGCACGATTTTCGCCGCATCTGGAAAATGCGTATCGGACAAATCCCTGAGCACGTGGGCATAATCGATGGCGGTGTGGCGGTCGGTGACCTTGACATGCCGCCAGCCTTCCAGCGGCGCGAACACCATGAACAGGTTGGCGACGCCATTGCGTTCGTATTCGTAATCGTGACGCGCTGGTTGTCCAGGTTTGGCGGGGATCGGCGCGCGCGTGTCGATGATCAGCTGCTTCGAGGTTTCGTCGAGGCACACGAGCGGGCGCTGCGGATCGTGCGGTCGCTGATAGACTTCCAGGACGTCTTCCATGGTGGCGACAAACGCCGCGTTGGCGTCGGGCGGAATCACCCATTGCTGCTTGCGATGCGGCTTGAGAATGTTTTTTTTAGCGTCCGCCCGATCGTGTTGTCGCTGGCGCGCTCGACAATGTGCAGTTCGACAACCTTCTCCTCGAGCAGACGCAGGCTCCATCTGGCAAAGCCTTGCGGGGCCGGCGAGAGGGTCAGCGCGATCAGTTTTGCTTCCGCCGCGCCGTCGAAAATCCGCCGCCGGGCGGAGTTCGAGTTGTATTTGCGGGCCAACACCGGCTCGAACCCTTCCTCGACCAGCTGGCGCCTGGTCCGCTCGACAGTGGCGATGCTGGTGTCCAGCGCCGCGGCGATCCGGCTGTCGCTCCAGCCTTCACCCGCATCCGATATGTCCGCCTTCAACAGGATGCGCGCCTTCGTCAGCAGCTGGGCGGAACGCTTGCCTTTGCGAATCAACTCGTTGAGTCGATCGCGTTCCTCCGCGTCGAGCCTGACCACGTATTTCTTGACGGCAATCTCTTTCCCGGCCACGAATCACCTCCATCGCTGCCTTGCCGCGACAGAGATTCAGAAATTCCCGTCATGATCAATGACGGGGGCGACTAGGTGTTCGTGTAGTCGGAATATGAGCAACAGACCGCCCGCCGCGGGCAGAGCCGCGCTGGAACTACCAGCTCACAATCTTTAACCCGCCGATTGCCAAGTTCTTGATCGCCGCATCATTTGTGACCAGCGTCACGCCGAGCGCGTCAGCGTGAGCTGCAATCATAATGTCGAATGTTCCTGATCGACACAGCCTTTGCTCCGGATTGACCAGGTGGGCTACGACAGAGCGCTCGGCCCGCATCAACCGCGACGCCGCCTCCGTGTCGAGCAGGAACTCAGCCACGCTTGCGCCTCGGCGTCGGCAGCCTATCGCGCAGGTCGTCCTTGGGCTGATCACGCTTTTCCAGGAAGTCGTCAGGAAGATCCAACGTTCGCGCCCAGTCGAAATAATCATCCCATGATCTCGTGGGCTTCGAAAGCACCACCTCGCTGGTAATAGGATCACGAGCGGCTTTCCGTTCTTCGTAATCACGATGGGATTGCCGCTATCGGCGACCTGATCGATCAAGGCTAAGCACTTGGCCTTGAACTCGGAAGCTTTGATGGTGCGAAGCATGGGCTATTTCATATGACTAGTCATGACTATGGTCATATATCGCATTTCGAACTAAAATGGAAGGGTTTCGTTGTCTGGAACTAACAGTAGCAGGAACGTAAAGCAGCGGCTTACGTGCCCCTGTAAACTGCTAACAATTCTCGCCCACCAAAAGTGGCGGTTGCGAAAATGGTTACAAACGTTGGTTGCAGCTTTCCTTTTCGAGGCCTGCTCCTGTTCTCCGGGGCATAGGAAATCCGTAAAGACTACGAGCAGCTTGGGCCGCGTCCAGGCGCAACGCATCGCGCGCTCCGGCTCAACGACACGGCGCCGCCGACCCCAAGCTCTTCAAGCAGGCCCACACGGGCAAGGGCGGATGAAATTGAGATCACTTATCTGGCCATGCTCGAGCTTGACCCGCTCCACCGCTACGAACGGCGAGCCGATCGTGCCGGAACCGGGCCATTGAGAAATTCATGGAGATCCTCAAGGCCATCCCGGAGCCCGTCTCAACCGGATGTCCCAAGGGGGAAATTGGGTCGGGCACGCGTATCCCGCCACGACCGCGGCCGAGGCTTCAGATGTGCTCCTTCGCAAGACTGCAGAACGCCATTTGCCGCTGGCGGTAATAATCGAGAGCGCAGTCGTGATGATGTAGGGCAGAAGTTGACATGTGTAAGGCAATAACATACACTGTTTTATGATCAGGTCGTTTAGGAGCAAGGCATTATCCGATTTATGGAGAACAAGTCGTTCCGCCAAAGTCGACGCCCGCATGAGTTCCCGGATCATAAAGCGTTCTGGAAGCACTGAACGAAGCACGTTCGACCCGAAGACATGAATGTGCCAGGCTTTAACTTTCACTCGCTTAAAGGTCATAGGCCGCCTCGCTATACTGTTCACGTCAACGGACCGTGGTGTGTTACATTCGAGTTTTTTGAAGGCGATGCCCATCGCGTAGACTTCGAGCAATACCACTGAGGAGGAGAAACTATGGTCGAATATCCTGCGCGCCGCGACGCAAAGCGACCGCCCATGCATCCCGGCCAGCTTTTGCGAGAAGAAGTACTGCCAGCGCTTGGCAGGCCGAAAGCGGAGATCGCGAGGCTCCTCGGCGTCTCACGTCAGACGTTGTACGATATCCTTGCGGAGAGGCAGCCCGTCACGCCTGTCATGGCGCTGCGTATCGGCAAGCTGTGCGGTAATGGCCCAGATCTCTGGCTTAATTTGCAGAAGCGCTACGACCTCGCAGTAGCAGAAAAACAATACGGCAAACAAATCAAGTCTGTGCCAACCTCGAAAGCAGTGGCAGCGTAATCATAGTGTGAGGCGCTTCGAGGCGACTATTGCCTGTGGCGCTACTCGTGTCAGTGCCGCTTTTGATCGAGTATCAAGCCGTGATGACACGGCCTGAACACCTGATGGCGCTATCGGCGGAAGAGGTAGGTAAATTGCTTGATGCCGTCGTAAATGTATCTAAGCCGGTGCGTCTTACATTCTTGTGGCGACCGAGTGTCCGCGATCCGGACGATGACATGGTGCTCGAAGCAGCCGTGAACAGGCGAGCGGATGTGCCTTCCTGTCCGAGTCGCCGCAAGGGCAGAACGTGAACTTGAAACTTGATTAATTTTTTTCAAGATTCAAGTTGCGGCCAACCAGTTAAGCACACTGGATAAAATCCTCGACGGCGCAAGGGCGCAATGCGCCGAGGCCCATGAAATTGCTTATTACCTCTGGCGAAGGCGGGCACAGAGTTTCGAATGTAGGCAAAGGCGTGAAGTCTTGTCCGAGAGCCGGATTGCCCGAAAAGACCTGTTCATCTCACTATAGTTGGATAGAGGGCCTTTAGCTCGATGGAATAGAGGGCCGCCGAGCAGGTGCCCCCCATCACTTACCAATGCAATCAAGAGATTGCCCATCGCGGCACCCGGCGAATTTTCAACGATTGAATCTAACAAATGACGCACAATCGAGCTTTTGCATTAAGGTAATGGAAGAGATTTCCAGTGTGAATTCGATCAAGAACGGGCAATCAGAGGTTGGGAATGGTGTGGTTTGTCGGATTCGTCGCGATGGTCGGCCTAGAGTATCTGCTTATCGCTTTTCGAGATAAGCTTAATTTCTGGCAGCTCGTCCGTCGGCATCCGGACTTGGCAATGAAACTGTTGGCCATCGAGGCTATAGACGTAAACTGCATCATAGATGCCGAAGCTCCCACAACTCGCTTCAAGGGACCTTTTCGTGTGACCACAAGTGATGGCGTAACGCACGAAGTCTACATTCGCTCTAATGGGATGCACGCGACCCAGGCACGGGTGGCGCGATCTCTCTACGAGGCGGAGCGCCGATTAAGCTAACGTTGTCCGCCGGCTGCTCAGGGGACTGGGTGAAACCGAAGGACCCACAGGCGCTAAGGAGACTGAGGAGGACAGAATGAGGCCATCATGTCGGTGATCCTCGGTCAAGCCGTGAAGCAACTGCGATGCTGCCGCCGAGCGCCAACTCGTGGAAGCGCGATTGCTCATAGGTCAAACGCTCTGCCCGGCCCGATGCTGTTGAGCGATCCAGCGGCCTGACTGCCCTCGCCCTGTGGAGTTCGCACAGGGAACCTCCTCCGAGCGGGCGCGACTAAATGCATGGACGGCTACCCCCCCGCTCCCCGATCATAGCCGTCCTTATTCGAGAACCCTGCCTCTCCCCGGGCGGGGTTTTCATTTGCGCGAGTGCTTTTCGATCAAGGAGATAGCTGTCAAGCGCGCCGAGCCGATTCACCGCAAGATTGAGCGTTTTGCAACTACCGCGGCGCAGTAGAAATTACCACCATTTGATATGTGTCCAGCGGCACTGTGAAAGAAATTCGGTTTCCTTCCACGGTGTATGACAATTTTGCAGTTGTTAATGGCTCCTCATTCCTTCGCACTCGCCCGGAAAGGTTCGTGCTCATTGATCCGGTTGCTCCCTGCACCTGGGGTGAGGTCAAGAGAACATCGGCGACCTTAACGTCCGCCGGAATGTCCATCGCGACGGTCACATTGCGCTTTCTGGGCGCGTCAGCATTCCAAAGACACTCGGGATTGACGAGGTGCAGGAGCAACTCGTTTCCTGAGATTTCGCAGCTCCATGTGCACGTGCTTATCGGCGTTCGTCTCGATCGATGAATGCACGTGTCGTCCGATCCGATCAGTGAGCACTTGGCTCGCTGATGCTGTGCCAGAGCTCAGGTATGTCTTTCCCAGCAGTTCGGGAATATGAATTGCGTTCCCCGCTATAGATGGCACCGAGGACAGCGCCGCCAGCCGCGCAGATTCGGGCCTAAGCAGCCATTTCAAAGCAATGTTGCCGCGCGAATTGCCCAAGGCGTCTAGCGTTGCCGGATTTGGCCCGGTGACTATCAGAGTGCCACCCCTTGCAACATACCCGTCGAGTAAATCCGCATCTTGGTCGGAGATCGCAGCTAGCGCGGGAGCAATTACCGTTTGGTAACGCGACAATTCGAGAGCATCGGGATGGACGATGACGTCGAACGGAACGTGGTTATGCACCAACCATTTGATCATGCCCCGATACTCGGCTAAATAAACGAGAGAATAGATGCTGTCACGCTTCTCCTTCGACCACCATAATCGATCGTTCGCTTTAGTCGTGGCGAATAGTCCAGTACCGATGCCTTTATCCACATAATCCCGGCTCTCAGGTGAGTAATAGACGGCCACTTTTGCCGCGGATTTGCTTGCGAACAGTCGCTGCTCGTGTTGCTTGACCCAAGAAAACATACGTTTGCGATAGGCGGAACCGACGGTTGTTGTCATCATTGGAATTTTGGTTTCGTAGGGATGATTGCCCGTAGCTAGCGCCTCGGCCATGACGAGCAATCCGTCGTCCGGCTCCTTTCCATAGGTGAATATCCACGACGGTTTCGTTCCCGACGCTGCCTTGGCGAACTTCGACATCCCAATCAGGCTGATCCAGTCATCGGGTTTGGCCTCGCGCATTCCTGTCCTGTCGCTGATGGCATCGACTTCCCAGACTTGGATTACCCCAGAATCCGTTTTCATGGTGCTGCCATCGAGACCAAGGATGGTAGCGGCGGCGTAATCAACGCTCACGGTTTCCACGACCAGTGTAACATCATTCGCAATCGATCTTGCTGCGTCGCGCGCGCGCAAGACGAAGTTTGAGATTTCCCCATGCCGCCACGCGATCCACCGGCGCCAGATCGGATCGTCCCAATTCGCTTGCTTTGGGATGTCCATCCCAGTGTCGGCTCGAAACTTTGCTGCAGCATTCGGTCCGGTATCAGCCCAAGCCACAGCAATGTCATTATAAATCGGCACGTCTAACCAGATGCCGTCAACACCGGTTGCGGCAATCTTCTTAATGCGCTCAATAAACGTGTCGGCATATTGAGAATGCGGTGACATCCAGGCACTCTCGGTATCAGGGTCCACCCAATGCACGCGACCTCTGCTCGGTTGTCTTCGGCCGTAAAAGACATTTGGCCTTCCATCCAATCCCACTTGCACCCAATCCGGATGCATCTCGTACATGGATCGGTTTCTTTGCTTGGCATTGGGAGTAAGGACCTCCAGTGCCGGATAGTACCAGAAAACTCTCATTCCCAGTCGATGGGCAGCCTCGCAATACCGGCGCATTAGATTGATTTCTGCTTCAAATTCTTTGTCGGTTAGCAGGCGTGACAGATCCGAGTCAGCTTCGATGACTGAAACATTTTGCTCGGCGAGCGCCCAAAGGTTGGCGTCAATTTCTTGGGCAGTCATTTCTGAAAACAGTTCTGCTCCGGCAATGCGTGCGCGGCTTAGCCAACCAGCTGTAAGCTGGGGCGCATCTTCCGCCAGCAAAGCAGCGTCGCAAAAGATATGACCTATGAATCCCGCGGTTACAAGGCGTATCAAGACGCTCCGCAGGTATCGACAATTAGTTGTGTAGCCCACGTGCTATCCTCTTCAGCAGGTCAGGTGACCGATCTGATCGTCATTATCGGACCGCGAGCACCGGGTTGGTGCAACAGCTATCCATCGTTAAGCCTAATTCGCTGCCAATGAACCCTGCAGATCGCGCCAGTTCTATTGAAATAGCTTCCGGGCTTCGCGCTCGCTTCCGCTGGAGCGAGACGCTCGGATCCGGATGGCTCGTTCATTTAAAGTTCTGGCGACTGCAATCGTAAAGTTCTGGCGACTGCAATCGCGGGTGTCGCTGTTGCTTTGAGTTCAGTCGATGCGGCTGAGGTTTGCGACACCTTTGGCCACTGCCCCTGATGTCTTTTTCCGCTTGGGCTTGCCTTGCCAAGCTTGCCAAGCGGTTGCGCCGGGTCGCACACCAGCTTCCGCTGAACGGCGCGCTATTGGCTCAGCAGTTGCGTGGTCCGACTTGCGTATGGGCCCGGCAGCTGGGACTACTCATCGAGTTGCGCACGCGGGTGCATTCACCCAGGGCGGTTCTGGCCAGATAGACTGCATCGACACCAGTCGAAACAATACTACTCTGTTTCTGCTCGTGGAGTAGTTGCATCGTAAGCGGTTCTCTGATCCCACTGCTCTGAGGCTTGATTTTTTGGTGGATCGAGCGCCTTCGGTACGATAAGGCTGAGGGGCCAGAGGCTAGGGGTTTTCTCCTGGACGGCCGCGGGGACCAAGCTCAACCCGGCCACCTGATCCTTTTTTCCCCGCTGTGACTGCCCCCCCCTCGCGGCACTCCGGGGGCAAACTTTGCGACCTTTCGAATGATGCTCACCACCGACGCGCCGTCAGTTCGTCGCCGTCGTGACCATTAATTTAAATTCTGATGCAAACTTGAGACAGCTGATAATACAACTATATTTTCGGTTTTCATCCAAGCTTAGTTGGACCGAGGTTATCTCCATTCGGAGTGAGGAGAAGGCTCCGATGAGCGACAGCGATACTCGGCCAATAATCACACTTTCCTTCGTCGATCGCCGTAGCGGTGTGAATATCCGCTCTGTGGAGGAGCAGCAACGTGTTGGAGGGCGTCGCTCAGGACTGGACCAGCGCCAGACAACTGTTTCGACAGCCGACGATTATGCACATCAAGCGCTACAGGCCGCTAGCGTAGAGGAAAAACTCACTTTGCTCGCCCAAGCAATGCTAGGGATGGCAGCAGCCCTGGCTGGAATTGAACGGCGAATAAGACTGATACAGCAAAATACAGCCGACCCTAGTCGCCCCCGTCATTGATCATGACGGGAATTTCTGAATCTCTGTCGCGGCAAGGCAGCGATGGAGGTGATTCGTGGCCGGGAAAGAGATTGCCGTCAAGAAATACGTGGTCAGGCTCGACGCGGAGGAACGCGATCAACTCAACGAGTTGATTCGCAAAGGCAAGCGATTGGCCCGCAAATACAACTCGAACTCCGCCCGGCGGCGGATTTTCGACGGCGCGGCGGAAGCAAAACTGATCGCGCTGACCCTCTCGCCGGCCCCGCAAGGCTTTGCCAGATGGAGCCTGCGTCTGCTCGAGGAGAAGGTTGTCGAACTGCACATTGTCGAGCGCGCCAGCGACAACACGATCGGGCGGACGCTAAAAAAAACATTCTCAAGCCGCATCGCAAGCAGCAATGGGTGATTCCGCCCGACGCCAACGCGGCGTTTGTCGCCACCATGGAAGACGTCCTGGAAGTCTATCAGCGACCGCACGATCCGCAGCGCCCGCTCGTGTGCCTCGACGAAACCTCGAAGCAGCTGATCATCGACACGCGCGCGCCGATCCCCGCCAAACCTGGACAACCAGCGCGTCACGATTACGAATACGAACGCAATGGCGTCGCCAACCTGTTCATGGTGTTCGCGCCGCTGGAAGGCTGGCGGCATGTCAAGGTCACCGACCGCCACACCGCCATCGATTATGCCCACGTGCTCAGGGATTTGTCCGATACGCATTTTCCAGATGTGGCGAAAAGGCGAAAATCGTGCTGGTGCAGGATAATCTCAACATCCACAAGCCAGCCTCGCTTTATGAGGCCTTTCCCGCGCCCGAGGCCCGCCGGCTCGTCGAGCGCTTCGAATGGCACTACACGCCCAAGCACGGCAGCTGGCTTGACATGGCCGAATCCGAACTCGGCGTTCTCGCGTCGCAATGTCTGGATCGCCGCATCGCCGACAAGCAAATCCTCGCCCACGAAGTCACCGCATGGCAGGACCACCGCAACAAGCACTACGCCAAAGCCGACTGGCAATTCACAACCGCCAACGCCCGCGTCAAGCTGAAGAGACTGTACCCTCAGTTCGAGTGGCTCGGGCGACTAGCAGCTTTTAGCATACGCGCCCTCGACTTGATCGGCGTCAGAATATCCGCAAATACCCGTTTTGGATTGCCCTTCAAAGTTTCGACAATCCGAATCGATTCCAGCACATCAATCCGTTTGGTGGCCGCGCTTATAATTCGACACAAAGGATTGCGGCTTCCGAAGCAGTTTAACCAGAATGCCAGCGCAGTGTTGATCCGTCAGCGGCGCGCGGCTCCTAGAGAGGAAGACAGCTACTGTAGTACCGCTGCACAGTGATTTTGACAGGTTGAATCCGGGGTCAAAGTAGCTCTGGCAGGCAGTTCGGATCAACGAGCATTTCAATGCTGCGAGCGACGCGCGGCTGGCGTCGGATGAATCCTGCGCGTTCGAGCGTGAGCACCATCTGGTGAACCGAAGGCGGACTGACGCAAAAATATTCCCGCATGTCGGCTTCGGCGGGCGGCCGGCGGTGCAGGCGCATATACAGGTGGATAAACGCCAGATACTGGCCCTGCTTGGGCGTAAAGGCTTTTGCAGCGCGACTCACTCCGGCCATCCGATTCAGTTGTTCGTCCGTGCCTCGAACAAGGAGGAGGCACAGATGAATTTACGCTATCGGGTCGAGCTGAGCCAAACCGAGCGCAGCAAACTCACTGCGCTTCTGAGCGCAGGCAAGCACGCAGCGCGCAGGCTCAAACGAGCGCAGATTTTGCTGGCCGCCGACGCGGGCGCCAGCGATGACGACATCGCGATCAGCGTGGGCGTTGGCGGCTCGACTGTCTACCGGACCAAGCAGCGCTTCGTGCTCGGCAACCTGGGGGCGGCACTTAGCGAAGTACCGCGCCCCGGAGCAAGCCGTAAGCTCTCGGGCAAAGAGGAAGCCCTGCTGGTCGCGACGGCTTGTTCCAAGCCCCCGCAGGGCCGCTCCCGTTGGACCCTGGAGCTGTTGGCTGGCAAGCTGGTCAGCCTCACCGAGCACGACAGTGTCTCGCGTGAGACCGTGCGCCGGCGGTTGGCCGAAAATGGCCTCAAGCCCTGGCGCAAGGACATGTGGTGCATTCCGCAGGTCGACGGCGAGTATGTCGCCCGCATGGAGGATGTGCTCGACCTCTACGCCGAAGAGCCCAATCCGAAGTGCCCGGTGGTCTGTTTCGACGAGAGCCCAACCCAGCTCATCGGCGAGGTGCGCCAGCCGATCCCGGCCGCGCCTGGCCAGCTCGAACGTTACGTCTGCGAGTATAAGCGCAATGGAACGGCCAACCTGTTCATCTTCCTCGACGTGCATCGACCCTGGCGCAAGGTCAAGGTCACTGAGCGGCGAGCGGCAGAAGACTACGCCCAATGCATGCACGAGCTCGTCGATGTCCATTATCCCGATGCCGAGGCCGAGGCCTGGGTCGTGAACCTTGCCTGTCGCAAGGCCAAGGAACTCGGCTATCCGCACGAGTTGTGGACGACGCGTCTTCTCGCCCGTCATGTGCGCGAACATGCGCCGGCTGCGGGGCACATCTGCCTTGCCCACCTCGCTCAAGGCACTTTGTGCAACATCCTCAATGAGCAGGAGATAAAGCCGCACAAGGTCCGCTATTACCTGGAGCGCCGCGACCCGCAGTTCAAGCAGAAGATGGCAGAGGTTCTGTGCGTCTATCGAGAGGTCAAGCTGATCAAAAAGAAGGCTGCCGCCGCAAAACAAAAGCCGAGCGAGGCAGTGGCGATCGTCTCCTATGACGAGAAGCCCGGTATCCAGGCGATCGCAACCACGGCTCCGGACCTGCCGCCTGAGCCCGGCAGGCACGCGACCTTCGCGCGCGATCATGAATACAAGCGCAACGGCACCGTCAGTTTGCTGGCCGGGATTGATCTGCTGAGCGGCCAGGTTCACGCCCTCGTCAGGGATCGCCACCGCAGTCGCGAATTCATCGAATTTCTCAAGCTTCTCGACGCCACTTATCCGGCCCATACGGCGATCAAGCTGATCCTCGACAATCATTCCGCACACATCTCCAAGGAGACCAAGACTTGGCTCGCCGATCAGCCTGTCGGCCGCTTCGAATTCACCTTCACGCCCACGCACGGCTCCTGGCTCAATCTCATCGAGGGCTTCTTCTCCAAGCTCACACGCTCGGTGCTCCGCCACATCCGCGTCGCATCCAAACAGGAACTCAAGGATCGCATCATGGCTGCCATGGATGAATTCAATCGCAATCCCGTCGTCCATACCTGGTCCTATAAACTCGACCGAGCCGTCTGATATGATTCAAACTTCAAAATCGATGAACTAGGTACCGGATTTAGCCACAGATCAGGGAATCAAGGTGTGGCAACGTGCCCGTCTCGGTCAGGTAGTGGGCCTTATTGTTGCGCGTCATGGACTGTCGGAACGGCGCGCCACGAGGCTTCTCGGGTTCGACCGGTCGGCGGTGTGCTACCGGCGCCGGGGCAAGGATGATGCGGCGGATCGCGCACTGTTGCGCACACTTACGGCTGAGCGGCGCCGGTTCGGATAACCGGGAGTAGTTCGTATGCTCTGGCGCGCGTCAATAGCAGTCATCCGAAGCCTGCGTCGGCCGATGACCAATCGGTCCAGACGATGGCGCGCAAATCAGCGCATCATCATTGCCGCCGCCCGCACCGGTGCTCACCATGGCGGCGAACGCCGATTCAATTTCGTCAAGCGAGAGCGCTTGCAATGCCTGAAGACGGCATCTCTATTTGGTTAGGGGCGAAAGAGCGCATCCAATCTCGAAATCAGTAAAGTCGACAATATCGAGCCAGTCTAGCGAGCACCTGTGCCCATCCTACTCTTTTGATTGAAGGTGTTGATGGTGCAGAATGAACTTCTACATGTTTAAGGTCATTAGCTGCACTATCGCGATTGCGGGTCAGTCTTTGCTCAACGTCACCGCATCCCGGGCAATACAAAGTGTGGCGCTCAAAGCCATGCGCCTTGTTGCTGTTGTCGGTGATGACACGCAGCAGGACCATCTCGCTCCCACACATTATGCAACGCATTCACTAATCCAGTCCGCCTCCAATTCTGTAATCGAGCGACGTGTTATCGTCGTCAAGCGGCGGTTTGAAAAATGCTTAATCAGTGTCCGAAGCGGACCATGGATTGAAGAAGTCGCCGCGAGCAATTGTCGTCCGCAGTACCCTCGAAAGAACGAAGCGGCACTCACACTTAATGGAATGGTCCGGCCGTGCTCCTGCCCCGCCTGCAAGTTACACTGGCCAAGGGGCGCCAAAGACAAGGAGCACGCTATGTATCAGAAACTCAAGACTGCAATCGCCGTCGTCGGCATCGATATCGGCAAGACGGCAAGAGGCACAAGAAGCTTTTGGATTTAGCTGCTAAACCGCTAAACCAACAAGGCAGTCCCCCCGGCTCTGCCGGGGAGGCAGCAAAAGTTTGACATATCTGGGGGGTCGGCGCCCTCGGTCCGTCGACGAACTCCAGACCATGAGCCGCCAAGCACACGAAACTGGGTCCCACTGATGGATGACGATGAAAGCTTAAGATGGACCAAATAGCGATGCAAATAAGCGGAATGTTACGAAGCGCAGCAACAAGCGAGTTTACACGTGATTGCTTCGGAATATTGGTAAGGCATGCCGTAAAGTGGGAAAACAGAGCAGGGCGGGGCGACACGGACAAGCCGCTTTGAGCGGCTCTAAACCTAAAGCCCCCGGCTCTGCCGGGGGATACTTATTTTTACAACATCTCGACGAGAATGAAGCGAGATCAAACGTCCATGCCTGGGAATTTCTCACAAAATTTGCGAGGCCTCACGCTGCCGCCTGAGCAAGTCGATTTTTGGTCCTGTGGTCCAATGTAGTTTAGTCTAACACGCTAAAGAGAGCAGTAAGGCCTCGTAACGGCGTAGGTCACGGCTTTGCGGCTTTTATCTCCTTTATCCAATCATCGATTGCAACTTTGGCTTTGTTTATCCTCGTTGGTGTTTCTCGGTTGGCTTCCAGTGCCGGGATTAAGGTGGCTAATGCATTGCCAACTTTCCGACGTGCTTTATTGAGTGCTGCTCCGCTTGGAAACGTCGCGGTTTGTTGTGTTCGTGCCATGAAAGCGGCCTTGCGCAGGATTTCCAAGATTTCCTTGGACTTCTTCTCAATTACGGCGCTAGCTTCGTTTGCGAGCCTTAGCTCTTCATCGATGTTGGCCATCTGAATTCCTCAACTCTCAATATCGCAACCCTTCGCCATTCAAACTTCCATACGTTTCAAACTTCATCGGGCACACCCTGCTCGGTCATCGTTTTTGGCTCCCGCCCCTATGCGCGATCGCGTGACCCAATTCAAAAACCCAACGCTAACGATCGAACTAACAACCAAACATTGCGACGGTATGAGAAATAATTTAAGTAACTGAAAATGATCTGATAAAACCAAGCAAGTCCGCGAATGGCTGTTACCCACGCGCAGGCGCTAACCCCAACCAAAAGCACTCAACAATGGCTGAGGCTAATCAACGATACCACGATCGCGAGACCATGGCGACGGCTCGCTACATATCTCGGAAAGCCGTCGAGGCTGAATTGCGTCGACAAGGGCTGAAGCTCCAAGACTTTTCCTTAAAGGAACTCATGGAGCGCGCGGACGACTATCTTCGCGTGCACGTCGATGAGGTCATGCGCTTAAAAGATGGAGCCACAGCGCGCGCTGAACTCGACGCCAGGACCTCGGGGCGAACGAGCCCAGATTGCGCCGCACCTTCCTCCCATCCCTCGGCTAACAAGAGCCAAGCGCGCACCATTTCCTGATAAGCCGCCTTGGCGATGGCGTGGCGTCGTGTGATTGCTCCGCACGCATGCTTCGCAGCAGCGAAATTCGCAACTCGCGGAAGCAATTTACCGCCCGCGGTGTAACTCTTCGCGGCGCTGATTCTCTGCCTTCCGATGTTCAATCAATTTGAGAAAGCTCACGAAGTTTCAGCTACAGCTTTTCAACAATCTCGATGCTTTGCTCCTGCTCGGCCCACGAATGCCGCAGCGCCTTGGGGGCGCGGGTGCCGTCGGCGATCCTTTCCTTGCGCTTTGGAGGCCGGGCGGGAGATGGCCCGTCGTAATTCAGACACTCTTTCTGGCAAACGTCGAATAGTCTTGTTCTCTCCACCGGGAACGAGACCTTTCCTGTACCTCGCCCCGCGCGTACTCTGCGGGGCTTTTTTCTTGAAAACAGCGCAAAATGAGCAATGGTGCTGCTGAATTAGCCGCCGGCGGGCCCGTCGGCCTCTCATGTGGCGACGAGACCGTTGCCGCCATAACCGCCCGAGCGTTGACGCGCGTTACCGGTCGACCAACAGCCTGGCGTGCTTACGGACTTTCTGGAGCAACCGTCAGGGAAGCATTGAAACAGCTCCTGCCGCGCATCGCGCCCGAGCCCAGGCGCCCCATCGATTGCCCGCAGTAATAGCACGCAGTCATCGTTCGAGCCGTTTAGACCTGGTCTATGTCGTTTCGTGCCATCCCCGCGCCGCTGTGGTTCTCGGCCGCCCTTGTGCCGATGGTTCTGTCGCAAATCGTACGGCTACATCAATCAGATCCAGCAGCATGGATAGCTTGGGATTACGCTGGGCGTGTCGGAGCCTTGGCGGTCCTTGTGGCTATTCCATCCGCCCGGACTGCCTTCCAGCGGGAGCGAAACCAAACGACTTATTTGGAAACCGCCAGCTGGATTATCGGCATCGTCCTCTTTGACCATTATGTTTGTGGTTGGATCCGGCGCACAATCAACGCGGCGCTACCAGCAACAGTGCTAGGTGGCTACCCTGAACTGCATGGGTGGCTCCATATCTTCGATGCGGTATTTGGCCTAGCCCTTGTAGCGTATAGCGAAGAAATCGTGTTCCGCCGCTGTGCGCGGCAGGTGTTACAGACTTACCTGAAAGACGGCTATGCCATGGTTGTCGTCACATCAATATTGTTTGGTGCCTATCACTGGTGGACGGGGATCGGGAACATTGTTGAGGCCGTACTGATGGGTGTTTTGTTGATGCTGTTCTACCGTCGATCAGCAGCGCTGTGGCCCGTTGTATTTGCACACTACCTGACCGACATCGTGGATTTCGCGCTATGACTGCCATAGGCCTTTAGGCCGGTAGGCGCTTTCAGGCGAGCACGGTGATCACCAATGCCTCTGAACCTATTCGTAGGCGAACTCAGCCACAACACATCCGAAATCTATTCGCACTGGTCAATCACGCACGGCGACGAAACGCTCTATGAGCACAAACCCGCGCCCGAACAATCGGCTCGGGAATTTATGCAGGCTGCTCACCAGGCCGAAAGGAGGAGGGGTTAAGAGAAGGCCACCCCCTGGTGAGCCGAGCGGCTATCGCCTCCATGGCTCCCTCCCCACAACAGCGGTCCCCCTCGGTCAGGGCATGCAGGCGGATCACTGCCTAACAGCTGCGGCAACAGCTGCACGTTTACGGCGGATGGCCGAGGACGAAGATGAAGCCGAGATCGGCCTGAAACGCAGTCCGTCAAATTGAATTGGTGCGGTCAGGGCTCCCCGTTCAAATACTCAAGGCCAGCAGATCAACCACTCCCAATCCGATCACCAGGATGGCAAGGGTCACGATATCGTAATCAAGCCAGTTGCGTCCAAGCATGGTCCGTCCCTCGTTCAAACGCCAAAGTTTTTTCTTGGGTTTCACGGTAGATGGACAGCGCACCTCAAGATGTGATGGGGATCACATTATTGCGCTTTGCCTTGGCCTGCCGCCGAGATGGGCAGACTGTCTCGTTTGCCCAAACCGCCGTTTTTGTGATGGCCATCACAGCTTTAAGCGGGGGATAGATCGAGAGTACCTCCCAGGAGGACTGGGCAATGAAGCTAATCGCAGGTTGTGTCATTGCGCTCGCCATGATCGGGGGAATCGGAACAGCGCACGATAGCCCGGCGAAACATGAAGCAGCCCAAAGGGGCACTGTTACGTCACCCTCACAGTCGGGTCCGATTGGACAATCCGAATTGGCATCTCAGGTCAGTAGGGTCGATCGTTCTCGGAAAGGCGATCGGATCACAGTTGTTCGGACCACAAAAACCGCACTCCCGCTGGGATGCGAGCCGCCGTTTAGCCCACTGGCTAAACTCCCATCATCCAATTTCAGTGCGCGCTGCTTGACCTAGAGGCTAATCCGCGGAACTTGCGGCGCCAGGTCCTTATGGCGATGCAGGAAGCCTTTCCTTGCAAATAGGTGACGACGGTGTTCGACACGTTCATCAATCTGATGTTCGAGACATTCACCGATCTGATCGTGGTTCTGTTGCTGATTATACTGGTTGGCGCGATGTTTTGGATCAGAGCTAGGTCGTCGACCGGACGAGTGCCACTGCCAACGCCTTCAAAGCGGATCAAGAGCGGCTGAACGAGATCGCGCGCAAAGCTGGAATTGACAGGTAGCACCGCTCCCCCTTCTTGCCAGCCGAATGCGCGCGCTGCCAACGGAAGGGGCGTTACAGCGTCCGCAGGCTGATCGAAAAGTACGGGCGCAACGCCAACAAGGTGAAATGGAAGGAACAGCTCAACGGTGACTGCCCGAAGCGGGACGCACCGCAAATGCACGATCGCTGCGATCTGATCTGTCCCGATCTCCCGAAGGTGCTCTGATTACTGGCCGCCTCCGGCCCAACGACGGCCGCCCATTTTCTTTGTTACGCAAAGGCTAAAGCCCCGCTTAAATGAGCAAAAAAAGCAGGAGGCCCTCGTCCTTCTCGATGGTCATTCAGACGGAAAAGGCCCCGGTGGGAGGTTGCCAGCCGGGGCCCGCAGCTTCTCCCCTATTACGTGTCAGGTTTTTACCGTAAGAGGCGTGACCCCCGAAGCTGCTGGGCCAAACCCATAAAGGCTTAGATCGACGATACGATGACAATGCTGAAAGAAGTCAAAGGTGTATCCCAATGGCCACACCGTCCTCAGCGTGTCCCCTGCGTGATGAACCGCGACCAATGCACTCGCGATGATGATGATGCTTGTCGGCTGGCTCATGGGGCTCATCCGGTCGAGCGCGCCCGGCGTGCCCGGAACTCACGCACGATGCAGGCGAGATACCCGATCGCGAGGCCTGTGCCCCAAACCCACGCGATGATGTCGCGTGTCCCCTGCGTGGTGAAATCAGCCTGAGGTGTCATTGGTGAAACCCCCGATCAGCCCGTCGTCTCCGCAGCCATCGCCAAAAAGGCTCGTGGCGGCTCCGTTACGAAAGCGTCTGTTGCAGCGCTGTGGACTGCATCCGTCCGACCAGCTTTTTGCGCTCGAACTCGACGCGACGTCCCGCCTTCCATTCCTCGACGGCCCGGTCCCATTCCGTCCACGGGATGCGGGCACGCCCGCCATAGCGCGCGATCCAGTCGTCCATATTTGGCTGTGCCGATTGTGGCGGGGCCACATCCCCGCCGTCAGCGCGCTCGTTTTCCGGTTTGGTTGGTTGTTCGTCGCTCATCGTGTGCCATCTGATGCGTCGTGGGGTGTGCGCATCGTGGCAGGGGCGCGTTAGTGGATGGTTAACGATGATGCACGCGGTGACGCACGCACAATTTCCGCCCAACGCGAGTCAATCGCGATCAGTATCGATGATTTCAATTAGTGTTTCCATGATCGGATAATCGCAAACTCTCGCTTTTCAATGCGCTGTGGTCAGAAGGGCTCCGCATATTCATCACTTGACCGGGTGCCGCCCCTGAGGGTGGCGGCAATGATGATGCGCTGATCTGCGCAAAGACACTCATTAGGGAGTCACGGCTTGCACGAAGTTTTTGCGCACCGCATTGGGTCTCGTTGGCAATGTTTCGCCTCGAAGACACAGTTAGTCTGCTCGGCTGGCGGCCGCTGATTCGCAACACCACGCGTGCCGCAAATCGCTGCAGTCGACACCAGTGGTGCACGAAGGGTGTTAATGAAAACAAACTCTCGGGTGATAAATAAGTGGGCGGAAACCGATAGGCGCGGACGCTGAGTTTCTTTATGAGACCGCTAAGGGCTTGAATTTTGGCGAACCATCCGTGTTTATGGTTTTGTGCTGAACTGGGGCGCGCGCGATGAAGATCACGGTTGAAGTTCTCGGACGATCTCTACCGCCGGGCCAAGGCGGAGGCGGCGCTGCGGGGGCGCAAGCTCAAGGACGTGGTCGAGGAGGGATTGCGGCTCGTACTGGAAGCTCCGCGCAAAACGCATCGGCGTCAGAGCCTGGCTGCGTTGATGAAGGCTGCACGCGGAGCGGCGGATTCGGGAGTTCCAGACCTTGGTTCGAATCCCATGTATCTCACAGACTTCGGTCACAAGGCGCGCCGCCATCGTTGATACGGGTCGGTCCGCGCTAGCCGTGAGCGAGCGCGCCATCGACAGCGCTTTAGCGAGCGAATGGGTAGCCGCTTACGCTTGCGGCACTGGTGCGAGTTCACCGTCGCCCCGTGTGTGCTGCCATAGCCTGAGCGCCACTGGAATCGGATCAATGTCGAGTTCTTGCCACCATGCCGCCTCGTCACCTGAGCAAGCTCACGGTGATGGGCCCGGCAGACCGGGACGATGAATTCGTCGCTTATACGACGCTGCCTACCTTGAGCTTGCTCAGAGACGAACCCTTCCGCTCGCCACCCTGGACAGGGAGTTGGGTACCGCTGCCACAGCTCTAGTTGTTCGTGTAGTCGGAATATGAGCAACAGCCCGCCCACCACGGGCAGAGCCACCTCCCCGCTGGAACTACCAGCTCACAATCTTTAACCCGCCGATTGCCAAGTTCTTGATCGCCGCATCATTTGTGACCAGCGTCACGCCGAGCGCGTCAGCGTGAGCGGCGATCATAATGTCGAATGCTCCTGCACTCCGACCGAGGCGCTTGGCCTGGATACGAATCCGGGCATGCGCCTCGGCGGCTGCCTCATCCCAGGCGTGGATTAATATCCGAGCCAGGAACGCGCGGACGGCCGACATGACGGATGGGTTGTTGTCGCGAAGACGAGCGCCGTAGACCAGCTCTGCCATGGTAACGCTCGATATCGACACAGCCTTCGCTCCGGATTGACGCAGGTGGGCTACGACAGAGCGCTCAGCCCGCATCAACCGCGACGCCGCCTCCGTGTCGAGCAGGAACTCAGCCACGCTTGCGCCTTGCCATCGGCAGCCTATCGCGCAGGTCGTCCTTGGGCTGATCACGCTCTGCCAGCAAGTCGTCGGGAAGCCCCAACTTCCGCACCCAGGCGAAATAGTCATCCCATGATCTCGTGGGCTTCGAAAGCACCACCTCGCCGGTAATAGGATCGCGTCGGATATCAACTTCCGATCCTTCAAACCGGAACTCGGCGGGCAGCCTGACCGCCTGGCTGCCTCCGGACATAAACAGCTTTGCTCTCGACATTGTGTGCTCCCTTGGCCCCAAGTATATACGTCATATATATATACTTTGACCCAAGGCCACATCAACCCATATTGTAATGGCAACGAGTATTACATTTTCAAGGAATGTAATGGCGAAATCGGTAAAGTCAGCACTCACCACGAAGGGCCAGGCGACAATTCCAAAGGCTATCCGGGAGCATCTCGGGTTGAAGTGCGGCGACCAGGTCAGGGCGCGTGGTCTATTACGTGGCGCTTGGGACGGGCAGATTTTATATGATGGCTGCCCACCCGAAGAGCGAGCGCGACGATCTATCAACTGAGCAACGGCGCCGAATTCTGGTGGCGCTTGAAAGCATCAAGAAGCCGGGAAGCTGGCAATGGTGTTGCCAAATAAATCGCGGGTGTCTCGTCGCAGACCATCCACTCAATCGGAAAGAAAAGGTTACATGGATAGTTTCCGGCAGGGCGGATCACGCGCCAGGGGTTCGCGCGTCGGTGATGATCTTGTTGCGGCCTTCGAAGAGATGGCCAAGCACCTGCGCGGCGAAATTGAGCTTGAGGTGCATGACATCCCGGGCGGTGCTCTAACTCCCGCCCAGATAAAGGCCATCCGCTTGAAGGTCGCCTCGTCAACAAAAGAATCAGCCACATCCTGATTAGGACGGGATTTCCGCTCCGACACCTAAACCAAAATAGGAGCTCCCCCGGCTCTGCCGGGGAGGCAGCAAAAGTTTGACATTCCAGGAAGTCGAATCCACCGGCTCATCGATGAAGCTCTGAAGCATCGTTAGCCGCCAAGCACACAAAAGGGAGCTTCATCGATGGATGATGATGGAGATTAAGGCGCACCAAGTGCGTTGCAAACGGCAGGTATCGTAGCTTACCACGCTGCGGCGGTTCGGTACTTGGTGAGGCATTCACAGAGTGGAGAGAGCTGGTCCGAGAAATCTGCACAGGGCGATAAGTGGAGTTTCTGCCTGACAGCGGGCACGCTGTGCCTGCCGAATCAGGAGAGACCATGAGCAGACGACCCCGCCGGAACCACACACCGGCCTTCAAGGCGAAGGTGGCGCTTGCAGCCATCAAAGGCGATCGCACACTGGCTCAGCTGGCGGAGCAGTTCGACGTCCACCCCAATCAGATCACATCATGGAAAGCGCAGCTCGAGGACGGGGCTGCCGATGTATTTGGCCCCGGCGGCCGTAATGGAGCGACGCAGCCGGCCATTGACGTGAAGTCACTGCACGCAAAGATCGGCGAACTGACGCTGGAGAACGATTTTTTAGAGGGGGCGCTCACCAAGGCGGGTTTGCTGAGCGCAAGGCGATGATCGACCGCGAACACGATCTTCCGATCACGAAGCAGGCGGAGGTTCTGCGTATCAGCCGTGGCAGCGTCTACTACCTGCCGCGGCCGGTTCCGGAAGCCGACCTTGCGATCATGCGGCGTCTCGACCGACTGCACCTGGAGTTCCCTTTCGCCGGCTCGCGGATGTTGCGAGGCCTGCTGGCGGCCGAGGGGTGCAAGATCGGACGTCGTCACGTGAAGACGCTGATGCGGCGGAGGCGGCGTTCTGCGTCGAGACGCTGGAGGATGCTTTGGCTCGTCACGGCAAGCCGGGTATCTTCAATACCGACCAGGGTTCGCAGTTCACTGGCTCGGCCTTCACCGGCGTGCTCGCCACCAACGGCATTGCGATCAGCATGGACGGTAAAGGCGCTTGGCGGGACAATGTGTTCGTCGAGCGCCTGTGGCGCAGCGTCAAATACGAGGAGGTGTATCTGCGGGCCTACGAAAGCGTATCCGAGGCCCGCGCTTCGATCGGCCGCTACTTGGACTTTTATAATGGCCGGCGTCCACACTCGAGCCTTGACGGCAGCACGCCCGATCAAGCCTACTTCATCCCGCTGCCACTCCGCTTGGCAGCCTAACCCCGGCAGAGGCTCCACTTATCGACGCGGAAAATCTGTTCAGACAACCGGGACCAGCTCTGAGGGACGCCTGACTGGAGCGGCACGGACAACCCGCTTTGAGCGGCTCCAAAACTAAAGCCCCCGGCTCTGCCGGGGGATACTTACTTTAGCGCACGCAGTTTGATATTTGGGACGTTGTGAAGATCAATCCTGACGCGGCCGCGAGGGGGATCTCCTACCGACGCCGGACCGCTCAGGCGTGCGCGCTTCATTATTTCCGTGCCCACGGAAATCTTGACTGGCCGATTTTCCGTGGGCATATAAATTCGGTGAGGATCACCTACGACCGCGTTAAGAGAGCAAAGACGCTGGCTGAGCGGGGACTGGATTTCGAGGACGCCGCGAAGGTGTTCGCCGGAGCGACCCTCACGCTGGTGGACGACCGGCAGGACTATGGCGAGGCCAGGTTCCAGACTTACGGACTTCTTGGCCGGCATTTGGTCATGGTGGTCTGGGCGCCGCGTGGCGCGGATCGCCACGTGATTTCGATGAGGAAATGCAATGCCCGCGAAAAAGCGCGCTATCAGGCGCGTCTGGGTTGATCCCGACGATGCGCCCGAATGGACAAAAGAGCAGTTCGATCGCGCCGAGATCGCGGTCGGCGGCAAGGTGGTAAGCCCGGCGCAAGGCACGCTCACGCGTCCGCGCGGCCGGCCGAAGAAGGCGGACGCGAAGGTCCATACGCACATCCGCCTCTCGCCGCAGGTGCTTGGGCATTTCCGAGCCACCGGACCAGGCTGGCAGACGCGCATCGACGAGGTGCTGCGCAAGTGGGTTGAGAGGCGTCGCAAGGGGTCCCGGCCGCGCACGAAGCGCACCCACGCCGCTTGAGAGTCAGCATATGACGGCGCTGACCCCCGTTGTTGCAACTATAGTCAGAATTCCGTCTCGAGGGCGGGATCTGTCGCCGGCTTCGCAGCAGGCGTGGAGGGCGGCGCGACTTTCGCGCGGGACCTGATGAAGTCGTGCTTGCGCCGCCCTTCCAAACGTCGGCTTCATCTACCAGGCTCAAATCGGGCAGTTCGGCGGGACGATCGACCCATTTCACGATTTCGAGTCGCGGCCGATAATTTGTTCCGTAGCGGTCTTTCATCGGCTCGGAGCCGGTGCGGACAACGACCGGCAGCTTGCCACGGTTCTCGGGCTTACTGCCTTGTTCATCGTACGCGGCATACACATCTCGGATTGCGTTTGACCCATCGGGGATAAGGTCAGTTATTCGATTTGTCAGGCGCGAGGAGCCCCGCTGCCAATGCTCGATTGTAGTCGGCTGGGACATCGACATCCCATAGCACTGCCGATTCCGCGATCGTCAATCCAATGCAGCGTGCGCGCGTTCTCGTTTCTGCCATGACCTGGTCGGTACTCCAAGGCATGTCGCAAAACAATGAGGGGATCGGCTTCTCTATGAGGGCGTAACCGCCGTCGTCCGTTGGAAGGAAAACTACATCGGCACCATGACGCAATGCGCACGCGCATTCGATCAAGTGCGAAGGCGCAAGCATGGGACAGTCAGTGCCGATGATGAGCAATGGCTGTCGCAGGGCCAGCGTTTCAAACGTGTGGAGCAGGTTTGGCGCCCAGATCGGGCCCGGATTGGTGCAGTTGAACCGAATAGGTTGCCGCCAGTGTTCGCAATCCGGTGTGCACCACATAGACACCGGACCCAGATTTGATCGCGTCGCGGCTTCGATTGTTCGATTGTTCGCGTAATCAAGTCACGCTCCACGCGGCGGCCCTTTTTGCGCCAAGTAGCGGAATCAGCCGAGTTCTTGGCGAAGCCAACCCGCTCTCTAGCGAACGACCGCCTGCTCGCCTTCCTGGATGCGCTGTAGATGGCCAGACTATGCCGAATGGCACCGGACGAAGTCCGCTCGACAGGTCGCAAATGTGCCGGAGCGACGGGTTGCTTCCAGAACCGTTCGGCATAGTTCGGCAGTCGGCATAAACGGCCTGATGCCGCGCTCGGCATAAGGCCGTTTCGACCAGCGAGGCGATGGCCGGCCCAGTCGGGGGCGCCTTGCTCACGGCCCGCGAACCGCACGACGGGCATTGGTACCCATCTCCATGCGGCTATCCGCAAGGAAGCACACGAGAGCATCCCAATGCTTGCGGCCGTATCGGATCCCACTCGTCCGTCTGCGCGGCTCAAACGAAAAAGCCGGCATCCAGATCGCGAGCGGGGGGACCGATGCTACCGGTTTTGCCCGAAGGGGTGTTCGCGTGCTCCTACAACTAAAGATTGAGTTAGTTCTGAAAAATACTATCATAACGCGAGGATCAGATAAGCCTATCTACAAGTTTGACCTTGATTATTTTTCAGAAAGGATTGCGATTTTCGACCCTTAGCGACCTCCGGCATGAGGAAATGCTGCATCACAAATCGCGAGGGAACTCACCCTTTCGCAAGCGAATGCCCACGACGAAGGAACGCTAAGATTAGTAGGAGAGGGTCAACCCGTTATTCCAATTTTTAGTTTTGATTCTGTTCTTTCCCATTTTGCGGCGCATCGGTGTTGTCGGCTCGTTTTTCACGCCAATTTGCATCTGTTTCTCATAAAGAAGAACTCCGACGCCTGCTTTCATTTGCAGAAGCAAATCGATGTCTATGGTGACGGCGCTGACGCAAACGTCGCTTTTCGTTTCGGGTATGGGCGCCACCGGACTCTATGATTTTGACGGGCATAGCGCTTAAGGCATTCATTGAGTTCCGGCGCGCCCAGTCGAAACCCTTTCGGTCGTGGCGCCGGGTAATGGCCTCCTCGCGCCAAGCTGTGATCGACTGCGAGCCGCCCGAGCACCGCCGCTGGGACTGGGTACCTGGGCAGGCGCTTCGCCAACTCGATCGGCAACTCAGCTTTGTCAAAGCTCGCTGCGCTCAAGCTATAGTATCCCGCGATTTGTTCTGGTGAGTCACCAACCGCGACAAACACCTGCGCCACGCGGCGTCGGACATCCTGCGAGGCTTGATGCTGAAGATTAGGTGTCGAGAGCCGGCTCATTGCAGGAGAATTGCGCACGGTTGTGGTGGGAGCCTAGCGGCTCGATTACGAGCGCTGCCTCATCCACCGACGCGCTCGCGATATCGACGGTTTGCGCGCCGACATCCCAAGCATGCCAAATTCACAGTCGTACTACAGTGCCGGCGATGAAGCCGAACCTTTTCGCGGTGCGATGGGGCTCCGCACCGTGCCTTGCTGTAACTATACTGGACTACATGGCCCATACCCAGATGCTGTCCGAAGATATTGCAAGGCGGCACCTTGATGCGGTGGGTGAAAATCGAGTGTCG
Organism: uncultured Alphaproteobacteria bacterium; assembly: GCA_963771845.1. Taxonomy (GTDB): domain Bacteria; phylum Pseudomonadota; class Alphaproteobacteria; order Rhizobiales; family Xanthobacteraceae; genus VAZQ01. The sequence continues at coordinate 113,069 of CAVYVC010000019.1, read as the reverse complement.
TTACCATGGTTGCGCCGCTGTCGATTAGCCCGAGGCTAGCCGAGGAATTCTTCGAAGCCGTCCGGGAGTATGTTCGTTGGGCGTTTAGCCGCCCTGAGCGGCCCCTAACTTGTGATGCAGCTCAACGAGCCCCGGTACCGCCACGCGCGGCGCGCCGATCTTCATCGCGGACGCTATCCACAGGCTCGATCAGCTGGTGCCCTGGAATTGGAAGACCCAGTCTGCCAGACTGGCGGCATGATGAGTCCGATCAGGCAGAACGCCGCATTCGACAGCTTCAACGAGATCGCCACTGTTCGCATCGAGCTGCGGCACACCGATCCCTTGATCTGGCGTCAGGTCGAGGTGCCGACCTCGATCACGCTCAAGGTCCTGCACGACATCATCCAGGCCGTCATGGGATGGTTCGACTACCACCTCTGGGAGTTCACAATCGGCAAGCAAAGGTACGGTCCGCCGATGGATGCGGACTGGGGAACGGAGCTTCACATCGCAGCAGGCAAGGTGTGCCTGCGCGACGTGCTCAAGCCGCGAAAGACCATCATCGATTATACTTACGACTTTGGCGATGGTTGGGAGCATCGGCTGACCATAACCGATGTTTGCGTCGGCCAGCCGGGCGTCTCATATCCGCGCTACATCGGTGGCGAAAGAAACGGACCACCCGAGGATTGCGGCGGCATCCCAGGTTTCTACGAACTGCTCGAAGCGATCGCTGATCCTAGTCATGCGAGCCATGCCCATCTCAAAGAATGGGCAGGCGACTACGATCCTGCTACGTTCGATGCGGTGCCGATCAAATACGCCCTCGGTCGCATCGCAAACCGCCGCAACGCCGCCAAGGCGCGCCTCGCCAAGAAAAAGTACTTTGGCTCGGCTGCGTGACCGCCGCGAACAAAACTCGCCGCGGCCTTCACCGGATAGTTTCATTGCTTCCGCCTGTGATTAAGCACGTCCAATCTGAAAATCTCACAATCTCAAACCGTCAATTGGTCTCCGATGTGTCCTATGCCGGCGACGAAGGCGTTATCACGTACCATATCGTTTGCTTTTGAAAATTCCTTATAAGTGAGCTCTGCCCCCTGTGTTGGACTAACAAGTAATGGCACAATCACCGGGAAGATAATTTTCAGTTTGGATGCCATGAAGACGTCCGGAAGGTATCAACGAAGGTTGCGAGATGATGACCCGGGATAGGGCAATTGTTGGGCGCCAGACGGCCGTTCGACTTTTCCGTGTTAACCGCTGTCCGTCAGCAAGTCGACTTCCAACTGACCGAAGAAGCTATTATCGTTCACGACACGCACTGATACACGATACGATGAATGGCGTGCCTTAAACAAATGACCGCTCTCGAGATTGAGGCGACGTTCCCGGACCAAGACGCGTGCAAAGCCTACCTTGCGAGTAGTCGTTGGCCCTATCAGGTGAGCTGCCCTCGCTGCGACAACCCCAACGTCTATGCGCTGGACGGCTCCAGATGGCAGTGTCACCGCTGCAATCCGAAGGGCTACCAATTCTCGGTCCTTGTCGGAACCCCGTTCGAGAATACTAAGATACCGCTTAAAGATTGGTTTCGCACGATCCATCTCCTGCTGACCGAAAAGAACGTCACAATCGGGAAGGTGCAGCGCTACATCGGCATATCGAACCGATCGGCCTGGTCGCTGCGCCGCCGAGTTCGCAGGGCACTTCGAGACGATGATTTCTGTAGGCTCGTAGGGATTGTTAATCTGAACGAAGTCGGACAGCAGCCTGGACCTCACTTGCGGTGGCCGGAGTCCGTCAAGGCCGAGTTGGCATTGCGCTGCTCGACAGACCAGGCTTGAGAGTTTATGGCCGCTCGTAGCCTGCCCGCGTCCTGCATCCGCTTCGGATTCGCAATGTTTGTCCCCGATGGATGTCAATATGTCTCAGCACTTGATTGATGCGATCGAGTTGCAATCCCAATGACCGAAACGTTTCCGCCTGCGCCCGCCGGAGGAGCCGTGCCTATCGTCAGTATGCGATGGCAGTGGCGCGAGAGCATCACACGACCGATCAGGGCATTCCAACTGAACTACGTGCCGGTGGTGATGGTCTATTTCGCCTACGGCGCACTGGGTCTGATCGACGTCACCCGCGATTTGTGGATCAAAGAGAGCCTGTCGTTTACGCCTTCGCAGCTCGCGGGAATCGGCGTCTGGCTCACGCTGCCTTGGACCGTGAAAATGGTGTTCGGGGAGCTGGTGGACACGATGCCGATCTTTGGCTCGCAACGGAAGTCCTACATTATCGCAGGCGCGCTCCTGATGGCCGCCGGCCTGCTGATACTAGCCGGCGCTGCCGGCCGTTGGCTCACCTTTGCTCGTGCGGACTACCTGTACGTGCTTGGCGCGATGCTGATGGTGATCGGCACTGTCGTCCAGGATGTCGTCGCGGATGCGATGTCGACGGAAGTGGTTCCGCGCACCGATGCTGCAGGCAATGACCGCCCAGACGAGCGTGTGCGGATGGAACTCGGGATGGTACAGGTGCTGGGGCGGCTCTCCGTTTCGGCTGGCGTCCTCGCCGTCGCCGGCCTCTCCGGCTGGCTCGCCAATTTCATGTCGCGTCAGGAGGTTTTTCTGATCGGCATGATCATCCCGGCGATTTCGGTCACCGGCGTGTTCCTGGGGGGCACCGAAACCAAGGAACGGCGGCCGATCGATTGGCGGATTCTCGGTGGCGGCATTGTATTCGGCATTGTCGTAGTGGTGCTCGGCTTCAGCGGCGTTCCATTCGGGCAGGAGATCGTCTTCATCATCTCGATGGCGGTCGTCTGCTATATGCTCGCGCTGGTGACGACCGAACTCGATCATGACACCAGGATGGGTATTCTGTTTGCCACGATCATCGTGTTCGCCTTTCGCGCCGCGCCGACCGCCGGGGACGGCTTCTTCTGGTGGACGCTCGACGAGCTCCATTTCGACGCGGCATTCTACGGCACGCTGCGTCAGACCGGCGCTATCCTGTCGATCGCGGTCATGTGGATTTTCAGCCGGCAATTGACCGAATTGTCCGTAACCAAGACGCTGCTCTGGATCGCGGTCGCGGGTACGCTGCTGTCAATCCCCAACGTTGCGCTGGTTTACGGCGTACACCACTGGACCGAGGCCGTATTCGGCTTTGGCGCCCGCAGCATCGCATTTGTCGACGCCGCGGCATCCTCACCGTTTGCCCAGCTCAGCATGGTGCCATTACTTACTTTGACCGCGTATTATGCGCCGCCTGGCCACCGTGCGACTTGGTTCGCGCTGATGGCTTCGCTGATGAACATCGCGTTGGTAGCGTCACAGTTACAGACGAAGTATCTCAATGACATCTTCGTGGTGGGGCGCGGGCAATATCCAGAGCTTAAGCCGCTGCTAATCTGGGCCGTGGTCTTGAGCTTCATAATTCCGGTCGGTGCCGTTGCGCTGTTCGGGAAGCGAACGGTGCGGCACGTGGCCGCGAGACATTAGTAGAAGGGCTTTTGCAATGCTGTTCGACCTCAATATTTCCTGCATCGGTTCGGAGTGGTAATCGGCGAATTGCTATTTCCGCGTCCGTCAAATCTGGAGGATGACATGCTCACCATCGGGAAGGAAGTGCCGCGCCAAGCACAAACACAGGATACAGGAGGCCTTACCAGGTGGCAAAAAACGATGGGAGTTTGTTTGCTACTTTTCTATTTAGCAATGATCGTAATCACGATTGCGACTTTGCCATATGTCGCCAACACTACAAGCCGTAGCATTTTCGAATGAGCTACTGGGCCATTGTGCAAGATCCGAATCGTGGGCCGAAAAGCTTTGGTACATGAGCTGGACCTGATTGGCCCCTGGCACGGAGCTGCCTCAGTTACCGCCATCTGCAATAGAGCCGTTGTTGCCTTGCAGCGACACCAGCTCAGTGAGAACTAGCCGCCACGGGCGTGGACGATTTGATGGATCGTCTATCGCACGCAATCAGTCGATAATCGCATTGGCTCTTGCAGACCGCAAAATTGCCATCTGCATGGATAAAACGATCGCAGCTCCGGTTGCAGATTTTGTACGATTGGCTGCACTCTTCAGCCGCCGCAGGTCCCACGCACGCAGCGAAAGCTAGACCTGCACGTGCCAGAATAGCGCACTTCCCGAGATTTGACATGTTCATCTCCCTTTGGGCCACCGCACACGACGGTCGTCGATCAACAACAATACTGCCGCGGCTCCCAGCAACGATGTAATGCTCATGACCCAAGGCAGCGGCTCTCGCAGGTAGCTTCAGGGCAAAATCCCGAGAATCTTCTCTCAGCCGCGCGACTTTGCGAAGTCGCGAGTGCAAGATACGTCGCTTGAGCACGATTTGTTGTGATCTGAATCACAGCTCGCGAGTTGGTCGCGCCAGGACCGTGATCTAGAGACCCCAAGCGGCCATGAGGTGGTTCAAATTCACCGCAAAAACATCGAGTTGAATCATGCCTGTTGGCGTGTCCGATCCGCTTGGAAGTGGCTATGTCCGTCCTTGCAGCTACCCACAAAGCCGGTGTTGCGTTCGGATCTAAACTGGGAGCAAGGGTGACGTCCTAAAGTGGAAACGAGGAACGTGGCATGCCCTGATTCCCGATAGCGCCGTCTTCCAGAGGAGGCTCGGCGCCCTTCCCCTCGCGAGTTATCAGGCCGGCGAGAACGTGCTCACCGCCGGTTCGAGGAGGGGTCAGTTACTCATCTTGAAGAAGGGCGCGGTTTCGATTAGGCTGGCGCAAAGAAGGTACTTACGATAGATTTTACAATCATGTGGACGTTGCTTGCGGTTGGCGTTGTTGCGTCGATTGCGTTCGGTTTGGCCGCTGTCATGTTGAACATGTGGAGCCGGCCGTTGCCGGACGAAGAACGCTCCCGTGTAGGTAGCGGACGCGACTAGCCGTCCGCCTTTGGTTTGAGCCGCTTGCTGCACGCCATGCTGTTCGATTTGACTTTGATTACTCCCCTTGCTGCGTTGGTTTTGAGCTGCGCGGTAGCGATCATTGTGCACGTCCTGTCCTAAACCCCAATGGGAGTTCCGCCGGCTCTGCCGGGGAGGCAGCAAAAGTTTGACATATCCGGCGGTCGACACCATCGGGCCATCGACGAAACTCCGAATCGTAAGCAGCCAAGCACACGAAGAGGAGTTCCATCGATGGATGACTATGAAAGCTTAGGTCACAGCAAGTGGGAGTGCACCACCGAAGCACGCAGTGTCGCAGGTGATCGGATTTATCAAAGGAAAGAGTGCGATACACTTGGCTCGTGTATACGGAGAGAAGAAGCGAAATTTTGTTGGCCAGCACTTCTGGGCGAGGGACCGCGTCAGCGGCCCCGTGAGCCGCTTTGAGCGGCTCGCAACCTAAAAGCCCCCGTCTTTGCCGGGGGATATTTTACTTGAAATACTGCTGAAACAATCATCGCCTATACAGGATGTGCGGCTCCGATCCTGCTGAACCACGGAATGCCGCACATGAGGCCGCCGGGATGGTGGCCTCTTCTATTTTGGGAGGGCGTCATGCGTATACAAGGGCGGCACTGGCTTGAGCATGAGTGGCCCTCGGGATCACCGTCGTGATGCTGCTCGCGCTGAGTATCTGATCCGGCCCCATTGCGCTGAGCGAAGCAGACTGAGATCGCGCGGAGAAATAGTCTCAGTTCGCGGGTTGGGCCAACGCGTTTTGCGATGTAACGCGCGACCACATGCGCCCAAAAACGATCTAGTTTTTGTTCTCCCGCGGTCTGGGTTTTCGCACAATCGAGCCCTAATTCGTCAGGATGCTTGGAAATGGTTGGTAATGAGATGATGGGGATTTGGGATGGCCAGATTTCAGCGGTGGAGCGTGGAGCCGACGGAGCTTAGGCACGCGGTTGCGCTGTTTCGTACGGCACCTGACGAGGTATGGGCTGAACGGGAAGCCGCGTGGAGGGCGGAGTTGACGGCGAACATGGTAGTCCTTGGGGACCCGCTCCCCGGGCGTTCCGCTCTCGACGCGAAGCGTCGCAAATCTCCGCACTGACTTACCGTCCACGGCTAGGTGACCGACCGTTTGCGCTTGCTGCGCGCCCTTGGGCTTCCTATCGGCTTGACGCTGGAGTGGCGGTTGATGCGAGGGACGCCCGACGGTCCTCCGGGCCATGCCATGCCCGCCTCCCAATCCCTTCGCCTCGGGTACGACCGGGCGACTCTTGAGCCGCACGCGCTGCCAGGGATGCATAAACGTCGGCCTTTCAAAAAAAAGGACGAAATTTCACCATGGTCTTAGCCGATAAATTCACAAGTGGGGTTATTTCGTAGAGCGTTAAGTCTACCAAGGTACCGTGTGTAGATTTTCTCTTTGGGGGAATCTGATGCTCACGACCAGCAAATACATCATGCACGGCTGTAGCAGTCGTTGTGCATTCTGCAACAGACGGTTTTGTTCCCGCGACGGCTATGTTGAATTTTGGCGGGCCTCAAACGGCGAGCACTTCTGTTCAGAATTTTGCGCGGACGACGCTGAGGAAGCGCAGTTTCGCATCCAGCATGCCGCCTGGTTTTCAGGTCCAACGGCAACCCATTCAGCCCAAGTCTAGGGTGCTTTGGCCCGGGAAGCTGTTGGCTTTTGCCTATTCCATGCCCCCGGGGTTAACAGGACGGAAAAGAAGGGGGCTGCACCCGGCAGCCCCACCGCATCAATACCGTCGCTACTTGATTGCGCGGGGGTCTCTCACCACGGAGGACGACCGCTTGATGGATTCCGCATCCAAGGTGGCACTTACCACGTCTGCGATCCATTTCAGTTTAGCATTGGGCTCCCAGTCTCTGGTGTCGCCTTCCCCTCGTTTCTGATTACTGAGCGTGACGATGTTGTCGGACATGGTAGCTCTCCATGAGTTTCCATGCCTCCTCACATTCTGAAGGTGGATTCCAACTCCTTAACGAATCATTACCACGGGCGGCCTTATTGGAATTGCGCTGTGGCCGATCCCCAGCGGCTCAGTTTTTCGCCGGCACTGGGTCAACTACGCCTGCTCAGAGGAGCGTGAGAGCGATGTCGAGCGCCAGCGCCTTGGCGGTCTTTTGGACGGCGCCTGCAGGGGAGATCGCATCCATGCCTCGGACCTTTCTACCACCAAAGCGTGTCCACGGCCGTTGAAGAGTGAACCGCGAACACTCAAGGCCAGGCCAACTATGTCTTGACCTGAGCCCCTGAATCTCCTCCAAAAATGAGTAGAGTCCATCACCTGCTGAGGGATGGACATGAAGCCGAGCCGATGTCGTAGCCCACCTTTTCGCTCGGTCCTGTTTAGCAAGCTCGAATCGTGCCGGTTGCTTTGTGCACGCTATGGCTGGTTTCTGCACGTAGTCGCAGCAACACCCAAACTATTGGCCTCGGCCGTCCCGTTCGACTTTGCTTATTGCTCCTCCGACGCCGTAGCGGGTTCGTTTACTCGATGCGCTGTGCGATGGCACTTTTCGTGAAAGTTAGCATTCGGCGTGGACGCAGGCCCGGCGAAAGAATAGATAGAGACGACGAGCAGGCCTCATGAGCGACTTGGCCAACCTAAAAATCTGGGATGATCCAGCGATCCGCGACGCGCTGTCGTGGTATCTCGATGTTGCCGAAAATCGACGTCCAGCCAAGTTCCGCATTGCCGCGACACTCTCCACCGAACTCAATCCTGCGACCGAGAACGAAGAGGCTCTCTGGAAGGAGCTCTATCGGCTTATGCCCAGATTTCTCGAACGCTGGCGGGCAATCAGGATGGGTGAGCCGCTATCGCAGGCCGTCAATGGACCAAGCCTTTTGGAACTCACCCGTGAGCTTGCTTACCGTATGCTTGCCCACTGCAACTTTTGTCCGTGGAATTGCGAGGTTGACCGAATAGCGGGCGCCAAGCTTGGCGCCTGCAAGCTTGCATCCAGTTCGCGGGTCAGCTCGCATTTCCATCATATGGGCGAGGAGCTGTTCTATCGCGGCACGCAGGGCTCGGGCACTATTTTCTTCACCTCATGCAACATGCGCTGTGCCTTCTGTCAGAACGGCGACATCAGCACCGACAAGGACAACGGCGAGGAAACGGATCCGCGTACCCTGGCGGCGATGGCATGGAGCTTACGTCACGAAGGCTGCCATAACATCAACTGGGTCGGCGGCGAGGTAGTGATCCACCTCCACGCTATCGTCGACGCCATCGTACTGTTGGGTCGCGACTTCGAGCCATCGCCAGCGGAGCTTAGAACGGCGCGCAAGACCAAGGCCGACCGTTCCTTGTGGTTCGATGAACTGCCGGATGCCGCCGTCTATGACGGCAAATTCAATGCGCCGATGTTGTGGAACAGTAACTTTTTCTTGACACCGGAAAGCCTGAAAATTCTGCGCGTTCTCACCGATGTGTGGCTGCCTGACTTTAAGTTTGGGCCGGGGCGTTGCGCAATGGCATTGGCAAAGACGCCCTGGTATTGGGAAACAGTGACCCGCAATATTTCGCTGCTTGCGGATTGGGGCGAAGACTTTTCCATTCGGCATTTAGTGATGCCCAATCATGTCGAGTGCTGTACCTATCCGGTGCTAGAATGGATCGCCGAGCGCGTGCCGACCGCGCTGGTGAATGTGATGGCGCAGTTTCATCCCGACAATTTTTGCGATCCGCTGAGTGCAAAGTACCGGAATAAATACGCCGAGATCGCCCGCCGACCGACGCACTCAGAGCTGAATGATTCCTGGCACCGCGCGCGAGAGCTGGGCCTTAACTTCGAGGCCACCACGTTCGAACGTCGCAGTGTTTTCGCTTAGCGATCGAGATTGTTTTCCGAACAACGCGCCGCCGGCCGCTCTAAGCTCTGTCCCACAGCAAGGCCGGCCCGAAGCCGAGCGGCACGCCGCCGCGCGGCTTCAATCATCATACCGCGTCAGTCCCGCCAGAAATTTTTGAACCGGTGCGGGCTCAGCTCGGTGTAGCGCTCCGTGTGCTGGATGCTCTTGTGGCCGAGCCACCTGCCGCTTCGGTGCTACCTCTTCGCGTAGAATGACAACGTTTCCCATGCTCATCGTGCCTTTCAAGTTGCCCGCTTGGCTCGCTTGTGGACTCGGCTCTGTCGAGCTTTCGTGGCGGTTGTCCTGGCCCGATAGTCGGTTGCGTGCATTTTCTTGGTTGAGCCCGCGATGATGTGCGGTTGAACGTGCGGAGGCGCATCCTCGTCGGGGCGCGTGCTCCTCTCGCGTAAGATCGCCCCGAGCGAGGGCAGCCTTTCCACAGCGGCGCCGACGTCGGCATGCGCCCGGCGCAGCTCGTAGAGCTTCTGCAGGTTGAGCCAGAACTCTGCGCTGGTGCCGAACCAGTGGCCGAGCCGGATCGCGGTATCGGCGGTGATCGCACGCGTGCCGTTGATGATGCCAGTGATCCGGTTGACCGGGACGTTGATGTCGAGCGACAACGCCGCCGCGCTCATGCCGAGAGCCTTCAACTCATCGGCCAGGTGCTCGCCAGGATGGATCGCCGTGCGTGCCATATGTTTGCCTCCTCAGCGATAGTCAGTGATCTCGACGTTGACCGGCCCGTTCGCGCCCTTGGGCCACTCGAAGCAAATCCGCCATTGGTCGTTAATGCGGATGCTGTACTGGCCTTTGCGGTCACCGCGCAGGGGCTCCAACGCGTTGCCGGGCAGGGCCGCGAGGTCCTGCAGGCTCGTGGCGGCTTCCAGCCGGTCGAGCCGTTTTTCAGCCTGTCGTGCGAAACCGGAGAACTCCTTGACCCGCTCGCTTTTGGCAAAACGCTCAGTCTTGGCGTCCCGGTAGCTCACGATCATTCGTCAAGAAATAGCGATGGTGTTAGAAAGATTGAGGAACGACCGCAGGGCTTCGATCGATCCGCCCCGCTCCGGTACCGGCAGCTCAACATGCCGGGAGATCGACGAAACCGTACTGGCGGGCATCCAAGCACTCGCTACCATCGGGACCAATCGCAACGGCATGCCAACGCTCGCCGGCAAGATTAAGATAGAGCTGGCAGGCATGCTCAGCGACGCGGGTATGGACTACCCGCTCGCCATCAAATTGCGCGCGCTTTAGCTGCCCAGTCTTTGACTATCCCACAAACCTGAACCCGACTGCAGCGAAATGGTGATCGAACGTGTATGCAAGCCGAATTCGCGCGCGCTTCATGATCGCGAAGCTCGTCGCGTCGACGGCCGACAGTTTGTACAGATCCGCGTGACGAAAGTATTCCCACGACTGCTGCAAATCGCGCAGCCCGCAGGGAAGGATTTTTACGGTACCGGGCTTATAGATCGATTCTCTCCACGTCAGCGCCACGTCCCGGTTGGCGTTGCGGTCGAGAAATGTGAATGTCTCGATGACAACGGGAACGGAGGTGTGAAGCTTCGCGCCTGCTCCATGCAACAGATTCCATTGCTCGCGCGCTTGCGCATGTAGAGGATCCCGTGACAGCGCAAGGGCGATCCACGCCCCGCTGTCGAAAAAGACCGCCTCGCCGTGCCGCATCAGGGCTCGTCGTGAACGCTATCGTGTTCCATGGACGCACGCTTTGCCTCGCCGTCCCAGATAGCAACCGGACCGGTGGCCTGTGGTTTGAGCACGACCTTGCGGATTGCGTCGCGGACCAACTCCGCGATGCTGCACCCGGACCGCACGGCGGCCTTACGCAAAGCGTCTAGTTCTTCCTTGCGGAGGTAAACCTGAATCATAGCCGGTCGGATTTGGCCGGCCGCGCGATTTTTCTGACGTTGCCGTCAATTGGAGAGACATCCTCAATCCCGTTCAAGAGGGTAGGGCGCGCAGCCTTGAACAGTACCTCCGTTTCATCGGTGTAGAGCTGACGAACCGCGAAACTGCCACCGCTCGCAAGCCGGCAGAGTGCATCGGAGAGCCAGGGGGATAGGGCGGACAAATTATCGAATGCGAGCAAATGCGCATTGTTTGCGGCAATCATCAGTTCGCGTTCCTCGCGCGGGAGCGCTCGCACCGGCGCGACATTGGGATCGACCAGCGCCCTGAGGAGCTTTGAGAGAAATGTCTTCGTGGAACCCTGCTCTCCGGATATTGCTAGCAGCGGATAGGGACCGCTTGGTCGTAACGCGGCCAGCAGCCATGCAACGATCAACACAAAGTCGTTTTGATTTGAAAGATTGAGGAACGACCGCAGAGATTCGATCGATCCGCCGCGCTCCGGTACCGGCGGCGGCAACATACCGGGAGATCGACGGAACCGCACTGGCGGGCATCCAAGCACGCGCCAGCCATCGGGGCCAATCGCAACGGCACGCCAATGTTCGTCCACAAGATCAAGAAAGAGGCGGCCGGGCATGCTCGGCAACACGGATATTTACCGCGCGCTCGGGAGCATCAAACCGCGCGCGCGCTTCGAGCAGATTGAGCGCCGACGCGATCACTGCCGCACCTGCAGCTTGCCCGGTGTTCGGATCGTTTGTCTGCGCCAAAGCTGGGGTGAAGAAGATTGCAGTAGTTAGGACCACTTTCATGTCATCCCCGCGTCCGCCAATGCCTGTTGGCCAGTAGAAATCGAAACCAGAGCGCTGATCAGCAACGGAGCGTGTGTCTCAATCGTCATCGCGTTCCCGTCTTTTCTGCAAGCCAAGTCTTGATCAGAGATTGATACGGGACGTCCCGCTTGTTAGCAGCAACCTTGATGCGTTCAAGAAGCGTCACTGGCAGGCGTAGCGAGATCGCAGTCGTTGACGGTTTGAGGTTTGGAAAGCGCACCCGCGCAGCCTTGGTCCAGTCGATATAGTCGCTGGAGTCATGTGTCTGCCAGAAGCGCCGCTCCTCCGCTTCGCTCCGAAATTTCGGAATCGACTTAAGCTTCTTGTTCATAACGTAACCGCTCCTTGCGGTGCATGGTGCGCGCGGAAATAACTCTGATCAGCTTGCCGTTGCCACGCAGCGTGAAACTTATGTGAAGCAGCCGCCCCGCGTCTGTCTGTCCGAGGCCATGCAACCTGATCTCATAAGAACTATGGCTGACATCCTCTACGATCAGCAGCGGTTCGTTAAAAAAGACCTGCTCGGGTTCTGCTTGGCTCACGTCGTGCTTTTCGACGCTTTTGCGGCTGTTACCTTCGTCCCAGTCAAACCCTTCGATCTGCGAGAGATCAAACATGATGTATATTACCATCATATACCGTGATAAGCAAGTGCGGATGACATCGAATTCATCGACGGAGAATGGCGGTGGCGCCGGGATGCGGCTACGAAAGCGGCATCAGAAGAAAAGCAGCCGGCGGTGCACACGGTGGGTGGCGAAGCAGCAGATCGTCCGCATACATTATAATGTACAATGCGTTAGAATTTTACCCGGCGCACTGGAAAACGAGTTCCCCTGGAGGATTGACCCGGAGACTATGGTCAAGTTGTCCCAGAAATCTTTGACGTCCTTCGTTGAGCTGGCGCAAGACGGTAGACATCGCCGTCGGCTATGACTCTTCGCAATAGCACTTATCCCAATTTCCCGAAAGGAAAGCTGGCCTTTGCGTCAGTACCGTCAGCATCATCTGCGGCCGTACTGGGGACCTGCAGGGTTGGGCGCGAGGCAAGTCGACTGTTATCGTCGCAAACAGGACTTGCTGGACCGCGGGACTGTTGTTCTGAGCCGGGTGCGGGCCCACTATCGCAGACGCTGCTGACGGTTCTGATGGTATTTTCGAGAGATGTGCGCATCCGGATGACTCTGCTCCCGGCTCGGTGTTCACGACAGAAGGTAATCTCGATACCAAGCTCCGAAGAAATGTCTGCGCACGACGCAAGTGGCCGGCAAGGGCGCGCGGATTTTTGGGCCAGGCGGCGCTGTCGCTTGTTTGCTTCGCGCGTTCAACGCAAACCCGCAGAAGATCGGTGGCGCTCCCCGTCCACGAGCTGCGTTCGCTCATAAACTCCCGCACGCAACCAGCGACCGGGTCTGCGTCGATGATGCCCTCGGTGGCGGCCTTGCGGTTGGTTGTGTAGGCGGGAGTGCTGTTTCACAGGCCGTGGCCCAGAGTGCGAAGTCGGCCATTCGCGGCAGCCGATCCAAGTGAACGGAACCCATAGCTTTTAAGCCCTGTGCTGCCGCATCAAGCAGGGCGCCCAGGATTGCGGGCCGCGCAAGTTCGAACTGCCGCCAAAGTTCGCTCTCAGAACGCCTCTGCTCATCTCCAATCGGCTCCAACTGCAGAAAAATCGAGCGGTCGGCCAAATCCGGCCAGGCAATGACATCCTCGATCCCGTTTAAGAGGGTAGCACCGGCCCGCGCCTGCGTCAGACCGCGTTGCACTGGAGTTCCGCAATGAATAGTTGGCGCTGCGGCAGCGCCACTTGCGTCCTACGGGGACGGAATTCGGTATTCAGAGATGAAGCGCCAGAAAGTAGCTGGGCGCAGACCAATCAAAATCCTCGCTGGAGCCTTCCTCGCTGTCATTGCGCGATCCAGCCGCGTCGATCGATGCGTCGATTTTTCCAGGCAAGCCCGGCAAGCAGATCTTGGCTCCACATTTATGTTGACTTCAACATTTCTGTGGAGCAGCCTATATTCATGAACTCGCAGGAGCTCAAACGACTGCTCGCCGCCCAGGGATGCAGCTTCGAAACTCACAAGGGCGGCAGCGGACATGTGACTGTCCGACGCGGCGACCGGAAATCCCAGTTGCCCATGCACAGCAGCCGCAAGGAACTCGGCAAGGGCTTGGTGAACAAAATCCTCAAGAACCTGGGGCTGAAATAATGCTGGGCTATCGGATCAAGCTCGCACCTGATGACAACGGCACAGTCCTGGTCACCTGCCCGGCGCTGCCCGAAGTGACAACCTTTGGCGAAGATGAGGCCGATGCGCTGAGGCATGCGGTTGGCGCGATCGAGGAAGCGCTCGCAGCCCGCATGGCGGACGGTGACGATATTCCCGAGGGTCATCAGCGCGGGCCGACCCTTGTGCGCTTGCCTGTCCTGACAGTCCTCAAGGTCGAGCTTTACCGGCAGCTCCGCGAAACCGGCATCACGCGCGCCGAGCTGAGCCGCCGGCTTCGCTGGAAGCGCGAGTCGGTAGACCGCCTATTCCGACTCGACCATGCCTCTCGGCTCGAACAGCTTGAGGCGGCGTTCGCAGCGCTCGGACAAGCCGTGTCGGTGTCCGTGCATGCGGCGGCGTAGAGCCGGCGCCCTTCCCATCGCATTCCCATGAGCGCGCCGACCAGGGCAGCATGAACTTTGCCTCGAACACGGCGCCAGTGCCCTCCAGGATGTCGTCCAGCGTGGCAGCCATCCAGCGGATCACGAGGTGGCGAATCCAGCTCTGGGGGGTCTTTGCGTGTCCGGTCGTTTTCTCGTACCAGCGCCGATTTAAAGGCTCCGTGGTGCTACCCCCGACTGGACGATGATGTTACCAGCCCGACAAATTGGTGGACCAAGCCCCCCTCGAGCCGCCCCGTTCCTTCATTGCTTGACGACGGTGGCATGTCCGAGCATGAACCGTAAGCTAGCTTAAGCTAGCCGGGAGGGGACTTTCTGGTGCGCGAGGTCGGCGCCTTCGAGGCGAAGAACAGACTTGGTCAGTTGCTCGATCTCGTGGAGCAAGGGGAAGTCGTTGTCATCACCCGACATGGGAAGGAGGTCGCGCGCTTGGTGCCTGCCCGGCCCTTCCGCAATCGCGAGCAAGCCCGCGCCGCTGTTCAACGAATCCGCGACCGCGCCGAGCAGCGCCAGCTCGGCCCGTTCGACTGGTCCGAGTGGAAATCCTATCGGGACCAAGGTCGGCCGTGAGCCTCGTGCTCGACAGTTCGGCGACGCTTGCCTGGATCTACAGCGACGAGACCACCGAGCCCATCCGTCGCGTCTTCGAGGCCGTAGCGGATGATGGGGCCGTTGTCCCGGCGCTCTGGCGACTAGAAATCGCCAACAGTCTCACTATGGCTGTGCGTCGAGGTCGTATAGACGCGAGCTTCCGCCGTGCAGCCCTTACGGATCTCGCATTTTTGGACATCACCATAGATACCGAAACTGATGCGCATGCCTGGGGCGAAACGCTGAACGTGGCCGACATCTCCGAACTCACGGTGTATGACGCTGCCTACCTTGAGCTTGCCAAACGGCGTACGCTTCCGCTTGCGACGCTAGCTACTTTCCGGCGCAAAATTGATGTTTTGAGGAGAGTGGTCAAGGGCGCGCCGCAAAGCAAAACCCGCCGGGATGGCCAGCGGGAGCTTTGCAGCGCCTGAGATTTAGGGGGAGCGACTAGGGGGCGGACTTCTTTTCCATTGCGCGGCCGATGTTGACGAGGCTGTCGCCGATCACGCCGAGCCCGACCCAGCGCTTCATTCCAGCGTCTCCTCTGTACCGGCAGCGGGTGAGCCCGTGCCGCCGTTTGACTACGCTGATGCGTCCCTCGCATCCGGTCCGCCACTTCTGGCCGTTGCGGAACCAGCGCTTCTTCTGCTCGCGTTTGCGTTCTGGGCTTTTGGTGTTGCGATTTGGAATGCAAACGCGTTTGACGCCCTTCGCTTTCGCTTCGATTTCGTTCTTGTTGGAGTAGAAAGCAGCGTCCGCCGCTATCAGGCGCGGCGTCCGCCCCAGCCTTGCATGATGCATTTCGATGGCCGCGATCAGCAGGTCCGAATCGTTGGGCCGCCGATCGTAGACTTCGTAGTCGGTCACAATCTGGTTTTCGGCTTCCTGAAGCTTCACCATCTTGCCGAATTCGTTGGGCTTTGCCGCCTTGCCCTTGCGGATGATCTCCGTCGATGGCTCGAACAGGCTCAGGAGCTTGCCTTGCGCACGCGTATCGCCGCGGAAGATGCGCGCTCTGGTCTGCTTCATCACCTGCTTGACGAGCGGAACCATGCCATCGAGCTGCTGGCACAAGCCTTCCAGGGCCAGCTGCTTCAAGACGCTCGTCGCCCGCTTCACGCCCTCGGCAATCTCTCTGGAGAACCGCTTCGCCTGTCCAACCACCCGGCTGGTGGAATTGAGCAACTTGCCGTAAGCCCGTTTGAGCCTTTCCTTGTGCGGTTCGCCTTTGGCGCGCGCCGTGCGCGCGATATCCAGCACCCGCAGCTTCACGCTGCGGCTGCGGTCGCACAGTTTGGCGCCAGCCTCGCCTACGATCTTGGTGATTTTTTTCATGGTGCGGATCAGCACGCGCACGCCGTCACCCAACAAGCTCGAGTCGGTCGGATAGTGGATATTGGTCTCCACCACCGTGGTGTCCACGCGCATTCTGCGGCCTTCAGTCAAGCCGTTGTTCTGCGCGATCTTTATTATTCTCTGGTGAATCTGTTTGATGACCTCGGGCCCCAGAGCCTCCGGCTCAGACGGCTTCAAGGAAGCCAGAATCCCCTCCTGATCCAACTGTTGCGGTCGCTTGGCCCGACCTTCCGGCCTCCGTCACGGTCGAGACCCCCGAGGTTGCGCCGGTCGCACCCACCGTAAACACCGCGCCGCGCCAAACTGTCTCCGCATCGCAGAAGCCGGACATCGTTTTCTTACAACGTCCTGGCGTAAATATCAGATCTGCACCCTCGGCGAACGGACGTGTTCTTGGGACCGCCCCCAAAGGCGCGCGATTTAAAGTTACAAACCGGGAAGGGGACTGGGTGCAGGTGGAGAGTGACCGTTTCAGGGGCTGGATCAAGTCGCAATTTCTCGCGGCTAATGAGCCGCGATAGAAAAGCGCTCCTCAAGTTGCATTTGTAAAAATTCGACGCGGCTGCTGCGACTTCCATTTTCCGGCTCGTAAGTTCCCTCACGATCGCAAATCAGAGGGTAGATCTTCTATACTTGAGGAATTGAGTAGCGTGCCTGCTCGATGGGATCGAGGTCTGGGCTTTAGAGCCGCACCTGTCGCTTCACCACATCAGGACGATACGGTCGCTCGCTGTGGTTTGTTCCACCATGGGGACGTTGTTATAATGAGCGATGCGGGTGATTGCGAGAAACGTACCTGGCCTATGGTGCTGGAAGCCGCCGCTAATGGACGGGCCGACGCAATCGCGACCTTCAACATCCGCGATTTTGCTGGCGTCGCGAGCGAATTTGGGATCGCAGTCCTCACTCCCGCAGAAATCCTGAGGAGATTGTGAAATGAGAACCAGCAGTAATTATGCGCGTCGCTTGCCAGCTTCTCTCAAAAGAGCGATCGAGGAGGTTGCTCGCGAAGATGGCACGACGCTGAACCAGTTCATCGTCAGTGCGGTCGCGGAAAAACTCGCGGTGCTCAAGACAGCGGATTATTTTGCGAAGCGTCCTGCTCGCGCTGATTTTCGCGCTTTCGATCGTTTGATGAGACACCGTGGAGGCGAGGCTCCGCAGCCCGGTGACGAGATGCCAGAGAATTATCACAAAAAGAAGTCCCGGAGACGCTGATCGGCTCATCACCGGCGAGACGTCGACGCGCGCGGCACGGGCCAAGGAGGTTCCCTGCGAGTTGGGTCGTCGTTTGCGCGCGATAAGTATTCTTCCTGGCGGTACAAAACCGAGGGCCTCTCAGGTAGCGCACGGGCCCGCTTGCCATATGTCCATATCGTAGTATGGGTTCCCGTATGAAGACCACTCTCAACATCGATGACACCGTCATGGCCGAACTCAAGCGCGAGGCTAAAACAGCTCCTCACAGAGCGTCATCTCGTTGAACATCGATCGTGAGCTAACACGTCCGGCCTCTGCGCCACCTACGCAAATCGGCGGCGGCGGGTAGTACGGCTGCGGTGCCGCAAGCTCTTTGGGGATTTGGTCACGGGCGTGTCGAACAACATGCGCGTCGGCCGCGCGGTTTCAGAATTTCGGCCATGAACGGGCTTATGGGCGCCACCGGACTCATGATTTTGACGGGCATAGCGCTTAAGGCATTCATTGGTGCGTCTCGATATCTCCCTATGGGTTTGATCTGTCCCGCGCAGGCCTCATGATCATCCTCGGGCTTAATGCTTTCCACGACGACTCCGCGGCCGCACTGCTGCGCGACGGCGTACTCGTTGCTGCCGCCGAAGAGGAGCGCTTCCGCCGCCTCAAACATTGGGCGGGATTTCCTGCCCAAGCAATCGCGTATTGCTTGCGGGAGGCGAGGATTTCGCTCGCCGATGTCGATCACCTCGCCGTCAACCAGAACAGCCGCGCCAACTGGCTGCGTAAGCTGCGCCATCTTGTTACCAGCCCGCCGAGTATCGCACTGCTGCGCGATCGTCTCGCAAACCGCGCGCAGCGGGCGGGCCTGCCCGAACTCCTGGCCAAGGAGTTTCCCGGCCAGTGTTTTGGCGGTAAGTTTCACCACATCGAGCATCACCTCGCCCACTTGTCGTCGGCATTTCATGTCTCGCCGTTCGAGCAAGCAGTCATCGTGTCAGTTGATGGCTTCGGCGACTTTGCCAGCGCCGCATGGGGCGTCGGACAGGACGCCAAAATCAAAATCGAGGGGCGCGTGCATTTCCCGCACTCCCTCGGGATTTTCTATCAGGCGCTGACGCAGTATCTCGGCTTTCCTGCCTACGGCGACGAGTACAAGGTAATGGGGCTCGCCCCCTACGGCGCGCCTTCTTGCTTGAATGAAATGCGCCAAATAGTGCGGCTGCAAAACGGCTTCGAGCTCAATCTCGAGTATTTCCGCCACCACCGTGAAGCGATTACGTATCAATGGAGGTCGGGGTCGCCGGAATTTGGCGATCTGTTCTCGCCCGCTCTCGAGGAACTTCTAGGACCGCGCCGTCGTCCCGAAGAGGCCCTGCTGGATCGGCACCGCGACATCGCCCGCTCAGTGCAGGCCATGTACGAGGAGGCGTTCTTCCATCTGATCGAGCCGTTGCAACGGCGCCACGCTATCTCTCCTGAGCAGGAGGCGCCGCTCGCGCAAACCCTCCACGCTCGCAATCACAGGGATCGCCCTCGATGCGGGTTAACCCCGTAGATTCGCAATCCACTTCGGCTTTAGCAAGTTCTCGAATCACCAATGACTAGCATCCTGAGCGATAAGGAATTTGCGCAAGTGGTTCGTTTAGCGCCACTCGTTTCTGTGGACCTTATTATTCGCGATGCTAACCGAGGCGCCCTTTGCAGGCTCATTGGTTCGTAGTGCGGCAAGCACATTTCCGTTGGTATCTCGAATAATAAGGTCGACAGAAACGGGTGGTACCAAGCGGACGATGTGCGAAAAGTCATCATCGCTCAGGATGCTAGTCATCGGTGAATCCAAACGTTTTTTGAGGTCAAAGTCGATCGCGCGAGGACGCCATCAGCACTGTCAGGGTAAATGGATGCTTGCCGCGAGTGTCGCAATTTTCTCGGACATTGATTGTTCACTATGGCAAATAAACTTTGTCTTTATGCTGCTATTTAAGCCGATTTTAGGCCCTGCGTCGTATGGTGGCATCGAGCGAGGAAACAGGGCCTCGCCATCACGAATAACACCAGTCTTAAGGAAGGCGTCATGATAACAACTGTTGCCAAGACGGCGGATCCGGTCAATCGCGAAATGCCATTCGATCGGATCCGGTCGCTCTATCTCGAAGCGTTAAACTTAGTCGAGCGGGTGCATCACCAACTGCTCGATGTCATCAAGGATGAATTTGAACGCCGCGGCCGTGCCGATCTTAACTCCGTGCAGGCGCTGCTGCTTTACAACATTGGCGAGAAGGAGCTCACGGCCAGGGAGCTGTATACGCGCGGCTATTATCTCGGCTCCAATGTTTCTTACAATCTCAAGAAGCTGGTCGAGATGGGGCTTCTAAATCACCAGCGCTCGCGCGCCGATCGCCGTTCGGTGCGCATCAAGGTTACCGACAAGGGCCATGAGGTGCGTGGCATCGTGGATGCATTGTATCAGAAGCACGTGCGCACGGTCGAGAAGATCGGCGGCATCAATTGCGATGAATTCGCCACGCTCAACAAGTCGCTGCACCGAATTGAGCGGTTCTGGAGCGATCAAATTCGCTATCGTCTGTGACTTGCTATTCTAAACCCCAATGGGAGTTCCCCCGGCTCTGCCGGGGAGGCAGCAAAAGTTTGACATATCCGGCGGTCGACACCGTCGGGCCATCGACGAAACTCCAAATCGTGAGCAGCCAAGCACACGAAGAGGAGTTCCATCGATGGATGACTATGAAAGCTTAAGCCACAGCAAGTGGGAGTGCAAATGCCACGTCGTCTTTATTCCGAAGTGCCGCAGGAAGACCTTACGGAGAAAAGAAGCGGAATTTTGTGGGCCAGCACTTCTGGGCGAGGGGATACTTCGTATCCACAGTAGGACGGGACACAGAGGTGATACGCGAGTACATTAAGAAACAAGAACAAGAGGACAAACCTCTGGAGCAGATGAATCTATGGCGCTGATAGCCACCTTCAGGTGGCCCACACGATCCGGGGCCGCGTCAGCGGCCCCGTCAGCCGCTTTGAGCGGCTCGCAACCTAAAGCCCCCGGCTTTGCCGGGGGATATTTACTCGGCGGCTGCCCTTGGCGTGTCGAGGAGCTTCGAATAATGACTTGCCAGCCAGGAGTACCCGTTCGATTGGAAGTGAGAAAACCGGACCGCAACGTGTTCATCGGACTGCTGCATGCGGGCATACCGGTGACGGCCGCGCGGCCGTCACATTGGCAAAGCGCTCGCTGCAAAGCGTTGCGGGAGCTGTCTCCCGCTTGGCAGGTGGTCGGTCAATGTGAAGGACCGACTTTGGCACAGGCGACTCCCGGCGTACCCATGATGCTCCCAGCTGGAGGCGCAATCGGTCCCACGCGGCCGCAGCCCGACAGGTGCTGGTAGCTGGCGTCCGCGTCTTGTCTAAGGGTGTTGGTGCTCGACAACCATAGCGACGCAGTGACGGCTAGCAACGGGCGAGAGACGACCCGAGCACCTAAAAATATTACTTCACTCACCCACACCGAACTCGCTGATCCTCTCACTGGAACTCGACGGCGTGTGGCTCACATTTTCACTTCGCGCGCGGAATAAGGAAAGTACAAGCGCTAGTAGCAGCGCGACGATTGCAATAGCCAACATCTGAGATTGTGTAATCTAATCATACGGCTGACAGCCTATCCGCTACGATCTCCTGATGCTTACGCATCGCCTCAGACTACGTTCCCGTCACTGGCGAGTCCACAGCAGATGGTACTGACGCAAAGGCCAGCTGTTGCCGAGTGACCGCGGACCTCATTCCACGTAAATCTCGAACGCCGGCTAACACGAGGCTCTGCACGCCGCTCATGCGACCGGCGTTCGAAAAGCGCCAAAGCACGAAATCGCGGCGGCGGGTAGTACGGCTGCGGTGCCGCAAGCTCTTCGGGGATTTGGTCACGGCGTGTCGAACAACATGCGCGTCCGCCGCGCGGTTTCAGAATTTCGGCCATGAACGGGATTATGGGCGCCACCGGACTCATGATTTTGACGGGCATAGCGCTTAAAGCATTCATTGAGTTCCGGGCGCCACAGTCGAAACCCCTTCGGTCATGGCGCCGGGTAATGGCCTCCTCGCGCCAAGCGAGCGCGTCAGGCATACCGGACGCGACGACGCGCAGCAGCAAGCACCGCGCCGCTCTTCCAGTTCAAAGACCCGCCTTAATCAAAGTCTCGAGGGTCAAAAACAGCCGGCGCGGCGTGTTTGGAAAGCGGCGGAACCCGTATCTTTCATAAAAGGTGCGCGCGCGTTCATTCTTTGCGTCAACAACGATTGCATACACAGCTAGAGCAGCGCTCGCCCGAAGCACGCGCCGGGCTGCATCCAGTAGCAGGCTTTCACCGATCCGGCGCCCCTGATACCTATGATCGACTGCGAGCCGCCCGAGCACCGCCGCTGGGACTGGGTACCTGGGCAGGCGCTTCGCCAACTCGATCGGCAACTCAGCTTTGTCAAAGCTCGCTGCGCTCAAGCTATAGTATCCCGCGATTCGTTCTGGTGAGTCACCAACCGCGACAAACACCTGCGCCACGCGGCGTCGGACATCCTGCGAGGCTTGATGCTGAAGATAGGTGTCGAGAGCCGGCTCATTGCAGGAGAATTGCGCACGGTTGTGGTGGGAGCCTAGCGGCTCGATTACGAGCGCCGCCTCATCCACCGACGCGCTCGCGATATCGACGGACTGCCGCTCGCAATTTTTTATTCGGTTCCGGCGGATTCATAAGTGCCTCAAAAAAGGCGTCCCAATCCGCTGCAGATAACGTGACCTTCTCATGCGCCTCGATGACGCGGTCGGCAGCGGCCATGGCCTGGCCCAAGACAAAATCGCTTATGCTTGTTTGCTCATAAGCTGCTGCACGCGCCAGCTTGCGCTTGGTTTTGGCGTCCAAGCGCAGATGCATGCGGTCTCGCTTCACTGCTACGCTTTTGCGGGGCATGACTTCTGTCTCCAAATCTCGCTCGTATGTACGCCAAAACGGCGTACGATTTAAGTGCCGATTGCGCGCGCGATGAAGACAAAGGTCATCCGGACTTTGCCTGAGGATCCGCGCGTGCTCCCTTTCGAGATCGAGACGTACGCGGCGCATGATTGAAATTGCGAAGCCCTGTGGCCAACCGTGCTCCATGATCCTTTAGCGCCTGGCCTTCGTCCGCCATTGCCTTTTTCGAAAGGGCGACCGCGTGCGGGTGAATTCGGCTGGGGATTGGGGGCCGATCGGCCCATCGACTCGGGATTCGGTACGCTCATTTGACCTCACTAGATACGGCACTTCAGACGGCTGAGCTCGACGCTTTCGCGCTGGGCCGCAGTCGCGTGCAACAAACGCGGAAACCACGCCAGTGGCACGCCCAAGGTGCGGCCATCGCTCAGTTCGACCCACATCGTGTGCTCGTCAAATCGAACTGCCGTCGCCGAAATGCTCATGCCAAGCCCTCAAGATCAGGTCCCGGTATTCTATGATAACGCGTAGGATACGCCTGCTTCGATGATGCTTTCGATCGCGGCTCTGCGGTTTTTCTGATTGAGGTGCGTTGCAGATTGTACTGGCTCTCAGGATCGCGACAAACCGCTAAACCAAATTAGGAGTTCCCCCGGCTCTGCCGGGGAGGCAGCAAAAGTTTGACATTTCAGGAAGTCGAATCCACCGGCCCATTGTTGAAGCTTTGAATCGTGAGCCGGCAAGCAGACGAAAGGAGCTTCATCGATGGATGATAATGGAGATTAAGGCACACCAAGTGGAGGTTGCAAATAGCAGCCACCGTAGCTTACCGAGATGCGGCGGTCCGGCGTGCCGGCGATGAAGCCGAACCTTTCCGCGGTGCGATGGGGCTCCGCACCGTGCCTTGCTGCAACTATACTGGACTACGTGGCCCGTACCCAGATGCTGTCCGAAGATATTGCAAGGCGGCACCTTGATGCGATGGGTGAAAATCGAGTGTCGTTACCATGGTTGCGCCGCCGTCGATTAGCCCGAGGCTAGCCGAGGAATTCTTCGAAGCTGTCCGGGAGTATGTTCGTTGGGCGTTTAGATTAGCCGCCCTGAGCGGCCCCTAACTTTCGAACGGTATATTCAGTTCAGCTTAGTCTGCGGGCGTGTAGCTAGCTTCACTGATCCACTGCCTGAGGATGTGTTCAATGCGCTTTACGTCCTTGCCATGGACGACGCACACAAGTCTCTAAAGGAGGAACTTAGCGCCGACCGGACATATGCAACTGCCGCGCGCTGCTTCCTAGAACTGATTGAGGCCAAGAAACAAAAGATCGAGAAATCGAGCGAAGCGCGGGATTTTGAATGAGCTCGCATGTCTCTTGTGGGTCATGGGCTGCGGTGCTGAGCCCGTCGGCAGTAGGTCTGCTTAGTGCCGATTGTTGCAAAGTCCGAAAATGCGGGCGACAAATTTCCCGCTGGAAGAGGAAAGCCCTCCGGCGTCACGATGAGCGCAATCACCACTTGTATGCAGTCGTTGCGCTTGTCACGGCTGTAGCCGTTCCGGCGCTTACCCGCTCGCGGCCATCAAATTGCGCGCGCGCTTCGAGCAAATTGAGCGCCGACGCGATCACCGCCGCACCTGCAGCTTGCCCGGTCGCCTGGTAGTAGCAGCGCCGCATTGGTGCGAGTTCGCCATCCGTACGCGTCTGTTGCCAGAGCCTCAGCGCAACCGGAACCGGATCGCCACCACGCGGCCTCGTCACCCGAGCGATGCAGCTCGCGATGGTGGGTCCGGCAGACCGGCGCGATAAACTCGTCACTTACTCGGCGTTCGAGCGCACGCGGCTCGGGGAAAGGTCAGGTGATGTGGATCGGATGGTACAGGGCCGCATACGAGGCATGGCTACCGCAGCACGAATTTTCGGTGGATCCTCATCGCGCAGGCGAACTCTCTTACACAAAGCGTAAACCAGGTCGCTGCGGGCCGCTGTCCTGCCAAAGGACCTGAGCGAGTTGGAGGAAGGTCAAGGTTGAGCCACTACCGCATAACTAGCGACATCTCCCCTTGTCCTTTGCGCGTCGGCTTCACCGTGATCTGGACGTCCTGGCCGAGCGCGGTGAGAAACTCGATCAAACGGCCGACGGAAAAATTGCCCGCGCGGTTACGCATCAATGCGGAGACGTGGGGCTGCTTGATGCCGAGGATGGCACCGGCCCGCGCCTGCGTCAGACCACGTTGCTTAATGATCTTATAGATTTGTAAAGTGAGCTGGGCCTTGAGCAGCTCCTGCTCTGGATTTGGCAGACCGAGATCAGCAAAGATATTCCCGCTGCTCTTCTGTACTGGAATTTTGCGCTTGTTGCGCATATCGGTTCTGCCGTCCTTTGTAGTCTCTCTCGGCTTCTCTGAAGCGATTCCTAATCAGGTCAACGTCCAGTTTGGGCGTCACGATGCTGCGCTTTGGCTTCTTTTGCAACACATGTAGGACATAGATCGTGGTGGAGAAGTGAGTGGTGTAAACGGCGCGGTAGGCATCCCCTCTGTATTGCCCAACGAGAAAAAAGTCTTCTGAAAATCGAGGAGCGAGGAAGAGGTGCTCGATCGCATTACTCCGGTTATTCTTACCTACAATTGAAGAGAATAATATTGCTCGGACACTCGATCGGCTGCGTTGGGCGCCGGATGTTGTCGTGGTCGATAGGTTTAGCACGGACGAGACGATATCGCTGGTCAAGAGCTTTCCCAATGTTCGGCTTTTTTCAGCGTGCTTTCGACGGCCATGCCCGGCAGTGAATTATCGGGCCAAAAAAGATAACCTACTTAACTGTATAACCGTTGACAGCAAACCTGGCGCCTCCACCGCTCACACGAACACCGTGACCATAAAAGCAACCACCACCAAAGGAAAAGCCCACACTGCCTAAATTTGCGATCGCTTGCTCAAATCCAGCCTTTGCGGCGGCGCTTCCATTCGCCTTTTCGCCAAATACGCTCGTCCATTGACTAAGATCAGTCAGTGGCGCGCTCAGGTTTGCTGGACCGGGAGCTAGTTGATACGCTGCACTGTTCGACCACCATCGAAAGTATTGCTTACCATTTGTTGCAGATAAATCGTCACCTTTCTCCTGCAGCAGAAATCGGACATGCGCCGGATAGGTGCAATTATTGTCCGGTTGAAGATTGTAGACGAATATTGGCGTTCCAGTCGTGGCGACTAGGATGCTGGCGTCGACGGAATTGGATGCAGTCATGTTGACTGCGGCGAGGACATAATGGATCGAACTGGGAGTCGCCGGAAGATCGACATACCATCCCACTCCTACTTGTGGTGTCGGATGCGGCGGCATTCCCGGCGCGTAGAGGATATCCCACGCTTGGGCGTTCATTGGAACGACCATTGATTGCGCTGTAGCTGCAGGCTGGGATCTGCTCTCATTGCAGGCTGCCAGCAATAAGAAGCCCAAGATAGACCGCATCACTTTTGCCATCGTCCAGGTCCGGTTGCTTGCACGCTCAAAGGCTCGTTCGGTTCCTACAGAGCCACCTATGTTGTCGCCACGCCGCTGACTGGACGAAAGCCAGCGGACCGCGATCAGCACCGCTGAGTTTCCGACCCCGGCGCGGCGGCCCGCCAATTGTGAACTCAATTGCAGCCAATTTGAATAAGCCTTTGGCTTCCGGGCTTACCCGTGGCTGTGGGCGGAGGAGACGACAGCTGATCACAGCTCCGGAGGAGACTGCCTATCTCAACGGTCTGATCGGCCGGATGCGCTCGGGTGCTCGCCAAAAACTGTCGGATGGTGACATGTCCTACTAGCACCGCTTCGCGGGCAAGTTTTGCCGCATTCCAGCGAGGCTGTTCGGGTTGCTCGGTGAGTTTCTTGGGCGGGCTGGCATTGAACGCGCTTATGGTCTACTGACATCAACAGCGACCCGTGGCAACCATAAGAGCACCAGAGCAAATGCCAGAACGCGGGCGGAAGCACCGCGATATCATCTCGCCTGTACGACCACCGGTTGTTCCGGCGGGGCGGGCCAAACCACACGACCCAAGCGCCTCCGGGCTTGGACGGGAACCGGCACATCAGAACGCGACGTCACCAGTTGGCTCGGTCATCGCGACCTCATCTGGCGAGTGGGATCCTGCTTTCGAGACTCTGCTCGCCAATGTGACCCGGATCTGCCAAGCGAGGTTTGGCGTACTTCACCTACGGGAGGGGGACAGCTTCCGCATCGCCGCCGTGCACGGGGCGCCGCCAGCCTATATGGAGTGGCGAAAGCAACTCCCATTGATAGGAATTAACCAGTTTCCGTACCTTCCGCTTGCTCGCCTGGCCAGGAGCAAGGCGGTGCAACATGTTTCCGATCTCGCGCAAGAGCGGGCGTATATCGAGCGCGCTCCTCCGATGGTCGCGCTCGTGGAAGCTGTTGGCGCGCGAAGTATCCTATGCATCCCAATGCTCAGGGACGCAGACGTGATCGGCGCGATAGCTCTCTACTACCAGGAGCCACGGCCATTTGAGGAGGAGCGGGTGGCGCTCGCCAAAAACTTCGCAAGTCGGGCCGTTACCGCTATCGAGAGTGCCCGGCGGCTCAAAGCGTTGTGGCATGAGCTGTTTGCCGGATCGCGCCGCATCAAGCTCTCAGCCGATCAGGTTCTGTTTTCGGCTGGGCAGGAAGGTGACGGATGCTACCGCGTCGACGAGGGCCTGCTTAAGGCGAGTGTCACCGACCCTGACGGGGGCGAGCGCATCCTCGCGATACTCGGGCCTGGTTCCGTGGTCGGAGAGTTGTCAATGCTCGATTATGCGCCACGTTCGGCCTCCGTCGTTGCACTGCGCGATTCGATCGTGAGCTTCGTTAGCCGTCTCGGATTCGAAAAATTTGGACAATCGAGGCCCGAGCTTTACCGTTATGTCGCGACGCTGCTTGCGAATCGTCTGCGTGACACGAACGACAGCTTGGCTGCGACAAGCTTTCTCTCAATCAAGGCACGTTTTGCACGTACGCTGTTGCGTCTTGCTGAAGAGTTCGGGCGAGAGGTCGGCGAAGGGCGCATTGTGATTCGACAGAAGGTCTCGCAGGCCGACCTTGCCGCGATGGCCGGGGTTGCGCGTGAAAATGTAAATCGGCTGCTGCACGACTGGACAAGCCGTTCGCTGGTCAGCCGCCACGCAGGCTACTACTGCCTGGAGAACTTGGGCGAGCTCCAACGCGAGGCTGAGGACTAACAACGTCCTGAAGGCGTCACGGTCAGCATACTGGTCTTTTTCGAACAGGTGGCCCGTCATAGCTACACGACTGTAACTCTTAGGGTAGCACTTGCGGCGCGCCCGCAGGCTATCTGCGATCTGCGTGTCGCTTCATAGCTGTCTGAAGGAATGGCTTCTTACGGAGTTGATCCGACCGCTGGATCGCCAGACGGCAACGGGGGACCGGATGGATTTGAGTCTGCGCCACCGTGCGGGCTCGTCACCTCGCGATAATGCGCCCGGCCGAGGGAATTTCCTGCACGCCGGTGTAAAGGCGAGGTGATGCAGATCGATGGAACCCGGCGCACGCCGTTGAGGGCCATTTCTGCAGCGGTCAGCTGGGCCTGGCTGGCAGGCCGCACATGTCTTGGACCAATGTGGCCGGTTGGAGCGCTTCCGTCGCCGTGCTCGCAACGTTTTGCATGATACCCCTTCGCGTGCTCGCGATCATCAGCAATGTACTTTTCTGTTTGGGCCCAGTGCGCATATTTATACCCGGTACTAAACCCCAATGGGAGTTCCCCCGGCTCTGCCGGGGAGGCAGCAAAAGTTTGACATATCCGGCGGTCGACACCGTCGGGCCATCGACGAAACTCCGAATCGTGAGCAGCCAAGCACACGAGGAGGAGTTCCATCGATGGATGACTATGAAAGCTTAAGTCAAAGCAGGTGGGAGTGCAAATACTTCGGTGGTATCGAGATCAACATGTGCACGTGATCCAGGTGATCGGATTTATCAAAGGAAAGAGTGCTATCCACTTGGCTCGTGTATACGGAGAGAAGAAGCGGAATTTTGTGGGCCAGCACTTCTGGGCGAGGGGATACTTCGTATCCACAGTAGGACGGGACACAGAGGTGATACGCGAGTACATCAAGAAACAGGAAGCGGAGGACAAACGTCTGGAGCAGATGAATCTGGGGCGCTGATAGCCACCTTCAGGTGGCCCACACGATCCGGGGCCGCGTCAGCGGCCCCGTCAGCCGCTTTGAGCGGCTCACAACCTAAAGCCCCCGGCTTTGCCGGGGGATATTTACTCCTGCATTCGATCCTGCTGCCCGTGAACACGCTGCGATTGGCCCAGATTTGGCGGTTGGTTCAACGAACGAAGGCTGTGGATCACGACCTGTTAATCGAAAGCCTGCTTCCATTCATGTCGCGCAGAAGCTTGAACGCAGACGACATACTGGTCCGTAAAGGAGACCAAGCGGACCGAATGTTTTATCTGATAAGGGGCAGCATGGAGGTCCAGGAACTCGGCAAGGGCATTGGTCCCGGCTCCTTGATTGGAGAGATCGGGGTCTTCGCCTCTAACCGCACCAGAATGGCGACTGTCGTGTGCAGAACAGATTGTGAAGTCTATGAGCTAACCGCAAGCAAAGCGAAGGAGCTTTATTACCAGAACCCACATTCGGCTACGCTCTCCTCCAAATCATCATTAGCCGGCTCCTTGAGAACCTGAACGTGCCAGCTACTCCAATGCAATCTATTCAGGGACGATGATGACATAATTGAGCTGAGTTGATAGATGGCTCATGCCACTCATCGGTTCGCTTCAGAGGGTCGGCGGCCACGCACCCAATTCAGGAGCAGGATGAGCACCCGTCCCCGATGGACCCAATCCCGGATTTCATCAGTGACCGGCTACATTGATGAGCTAATTATTACATCGCGCGCTTGTTATTCGGTTGGCGATCGCCACCTGGGATCAGCCGGTTAGTTAGTAGGGCCTCCGCCGTAGTTATTGTAGGCGCGCGCGTAAATGGGCGAGCTCAGCTTCGTTCGTATCCAGTGATACAATAGTGACTTCTGCAGAAGGCGGCCGCGGCCGAAGGGCAAAGATGCCGGCCCTCATCCTGACCTGTAGTTTATCTATGGGCTATTTAGGCTTCGAAGAACAGCGGTGCACTCTCGGGTGGAGCCCTTCATATGAGGCAGCGATCGCACGACACGGCCACAACGGTGCAGCGCCAAATGCCCCTCGAGCGGCACTGCCGCTGACCTAAGATACCATGCTTTTCACTGGAAACGCGTCTGCATCAGGGACGCTCATTTGCGGCCCAGAGAGCGAGATTTCCAATTCTGCGCGAAACACATTGCTGTGCAAACTTGCGATCCAGTGGCGGCCCCTTGGGGTAGCGTTAAGATACTCGATCGCAGTCTGGATGTGCGGATGAACAGTCTTCCAATAGAACTGGGGATAAAAACGAACGATATCTGCGGGGGAATCATATCCGAATTGCTTGTTCAGGCCGGCCTCCTCAAACTCGTAATAGAGCGCATTTGCCTTGGTGATATAGTTCGGATCCCCGAGTTGCCCGACGAAGTCGGCAGCTCGTACCAACCTGTTTAGTTCATCGTCCTCTTCCGCCTGGCTAATGGGAAACCGTGTGTATTCAACGGCACGAGCCACGCGGTGTTCGTCGATTCCTTTTATTCGCTTAATACACTGCATCACGAACAGCTTAGAGCGATCAACGTGATAGCGAAACAGCGCTGCATCCGATGCGCCCCTGGGCAAACTGAGTTTGCGACCGGTAGAGTCAATAATGTACCCGTCCTGGTCGTCTCCTTGCAGAATTCCGCGCACGAGGCCAATGTCATGCACGAGACACGCGATGATGAAATGTGCGTATTCCTCGGCCGACACAGGCGAATGAAGGGCGCGCCCTTGTAGAATATCGTGACCAGCGAGCGTGACCAACATTGTGTGCTCGACATCGTGGTACAGCGCATCGCTTTTTCCAATGTTTTCGAGGGCCAGTCGGGCAATCGAGGGAACAATTTCAGTCAGGTGGGCACCCGAGCAGCCAAAACGCACTTGCATATGAGAGGCGAGAAACGAACCAAGGAAATCCGCTGCCAACTCCGGAATCGTCTTCATAAGCCTACCTATCGAAAGCCGTCAGGAAGAACCGCGGCAGTACCGGGGTACGCCAAGCGACTGTGGGCCTCGGGTGGGCTATTCTAGGTTGGGCTCATGGTGCGACTAGCCGAATTGTAGCGGCTACCGCGAACAGCGTGGCCGAGCCAAGTACTGCAGCAGCCATCATCCGGCGGTCGGATGCCGGTCCAATCTCGAGTACCTGGCGCAGCAGTACCCTTATACCGGGATAACGCCGGTGATCCGCTAAGTTGTCTGTCTGAGGTTGGGTGGTCATTGGATTGGTCTCTTAACTCGCCAGGCCCCCACCTCTAACGGAATCGTTACCCCAAAATGTGATGGGCATCACAAAAATGCGCTTTTTGGCCAACCCACGGCCTGCCAGGGAGCGACACGATTGCGAGAATAGCGACGCTAAATCAAGGCGATAACCAGCATAGGTCGATTGGCCTATGCCCTAAAGCTGAGGCGCTGAGGTTGAACGGCATAGTGGCCAAGGCTGGCCACGCAGTTTGCCGACATTCCGCAGCGGGAGGGGGCGCGCCGGCGGTGGGCGAGATCATCGCGGAATGGCGGGCGGCATCATTCCGGAATGGGGGGCGGACTACCTTTCGGAATCCGCGCCCCGGCGTTGGCCGGGGAGGGAAATACCAGCGTTGTGTGAAGCAGCTCACACATCTCACGTTGACTTGGGGCTAATGCCTATCCGAAAGGCAAGGGAGCAATGGCATGAGTAACGTCGCCAAAGAAGGCAATTTATGTCCCAGATGCGGATCGGAGCTACGTGTGTCTTGGTGCACACAATGTTTTGGAACGGGCAGATCCGGCAAGCATAAATGCAAGACATGTGGGGGAAAAGGGATGACGACAGTTTGCCCAAATCTTCGATCCCACAAGCTGGACCTTTTTAAATTTGGACGAATGTTGCCCAAGCGGATCGCCCTGTTCTGATTTGTGTTTGGTGGCTCTGCTGTTCGGCATAGAGTCTTGATACCGCGAAAACAGGGAGCGGCGCCACCGGAGCCGCACCTGGATCATGTGCATGCCCCGCTGTGTTTGCTTTGCTGGCGAGGCTTTTTGGCATCTGCTCCAGAATGTGAAGAGGCGAAAGTGGAAGAATCCTTGTCTGACACCCGGACCAGCCCGACGTTAGCTTCCTAGGGGGACTCCTCACCGCCGCAGCTGCTGCCGGGGGCTGGAAGGTTAAAACAATGAAATGCATCCCTTCGAACTCATTCAAAATGTTGCGACATCGTGGAGGCACTGCGTTGATTATGCAGACAAGTGTCGATTGCTTACCTGTTTCGCAAAGGTTTCCCCAATCGCCCCGAACGGACCATCGCCTTTTGGTACCCAGAGCCAACTGGGCTCATCATGCTCGCACTAAGGCCAAACGGCGCTGTCGACTGTTCCGTCCAACACGCCTTTATGTTATTGTAACCCCTGCATGAGTTTCCCTAATCATCGTTGTCGCGGCTCAGTAAATTGGGGGTGCCCTCCGGCCGTGAGGAACGGGAGCCCAGAGACTCCACTATTCAAGTGTGGTATTGCACGGCACGATCTCCCAAGGGAGTAACATGCGCGCGCTTCTGAATATTGGTCTCGCCGCTGCTTTTTCGGCGGCACTCTGTATCAGCAATGGTCCAGCCATAACGGCCGAACCGGCTGATGAGCTAAGCGAACTCAACAGAAAAGTCATAGACCTTTACAGCGCCGGACGATATTCGGAAGCAATTGCCGTAGCGCAGCGGTTATTGACCGTACGCGAAGCCAGGCTCGGTCGTGATCATCCCGATGTCGCAACATCGCTGACCAATCTAGCCCTGCTGTACTACAATGAAGGCCGCTATGTCGATGCCGAGCCATTGCTTCAGCGATCATTGGCGATTTACGAAAAGACGCTCGGTCGTGAGCATCCTGATGTTGCAACGGCGCTGGACAATTTGGCCTTGCTGTATCGGGACGAGGGTCGCGATGCGGATGCCGAGCCGTTGTTCCAGCAATCCTTGGCAATTCGAGACAAGGTGCTCGGTCGCGATCATCCTGAGGTCGCAACGGCGCTGAACAATCTGGCCGCACTGTATAGCTCGCAAGCTCGCTATGGCGATGCCGAGCGGTTGTTCCAGCGAGCGCTGGCCATTCGCGAAAGTGCGCTTGGTCCCGATCATCCCGATGTCGCAACGTTGCTGACCAACCTAGCTGCGGTGTACTGCGATGAAGGCCTCTATGCCGACGCTGAGCCTTTGTAAGCGAGGATTAGCAATTTACGAACAGGCGCTTGGTCGCGATCATCCCGATGTCGCAACGGCGCTGAACAACCTGGCTGAGTTGTATCGAAAGCAAGGTCGCTTTGGCGATGCTGAGCCGTTGTTCCAGAGATCATTGGCGATTTACGAAAAGACCCTCGGTCGCGACGATCCCTCTATCGCAACCTCACTGAACAATCTGGCGTTACTGTATTGCGATCAAGGCCGCTACGCCGACGCCGAGCCTTATCGAGCGCATCCCGAAAACTCACCGCTACCGCATCACTGCCAAAGGACTGCGCACCGCGCTATTCTACACCCGGCTGTATGATCGCTCGCTGCGGACCGGACTGGCCATTATCTCACCCGCTGCAACCAATCCAACACTCCCTATGGCCAAATCCATCCGGGCCGCTGAAACCGCCATAAATAATTGCTATGACCAGGCAAAACTCGCCGCATAAAAACTTGACCCAATCACTCCATCAGCAGCCGCGGCGCGAATCGAGGAGCTTGCATTGGAGTTTTGCGCGGGCAGCGTGGGTCGCTGAGGAATGCGAACTCGCATTGCGGGCGGCAGAAGCCGAGATCAACATGACGTGCGTGCGCGAAGGCAAAAGTCCATGTGATCAACAACTACGTCACGCGTTTGAAGGAACAACAAACTTTCGTTGAGCCCACCGAATGGAAATGCACATGTGTGACATTTGCGCGCCACAGTAAGATGCTCGCAGCGTTCGACCAATATGAACGCCGCTACTGCAGCCCATCCTCGTCGGGCGGCAGGCGATGCAGGAGGATGTTAAGATTCTGGTGGAGTTAAAGGATTTACGATATGCACCTCGAAAAAGGATCCTGATTACCGGCGGTGTCGGTTTCCTCGGCTCGCATCTCTGCAAACGCCTACTTACTGATGGAGCGGTCGTCATCTGCGTCGACAACTTCTTCACCGGTGCGCGTCGCAATATCGAGCATCTGCTCGACCACAAGCACTTCGAATTGATCCGGCATGACGTGACCTTCCCGCTCTATGTGGAAGTAGACGAGATCTATAATCTCGCATGCCCGGCATCGCCTGTCCATTATCAGCACGATCCCGTGCAGACGACAAAGACAAGCGTGCATGGGGCGATTAACATGCTAGGCTTGGCCAAACGCCTGCGGGCAAAAATCCTGCAGGCGTCGACGTCCGAAGTCTATGGTGACCCGACCGTTCACCCGCAGCCGGAAGACTATTGGGGGCACGTCAACCCGGTTGGGCCGCGCTCCTGTTATGACGAGGGTAAGCGTTGCGCGGAAACGCTGTTCTTCGATTACAGACGGCAACACAATTTGCAGATCAAAGTTGCTCGTATCTTCAACACATACGGTCCGCGCATGCACCCCAACGACGGGCGCGTGGTCTCGAACTTCATTGTCCAGGCGCTTCTCGGCCACGATATCACTGTGTATGGTGACGGGCTGCAAACGCGCTCTTTCTGCTATGTCGACGATTTGATCGATGGCCTGGTTGAGTTCATGGACACGCCGGCCAATATCACCGGGCCAGTCAATATCGGCAATCCCAACGAGTTCACGATCATCGAGCTCGCCCAAATGGTCCTTAGCCTAGTCGGCTCCCGATCAAAAATCATTCATGCCGCATTGCCAGAGAATGATCCGAAGCAACGCCAGCCGGATATTTCGCTGGCACAGGAGCTGCTTGGATGGAAGCCGCGCATCGCGCTCAAAGAAGGCCTGACGACCACTGTCGCATATTTTGAGCGGTTGCTCTCAGACAATGCTCTGAGAACCCAGCTCGCCAAAGAAACCACGGTCCACGCCCGCGTGAAGGATGATCCTCGCACGGATTAGAGCGTTTCCCGAAAAGGCTGAATCGGGGATTCCCCTGCCGGCGCGAATATGATTCAAGCTTCCTGCTGGAAGGAGGCTGGCATGCATGGCAAAACCGTATTCGGAGGACTTGCGTAGACGCGTGGTCGAGACAATTGATGATGGCGCTACCATACCCGACGCCGCTGAGCAATGTGGCGTGAGCATCAGCTCTGTCGTACGCTTCCTCAAGCTTCACCGCGAAACGGGTAGCGTCAGCGCGGCGCAGTTTGGCGGCTACAAAGAGTTCGTGCTGGCAGCGCATGAGGAGTTGGTCAGGAGTTTGATAGAGGAACAGCCGGACATCACACTGGCGGAGCTCGAGGCCCGACTGGCGAAGAAAAAGGTGGTGGTCGGCAAGTCGTCAATCTCCCGTTTCTTAATTCATCTAAAATTGCCCTTTAAAAAAAGCTTCATCGCGTGATTGAGTGGGTGATTTTTTAGCCAATTTTGATCATCTGTCTGCTGTTATTTTTGTTGTCGCTGTAGGCATGTGGGCAACGCGCTTGCGTTGTCCATCATGTCCACAGCGATGCAGTCTCGCGAGGTTTGATTGGTCGACAAGGCTCTGCCTTGCTCATCCGTTATCAGGATAACAAATGAAGGGCCGGGAGAGCCCCGCGGCGCGCTACAGCGCCGGCAGCATGCAGGTCAGGATCTTGAGCCGCAGGTAGTCTTCGTTGCGCAGGCCGTAGGCGCGGCGCTGGATCACCCGGATCTTGTTGTTGAGCCCCTCGACGAAGCCGAGCGAGACCTTGTTCTCCGGCCGGCAGTAGGCCGCAATGCCATCCCAATGACGGTCGATCATCTGCGCGAACTTCTCGTAGGGTTTGAGCCGCTGCCACTTGAGGCTTGCCCGCCAGTTCTCGAAGAAGCGCCGCGCCCAGCCTTCCCGTTCATAGCTCCACAGCTGGCCGAAGCTTTCCTTGAGAACATAGGCCGTGTTGAGCCTCTTGTTGGCCGAAAGCAACGTCTTCAGCGCCTTCTTGCCGTCGAGCGTCAGGTTCTCCTTGCGCGACAGCAACGTGTATTTCTGACCCTTGATGTAGCGCCGATCGCGGCCCGCAAGCCGTGCATATTCGCTCTTGCGAGCCGTATCCAAGGCCTCGCCCAGATGTCGCATGACATGGAACTTGTCGAACAAAATCGCCGCTTGCGGCGCATGCGCCGCCGTCGCCAGCCGGAACGGCTTCCACATATCCATCACCGCAAGGCGAATGCGCGCGCTCTTCTTCTGGCCGAGCCAGCCGTAGAACTCCCCCATGCTCGCTTCCGAGCGGTCCTTGCCGCCAAACCAAATCGGCCGGCCACGCAGCAGATCGCTGACCACGATCCGGTAAGTGTGACCCTTGCGGATCGCAATCTCGTCGATGCCGATCACCTGTGGGCCAGGCGTGCCGGCGCGCTTGAGCTGGGCTTCCATGTATTGCTGGTCCAGCGTCTTGACCGTGTGCCAGTCCAGCTTCAATTCCGCCGCAACGTCCTTGATCGTTGCCGACCGACACCGCTGGCCGACATAATAGGCGAAGCGCTTGGTGTAATGCGCATTGTCAGCCAGAAAGTCGAGCTGCTCCCGCTTCACCTTGCCACAGCGGCTGCAATCGATCCGCCGCACCTCCAATTCCAGATATATCCGCGTGTCGCCGCACGACAAATCGCGCACGCGACACACCTTGCGGTCGTACCAGCCCATCTGGATGCGACCGCAACAGCCGCAGGCCGTTTTTTTGAGCGCCGGTTGAGCGTGATCACACGCGCTTTCGGATCACCGAAAATGCCGCGCACTGTCGGTTGCGGTCGAAAACCGGGGAACAAATATGCATCCCACAGCCGCCGCCTTCGCTTCGCTGATCGTGCCATCCAACACTGATGCTCGAATTCGAAGCCTAGCGGTGACGCAAAATGTCTAGGAAATGCACAGCTTTCCGCAGTTATCCAAGCCCAAAATCACCCACTCGATTCCCCGAAGACCCTAAAAAAAAGTCTGCGGGCCGCCGAGCAGGACAGGCCAGACGTCGCCGCCGCGCGTAAAGCTTTGCGACGGCGGCAGGCGCTACTTAATCCGAGACATCTCGTATTCATCGATGAAACCAGCGTTTCGACCACGATCACGCGCCTCTATGGCCGGGCGCCACAGGGTGAGCGGCTCGTACAAAAGGTGCTGCACGGGAACTGGAAAACTCTTACATTCATCGCAGCGCTGCGTCACAACCGCGTTACCGCGCCTTTCGTCTGCGAAGGCGCAATGAATGGCGAGATATTCAAGGCCTATGTCGAACAATTCCTCGCTCCGACTTTGAAGAGAGGCGACATTGTGTTCATGGACAATGTGAGCGTTCATAAGGTCGATGGCGTCGAAGAGGCCATAGAAGCTCGGGGTGCAATTCCATTTTATCTGCCGGCGTACAGCCCTGACCTCAATCCAATCGAGCAACTATTTTCCAAACTCAAAGCCATGCTGCGGAAGATTGCTGCATATGCTCTCAAGAACTCCGCTTTCACCATCGACAGCCTGTGCAAGGCCATCGCCTCTTGTCTGCGCGAGTTCTCTCGGTCTGAGTGTGCAGCATTCCTCGCCAATTCAGGATATGGTCAACCTAATCGGGAAACGCTCTAGTTGAAATTTTAGCATATGTCCCCTATTGTTTGGTTTTCGAGTAGCTGGGCATAGGCGTGAGTAAACGAAATCGCCAGCTGGCCGAGACGCTTGGCTTCCTCGGGGCGGGCGCCACGTTGGGACTTCTCCTCGCGCTGGCCTGCGAACTCAGCGGACATCCTTGGTGGGCTTTGCTGATGCTTGTGCTTTGTGCAAGCGGGCCCGGTATCCTGCGGCTCATGGTGGACCTCACCCAGCCAAGCTCGATTCGCCCCAAAACCTCCCGTACGCCCCTCTCGAGACCCGTAAAACTCGGCATAGTTCTGCTGATGATTGGTGCGACCCTTGTTGCGATATGGGTGGGAAACATCAATCCCCGGGACTATGCGTACGTGCCGCTCCTTCCTCCCGTACTCTTGACGGCAGCATTTTTCGGCTTCGGCTATGGTGTTTTGGCTATCGTACTCTGCACGACGGCTGCGGATTACTTTTTTTTACTGCCAGTCTACGATTTTCAGATAACGCACATAGAAGATCTCATGGGGCTCTCGGTCTTTGCCGTTCTCGGCGCGTGTTTAGCCTGGGTCATACAGCAGTTTATTCCGCCGGATCAAGATTAAGCGGCCTAAAATGGGCCTAACCCGCAAAATTGGCAAACTACAGCACGTCCTGGCCGGAGTGAATCAGGATTCCCAAAACGCCTCGGAGGAGCGAGTCTAACGCATTGATTCGCCGGAGGGCTGGTCAATGCATGGACCGTATCCTGGTGAGTTGAGGACGCGCGTCATTGCTTTCGTGGAAGGAGGAGGATCCCGACGTGGAGCGGCCGAACATTTCGAGGTCAGCGCCAGTTCTGCGATTCGCTGGGTGCAACGCTTTCGCGAGGACGGAGCTTGCGAACCCATGCCCCGCGGAGGAAGCACTTCGCCATTGGAGAAGCATTCGCGGCACATCCTCGCACTCATCAGCGCGCAACAGGACCTCACACTGGATGAGATTGTTTCTGCGCTTCATAAGCGGCGAATCCCAGGGAGCCGCAGTGCCCTGTCCCGCTTCTTCGCTCGCCATAGCATCACCATCAAAAAAAGTCTGCGGGCGGCAGAGCGACAGCGAGCCGACGTAGCTCGCGCGCGCCGCCGCTGGATTCGCGAGCAAGGCTTTCTTGACTCGGCCCACCTTGTATTTATCGACGAGACGGTCGTCACCACCAACATGCTGCGGCTCAACGGTTGGAACCCACGCGGAGAGCGCTTGATCAGCGATGCCCCCATGGGGCACTGGGAGACTGTGACGTTTATCGCTGGGCTGCGTCAAACTCGCATAGTGGCCCCGATGCTGATCAAAGGAGCCATGAATGGAGAGACCTTCCTGGCCTACATAAAGCAATGTTTGGTCCCCACGCTTAAGCGTGGGGACATTGTGGTGATCGACAACGTCCCATTCCACAAGGTTGCTGGTGTGGGGGAGGCGATCCAGGCTGTCGGTGCAAGCCTGCGTTACTTGCCCAAGTATTCTCCGGACCTTAACCCCATAGAGTTGGTGTTTCATCCGCTGAAGACATTCCTGCGCAAAGCTGCGCAGCGCACAATCGATGGGCTGCACCAAGTGTTGGCTCGTACATTCGGACACTCGATCCTTCTGAATGCATGGGCTACTTCAGACATTCGGGCTATGAACCATTATGACCGGGACGCGCTTGTAGGGTCCAGACTCATTAAATCCACCATACAAGCTGCAGCAAGACACACAGAGGTGAGATAGTTTCGCGCCAACTTGTCATAGCGTGTGGCGATGCGCCTGAAATCCTTCAATCAGTTGAAAGCAGCCTCGATTAGCCAGCGCAGCTTGTAGAGACGCTTGTTGTAGCTGAATGGTTCTTTTCTGTTGGAGCGATTTGGAATGACCGGCTTGGTTCCATGCTCGTCCGGTGAATTTCTATCAGGCTTTTCATTCAAGCGCGCGGACGAGACTCCACGTAAAAACTTTTAGGGGCTATGATACGGAAAATGGAGGAAGAGCACGGCGTTCGTCCGAACGTCCTTCGCAACATCAGCCTATTCCCAGAAATGGCATCTGAGCAATTGCCCCAGCTGGCGAAACTCAACGCGCTCTTGTGGCAAATCGCAGATGAAACGATTGCCACTGGGTCGTCCGGTAGAACACGTCGCCCAAGGGTTCAGCAGATTTGTTGCGTTGGTTGCGTCAAAAAAGTCGATTTACTCGGAGAATCCTACGCACCCGAACTCGTTCATGCATCCTACAGAGAGTTTCAGTCCGACGCATTTGATAACGAAAGAGCCGTTGCTTCATGGCTTCATGAGACCAACAGTTGCCCAAGCTGCTCATTTTTGATGAGCCGTCGCAGGGGCTCGCCCCTCTGGCATTACGAAACGGCGGAGTCCGCAGCACAGTTTAGGACTTCAGCCTCGGTGGTCTGGGACCTCGGTTGACTGGATCACGTCGCGGCAAGAGTTGCGCCCCGGTTAGCTTGCTTGTGCTGGTTGAGAAATGTCTACGATCGGTATGGGCCGCTCTATGTGTGTGTACCGTCCGGCAACGGACTGAGCACGCTAAGCCTTAACTGACTGTCGAACCGGGAAGGCGCATGCCGATCCCGCGAAACTATTCACGATGCAATGGCTGCAAACTTGTTTTGGACCGCAATCGAAGTGGAAAACTCAGCAATTCTTTTGTCCGCCATATCGGCAAGCCAGCCAATATTATCAACCTGTTTTAGAAGCTTAGCGGGATCGGAAGGCGGGAACTTTGCAAATAAGGATTGAGAGGTAGCCACATATAAGTGCGCGTCTTCGCGTGTACAAAATTCGAAACGAATGCTTTCGGCGCGAGCGATATCACCGACCGTCATTGCCTCAATGAAGAGATCAAGCAGCGCGAACGTCGG
Organism: uncultured Alphaproteobacteria bacterium; assembly: GCA_963771845.1. GTDB lineage: Bacteria > Pseudomonadota > Alphaproteobacteria > Rhizobiales > Xanthobacteraceae > VAZQ01. The sequence goes on along the minus strand of CAVYVC010000019.1, from coordinate 73,010 downwards.
TGTGCGTTCCAACAGAGCAAACAGGTTTACACGTAATTTCGCGTCGGTGATGCTGTCTTCGGCAAAATGCAAGCTCTGGCGCAGCGTTTTTGCTAGCGTCTCCTGCATGGTCCTGGCTACAGCCGCACGCTTGACCATATTTTTGCGAACATCACGGACGGCAAGAACAGTTCGATCACGAGTTTCACACAGTTCTTTCCGCAATTGATCCGGGCTCAACCTACGTGCACTCAGCGAACCGAGCGCGGCCTCAGCTTGAGTAATTGCCTTCTCAATGCGTGCAAGATCGGCGCGCTGCTCTCGTTCAATTTGTATCACCTTTTCTTGCATCTTCTTCCTGTCATCGCTCCCCGTCGGCAGACATAATTCCTATGCTCTGAGCGGCTGTTCAACCCTCGCTTAAGTAGTCTGGCTTAATGCGAGGCACCGAACCGATATTCGAATCTTCCGACCGGGACCGTGGGCATAGCCCCATTGACGAGATTGGTTCTGGGACTGCCTTCAGCATCCGGCGCTGGCTCCGCGCTCTGTTCCTGCTGCGGGGGCGAAGCTTGTGTCTTGATGGCTGGGAGCTCTTTGCTGTCAATCGGCTGCTGCGCCTCGGGCGTCGCCCTCGTGGTGGCTATAATTTTAGTCTGCGCCGGGGCTGAACTCGGCGCTGTTAGGGCGGCCTGAGACTTTTCTCCTACAGATTGCGTCGCCGAGCTTTCGCGCATATTGGCGCTCGTGTTGTCGCGCTTGGAACCGAACAGGGTCCCGAAGAACGCCCCGATGCTGCTTGAGCTCGGCGCGGCTGAGGCCACGCGCAGCTCTGCGGGTTTCGTTTCGGGAGAGGCGATGGCAAAGACGCTTGTGCTAGTGCCACCTTGCGAGAACGAGTTGGCTGGCGGATGCACATGCGCCGGAATGGTACCTGAGGCGGTACGAATGACAGCGCCCGGCCCGCGATGGGATCTCAGTGCCGAAAGGAAAGTAGCGTTCATGCCTCCGTCCCCCCCGTTTGTGGCCAGAGCGGCGGGGATTCCACGGCTGATGAGGTGGGCGGTCTCGATCTCGTCCCGCTGCTGCTTGCTGTGAATAGCGGACGCGATCTGCTCGGGCACTTTGTAGGCGCGACACCGATCAACAGGGTTGAATTTGCCGGAGGATTGCGCATCGAACACGTAGCGCTTGTCGCAAACGGCGACCTTTGGCTCCTTCCGTGTAACCTCGAAATGGTCGTGGCCTTCCTTGAGCACTTGCCAGAAGGCGAGGTGGGGGGAGTTACGGTATCTCGCCATGTTGAGGGGAATCATTCGAAACGGGTAAGCCTGAATTTGAAATGACCTCTGACCGCCGAAGAACGCCTCACGCGCAAGCGAATAGATTTCAGTAATCTGTTCATCGGTCATCGCGTAACAGCCGACCGAGGCACAGTCGCCGTGAATCATCACGGATGCGCCTGATCGCTCATTGGCCCGATCATAGGCATTGGGGAAACCAGTATTGATGGCGAGATGGTAACGGGAATTCGGGTTCATCAGGTCGGGCGTGACAGTGTAGAAGCCTTCGGGCGCCTGCCGGTCGCCTTCTTGGATCTTGGGACCCAACTCGCCCGACCAGCGACAGATAGGGTAGGTGTGCAGCAGCGCGAAGCGCCCGCTCTTATCTGCTTTCCAGACTTCCAGTTCCGACTCTTCCTTGAAGATCCGAATTAGGATCGGCGACTCCTTTGCCATGTTTTTGGTGTCGAGTTCCGCCAGTGTCGTCTCAGAGAGCGGCTGCATGTGACGGCCGCTGATATTTGGAATCTTATCGCTATCGCATCCGGCAAGCAGCGCGGCAGCTGCGATCGCAGCAGACGCGAGCAGCGACCGCAAAACGGGCGGTCGATATGATACCTGCGCTCCCGGGACCGACAAGCCTCCCAAGGCTTCCCCCAGCCTTCCCCCAAACCTTACTATCGCCGGCCCGCCGCGAAAAGCTCCGCAGACCCGATCTTGCTCCGGCAGGAGTATCGACAAGGCGCTCGACGCGCCACGCGGCTGGTGTAGAGGATTAAATTGAAAGGATGATGGCAGCTCTTAATAAAAGTTCTGGCGTATCCTAATTGTCACAACATGGCGGACCGGATGTATGCCGCTTAATGAGAACCTGTCTCGAGGATGTGCTGCCTTCGGCCGTGGTAATGAACGGCCGTGGCCGGCTTAATTGAAGTGTGCGCAGGGGCAAGCAGCCGCAACTGTCGGATGTCTCGCGTGTCCGCCTCGCGAGCGCCCCGGTAGCAAATAAGTCACACGAACGGACAATTTCGGCCGCGCCCAAGGGGGTCGCAGTCATCGCGCAATCATAAGGTTGGATGCTGCCATGGGGTATTCGGGAAGCATGTCGTTTGGACGATCGGGGGGACGCGAGGAAGGGCGCGCGACCGTCTCGTCGTAATTGAATGCCGTCGTCCATTTTGAGATGACCTCGGAACATCAGGAAACCGGCAGCGGAACGAACCTGGGGGCGAGATTACCGGAAGTTGACTTTGGGGTGGTTCTTTCCCGCGTCATGGAATCCACCGAACGCGATCCGGCGCAGTTGCGGAATGCCATTTACGAGCTCGCACGCATCAAGCGTCGAACAGAAGTTTACACACTCGCCAATAAATCCTGGGGAGGTGAGACGCTTGACGCTAGCGCTCGAGTCCGCGATTGAAGGCGTCGAGACTATCTACTCGAAGCACGACTGCGAGCGCTGCGCTCCCTCTATCGACTTATCGAAAAATCGGAAATCGGCCGGAGCGAGGTGATGATCAAACCGCGCGAGCCGCTGCTGATCAGTGACCAGCCCGCGGCTCAGACCGAGGATGCCAATCATCGCGCGAAGGATGCGCCGCTGAACCTCGAACGGTTATGGCACTGGCCGGGTGCGGCACCGCTGCTACGAGGAGCAATGGTCGCCATTTTCGCCGTGGCGCTGTGCGCGGTACTCAGCCAATTCGGCCAACTTCGACGCGAAGCCGCGCTGGCATCACCGTCTCACCCTCAGTCTGCGCCGACGGCCCCGCCCGCGATTGACAGATCCAAGACGCACCCGCGAATTTCTCGCATCCGCGCTTTGTTGATGCGGGAGCACCGGCGGTAGTGCGGGGCGATGCATCTTCGTACAGGGGCCCTCATGATCCACGGACTGTCGCGCCCGACGAGCAGCCCGTGAAGCCGCCGCGCCCGAGCTGCAGCACCACCTACCAGGTTCCGTCGGAAGGAGGCGGCAAAGTTTCCATCAACGTAGTGCGCTGCTGATGGCAGTGACTGTCAGCTGTGGAGCGCTGACGTCGTGGCTGTGCATCACAGCAAAATTAAACTGCTAACAAGAGAGACGGAATTGCCGTCCATTGTGACGGAAATGCCACGTCAATGAGCCACGAAATGAAAGAGCCCTCGGGGGCTGGGAATCAGCTCGGCCAGGGCTCCGACCACCGTTTCGCCGTAGGGTTGGGGGCTGGGAGGCCCTGGCGCCAGCGGTCGCGGACCAGGCTGCTCCGTTCTAGTCGCCCCCGTCATTGATCATGACGGGAATTTCTGAATCTCTGTCGCAGCAAGGCAGCGATGGAGGTGATTCGTGGCCAGGAAACAGATTGCCGTCAAGAAATACGTGGTCAGGCTCGACGCGGAGGAACGCGATCGGCTCAACGAGTTGATTCGCAAATGGGCGGCCATCGCCAGTGCGCAACTCGTCAAGCCGTGACAATCGGTTTTTGCGCAGCGGTTCGTAATCATAGATGCCCTGCTGCACATGCTCGGCAACCAATCGCTTGCGCTCGCGATGCAGACGCCTGGCATCTTCCTCTTCGACCCGCGGAACGTTTACGACACTGCAGGCCTCGCGCTCGCCGCGCAAATAACGGATCAGTGCCCGAAGCAAGCGCTCGGCATCGATCCGATCCGTCTTGGCTGGCCGCGCCCGCCGGCTTACAAGCAAGCTGGCTGCATCCAAAACATGATTATGAATGCCGTGCTTCGAGCACCCGATGCAACCAGAACCCGTCATAGCCTGCCTCGTAGCATGACATCACCTCGACTGATCGGTTCAGCTGCCGGGCCACGCGCGCGCGAACCCGTTCAATCAAATCGAGCAGCGCTTTTGCATCACCTGACTTCACCTCGTGCCGGCTGGGCTTGTCGCTCAATGGCGTCTGAACTCCAACGACCCAACTGGACTTGCTCAATTCGATTGCAACAAAGCAAGCAACCGGCTCATTATCCATACCGGCGGACGGGGTGTTCACCATGCGGAATTCCATCGGTCTCTCCTATGCAGCTGGTGGTGGTGTGGAAACCGCACTTGGTACCACCTCGCCCGCTTCGCCTGCATAGGATCTTGACCCGGCAATCCATCCTCTTTCGCAAGAAGATGGACGCGCGGGTCGAGCCTGGTCAAACCCGCGCATGACGGTGGAGGAGCGGTTCAATTTGAACGGGACCCGCTTTAGCTGAAACTTCGTGACGAATTAAGGTTATTGTTAAGAGACGGAAAGGCTTTTAGTTTCTTTGTTGCGCTGCAGGCACGCAGCACGGAGCTCTGTGGATTAATGTGGATAACAGCGAGGATAGCCCGCGCCACAGATGCGACTGCTGCCTGCTGGGCGCCGAGAGCGCCACGAGCGACGTTGATGCGGACTACGGGCGTAGTTCAAGCCCGAGGTACTTCACGCGACGGTTGGTCAATTTGCTCCAGCCGTAAATAATCGGCTTTATCTTCGTAGCATGCCGTTGTTGATTCTAGGATGGTCTTGTTCTTTTTATCGTCAGTCCTGGCCAAAGGCGTTTTAATTGGACGTAATTGAAACGGACATCGTAGTACGTCGAAAATAGCGCTCCCGTTTTAGGACCCAGATATGTTTGATTGATCGAGTCAGGATCGGTAATGTCTTTCGGGATGAACGACATGTAGTGAGTCCTCCAAACATCGCCTTTGAGTTGTATGACATCGCCGTGACAATCAGACGCTGCTCGCGCCCAAGGAAATAACGTTTCACTTTCCAGAAGACCAATCATTTTGGACGCCCTGGCTCTTTGAATAAAGAAATCAAAGATGGATTGTCAGCAAAGTCGGACGTTAGAATAACTTTCTACCTGACACAAGTGGAGATGCTAATTCTACAGGCGAGTGTTTTTGTTGTCTTATCCAATTAAGCCCAATATGTGCCCAGAGGATTAAGGAGCAAAGAATAAGCACCGCGCTGAGAACTCCGATCGCCACAAAGACCCAGTCGGGCAACTGCCAAACCGAACAGTCTAATGCCCACATCAACCCCGACGTGCCAATTCCGGCCGCTCCGGTAGCAGGGCGTTTACCTTTTCGGACATGTGACAATCTACACAAGGGAGCTGATTGCTCCTCAAATTCAGTTCGGGATAAATCTACGCGTCCGGGGGACGTCCACTTACAGGGGAAGCCCATCATGCGCGAGATAGTTTGTCCATTGATTTGCACGTTAATGGAAAACGCGATGACGGTTGCAGGGCTTTCCGGTTCGCAGCGAAGCCGAGGTATGCGTAAGCCTCTTCCTTGCGCGAAAAATGAGGAGTTGTTAAGAGCTGGTCCCGGTTGTCTGAACAGATTTTCCGCGTCGATAAGTGGAGCCTCTGCCGGGGTTAGGCTGCCAAGCGGAGTGGCAGCGGGATGAAGTAGGCTTGATCGGGCGTGCTGCCGTCAAGGCTCGAGTGTGGACGCCGGCCATTATAAAAGTCCAAGTAGCGGCCGATCGAAGCGCGGGCCTCGGATACGCTTTCGTAGGCCCGCAGATACACCTCCTCGTATTTGACGCTGCGCCACAGGCGCTCGACGAACACATTGTCCCGCCAAGCGCCTTTACCGTCCATGCTGATCGCAATGCCGTTGGTGGCGAGCACGCCGGTGAAGGCCGAGCCAGTGAACTGCGAACCCTGGTCGGTATTGAAGATACCCGGCTTGCCGTGACGAGCCAAAGCATCCTCCAGCGTCTCGACGCAGAACGCCGCCTCCATGGTGATCGATACGCCCCACGACAGCACGCGACGGCTGAACCAGTCGAGCACAACGGCCAGATAGACAAAGCCGCGTGCCATCGGGATGTACGTGATGTCCATCGCCCACACCTGGTTCGGCCGGACAATCTCCATCCCACGCAGCAGATACGGGTAGATTTTGTGGCCCGGCTCCGGCTTCGTGGTGCGGGGACGGCGATAGAGCGCCTCTATCCCCATCCGCCGCATCAGCGTCTTCACGTGACGACGTCCGATCTTGCACCCCTCGGCCGCCAGCAGGCCTCGCAACATCCGCGAGCCGGCGAAAGGGAACTCCAGGTGCAGTCGGTCGAGACGCCGCATGATCGCAAGGTCGGCTTCCGGAACCGGCCGCGGCAGGTAGTAGACGCTGCCACGGCTGATACGCAGAACCTCCGCCTGCTTCGTGATCGGAAGATCGTGTTCGCGGTCGATCATCGCCTTGCGCTCAGCAAACCCGCCTTGGTGAGCGCCCCCTCTAAAAAATCGTTCTCCAACGTCAGTTCGCCGATCTTTGCGTGCAGTGACTTCACGTCAATGGCCGGCTGCGTCGCTCCATTATGGCCGCCGGGGCCAAATACATCGGCAGCCCCGCCCTCGAGCTGCGCTTTCCATGATGTGATCTGATTGGGGTGGACGTCGAACTGCTCCGCCAGCTGAGCCAGTGTGCGATCGCCTTTGATGGCTGCAAGCGCCACCTTCGCCTTGAAGGCCGGTGTGTGGTTCCGGCGGGGTCGTCTGCTCATGGTCTCTCCTGATTCGGCAGGCACAGCGTGCCCGCTGTCAGGCAGAAACTCCACTTATCGCCCTGTGCAGATTTCTCGGACCAGCTCTTTATTCCGGTGCTCGCGCGCTATTTACCCTAGCCCGCGGGCCCGCTGAAATGTATGCAGATTGTTAATTCCCCTCATCTCCAATGCTATAGTGGGTTGAGCCCTCTGCAGCGAGGGACTTTTGTGCGGACCGGAATGAACATGTTCGCGCAAGGTGCGGGTGTTGCAGAGGCTTTATGCAGGGAGCCGAAGCGCAGTGGCGGAGTGTCGGGTCAGCCGACGGCATCGGCACAGAACATCAAATATTTCATCGGGCGGGACCCCCGGACTGCTATAACCAAACCCGAAGGCGCGCTGCTTATCCTGAACCTATTTGTGCTCTCATCTGTTGGGCTTGTGGGGCTTGATGGCATTGATGTCGCCTCCTTTCACTGGGTAAAGGGGCACCCCCGCTTTGCGTTCGGCGTGAGAGAGCCAAAAAGAAAACTGCGCCCATCCGTGGCTGGAAACGAGGCCGATAGGCCCTAAGCCGAATTCGACTCCACCAGATCGAGATGAGATCGCTCGGGCCGAGTAGGCCGCCGAGTAGGGTTTTGTATCTTTTCCTTGCGGCCGCGTCGCGCGCCGCGCGGCGAAAAAGTCCGCTCACCACGGTGAATCCCGCCAATAGGATCGCTGCGAAATTGCCGTCCCAATACTTGTCGAAGGCGACGGCACCGAGCGCATAGGCCCAGAACGGAAAGGCCAAGGTCGAGACGAAGGCATTCGTGATCCAAGCATCGCCCTCTTCGCGCACGTACCAGACGAACAATGGGGTGAGCAGGATCCCCAGCACCAGCATACCCTGCCCAATCAGTATCACTGGGATGCCCGCCATCATTGCGGTCTTGCCGCCGTTCCTCACCGCCTGCTCAAGAATGACATTGATGAAAATGAAGAACGCGAGCACTTCGCCCGGAACATATTTTGCGATGCGCTCGAGATAGGTGTCGGCGACCACTTGACTGGGCCCTAGTACCTGATCAAGTCCCTCGATCCCGTAATCCACGTCGGTGCGGTGCGGAACGCGCACTAAACGGCTCATTTCACCCTCCCTGTTGTGTTCGCGTTCGCGACGTTACGGCCAGCGGCGAATTCGCGCAAAACAGCCGTAACGAGGCTGTGGGTACGTGCACTGATTACTGGTGGATAAGCGGTGGAGAAAGTCAGCTTGATAGACGTAATCCCGGCACTATTTTGGATCTAAAACTGAGTCCGTCGTTCAGCCACAGAAGTACATTCGAGACGGGGAAAGAGGCTTACCCGAACAGAATCATCCAATGATCTCTTGCTGTGTCAGCGGCCGCCCTGCGCCCGACTAACGAAATGGATCACCGCTCGCTCATCCCGACTGTACAGCTTGGCAAAACAAAAGCACGATCCTGACGCAATCCTCAGCAAGGTGGGGGTGACTGCGAGCACGGTATCACCGAACTCTCCGAGGTGGACGGTAGATGCACTGGTCTAGCTGCATCATTTTGTGCCCGTTGTTTTTCAAAAACAATCACGGATCACCGCGAGCGCGCCGATCGAAGCAAGCGAGACCTCTCGGACCGGGGCAACACCGAACACAACAAAACTTTTTCGAACCGTTAGTCCGATTTCGACGTCGCCGGTATTCTATGAGCGGCCTGCTGAGCTATCTTGAATGGATGTACCAAAACGCTGGTTGAGACACCGCAGCGGTCACACCGGAACGCCCTCAGTCCAGGGCTGCTGTTCACCGGAGCGATCTCCGTAACGGTCCTCATCGTCTTCCAGCAGTTGCTGCAAACCGGGTCCAATGCGATGGCCATGGCGGGCCTCCTTCACTGAGGGGCACATATACATTGGCGACCGACGAATCAGTTTCAGAAACTTTGACATAATTAGGACGAAGCGCAACAGAAAGTTATTTGTTCGACACCTAAAAGGGTCGGCTCCCACCAGGGCCTTGTTGAGGATTAGCTTCCACCGACGCGAGGCAACGCTAGGAGCCTGTCCCGGAAATAGCGGATTTTACTGGCGTGAGGAAGGCGAGTCAGATTTCAAGATTTCGCATGAGCAAGAGCTTTCGCGACTGGAGCTTGGATCAGGCTCTGCTGCTGCCGCCGTCGGTGCATGATTTTGTGCCGGCGGGGCACCTTTCGCGCTTCGTTGTGGCGCTGGTCACGGAGGAGCTGGACCTTCCGGGCATACTATCGAGCTATAAGGGCGAGAAGGGGGCAACCGCCCTATCATCCGGCCATGATGGTGGCGCTTTTGCCCTATGCGTACGCGGTCGGCATCTACTCCTCGCGCCGGATCGCCGAGGCCTGCGTGGAGCGGGTGGATTTCATGGCGATCGTGGCGCTGCAAGCGCCCGATTTCCGCACGATCTCGGAGTTCCGCCGCCGCCATCTTGCCGCGCTGTCCGCACTGTTTGTGCAGGTGCTCAAGCTGTGCGAGCGAGCCGGGCTGGTGAAGCCCGAGCACGTGGCGCTCGATGGCACCAAGATCAAGGCGAACGCGTCCAAGCACAAGGCGATGAGCTACGAGCGCATGAAGAAGCGGGAGGCTGAGCTGCAAGTCGAGGTCGAGGCCTGGCTCAAGGCAGCGGATGCGGCGGATGTGGCCGAGGACAAGGCGTTCGGCACCGACCGCAGCGGCGACGAGATGCCGGACTGGGTGGCCGACAAGCAAGCGCGGCTGGCCAAGATCCGCGCCGCGAAGGCGGAGCTGGAGGCAGAGGCGAAAGCCAAGGCGGCGGCCGAAGAGGCCCCGCGCGCAAAGTCGCAAGCGCAAGCCGACAAGAATACGCCGCGCGGCCGAAGGCGCTAAGCGTGATTACGAAGCGATGACGGCCGAGCGCGACGCCTTCATCCAGGGCTGGCGAGCGGAAATCTCGCAAAAACTCGCTGAAGCGGCCGGTAAATTGAATGATGCCCGAGAACTCTTGAACAAGGCCAAGCTGCGCCGACAGCTGGTCGAGCTGCACAGCGAAATCGACGCCACAAGTCAGTGGCCAAAGTATCGGTGGGCTCGGTGCTGCAATCAGGACAGCAGTTCATCACCTTGGTGCCGGCCAACGCGCCGCTGGAGATCGAGGCGAACATTTCCGCCCATGACAACGGATTCGTCCATGTGCACGATCCGGTAGCCATCAAGTTCGACACCTTCCCTTATTCCCAGTACGGCCTGGCCGAGGGCACCGTGCGAATTGTCAGCCCGGACAGCTTCACCCCAGCACCGTCCCGGTGGCAACAGCGACGGAGCCTTTCTACCGCAGCCGCATCACGCTTGATCGCGTGGCGTTGCACAACGTGCCGGAGGGATTTCGCGTGATACCCGGCATGCTGGTGACTGCCGACATCAAGGTCGGCAAGCGAACGGTGCTCCAGTATCTCCTCGGATTGATGATGCCAGTTGCCAAGGAGGGGATGCGCGAGCCGTGACTCCAGATTGCCTGGCGCCGCGCGACTGACCATCGGGCTATTAGACGCATGTTTGTGGATCGACTGATCGGCCTCGGTTCGCCAGAAGCGGCGCTGCGTCGGGCGATCCAATTGACCGAGCGGGAAAAGTTCGCGGCGGCGTTTCCGCTGCTCACGTGTGCAGCCAAAGCAGGCATCCCGGACGCAGAGTACCGCGTCGCGCGATCATATCTCGAGGGCACGGGCGTGCCGCCGAGCCAGGCGGAGGGCACGCACTGGCTGGAACGCGCCGCTTCCCATGGCTGCGTCGGAGCGCAGACGCTGCTGGCTGCACTTTGTGTGCGTGGCTTGGCTGGTAGGGGGAAAGGTAGTTCACTATTTGACGACACCGGTGCCAATCGCCTTCTCACTGTGGATGCCCCGGCCGATCCGGATTTTAAGTCCGCCTTCAAATGGGCGCGCCCGGCCGCCGAGGCTGGTTCGTCGGAAGGCCAAGCCCTGCTCGCCTATGTCCTCACCTATGGCCCGCAGTCCATGCGCGATCTGGAGGAAGCGGATCGCTGGTACGCGCGCTCCGCCGCCGCAGGATGTCCGCAGGGAAACCTCGGCTACGCGCTCTCGCTGGCGCGGCGTGCAATAGACGAGGATGGCCGGCGCCGCGTTGTCGCGGAGTTGCGCCTTGCCGTGGCGGCGGAAATTCCGACGGCGATCTATTTGCTCGGCGTGCTGACTGAGAACGGGGCACCGCGCGATCCCAAGGCCGCCGTCGAACATTATCGCAATGCGGCCGAGAAGGGGAATCGCTCCGCGCAAGTTCATTGGGGCCTCGCGCTGATTAATGGGCACCATGTCGAGCGGGACCCCGTCGCGGGCGGATCCTGGCTGCGCCGTGCCGCGCTGGCCGGCGATCCGCAGGCCGCAACCTTGGTCGGCAACCTCTATGTTCAGAGTGGCCCGCTGCCGCCCAATTATGCCGAGGCGGCGAATTGGTACCGCCGAGCAGCCGATGCGGGAGACAGAACCGCCGCGGGGGCGTTGGGTTCGCTCTACCTCACCGGCGCCGGCGTGGCGCGTGACACCGAGGAGGGCGCGCGCTGGCTGCGTGTCTCTGCCGAGGCCGGCACGTCGGATCGACCCGATCAATCTTTCCGCAAAGAAATGGGCGTGAGCCCGCCTGCGAGTAGTGCTACTGCGTCAGAGGTGCTCGACGATCGTTTGAGTTGAGGCGAAAATCGTCTTCTCCCACGTCCCGTGCTTGGCGTCTCACAGACCGCTCGAAAAATTTTGATAGAGAATCCCTTGCACTGCGCGTGTTTGCACCACCTCGTAGAACAGCGCCCCCACTGTGGGCTGCGTATTTTCATAACGCACGGAGATTCCAAGATGTCCAAACGCTTAACTGTAAAGATTCCAACGGCCACCGAGTGCAACGCGATTTACGCATTTCTCCAAGGCCATCTGCACCTCGTCCAAACGGGGCTGATGCCCTCGGGAGTGGCGGCGAAGGAGTTCTTCAGGTTTGTCTCGGTACTCGGCCAGAAGGGCTTGCCGGCTGCGCTTGTAATCGTCGAGTTCCAGACGGGGCACAAGGCGGCTCTCGGTCGCCGGAGGATGTTGGAATTATGCCTGTCGGAGGTCAGCCTGAGTGCTGTTGAACCGGGTTACGTGGAAAAGTGGCCGCGTCTGGATGACGCATCCCAACCTAAGCTCAGGCGTTCATACGGCCGGCCCCCCCGGCTTGCGGGCCGCAAAGGGCGGTGAGACCGTTTGCCCTAAAAAGCTCTGCCGCACCCTTGTTGTGAGCTGATTTAGTACCTACATGTCCAACATTAGGAGTTGCCGCCGATTTGGCTGGCCCCTGCGAGCGCGATGAGGATTTACGTCGCTCGCCATTAGGATTTCACCACAACCCGACAGCCGCTGCTTCAGCAGCCACGCGTTTTCGCGGCCGCACATGGCTGTGTGAGGGGCGCCGCCCGGGCGGTCGGTTTTCTCACTCCATTATGAAAGCTATTGCCATGACCGAAAAAGACAACGACAGGGTCGGCTACGGCCGGCCACCCAAGCAATATCAGTTCAAGCCGGGCCATTCGGGAATCCCAGCGGACGGCCGAAGGGCGCGCGCAACTTCCGTACCGAGTTGTTGGAAGAGCTCGCGGAGACGATCACGCTGAAGGACGCCGGCCGTGAGGTCACCGTCAGCAAGCAGCGCGCATGCATTAAGGCGCTGGTCGCCGCGGCGATTGGCGGCAACACGCGCGCGTGCGCCGCGTTGCTGAGCCTGTGCGCGAAACTCAACGCTGACGCCGAAGGCAGTGATGAAGAGCTCGCCCCCGATGATCACGAGATTCTGGCGGCGTTTGCCGAGCGCGAGCACGGCCGGCGCCAGGGATCAGCGGGTCGCGACAACACGTAGGGGGAAACAACATGAAGTCCGCTTTCAATATTGCACTGCGAAAAGACCTTTTCACCTTCGTCAATAAGGCCTTCCTCGAGGAACACGGCCACAAGCTCGGCGATCAGCCTTACATCGAGTACATGTGCTGGGAGCTCTCCAAGATTTGCACCGGGCAGGATCGCTTCTTCCTGATCAATCTGCCACCGCAGCATCTGAAAACCTTCTGCACGACCTGTTTGATCGCCTGGTATCTCGGACAAAAGCCCAAGCGCCGGGTCCTGGTCATCGGCTATACCGGAGAGCACGCGGAGACTATCTCCCGTCGCGTGCGCAAGATCATGCGCTCGGAATGGTTTAAGTCTGCATTTCGTGCGCGCATTTCACCGTCGCGCGCGAGCGCCGGTGCTTTTGAGACTACAGACGGGGGCGGACTCTATGCGGTGTCCGCAAACGGCAGTGTCACTGGCCGTCCTGCTGATCTGATCGTCTACGACGACCCGGTCCAGATCAATGACTGCAACAATCTCGAGCTGCTGGAAAAGATCAACCGGCAGTTCGACTCGCTCATCATGTCGCGGCTCAGCAACCCCGCGAAGGGCTGCGTCGTGATCGTGGCGCACCGGCTCCACGAGAATGACCTGTCCGGCCACGTGCTCAACCAGGGCGAGTTCCGGCATATCTGCCTGCCGGCAATTGCCCCGCGCAAGCAACGCTTCGACCTCGGCGATTGCAAATGGGTGCGTCGCAAAGGCGAGCCCCTGCGGCCCGACCAATACCCGCCAAAGGTGATCGCCCGCCTGCGCAAGTCGGTGGTCGTCCCCGACTTTGAGACGCTCTACCAGCAGAACCCCGGTGGGGACTCATCCGTCAAACTCAAGGGCGACGACTTCCCTCTCCAGGACTTGCGTTCAGATGCCGGAACGGCCGATCGTTCTCAGCGTCGATCCGGGTGGTTGGAGCTTGCGTTCCGACCAGAGTTATAGCGTCATCCAGCTCTGGATCATCTTGGGTGCGGGTCATCATCTCCTGTGGGATCAGTTTCGAAAGCAGTGTGGTCTTGACGAATTGTGGCTCGCATTGAAGCATTTGGCGCGCCGCACGCCGGCCGCGATGCTCATTGAAAACACGGCCAACGGGCCCGCGCTCATTGAGCGAGCAAAGCGCTATCCAAGGTATAACGTGGTGCCGGTCAGGCCGGATCGCCGTTCCAAGGCGGAGCGCTTGCAACAGCACATGCGCACGATTCGCGAGGGTTCACATTCACCTGCGGCAGGGTGGATCATGGCTTCCCGAGTTTATCACCGAGCTCGCGGGATTCCCGTCTGCGCCCTTCGATGATCAAGTCGATGCGTTGTCGCAATTCCTCGACTATGTCGGTCAAAACCCGCCCTTGACTATACCCGCTTCGGCGGGGCTGGGCGTGATGTCGAATCGATGGGGAACGTTTAGCGGAGTCCAAAGAGCACCGGACATGCAGGCCCCCGGAAAAGTCATGCACACGGGCAGCAGCCGTCGCAACTACTGGGTGTGATCATGCTGGCGTGCGCGCAAGCTCGTTCGCAAAAGCTGCAAAAATTCCCTGTATTTTTCCCTGATGCAGGGAATTCCCGGCCCGCTCGCATGTTGCGCAACATTCCCGTGCTGGACCGACGGATTGCACGTGGCGGGGTTGCTTGATGCCTACGCGACGCGGATTGACCAGCTCGAGCAGAGCCCGCCGGAGCCCGGCTGGAACGGCGTGTACACCGCGGAAAGCAAATGACTCGGGTGTGATCGCCGACCCGCCGCACACGTGGCGTGCTCCCCTCCACAGCCGAAATCGCTTCATCCTTCATCCAAGCTTCGGGCTCATGGATGTCGTGGCGGCGTGCAGAGCCTCACGATACACCCTGCAGGCGCAGTTGGCGCTCCTGCTCCAGCTTCTCTTCGAGACGCCTGAGATCGTGCAGCAGCCGCTCGCCGACAAGCCGGAGGAAATAAAAGCCGAATTCCGGGTTCTCGAAATAGAGCTCCCGCACCTGATCGTAGTTGATCATCAACGCCTGTCCGGACTCGGCGCACTCGATCGTGGCGGTCCGGTGTGAGCCCGAGGTCAACAGCCCCATCTCGCCAAAGATCTGCCCGGGCTTGAGCTCGATGCCGAGCTCGGATACGACGAACCTTCCTTTTTCCGCCAGGAACATTTCGTTGGCAAGATCACCTTTACGGAAAAGGATCTCGCCTTTGCGGAACTTTCGCCTGCGCATGAATGGCTGCAGCCAGTCCATGCTCAGGTCGCTGGTAGCCGCCGCACGAACCTTCTTGATCAGTTCCAGCATCTGGTAGAGCCGAAATATGTTGAGCGGAAGCAGAAGGCAATACAGAATAATTGGAGCAAAGGAGCGCGCTAAAATCCCTGAAAACAAAAAGGCGAATGAACTCCCGATGGCGGCTATGCGCAGCGGGATGACCGTCTTCATCGAGGCCGATGTGACGTAGAGCAATGCACCAATGGCCGCGAAGAGATTCGCGGGTGTCGCGAAGATCAACAGGAAGTCTCTGAACCGGGAACCAAGATCCATGTTGTTGCTCTCACTTCTCGTTTGATGCGCTCGCGTCGCCAGACGTTCGCAGCCGCTCGGCCCGGTCGAATTGGCGCTCGGGATTGCACGCCAGGTACTGCGTCTTAACGATCTTCTCCGCCATCTGGGTTTGCAGCATGGCTGTTCCCAATGCGCCGGCATTCATGATGTGCATCGGGCTGCTCCAGGGCCTGTCTTTCTGCAACGGGAGGTCTCGTATTGCATTTTCATCAAATTGCATAGGACCGGGATGAAATCTCTTAACGATGGCGGGGACTGTTTGCCGCATTCCGGGTTTTCTGCTCAGGCATCTCACTTTAGTTCAATGTTTCATAAGCTTTAGGGCATTTGATAGGCCGCGGAAGTTAGTGCGAAGCCGGCGGATTTACCGCGATGTGCAGCGAGAGAAGGCGCAGCTACGACCCCGAGCGAGCGAGCCCCAGGCCGGGGCCGCCGGCGAATCGGTGGATGGTCGTCATGCAGCGCGCCGTCTTCGTGCGACGCTGGTTTGCATGGGTCGACCGCGCGGACTATCTGATCAGACGGGCCACCATATCCTACTGGGTCGCGCCCGCTCCGCATCGCGACGTGGCACCCACCTCTCCCAAGCCGCTCAGCCCGGCGTTACTGCTACGCCCACTGGTGTAGCGGGAGGAGATAACTCGGCATTTTGCCGTATTCGGCCGTGGCCCCGCCCGTTGGCGAATTCAATCGTTGAGCTTCGGCCGTTGAGCTTCCGTGCTTGCAGGCGCAAGTGCGTTGATGGGCGATCTTTAACTAACGATCACATCAAGCGGCACTTCAAGTGCGGCAGCGATAGCTTTAAGCGAGGCGGCCGAACCTTTCTTCTTGCCAGCCTCGATATCGGCAATATAGCCCTGACGAAGACTGGCTCGTTTGGCGACTTCGATCTGCGTGAGCCCGCGATACTGGCGTATCGCGCGGATCGGATGCTCACCGCTTTCGATTGCAGCCCACACGGTCGTCGGTAAGGCGATATCCTCTCCCCGGGCAATCTTGGCGTCAGTCGCAGCGATGATGCGTGCTGTCATTGCGTCTTCACTGGCATCGTCACCCGCGCGTGCGAGCAAAGCCTCATAATCGCGGCGGGGGATTACGACGAGATCTTCGCCGTTAGTATGAATGATCTGTGGTTTCCCCATAAGGATGCGAAACACCAGCGTGCATTATGGGTCCACGTGACCGTCTTCACCATTGCACGCGAGGTCTCTGCTCACCGGGTGTGCTCACGCGGCCAGAACCGGTTGCAGATTTCCATAGCCTCCTCCTTCGTTCTCGCGGCGGCATTCACGTCATTTGGGCCAAAGCGTTCGTCCAAGGCTTCAATCAAATCACCTCGCTTCACTTCCGCTTCATCCCTGCGAATTGCTCCAGGGTAAGCAACATCATCTGCTCCACCAAATCGAAATCTCGCCTGCCCCAAGTCGAGCCTGGTCGAGGATCATAGATATCAGGACTGGCAACAGGTACGCGCGCGCTGCCTGATCGGGTTCGGCGCGTCCCTGCTTCCAATCTCGCAGCGTGCCGAGCGAAATTTCGGCCACTATGGCTATCACGCTGGCTTAATGCCGGCGAACTTGATCACCTTGGTCCACTTCTCGATGTTTTCGGCGATGAATTTGGCGAAATCGTCCGGCGAATTCGGCGGTACCGCCACAGCCCCGAGATCAGCGAACCGCTGCCTGATATTGGGGTCGAGCACCGCCGCGTTGGTCTGTTTGTTGAGCGCTGCAATGATCTCGTGCGGCGTGCCCCTGGGGACACCGAACCCGATCCAGCCGGCCGCTTCGTAACCCTTGAGGAAGCTGTCAATCGTCGGCACGTCCGGCAGGAACGCAAGCCGCTCGGCCGTCGTTACGCCCAGCGGTCTGACCTTTGCGGCATTGATCTGCGGCAGTGCGGTCACCGTCACGTCGAACATCACTTGCACCTGACCCGCGACGAGATCAGTCACCGCGGGCGTGGAGCCTTTGTAGGGGATGTGCGTGAGATCCACGCCAGCCATGAACTTGAACAGCTCTCCCGCGATATGTTGCGGACCGCCAATGCCGGCTGAGGCCATATTCAGCTTGCCGGGATTGGCTTTGGCATAGGTGATGAACTCGGGAACAGTCTTGGCCGGCACCGAGGGGTGAACCACCATGACCAGCGGAACGCTCTCGACCATGCCGACCGGTGCGATGTCGCGCACGAAGTCGAAGTTCAGTTTCTCATACAGCGCGACATTGATCGCGTTCTGGGAGTTTACCAGCAGAAGGGTGTAGCCGTCGGGCGGCAGGTGGGTCACGGCTTCCGTTGCGATATTGCCGGCGGCGCCCGGCCGTACTTCGACGAGGAACTGCTGGCCAAGCTTGTCCGACAGGAATTGGGCAACCAGACGCGCGACAATGTCGGACGCGCTGCCCGCCGCCTGGCCGACGATGATCCTCACGGGACGCGACGGATAATCCTGCGCGCTTGCGTAAACCGGGAGCATCACAGCACCCGCTGCCGCGAGAAATTGTCTACGGTGAAGCTTCATGGGTATCCAGTATGGCCGCCAAAACAGCCATGCGCCACCCACGTGTCGGCATTGAGAGAGGCCTGGACCGGGGGCGCAGGGCAGACTGGCAATGCATTATTTGCTCTGGACGCACTGAAATGAAACGCCAACGGCATTGGGCGGCCCGCCAACATTAATGAGGGCGGTCTCTGCTGCCTGTTTGCACTGATGCATCGCCGAGCCGACCGTATTGGCATCACCGGGAGGGCCAGTGAAGCTGCCGACCAGCATCATCGCAGGCGTTTGCACGTCGGGCGGCACCGGTGTCGGACCGATCCAGGTCACCATGATGAGACTGACCGTAATGGGAGGGAGCGCTGGACCAGCAAAGCAGGGAGCGGCGATGGCGATCATGGCTAATATGGCTGCCAACCGTTTCACGATTTTTCCTCCAAAGATTAAGTAACGCGAGCGCGATGGGCCCCCATTGACGCCGGTCCACTCTACAGAAGCCGCAACTACTGTAGCGCGCACGATGGCATGTGGTCTGCTCCGATCTCAACTGATGCCGTCATTCTGGGGTGCCAGCCGATCCCGGTTTTACCCGAGATCGGCAACTTTACGCGCCCAAGTCGGCAACAGCCGACTTGGGATGCGGCGAACCCGGAACCGATAACCACGGTTCGCCTGGGATTATGGATCCCGGGTTCGCGGCCTTTGGCCGCACCCCGTGATGACGCCGGGTATTGCTTGCTCATCCCGTGGGCGGGGCGATTTCGTCGAGGCCTTTGCGCTTCGCCTCGGGGCCGAGCTGTGTGACGGACACCGCGGCAATCAGCAGCACCGTCGCGAGACACGCGAACACGGTGGTCAGTCCCCAACGCAGTTGGATCCACAGAATGGTCGGAACGATGAAGGCGGTGGCGAGCCGGCCCACGCCCGCCGCCCAGCCGAAGCCCGACGCACGCGCATTGGTGGGGAATACTTCCGATGCAAAAATCTGCATGGAATTGCCGGCAACCTGAATGAAGAAGATCATCACGAAGCCGGCAATCAGCAGCTGTGTATCGCTCACCGCGTTCGCAAACACGATTGCCATCAATCCTGCTGCAACGAAGGCGCACACCGAGGTGATCTTGCGGCCGAACTGATCGAGCGCATACATCATGAACAGGCTCGCGCACGGCACCGCGAGTGTCATGCCGAAGGTATAGGTGAGCGATTTAGTGATGGTGAAGCCCTTCGCGGTCATGATGTTGGGCAGCCATGTGCCGAGGCCGATGGCAACGCCGAAGAACGCGGCAAAGCAGATCATGCCGGCGACGACGCGGGTGGGAAACATCCGGAACACCAGCGCAAACGGATCGCTTTTCGTGTCGCTCGCGGCACTGGTCGCAAGCTCCTCCTTCGGTCCCGCGATCCCCAGCCGCGCCAGCACGTCGAGCGCCTCCTTGCCCCTGCCATGGGTGGAAAGGTAGCGCGGGGATTCCGGCAGCGCGAAACGAAACAGCCACACGATGAGCGCGCCGATACCGATCACGATCCATACCCCGCGCCAGCCGATCTGGTCGCGGAAGGTGAGCGTGAACAGCGAGGCAATCGGCCACACGCACGCGCCGCCGATGAAATGGACGATCGCCAGAATACGTCCGCGAATGCGCCGCGGCGAATATTCGCCGGCATAGGCGAAAGCAAGCGGCTGCTCGCCTCCAAGCCCAAGCCCCGCGACGAACCGGCAGGCCCCAAGCCAGAACACGCTGGGTGCGAACGCGCCGATGATGGTGAAGATTCCGAATAAGAGCAGGTTGAATTGATAGACCGTCTTGCGCCCCCAACGGTCGCTGAACTCGCCCTGGCCGGCGGCGCCGATAAACATGCCGAACACGGTTGCGCTGCCGACCCAGCCGGCCTCGGCGGCGGTCGCGAATTTGGACGCCACCATGTCGGGAATGAGCGAGCCCAGCACAATCAGATCGATCACGTCGAAGAAATATCCAGCCGCAATGAGCGCGATCACCTTGACGTGGAGCGAGGAGATCTTTGCCTCGTCCAATGCCGAGCCGACAAATCCCTCGATGGTCTGGGCCATGGTAAATCCTCCCCGCTTCCTGTTTTGGACCGCTACGGCGGCTCTCTATGCGAGCAGTCTGGAAGAGTGGACAATAGCCTGTCAATCAACCATCCGGTAAAGATCATGCAACTCCACGCTTTCTTCCCCACCCGCGACATTGGAACCGACCACGCCAAGATCCGTGATTGGGCGCAGGCGGCAGAGGACCTCGGCTATGCCGGCATCGAAGTGGCCGACCATGTCTTCGGCGCGACGGCGCGCGAGGGCTGGACGCCGCTCTACAACGAGAAGGACCCGTTCCACGAGACGCTGGTGACCTTGGGCTTTCTCGCCGCCGTGACGAAAACCATCCGGCTGTCGAGCGGCGTGCTCATTCTTCCGCAGCGTCAAACCGGGGTGGTGGCGAAGCAGGCGGCCGAAGTCGACATCCTGTCGGGCGGACGGCTGCGGCTCGGCATCGGCGTCGGCTGGAATTTCGTCGAATACCAGGCGCTCGGAATGGATTGGAAGACCCGCGGCGCGCGCGAGGCCGAGCAGGTCAAGGTGCTCCGCATGCTGTGGACGCAAGACCTCGTCACCTTCCGCGGCCGCTTTCATGATCTCACGGCGGTCAACATCACACCGGCGCCGATTCAACGTCCGATTCCGATCTGGCTTGGGGGCTCGTCCGACGCCGCGATGAAGCGCGCGGCGCGCATTGGTGACGGCTGGATGCCGATCATGGCGCCGCAAGATGCGGAGCAGAAGATCCCGATCCTGCACGATCATCTCAAGGAGTTTGGACGCGACCGCGGCAAATTCGGACTGGAGGCTTGGCTGCGCGTGAATGAGCCTGATCCCAAAGGATGGGCAGCGGCCGCAAGCGGCTGGCGCAGGCTTGGCGCGGACATTGTCATGCTTTACCCGATGTACCGCATTCCTGATTTTGCGGATCAGATCGAAACGCTGCGCCGCTTCAAGCAAGCCGCCGCGGCATGATTCTTTCGGTTCAAGGCCGAATAATCATGACGTCATTCCCGGGATCGAGCGCAGCGAGGGAGCCGGGAGTTCAGTACTCACGCTGCCCATTACAAGCACCGTGGTTACTTGGATTCCGGGTTCGCCGCCGATCTCGGGTAAACCCGAGATCGACAGCGCCCCGGAATGACGGGACGGTGGTTTTGCGGCTCACTGCGCGATATGATCGGCCTGCCGATCAATTTGCGCCAGTAAATGTGGTTATCTCCATGCCGCAGCGATTTGCGTTGATCTTGGCGTTGATCTTCGCGTTGATCTTGGCCTTGAGCTTCTCGGCAGCATCGGCCCATGCCGCGTGCATCAACGTCAAGGAAGCGGGCAGCCTCTCGTTTCAAGGTGCCTTGGCCTACCGCATTTTTGCAGGACCGCCGAACTATGAAGATGTGCGCAAGGGCGACACACCCGAGCCTGCTTATATCCTGACATTGAATGCGCCCATTTGCGCGACCGGGGACGAGTTTCTCAATCCGCAGCAGTCCTTCGATAAAATTCAGGTCTACCCCGCCGAGATCGATGGAGCGGGCCACGCGCTGTGGAGAGACTTGCGGCAGTTGGTGGGCAAACGGGTTTACGTTGAGGGGAAATCAGTGTTCGGCGCGCATACCGGACATCACCACGCACCGCTGCAGCTTCCGATCACCAGAATTGCCATCGCCTTTGATCCGACGAAGGCCTATGGCACGGCGATGACAACGGTGCAGGCCTTTTACCTGGCGCTCGGGGCGGCCGACGGCGAGGAAGCGAGCAAGTTCGTAGTCGCCGAGAAGAGATCATCGGGACCACTTTCCGCCAGCGCCATTTCCAATTTCTACGGCAAGCTGATTGTGCCGCTGAGCCTGGTTGATATTGTTGCAATGGGCTCCGATCAATACCGGGTTCGTTACAGCTATATCGCGTCCGGCACGGGACGGTGTAACGGGGAATCGGTCGTTCAAACGATCAAAGTAAATGGGATGAATCTCATTCAATCAATCAAGGCTGCCAGCGACTGCTGAGAAACAACAAACCAACCCAGGAGCGTCACCCGCGGGCTTGACCACGCATGTCGAGTTTACTCAACTCGCGAACTTAAGGTGCCCGAACTCGGGTATAACCGAGTTCGGGTGGTCCATCCCCTGCGTGATAAGTTCTTGTTGCGAAGCGGGATGGATTGCACCGGACCTCGGGCTTGCCCGAGGTCCGCACTTTAGAGTGCGCAAGTCGGGAACACCCGACTTGCGGTGTCAAGCCCGGCAATGACAGAAGCGGTATCGCGCTGATCCCCTGCGATCAACCGGGAGCTCCCCTCATGACACCCAAAGGCACCACGCGGGCGGCGGAGCCGCTGCTTCCCGTCGAGCTCGGCTTCGGCAAGGTCAAGTTTGCGCAAGGCATGAAAGCCGGCCGCTGGGTCTTCGCGACCGGACTGATGGCTCAGGACTTCAAGAACGGCATTGCCGCGGAGGTGCTTGCGCCGCGCGCGCCGCATGCGGGCTTGCCCAAGCGTGAGAAGGAAGCGGCGCGCATCTTCGCCAATCTCGATGCAGTGCTGCGCGCCGCCGGCACGGAGCAGGCCAATCTGGTGCGCACCGACCAATACTACACGACGGTCAAGGCGGTGCCGCCCTATCAATATGTCAGACGGGAGTTCCTGCAGGGCCGCATCCCGCCCTCGACCTCGATCACGCAAAAGCGCCTCCTGCTACCTGCCGCCGACATGAATGTTCAGGCGCTCGCCGTTGTCCCGCAACCGGGGTTCGAGGTCGCGCACCTCCAGCATGAGCGGTTGAAAGCACGCCCCACCTCGGGCTACTCGCCCGCGCTCACGGTGGGGGATTTCATCTTCATTCCGGGGATTACCAGCATGGCAGCACCCGACGAGCCGCAGCGCAACGCGGTTGCCGCCGGGGCACTTATGCCGGAAGGCCTGCAATGGGCCGGCCAGCCGATCAAGCTCGAGACTGAGTTCATCATCACGCAACGAATTGTGCCTTCGCTGAAACTTGCCGGCGCGGGGCTCGACGACGTCGTGCACGCGCAGATCTATCTGACCGATCCGGAAGATTATTCCGCCTTCAATGAGGTGTGGTCGCGCTATTTCGGCAAGTCGCAGCCGACGTGTTCGATCCTTCCGTGCGTCGAGCACGCGCTTGCGCCTTACGACGGCAAGATCGAGATAAACGTGCTTGCGGCGAAGCCCGGCAGCGCCGCAGCAAAGCAGCACATCGACGCCGGCGTCGTGACAGCATTCCGCAATCAGCCGCAGGCGGTCAGGGCGGGCGACCTCTTATTCATCTCCGGGCTGATGGCGGTCGCGCACGACGGGCTTGCGCCATTAGCCGCCGAAGATCCGCATCAGCCATGGTTCTCGTCGCCGGCGCAGGCGCAAGCCGAATTCATCATCGATAATATCGCCCGGCTGTGCGAAGCCGCCGGCACCTCGCTCGCCAATGTCGTGCGGGTGCAGCAATTTCACACCGACATCCGCGAATTCTATCCGGTCTACAAGGTGTGGGAGCACAAGCTGGGCGGAAGGCCTTTGCCGTTTTCCGCGGTAGAAGTGCCTGCCCCCCTGCCGGTTCCCGGCGCGACGCTGCTCATCGAGGCGTGGGTCTACGCCCCTTGAGGCTGTCCCTCGATTGTGACTTGCTCAGGTGCGAGAATTCTCAGGCGGCCGTGCGGTCCATCCGTAAATGTTTGAATGTAAAAGTAGGAGGCAAGGTCGTCGGTCGCGCTCATGACCGGCGAGGGGGCCGATATGATCAGAACCCCGCCGCATTCTCCGATCCAGTCGACATGACGATGACCATGCATCAGAACCAAACGGCCCGCCGAGGGCCGTAGTCGCCGCACAAACCAGCTGCCGTTGATCAGGGTGGTGCCGATGCGTTCGGAGAGCGCTTTCGTGGGGCGGGGATATTCGACAGGATGATGATGGAGCGCGATGAGCCAGCGGGCGTGAGGATATTGGGCGATAGCGATCTCGATTCCTTTCACCTGTTCGCTCGAGATCAGACCCAGCGCATTGGTGAAGGAGAAATGGGTCTCCGCGTTCGAGTTCAAAAGCATGATGCCAAGACCATCCTCTGTTTGTGGTGGAAGCACCAGGGGAAAGATCTTGGCCCACAGGTCGGCGAGCTTCATCGATTGAAGCAATCGTCCGGTGTCGGCAAATTCGACAATCTTCGAGCGATGCGGCTCGACAATGTCCGCAAGCGTTGGGCCCAAGCGGCCTGCATCGTGATCTACCACCCGGACGCGATGGCCTTGAATGGCCTCCATCGCCGACAATACCCGTAGCTGGCGAAGCCGTTTGCTCGGGCTCGTCGGCAGGTCCAGGCGTGCCGGATTGGCGCGATCGACGACGTTGAGATCATGGTTGCCCGGTAGCATGAGCATGCGCTCGGCGAGACCTGGATGGAGCGCCAGCGTATCGAGGAGTTCGACCCATTCGGCTGATCGGCCGGCGTCGGTCAAGTCTCCCGTAACAAGGATCACATCCAGCGGGCTTTTGGCGTCAATGGCGTGGAGCTCACGAAAAATCTGTTTGATACGCTCGTTACCGCGTGGGCCCGATCGACCACTCTCTATGCGAAAGCCATAGCGCTCGCCGACCGTATGAAGATCGGAGAGATGCGCCACGCGCCATCGGCGACCTGCCTCGGAAGGGGCGCGAAAATCATGAAAGTCGCGCGGCGCCGACATGGCGGCATCCGCGATACCCCAGACAAGTGCGGCGCCCGCGAGATAAAAGGCCAACAGCGCGACGGCGTTGGCGAGGACGGCCGGAGCGAGCCGGAGCGGCGAGCTTAAATCCGAGATGGTGCCCATCCAACGTGAACTGGGCCAGGCCAGGAGCAGCATCCACAGTGCGCACGCACAGATGGCGATGCCGGCCAGGCCGGCGCAGGCTGCACGCCATCTGCCGCGGCGGACCTTGCTCGACCGTTCCGGGAGCAATTCGTCGATCAGATATTGCAGTCCCCCCCGGGCAATCGCATAGAGAGGCTCCAAGACGAGAGAGTTCAATGTCCAGAAGCTGCGCTCGATCAAACGGAACAGCGGCCTTCCCCCGAACCAGCCGATCGCGAGCAGTAAGGCAATGAGGAAGATGGGCCACAGCCCGAAATAGGGGGAGGCGATGTTGCCAGAAATCTTGGCCACCCAGGCGGAGGCGATGAGCGGCGATAACCCGAGCACCAGAGAGGGGCCGATGAGCATCAGCAGCCAAGCCGCCACCAGCTTGGGCAGGCTGATCTCCGACAGCAACGTGCCCGCGAGCGCAAGCAGCGACCGGTTCTTGGTGCTCGATGCGTCGTCCTCGACGTCGCCTGCGCGAGGATCGATGACCGGTTTCATTCGCTGCCAGCGTTCAGCGCGTGCCAAGCATGGCTCCTTGATCAAGATACCGCAGCAGCATTGGGGAACTGCTGATCCGGGCGCGGCGGTGGTCTCAGCACTCGGACCTCGACGCGATCGCCATCCGCGATTTTGAGAATAGCAAGACCGCGCGCGTCGATCGGCAAGGTTCCCTGCTGCGTCGCCCCATCCACGCGTATCCAGGCCCGCAGCGGCGCGGCGCGAAGAGCGTCAAGTTCAACGATATCATCCTCGCACAGTCCAAACGCTTTGATGTCAGCTGGATTGAGTTGGCAGATGCGCCGCCGGCTCACCTTGCCTTTTTCGAACACCGCGGGATCGAGCACGGCGGTTAGCATGATGCGGGAGGCGCGCAGACGCTTGCGGCATTGGCTGGTGGCTAAGCTGTCTACACGGCCTCCTTCGTCCAGCACAACGCCATAAAGCTCACGCGCCGCTTTGGGAGAGACATAGCCCTCCCCCACGTCAGCGCACACGCGTCGGGCATCTCGCTCAAGCGGATCGCCGTAGCCGCCGCCGCCCGCGGAGCGGATCAGCACGACATCGTCTTGCTCAACTTGATAGCCTGCGACTTTTCCCGGCGTATCGAAATCCGCAAGCGCGCCATCGCGGTTGATCCAGCACCCGACCGGGAAGCCCGAGCGTCCGCCAAGCACACCGAAAGCCGGCAGCACGGCACCATCCGACAACAGGGAATAACGCGCTCCGGTCGTGAGTATGCGCAAACCGCGCTGCATGGAGAGGCCGCCGCGCATTCTTCCGCCGCCGCCGGAGTTGACGCAAAGGCGCGAGCTCTCCACCAGGAGCGGCATCCTGGTTTCGAGCACTTCGGAAGATTGCACCGTAACGAGATCTCCCCAGTCGATGCTCGCGATGGCGCTCGGTCCATCATCTTCCTTGAACGCACCATTGCCGCCGGCAGACCATTCGTAGTGCACCCATTCGCGCCCGCTGCGCGGATCGAAACCTCCGATCAGATTGTGGAATGAGGTGCGGCAGAGATCGCCGGCAATTTTTTCCGGCGCGACCTGGGAGAGTGCCCCGACCATGCAGGCAATGACGCGTTTTCGAATCTCGCCGTGGGAACCCGCCGGCGCCGGCCGCTGGACGTTCACGATGGTGCCGGGCGGCGTGACCACCTCGATCGGCCGGAAGGAGCCCTGGTTCAACGGCGCCTGCGGATCGAATACCGATTTCATCGTGATGAAGACCCCTGCCGCCCAGACAGCCGCGGTCGAGTTGACGGGAAACGGCACCTGGGGCGAGGCGCCCGTGAAATCTGCCGTCATGCAATCACCGTGCACCTTAAGCGCGATTGGCAAGAGCAGCGGCTCGAATTCACCGCCGATAAACTTTTCGAGATAATCTTCGTAATAATAAGTCCCGTCGGGCAGGGCTTCGATGCATGTGCGCATTCGCACTTCCGAGCGGTCGAGGTCAAGCCGCACCGCTTCGAGCAGCGTGTCGAGGCCATAACGCGCGCAGATCTCATGAATCCGCGTTTCCGCCACGCGACAAGCGGACAAGCTCGCCTGGAAATCGCCCAGACGCTCTTCGGGAACGCGCATATTCGCCAGCAGAAGCTCGAGCACTGCTTCGTTCATCCGCCCGCGTTCCAGAATTTTCATTGGCGGAATACGAATGCCTTCCTGATAGATCTCCGACGCCTTGCCGGACATGCTGCCGGGCACCATGCCGCCCACATCGGCCCAATGGGCGCGCACCGCCGGAAAAAAGATCAGGCGCCCCGCGCGAAACACCGGCGCGATGATGGTTACGTCATTGAGATGCGTGCCGCCGGCATAGGGATCATTGGCCAGAATGACATCGCCCGGCGCCAGCGAGCTCCCGAGCTTCTCCATCGCAGAGCGCACGGTCCAAGGGAGCGGCACCACGTGCGAGCCGATATCCTCGGACTGTGCGATCACCTGGCTGTCGGGCGCAAACAGCCCGCAGGAGAAGTCCTTCGCATCGTAGATCGCAACCGAGCTCGCGGTGCGCGAGACCGTCGCGCGCATCTCGCGAACAGTCGAGACCAGTGCGTGGGTGAGAACTTCGAGCGTGATGGGGTCGAGACCCGACGACATTAATTGCTCCGGGACAACACCAGACAGCCCTGGCGATCGAGCTCTGCGCTCCAGCCGGGTGGAACCACTGTGGTCGAGCTTGCTTCCTCGACCAAAGCCGGACCATTAAGCGGCTCCCCGCAGGGAAGCCGATCACGATCGAACACCTGGACCGCGTATTCCTTGCCGTCGAACATTGCGCGCCGCGCGCCGCGCGCGGAGGCGGCAAGGGAGCGCGCTGCGTGCGCAATTGCGGGCAGCTTTGGTTTCTCCGTTATGCCCCACGCGGCGACACGATAGCTCACGATCTCCATCGTTCTGCCGGTCACCGCGCCATAGCGCGCCGCGTAGACATCGCGAAACGCACCTTCGATCCGCTCCATGCTGTCAATGTCGAGCGCGACGGGGACTGAGAGCTCGAACGATTGGCCGGCATAGCGCATATCAATGCTGGCGGCGAAGCGCCGGTGCTCCGGCGAGAAGCCGCCAGCGGCGAGCTCGGCTTCTCCTTCTTGCACGAGACGTTGCAAAGCTGCGCGTACGTCCGCCGCCGAAATGGCCGCCGTTGCGCAAACGCGCGTGTGAACAAAGTCGCGGCGCACATCTGCAACGAGGAGTCCGAGGGCGGAAAAATTACCCGGCATCGGGGGAACGATAACGGTGTCCATCGCGAGCTCATCGGCAACGGCCGCGGCATGCAGCGGACCCGCGCCTCCAAATGCGAACAGGGCAAACTCGCGCGGATCGATGCCGCGCATGACGGACACTTCCCGCATCGCCCCTGCAAGCGCGACAGCGGCAAGCCGCAAGATGCCTTGCGCCATTTGTACAACGCTCAGCCCCAGACCGGCGGCAAGCTTGCCCACAGCGCCGCGCGCCGCCTCGGCATCGAGCACGATCTCTCCGCCGAGCGGCCGATCCACGCCGAGGCGGCCCAAGACCACATTGGCGTCGGTGATGGTTGGCTCCATGCCGCCACGCTGGTAACAGGCGGGGCCGGGCACCGCGGCCGCGGAGCGCGGTCCGACAGAAAGGAAGCCGCTGCGATGGGCTGCGATGCTGCCACCGCCGATTGCGATGGAACGGATGTCGATCTGCCGCATCTTAATCGGCAGGCTGCCCACTTGCCCATGCGTCGTCATTGCATATTCGCCGCCGCGCACAAGGCACACATCGGAGGACGTTCCGCCCATATCGCAGGTGATCAGGTCGCGATAATCTGCGCCGTTGCCCACGTGGCGGGCCGCGATTACGCCGGCTGCCGGCCCGGACAGCATCGAGAGCGCCGGCATCGCTTCGACCCGGGCAGCGGGGAGGGAACCGCCATTCGATGTCATAATCGAGATCGGCGCCGGGCAGTTCGCCGCGGAAAGCCTGTTGCGCAATTGGCGCAGATAGCGCCGCATGCGAGGCGCCACATAGGCATTCAGCGCGGTCGTCGAAAAGCGCTCGTATTCTCGAAACTCGGGCAGAACTTCCGCCGACATCGTGACGATTGCGCCGGGTAGCTGTTTCGAAATGCGCTCCGCGCAACGGCGCTCGTGATCGGGGTTTGCATAGGCATGCAGAAAGCAGATCGCGACCGCCTCGATGCCGTCGCTTGCAAGCCGCCTGGCGATGGCATCCACCTCGGCCTCGTCGAGCGGCCTTGCCACCGACCCGTCGACGCGCATTCGCTCATGCACCTCGATGCATCGGCTGCGCGGCACAAGCAGATCAGGTGGCCGCGCCTTGATGTCGTACATGGCGGTGCGATTGCCGCGTCCCACGACCAGCACATCCTTGTGGCCCGCGGTTACCAGTATCGCGAGCCGCGCGCCGTCGCGCTCAAGCGCAGTGTTGGTGGCAACGGTCGTGCCATGCACAATGCGCTCCAATGCGCTCGGTTCGGCAGCGAGCTGCGCAATGCCGGCGAGAATGCCTTCCGACTGATCGCGCGGGGTTGAAGGCGTCTTGCCGAGGGAAAGCGCGCCGGTAGCGGCATCGAACAGTACCAGATCAGTGAACGTGCCGCCGACGTCAACACCGAGCCAGAGCATTTGTTATCGCGCCCCGCAAAGGGCAGTTCGTTGCGCGCGTCTTGCGATGGCACGTAAACGCACGCTAGCGGCCGGTAAACACGGGTTTGCGTTTCTCCAGGAATGCCTGGATCGCTTCGCGGTAATCGGCGCTCTCCAGGGCACGATCAATGTGGGCGGCAATTTCGGCTTGGTGCGCATGCGCGGAGCCGCTGGCGAGCGCCTCAAGCACGATCTTGTGACCCTTGGCGGAGAGCGGCGCATTCTGCGCGATCTCGGCGGCGAGCGCCTGCGCCTCCTCGCGGGCATCCTTTTTCGCGACCATGTCGACGAGCCGCATCGCGGCGCAGTCCTCGATGCCGAAATGGGTGCCGCAATAGAGCACCCGTTTCGCATTGGCGAGACCAGCCTGGCGCAGCAGGAGCTCGCACTCGATCACGCTGTACACAATGCCCATGCGAGCGGCCGGGATGCCCATGCGCGCGCTGGCGTCGCCCACGCGCAAATCGCAGGCGAGCGCGAGCGCACAAGCACCGCCCAGCGTATAACCTCTCACCGCTGCAATAGTGGGCTTGCGGCAATCGCGCACCGCGATGAGAGCCGCATCGGTCGTCGTATCATAGTGCTTGCCCGATCGGAGATCGCCGCGCAGGCCTGAGAACTCGGTAATGTCCGCGCCGGCGCTGAAATGATCGCCGGCGCCGGTGAGAACAACCACGCGAACATCCTCGGCCGCGCCGAGCTCGTGGAATAGCTTTGCGATCTCCTGCCACATGGCGAGCGTGATGGCATTGCGCTTGCCCGGCCGGTTCAGGGTGACGAGCGTGATTCCGTTAGAATCTGCGGAGACCAGTATTTCACGGTGGGATGACATCAGATGTTGTTGAGCCAGTTTGACGGCCTATGATCAGGCTCATGTTTTTTCCAATATCGGTCTTTGCGTTGCAAGCCTGTAGATGCAAGCCTGTTGGGTCGAGTTCCTCACGAAACCCAACATTGAGCAGCGCGGGAAAGGTGTTGGGTCTCGCAAGCGCTCGACCCAACCTACCGCACGGCAAGGGTGCAAAAAAGAAGGGTGACATGAGCCGCTTCTCGTTCGCAACGCTGTTGCGCAACGCCGCGTCGGGTCACGCGCGCTGGTCGCGCCAGTGGCGCTCGCCGGAGCCCAAACGAGGCTACGATGTCGCGATCATTGGCGCGGGCGGCCACGGCCTCGCGACTGCCTATTACCTTGCCAAGGAGCACGGCATCCGCGACGTCGTGGTCCTGGAAAAGGGCTGGCTCGGCGGCGGCAATACCGGCCGCAACACCACAATCATCCGGTCGAACTATTTGTGGGAGGAAAGTGAGGCGCTTTACGAGCACGCGCTGAAATTGTGGGAAGCGTTGTCGCACGAGCTTAATTACAACGTGATGTATTCGCCGCGCGGTGTGCTCATGCTGGCGCACAACCTCCATGACGTGCACATGCTCAAGCGGCACGTCCAGGCCAATCGGCTCGCGGGCATCGACAACGAATGGCTTACGGCCGAAGCGGCCAGGGCCTTTTGTCCGCCGCTCAATATTTCAGCCGACATGCGCCATCCGGTTCTTGGCGCCGCGTTGCAGAGGAGGGGCGGGGTGGCGCGGCACGACGCCGTTGCGTGGGGCTATGCGCGGGCAAGTGACGCGCTGGGTGTCGACATCATCGAGAATTGCGAGGTTCGCGCGATCCGTCGCGCGCCGAACGGTGCGGTCATGGCACTCGAAACAACGCGCGGCTTGATCGAGGCGAAGACGCGTCGGCGTCGTCGCGGCAGGACACACATCGGTGATCATGGCGATGGCCGGGCTGCGCATGCCGCTTGAAAGCTTTCCGCTCCAGGCTTTGGTGTCGGAGCCAATCAAGCCGGTGCTGCCGTGCGTTGTGATGTCAAACACGATCCACGCCTATATCTCACAATCCGACCGAGGCGAGCTCGTGATCGGAGCGGCGACCGATCAATACGTGTCGTATTCGCAAACTGGCGCACTGGATATTCCTGTGCACACGCTCGAAGCAATCTGCGAGCTGTTTCCGGCATTCCGGCGGCTGCGTATGTTGCGCAACTGGGGCGGGATCGTGGATGTCACGCCCGATCGATCGCCCATCATCAGCAAGACCCCGGTGGCAGGTCTTTATGTCAATTGCGGGTGGGGAACGGGCGGGTTCAAGGCGACGCCCGGCTCCGGCCATGTCTTTGCCGCCACCATCGCAAGCGATGATCCGCATCCCTTGGCCGCGCCGTTTTCTCTGGAGCGCTTCGTGAGCGGCAGATTGATCGATGAGGCGGCAGCCGCCGCGGTGGCGCACTGATCATGCTGCTGATCCATTGCCCCTATTGCGGCGCGCGTCCGGAAATCGAGTTTCGCTACGGCGGGGAGGCCCACATTGCGCGGCCGAGCGATCCCTCGGCGCGCTCGGACGGGCAATGGACGGAATTTCTTTTTCTTCGGTCGAACCGCAAGGGCGTGCACGCCGAACGCTGGCGGCACACCCATGGATGCGGGCGCTTCTTCAATGCGCTGCGTGACACCGTCACAGACCAATTCGTGGCCAGCTACAAAATCGGTGATCCGCGCCCCGTGCCGGACGAAGAGCGCCGGTGAGCAATCTTTTTCGCATGCCGTCAGGTGGCCGGATCGATCGCACGCGGCCGCTGTCGTTCAGCTTCGATGGTCGCGTGATGACTGGCTTTGCCGGAGACACGCTCGCCTCCGCGCTCATTGCCAATGGCGTGCATCTTGTCGCGCGATCTTTCAAATATCACCGGCCACGCGGGATCCTCTCTGCGGGAAGCGAGGAGCCGAACGCGCTGGTGCGCATCGATCGCGGCGACGGCCGCTCCGCCGCCAATCTTCGTGCGACCCAGATCGAGCTTTATGAGGGGCTTTGTGCCACCAGCCAGAACCACTGGCCTTCGCTCCCATTTGATCTGGGTGCGTCAGCGGATCGGCTCGCACCGCTCTTTCCGGCAGGCTTCCACTACAAGACCTTCATGGGGCCGCGCCGGCTCGGTGCGCGCACCTGGACGCAGTTGTTTGCACCGGTCATTCGCCGCTCCGCCGGCATTGGCCGCGCGCCTGTCGCGCCCGACCCCGACCGCTACGCCAGTCGCTTCGCCCATTGCGACGTGCTTGTCGTGGGTGCGGGCCCGGCGGGACTTGCGGCTGCGCTTGCGGCGAGTGAGGCAGGGGCCTGCGTGCTGATCTGCGACGAGCAGGCCGAATTCGGCGGCTCGCTGCTTTGCGAGCAGCACGCGCTGGTCGAGGGCAAGAACGCCCAGGAATGGCTGGCCGATGCGCTCGCTGCGCTGCGCGCCCATGAGAACGTGACGCTGCTGCCTCGCACCCAGGCCTTCGGTTATTTCGCCGATAATTTCCTCGCACTCGCGCAATCGGTGACCGATCACCTGCCAATGCCGTGCGATCCGGCTTTACCGCGCGAGCGGCTTTGGCAGGTACGCGCGAAGGAGGTCGTGCTCGCCACCGGCGCGATCGAGCGTCCGCTGGTGTTTGCTAACAATGACCGACCCGGGATCATGCTGGCCAATGCCGCACGCACCTATGTCACGCGTTACGGCGCCCGACCGGGGACACGTGCGGTTGTGATCATCGCTCACGACAGCGCATACGCCGCTGCCAATGACCTCAATCGCGCCGGCGTTGAGATTGTTCTCATCGCGGACGTGCGACCCAATCCGGGAGAGGAGGTCGTGAGCGAGGCGCGGCGCAATGGCATCCGCGCGGAGCCCGGTACCACCGTGCTCGATACCGCGGGGCGGCTGCGGGTGAGTGACGTCACGCTCGGGCGTGTGGCGGATGACGCACGCTCGGACGCAAACGAACGCCTTGATGTCGATCTCGTATTGATGAGTGGAGGATGGACGCCATCGGTTCACCTGTTCTCTCAGTCGCGCGGCACGCTGAAATTTGTGTCCTCGCTTGGTGCTTATGTTCCTGACCGATCGGTCCAGCGCGAGCGATCAGCCGGCGCTTGTCGCGGAATCTTCGCACTGTCGCAAGTGATGGAAGACGGCTATTGCGCGGGCGCGCAAGCGGCGGAAGCGGCCGGGTTCCGGCGTGCTCGTGAAATCAGAAACGTATTTATTCCCTCGCAGACCGCTGATCCCGGCGTGGTTGTTGCACCTCCAATCGCAGGCAAGGCGTTCGTCGATTTCCAGAACGATGTGACCGTGCAGGATTTGGTGCTCGCCACGCGCGAAGGTTTCCGTTCGATCGAGCACGTGAAACGCTACACCACGACCGGCATGGGGACGGATCAGGGCAAGACGTCGAACGTCAATGCGCTGAGCATTGTTTCGGAACAGCTGGGCAAGACTATCGCGGATGTCGGCCTTACCACCTTCCGCATGCCGTACACCCCCGTCACCTTCGGCGCGTTCGCGGGGATGAGCCGCGGATCACTGTTTGACCCCGTGCGTACGACGCCGATGCACGAGTGGGCGGCTGAGCACGACGCGGCATTCGAGAATGTGGGCCTCTGGAAACGGGCGCATTATTTTCCACGGGAGAGCGAGGATATGCACGCTGCGGTGGTGCGCGAGTGCCGCACGGTACGAGCAAGCGTCGGCATTTTCGACGCCTCTACGTTGGGAAAGATCGAGATCGTCGGGAGCGACGCCGCCCAATTTCTCGATCGCATGTACGTCAATGCGTGGAACACGCTTGCGCCCGGCCGCTGCCGCTACGGCATCATGCTCAACGAGGCGGGTTTTGTATTTGATGACGGCGTGGTGGGCCGGCTTGCGCCCGACCGGTTTCACGTCACGACCACGACGGGAGGAGCGGCGCGCGTGCTCGCGTTTATGGAAGACTATCTGCAGACGGAATGGCCTGATCTTGACGTATGGTTGACCTCCGTCACCGACCAATGGGCGGCGATCGCGGTGCAGGGCCCGCGCGCGCGTGAGGTGATCGCACCGTTCCTGAGCGGTATCGCGCTCGACGCTCTGCCCCATATGGGCGTGCAGCAGGCAAGCATTTGTGGGGTGGAGTGTCGCCTGTTTCGTGTAAGCTTTACCGGCGAGCTCGGCTTCGAGATCAATGTTCCGGCAGATTACGGCCGCGCAGTCTGGGAGGAGCTTATTCCCGCGATCGAGCAGCTTGGCGGCTGTGCGTACGGCACGGAAACCATGCACGTGCTGCGCGCGGAAAAAGGCTACATCATTATAGGCCAGGACACTGACGGCACAGTGACCGTGGCAGACCTTGGCCTCGATTGGACAGTCTGCAAGGCAAAGCGGGATTTTGTCGGCAAGCGATCGTTGGCGCTGCCTGACCTCGCCCGCTCGGGCCGCCGCCAGCTGGTCGGTCTGCTCACGGCCGACGGCACGACGCAACTCGAGGAGGGCGCGCAGATCACCGAAGGTCCCAATCCGCCCGCGGGCACGCCTGCGCTGGGTTACGTGACATCCTCCTATCGGAGCGAAGCGCTGAGCCGGCCGATCGCGCTCGGTCTCGTACAGGACGGCCGTAGACAGATCGGCAACCGGCTTTTCGTTGCGATGCCTGGGGGTGGCGCGGCAGTCGACCTCGTTGCTCCCGTTTTCTTCGATCCGGCGGGAGAGCGCCTGCGTGCCTGAAGCGATAATCAACGCAGTGTCACGGCGTTTCGCGCTCGCGCCAGCGGCGCCGGTGGCCAGCTTTCCTGGTCTGACCGTTGAACGGACAGGTCCGGTGGCCCGTTTTGTGCTGCGGGGCAGCGAGCCGATTGCGTACACGGCAGGAGCCGCGTTGGCGCTCGAGCTTGCGCCGAAAGTGGGCCGCGTTATCGAGCGCGATGGGCTTGCCGCTCTTTGTCTTGGGCCCGATGAGTGGCTGCTGCTCGGCCCGCCCGAACAGGAAAGCAGGCTGCAACAGAGATTGCATGCGGCGCTGCAATCCCTGCCGCATTCGCTGGTGAGCATAGGGCATCGTGATGTTGCGTTCGTGCTGCGCGGGAGCGCGGCCGCCGACGTCATCAATGCGGGCTGTCCGCTCGATCTGCGAATGGCCAGCTTTCCCGCCGGTTGCTGCAGCCGCACGCTGCTCGGAAAGGCAGAGATGGTGCTCTGGCGCAGCGAAGCTCACGTGTTTCGCATCGAGACCGCGCGCTCGCTTGCCGCCTATGTCGACGAGTTTTTGCTTCTCGCTGCCCGCAACAATTTGTAGCACGCGTTGAACGCAGCGAAACGCGGGGTCGCCCCCCGGATTTCGCCCGTCTTCGCTAAAGCTTCGACGGGCTAATATGAGTAAGGCCGCCGAAGCCTTGGCGAAGGGCGGCTGCACTCAATCCGGGCTACAGTTCCTACGACATGTTTGAAGTCTCGATCGCCATCGCAAAGCTGCTGCTCGGCACTTTCGCCTTCGTTCTTATTGGATGGTTAGGCGCGCGCGACAAACGCATCGGCGGAGTGCTGCTTACTTTTCCGCTGCTCAACGGTATTGCGATGCTGACCGGCGCGGACCCGACCGGGATTGCCGGAAGCGTCTATCTCATCGTGATGTGGAATTGCATTCTTTTCCTGCTCGCGATCTATCGATACGAGTGGCTGCCGCCGCTGCCGGCAAGCTGGGATGCGGAAGCGAAAATCATCACCCGCTCGCTCTGCTGGGTTGCGCTGTGGTCCGTGGGCGCGACGGCACTCGCCTGGTTTCGCGATGAGCTGTCGTCCGCTCACTGGCTGTTTTTTCTCCAACTCGCCTTCGCCGTGCTGTACGTCTGGCACTGGTGGGGCGCATCATCCTCGCGCCCCTCTCCGACGTTCGCCGCAATGTGGTTCAACCGGCAGGGACTGCTGCGTATCGCAGCTTTCGTTCTGCTTTTCGTTGCTCTGTCCATGATTGCCTATCTCGGAAAAGATGCGCGCTGGGTCGGCTGGGCGAGCGCGCTGCCGCTGCCCGGGATCTTCGCGCTCGCGATGCTCTCGGTCACGCAAGCCAAGGCGGACCTGCTTTCGGTCGCCGACACGGTGCTCTTGGGTCCGTTGCTGGTGATCCCGTTCAACTGGCTGCTCGCGCGCATCATTATGCATTTGCGCACCGAACAGGCAGGCACGATCGCCGAGATCGCAACCGTCGTCATCTTTTGGGCATTGGCCGCGGCTGTGGTTTTCTTGTTCCTGCCTGTGTTCGCCCGCTGGCGCGACAGACGGAGGGTCGCAGCGCTTGAGCACCCTCTTCCAAACAGTGCGGAAAATTTATAATCTTCATTTGCCTGCGGCTTGGCCCGGCAAGTGCAAGCATGAGGGAGGACAACATCAAGCTACTTCTGTGGTTTGGAACCATGCTGCTGGCATGGTCTTCTGCTGTCCCGGCCGCCGAACTGCGTCAGCCGGCAACCCCGAAGGCAGGCAGTGTCATGCCTGTCCTGCCGGTACGTCCCGGCTGTCCACCGCCGCCGGTCAGCAAGACCGTGCGTGCGGCAAGCCTGATCGTGCGCAATACGATGCGACCTGACGTCGGGCCCTACCGAGTGATGTTGCCGGGCTATGCCACCGAGCAGGATCCCAACGGGGATCACTATGCGCCCTTCGTGATTGAGGCTCAGCCCGGCGATTCGCTACGGGTCGATCTGCATAACCAGCTCGATGCAAGCATTCCGAATGACGGCCACGCCATCGTGAATTTGCACATGCACGGGATGGTCGTGAGCCCAACTCCCCCGGGCGGCTGCAGCCCCGTGGGAGACTACGTCTTCAGCCAGACCGGGAAGGGCGTCCTGACCAACTATCGATTCGATATTCCGATGAGATTGGACGGCGAGGTCGGGCTTGGCCAGCCATACTATCCCTCCGGGGTCTATTGGTTCCATTCCCACATCCACGGCTCGGCGCGCGATGAGGTGCAGGCCGGCCAAGCAGGACTGATTTCGATCATGCCCGGAGCCGACGTCACCGACGATCCGACCGCATTGGCCCGTGCCGGAGCGCAGCAGACGCGATACATGGTTCTGCGCGATATCCAGCTCGCGGTCCCGCACGGCAGGACACCCGATACGGCGGCGGCGGCCGGCCAAACCGCGAAATGGCTCAGCGGCAAGGTCTACGATACGCAGGGTTGCCGCAAGGATTCGAATCCCAACGTGCAAATGCTATCGGGCCACGGGTTTTGCGGTCATACGACGGTTTATGACGAGAACGAAAAAATCGTGGACCGTGCTAATGATACGGTATGGCTTTTCACGATCAATGGCCAGAATTATCCCGATGTCACCATCCAACCCGGAGAGACTGAGCTCTGGCGCATTGCAAACCTCAGCCCGACGTTGACGTATACCTTGGAGCTGGTGGACGGCGCCGACAACGAGCGGGACCTCCAGATCCTGACCATGGACGGCGTGGTGGCGGGCACTCCCTCTTCCGGCAGTTCGCTGTCTTCCAGCAGGCCACAAAGCCTGAAACCAGGGGTTACGGTCAAGCATGTCCTGCTCATGCCGGCGGCCCGTGCGGAGATTCTTGTGAAGAATGACGTCCTTCACGCTCAGGACATTTTTCTCACCTTGCGCACTCAGGGCCTCGAGACAGGGGGTGTGCAGCAGCCTAAACCACCGAACAGGACTGTGGCCCGGTCCGACTATAAGGGCGATCCATGGCCGCCGGTCGATCTCGCACATGTGGTGCTCAAGGCCGTTACGCCCGCGAATGCTTCGCCTCCCCAGGACCTGCTCGCTACGACTTTCTCGCGTGCGTCGCCCTTGATCAATTCGGATCGGGCCACAGCAGCTGCCATTCCAAAAAATTGTGTAACCCTTCCAAGCTCGCAGTATCGGCGCAAGATTACCTTCGCTCAGGACGATACTACCAGTACATTCATGCTGGGCAGCGACGTTGTCGATAGTTCAGGCCGCCCGCTCGATCCGCCAAACGGCGCGCACCCGCACACGCTTGCGCCGGAATGGTTCATCCACGCCGACCCGCCGGAATCGATCAGGCATATCTGTGCCCAGCTGGGGACAATGGAAGTCTGGGAGCTGGTGAATGCCACCTACGAGCTGCACAACTTTCACATCCATCAGACCAAGTTCCGGCTGACGCGCGTGGGCGATCCCGGCGCGCCGCCGAACTTGACGGACGCGATGGTGTTCGTGGATCCCGGCAAAGTGCTCGCCGGGCAAGACTTGCCGGAATTGGTCCGGGTCAGTGCCGGCGCTGATGTCTGGCACGACACGATCCCGGTGCCGCCGGCCGATGCGAACAAGAATCCCGGAAGAGTGTTCGTGACGATTCCATTCACCGACTCTCACCAGGTTGGGACCTTCGTCTTTCACTGTCATATCCTCGAGCACGAGGATAGCGGGATGATGGCGACCGTTCAGGTATTCGATCCACGGCGCAGGGTATCCCTGCTGACTGACCCGGGACAGGCGCCCGGGATATCGGAGGCTGCAGCCTATTGCGGAAATCCGCCAACCGGCTTCACCGCCTGGCAGCCGGACAACAGTTTCAGTCGCAATCGTTTGCTTGCTTCGCTTTACAGGGTCATTGCTGGAGGCATTCACTCAACTGCATGGAAGTAATCGCGCAAGTATACTGAGTTGTTGTCTCGGGGACGATCAACTCGACAAATCCCTGGAGATATTTTCCGGCAGGGAACGGCGCACTTGCTGGAAACGGCTCACATTGAGCATCGTCGGCAATGACCTGGCTGAAAGCGTCGTAGTACGGCAAGCACTTCATGACGGCGGTTCCTTCGAGCACGTTGCGAGAGCTGCCGGCGAAATTATAACCGAAATAATAGAATCGGCCCTGGGCGAAACTGCCCAGTGATTGGCAGCTGCCCGCTTTTGAGGGCCACCAGCCGGAAACCCGGTATTGCCAGTCTGCAGGCGTGGGACGAGAGATGAAGGCGAAGTAGAAGTCCATGCCGCTTTTATTGCACACGACAAAGCTGAATTGACCAGGAGGAGCTGCGGACGAACTGCCGGACATCGAAGTCTGTGCCGTTGCCGGGTTCGTGTTTAGGCTCGCCAGAAATAGTCCCAAGCCCCAGATCCAGTTGTCTGCCCGCATGCTCACGTTCCCGCCGGTTGAATTACCCGTGATAAGGTGACCTGCTTATTTCTAGCGTGGCATTTTGCAGACGCAACTGAAAGGGAACGATTTCAAGTCCGGCCGTTTTACGGGAACGGCCTTACCGAAACGGTGATCGAGTTTACTGTCAACGGTACAATCATCTCCGCGAACCCGGCCATGTAATCTCCCGCAGGAACGGGTCCCGCGCGCGGGTACTGCTTATTACAGGTGACGGCACCGAGTTCGATTCGATCGAATGCGTTTGGTACTTGTACGCACTGCTGAAGGGCCGTCCCATCTACCAGGTACTGGGTGTTGTTTGCGATCGAGCCGACCGCAAAATAATAAAACTTGCCGTGGAGAAAATTGCCCAACCAGTGGGGACATTCACCGGTGTTGACCTGAAACCAGCCTGTTGTTCGAAATCGGAGGTCAGCTGCGGTGTTAAGATAGATATGCACGAAATTGAGGATCAACCCACTGTGGTTGCATACATGAAACGAAAATTGACCGGGACCTGGCGGGGGAGGTGGGGCATTCTGCGCTTGTGCCGGTTGCGCCAGTAAGCTTGCACAGACTGCTCCCAGGCCCCCAACTGACCTCAACAGGCGCATGGCGTTTGCTCCCTTACAATCGCATGCTGTCAATCATTGAGCGATTTTAGGCATCGGGCAAGAGCAGCGCACTTGCCGTTGTGTTTCAAGCGCTTCCTGCGGCAAAGAGAGAAGTGCTGTCCACATCGCATTCTTTCTGGTAGTTCGTATACGGCCATGGAACTGGTGCTCATCCTCGGAATGGTGCTCACGGCAGCAGGCATACTGGTCGGCCTTTACTTGCCCGTCCTTGCCTCTCATTTCGCGACGCCGGAGAAAATTCGGCTTTATGCGATCGTCGGCGCAGTTTTGGTCGTTCTCGGAACGGCGATCGAGATTTTTGCGCTTTGGCCGGTAGAAGTTGAAATCGATCAGCAGTCGAGCAGGGACTGAGACCCGATTTGCCCGCTACTTGCGCTTCCCGCCGCTCCACGGCCGCTTCGAAGGGAGCCCGCTCGATCTGGAAAAGCACCTCGCCCTCGCGGACGTGTTCACCATCCTTGATGCAAAAGAATCAATCCAGCAATTGTTGAGACGCGCTACCGCACAGCGGCAGTTGTTTGCACAAGCATTCCTTCGACGCGGGGAAGCAGGCGTGCCGCTACGACCTGATGCCCGGCAGCGGTCATGTGCAAGCCATCCCAGCCCCGATAGCGAGGGTCGTAGCACGCACTGCCGTCCACGAAAGTGGCGCCATGTTTTCTGGCCATTGCACGGCCTGCGGCATCCCACCCGCGATGGAAGAAGCCGCACAGGACAGTGTTGATCCGCCGGGCGGCGAGACGAGACAGTATGCCGTCGATGCTGGCCGCAATTGCGGCGGAACTGCTCCCAATCATCACGTCGTTGTAGCCGCCCTGCACGATCACGAGCCCCGTCCCCTGGGGGACGTAGCTGTCCAGACGGGCAAGCATGTTACGGAGCGTGTCGCCGCTGATTCCGGCGTTTGCTACCCGAACGTCGTACCCGTTGCTTCGCAGCATCGCTTGCAAGCGGGCTGGGAACGCGTTCTCACGGCCTACGCCGTAGCCCGCGGTGTTGCTGTCGCCCAGAGCGACGACGAGAGCGGACTGGGAGTGTGCGCCGGGAGCGAACAGGAACGCGCTCAATACGATCAGCCCGGCAATGAGGCCTCTTGGGACGATCATGGCAACACGGGGTTGTGGGACTCGGAACGTTAATTTCGCATGGTTAACAGAATGTAAATTCGGCCTGCAGGCGCGCCATGTGAACCGGATCGATGGTTCCACGCGCGACTGAGCGGGCTCATGGAATGAGTACTGCACCGCAATGATGAGGGCTGTAACTCGGCGGCCACAATTCACACAAAGCCGCGAACGATTTCACAGAAAAGCGCGCGGAAGGTCAGTTTCTTCGCGCGGTGGCTTCGCTCACCGCACCCGCTGTGGCTCACGTGGTTGCGGCTCGCGCGCCGGAGGAGGCGAGGAGGGCGCAGGCTCCGGCGGCTCCTTCGGCGTAAGTTGAGCAGCCAAACGGCGTGCACTGCAACGTCCCGCGTGCCGCAGAATTGCCCGCTCATCAGCCGCACGCTGTTGTACACGCGTGGCTTGCCGCTGCCCAACCACACACTGAAGCCCGGGCGTCCGCGGGCACGAGCTTGCCGCCGTGCAGACTCCCCCAAGTCCTCGCGATCCGAGAGGCAATTGGCAGGTCGATGAACTGGCGTGCCGCAGGCACCGCAACCGCGCTAATCCGAAGGTCCGAGCACCTGCATGAGTGGCAGAAGCTTATCGAAATACCTCGTCACCAATGTGATATTCTCCTTGAACGCAATAGGCTTGGCGCCCTTGAGCGCCATTTCGAGCTCCGCCAGGGCTTCTTTCTTTCCTTCCTCCGAGACAGATTTGTCCGCCTTGAGCGCCGCGATCTCCTCCTTAACCCGTTCGGCTGGCTCGGTGAACTTTCTGCTCTTCGGGTCGATATGGGACATGAGTATTGCGATGTTCACCGACACGTCGTCGTATTCGGCGAGGCTTGCAAAACCGTTCTTCCTGGCAACAGCCTCGCCCTGCGCCCGCACCTTTGGATCCGAGTTGTCGACGTTGGCCCCATAGATCCTTGCCATCTCGTCGTCGGCGGCGATGAATCCCTGAATGTGTTTCTCGGTGAGCTTGATCTGCTTGATGTCCTGGGCACGAAGCGCGCCGTGATCGCACAGCGCAAGACTGAAAAGCGCCGAAAAGAACGCAAGCAGAAAGCTCCGGCAAATTAACACTGCATATCCGTTTCGAATGAGCGACATGGCCTGGCCCTTGATGACGACTTCATCGCTTGCACCCCACAATTGGGGCCGGGGCATGACGGTAACGACAAGAGCGCCGGGGTATGAATTGCAGCCGGAGCCGCGGCGCATACTGGATGCGGAAATGCAGCCCGTTACCCAATATGCCAAGAGCGCCGGGGCTCATATTGTCTACCAGGCGTTTGGCGGCGGCGCGGTGAATGTGGTTCTTGTCCCGCCATTCATCTCCAACTATTTGCTCACGTGGCAGCAACAGCGTGCGGTGCCGCTATCCGGCGCGGAATGTGGAGCCAGACCGCCGAGACGACGGCCGCCATGAGCGCGAACGCGGCGAGCGCATAGAGGCCGCCGGCGAAGCTGCCCGTCGCGTCTCTGGCCCAGCCTACGATGGAGGGCCCGAAGAAGCCGCCGAGATTGCCGAGCGAATTGATCCATGCAATGCTCGCGGCAGCCGCCGTGCCGGTGAGAAACATCGGCGGCATCGACCAGAACGGTCCCTTGCTGCCGTAGAATCCGATCGCCGCGATCGACATCCCGGCGAGCGACCATGCCGTGCCAACCGTCAGTCCGGCGAGAATAAGGCCGGCCGTCGCGACAACGCATGCCAGCGTGAGGTTCCATCGCCGCTCGCCGGTGCGGTCGGAGATCATGCCCCAGACCACCATGCTGATGGCGCCGCATATATAAGGAATCATGATGACCCAGCCCACCTGCATGTTGGTGAGGCCCAGTTGTTTCACGATCTGCGGGAGGAAGATCAGCATTCCAAGAACTCGCGGTCACGATGCCGAGATAGTTCAAGGCCAGCATCAGCACTTTCGGATCCCAGAATGATTCCAAGAGGCCGACCTTGCGATGCGCTTCGATCTGCCGGCATTCGTGATCAAGGGTGGAGTTGAGCCAACCGCGTTCCTCGGCGTTGAGCCAGGTTGCCTGGGCCGGTCGATCGGTCAAATAAAGCAGTACGACAATGCCGAGGAGGAGCGTGGGGATCGCTTCGAGCAGATATAGCCATTTCCAGCCGGCGACACCCAGCAAGCCGTGCAGTTCCATGATCCCGGTCGACATCGGTGCACCCGCCGCCACCGCAACCGGGAGCGCCAACGTGAAGCCCGAAATGATGCGCGCACGATGGCGGTCCGGGAACCAATAGGTAAAGAACAGCAACAGGCCCGGGAAGAAGCCCGCCTCGGCGAGACCGAGCAGGAAACGTACCGTCATGAAGCTGTACGGCCCAGTGCAAAAGGCGGTTGCGCCCGAAAGCAGGCCCCACGTCACCATGATGCGGGCGATCCAGAGACGCGCGCCCACCTTTTCCAGAATGATGTTGCTCGGCACTTCGAACAGGAAATAGCCCCAGAAAAACACACCGGCGGCAAATCCGAACGTCGCGGCATCAAGACCAAGATCCTTGTTCATGGTAAGCGCGGCGAAGCCCACATTGATGCGGTCGAGGTAGCAGAAGAAATAGCTCGCAGCGGCAATCGGCAGCACGCGCCAATACACCTTCCGC
The DNA here is from genome assembly GCA_963771845.1 of uncultured Alphaproteobacteria bacterium. GTDB lineage: Bacteria > Pseudomonadota > Alphaproteobacteria > Rhizobiales > Xanthobacteraceae > VAZQ01. Next base: position 29,396 of record CAVYVC010000019.1, on the reverse strand, counting down.
ATGGTCGTCCGCTCGATGGTCGGGATCACTGTTTTCCTCCGCAAGTCGTTTCTAGTTTCGCAGGCCGGATGAGCGAAGCGAAATCCGCGGCGGCGGCCATCGTTTGGCTCCTCCCGGAGGTCGCTTCGCTCATCCGGGCTGCAATCTACCTTTTGTACAGCGACGCAGGCGATGCAAGATGGACCGGGCGCCAGAGCGTGCCAACACGCAAACACCGGTGAGTTGCCTCACCGGTGTCTGAAATTGGCATGGCGTTGTCCTTGGATTACGCGAGACTTCAGAAAACACCCAGCAGAATGGCCCCGACAAACGCGAAGACGGCAAGAACCGCCAACACGTCGAGCCTCAAAGCAAGGTTCACGTTGTTAGCCTCCCTCTCAATTGAATGGAATCTAGCAAACAGCGACGCGTAATCGAAGCGCCAAATGTTTTGCAGTGCGGAATGAGGCAAACACGCTGGACTGAAACTTTCGATGATTGCGTCAAGACTCTGATAGTTCGAGCTAAAGTCATTCGGAACCCGCGTTCGCATTACATCATTGCTGCGGTGCGAAATTGGCCGGACAAGCACCGACGGATGGCACAAACGTGCGTGTTGGCGAGGACTTCGCGCGTAAGAACACATGATAAACCATAGGTTTAACGAGTTCGCCGCATCGGGCAGCAAGATCATGCGCGCTCAGTGAACCGGCGCGCAGTGAGCATAATGAAAAAAGCGGGAAGCCGCGGCCAGGGTCAGGCAGTGAAAAAACGGCCTCGATCCAATCCCTAAAAAATCAGCTTGCAATCCGCAATCAAGCGAAGAGGGGCTGGCCCTGATCGTTCAGTCGTTCAACCGCGCGGTTGCGCGCATCACGATCGAACGTGTTCATTCTTCTTAACCATACCGCCATGCGCAAACCGAGTCCTCTCGGCTCAACCGAAGTCTTGAAGAGCCGTTAACAAACTCCGTCGCATTGTCCCATGCATGGCGTGGGGAGCTCGTGGCTATTTTGTCGCGTCGGTAAGCGTTGGCGTGCTGGCAGTCCTAGCTGGTTGCACCGGCGGATTTCTTTTCGCCGAGCGTGAGCCATGGCGGGGGGAGGCGGAAGTCGAGTGCCTCAACGCGGGGCTGGTGAAGGAGGGCGGCGGGATTGTGCGCATGAGCGCGATCCGCGGCCCCGGCGTCTGCGGCGCTGATTATCCGCTGAAAGTGTCCGTGCTCGGCGAGAGCGTGCCGATGGCATTTGCTGACGACCCGCGACCACCCGGCACGATTCCGCAAGGAGCCGCCCCTCAGCGCTGGCCGATCAACAAAGCGAAGGATGGCTCGACCATGCAAGAGCCATCCACGCCTTCGGCCGGCTGGTCCCGCTACGACGGTCCTGCGGTGCCGGATGGCCCGATTTCTCTCAGTCCGCCGGGCCTCATTGAGCCTCCTGCTGCGCGATCCGGCAATTATGATTTCCGCCGGCCCTACGGCGTCACCGCATCGCCGCTGCCGCCTCCAAACCGGTCGGCCTCCCCGCGCAACGATCTTTCCCCCGTCCCGTACGAGCGTCGGCGGCTGGTCGACAGCGACGGCGCTGCGCGCGAAGATTGGGAGAGCGAACACAGCCGGCCGCGGGAACCCGCGAGCGTGGTCCCTGCCGCTCCCACAGGCGGTGAGCAGATGGCCGGCTCGGTCACTCCGGTCGCGGTGAACCCGCCGGCGACACTCGCATGCCCTATCGTTTCCGAGCTGGAGCGTTGGATCGCCACTGCCGTGCAGCCCGCGGCCATGCACTGGTTCGGGGCGCCGGTCGCGGAGATCAAACAAATTTCCGCTTTTTCATGTCGCGGCATGAATGGCAACCCGCACGCGCGCATTTCGGAGCATGCATTCGGCAACGCGCTCGATATCGCCGCGTTTGTTCTCGCCGACGGGCGCACGATCACCGTGAAGAACGGCTGGCACGGATTGCCGGAGGAGCAGGGCTTCTTGCGCGATGTGCAGGGCGCCGCATGTCAGCAATTCACGACCGTGCTCGCGCCCGGCTCAAACGCCTATCATTACGATCATATCCATGTTGATCTGATGCGCCGAAGCAGCGGTTACCGCACGTGCAATCCGCACGCCGTGTCAGGCGAGGAGATCGCCGCGCGCGCGGGCGGCCGCTATGCCGCGCGCGGCCACGGGCCTTACGTGACCGGCTCTACGCGTAGCGCTGTCCGTCTAAGCAAACGGCGCGCGGATCCGAGTGATTTCCCCGACAGCGCTTTGCCGATGGCCGAGCCCGGCAACGACGGCGAGGATTAAGCCAGCCCGCCCGACATCCTGCTTGGGTCGTAACCCTCGGCAGGGAAAGAGCTTTTTTGCTCCAGGGCCGGTCCTCGATTGCGGCACCTTAAAATGGTGCCCGGCAATCCCAATATGCTAGACTACCTAATTCATCGCACTCGGGAGGAGTTTCATGCTGCGCAAGCGTTTCCGTCCTTTGCTCGCGGTCTGCGCCGTTGCCGCAACCTTGGCGCTTATGGTGAGCGACGCTGATGCACGCGCCGGCCGGGGCGGCAGCTTCGGGAGCCGCGGCTCGCAGACCTTCTCCGCGCCGCCTTCGACGACGACGTCACCGAGCGCGCGTCCCATTGAGCGCAGCATGACTCAGCCGAACCAGCCCGGCTTGGCCCAGCGCACGCCGACGACATCGCCGCTTGGCGGCTTTTTTGGCCGCCCAGGATTCCTCGGCGGATTGTTCACAGGCTTCCTCGGTGCAGGACTGCTCGGCATGCTCTTCGGCCACGGCCTGTTTGGCGGACTTGGCGGGTTTGCCTCGATCCTGGGTCTTTTGCTGCAAGTTGTGCTGGTGGTATTTGTCGCGCGAATGATCTGGGCGTGGTGGCAGCGCCGGAGCCAACCGGCGGTCGCGGGTGGGCCCGCATTTCGCGACTATGCGTCAGGCGCGATGGCTTCCGGAGCCTTGGGGTCGGGCTTGGGTGGCGGCAGCGCCCGTCCCGCCGCGCAGCGCGCTTCCGGCACCGACGAGGTCGGGCTTACGCCTGATGACTTCAACGCCTTCGAGCGGCTTCTCGGCGAGCTGCAGGCCGCCTACAGTGCAGAAGATGTCGGCCGGTTGCGCGCCATCGCGACGCCAGAGACGGTTTCCTATTTCTCGGAGGACCTTGCTGCCAACGCAAGCAAGGGCGTCGTCAATCGCGTGTCGGATGTGAAGCTCCAGCAGGGCGACCTTGCCGAGGCTTGGCGCGAAGGCGATACCGAATACGCGACGGTCGCGATGCGCTACTCGCTCAACGATCAGACGGTCGACCGCCAAAGCGACCGCGTGATCGAGGGCGGTCCGGACGAAGCCACTGAAGTGTGGACCTTCATGCGCCGTCAGGGCGGTCACTGGTTGGTGTCAGCGATCCAACAAAGCTAGGGCGTCATCGAAAGTTGCTCTACTCCGGCTTGCCGTAGCCGCCTGCAGTCGGCGTCTGGATAATGACGGCCTCGCCGGCGTCGATGACCGTTGCATCGCAGCCTGCAAGCCTTTCCATGTGGCCGCCTTTTCTGCGCGCCCAGTTCTCACCGACCTGACCCGCCTCGCCGCCCGCCAGTCCAAAGGGGCGCACGCGCCGGTGACCTGAGAGAATGGTGCAATCCATTTTCTCCAGGAAGCGAATGGTACGGCGCACGCCGTCGCCGGCATGCCACTTGCCGCGTCCGCCCGAATTCTGACGAATGTGAAAATCCTCGAGCACGACCGGGTAGCGGAACTCCAGCACTTCCGGATCGGTCAATCGCGTATTGGTCATATGGGTATGCACGGCATCGGTCCCGTCAAAACCGGACCCGGCAGGCGAACCGGAGCAGATGGTTTCGTAATACTGGTATCTCGCATTTCCAAAGTTCAGATTGTTCATGGTGCCCTGCGCCGCGGCGAGCGCGCCGAGCGCTCCAAACAAGCAGTTTGTCACGGCTTGGGATGTTTCGACGTTGCCTGCAACGACGGCAGCGGGGAATTCCGGCGAGAGCATTGATTTCTTCGGAATTATGATTCTGATCGGGCGCAAACAGCCGCCGTTCATGGGAATGTCGTCGTCCACCATCACGCGAAACACATAGAGCACGGCTGCGCGGGTCACCGGTTCCGGGGCGTTGAAATTGCTGTTTTGCTGCGGCGAGGTGCCGGTGAAATCGACAGTCGCCTGGCGTTTTTGCTTGTCGACCGTGATCTTGACCTTGATGACCGTGCTCTGGTCCATCTCGTATTCGAACGATGAGTTATGCAGCCGGTCGATGACCCGGCGCACGCTTTCGGCCGCATTGTCCTGCACGTGCCCCATGTAGGCCTCGACAACCGGCAACGTGAACTGCGCGACCATCTTGTTAAGTTCCTGCACGCCTTTCTCGTTGGCGGCGATCTGTGCCTTGATGTCGTTGACGTTCTGAAGCGCGTTGCGTGCGGGGTATTTTGCGCCGTTCAACAGCTCATAAAGTGCCTGCTCGCGGAAACGGCCGCGGTCGACCAGCTTGAAATTATCGATGTAGACGCCCTCCTGCTCGATGGTGGTGGCGTTGGGCGACATCGAGCCGGGTGAAATCCCGCCGACATCCGCATGGTGGCCGCGCGAGGCAACCCAGAACAGAATCTTTTCTTGTGCGGCATCGAAGACCGGCGTGCACACGGTGATGTCAGGCAGATGCGTGCCGCCGTTATAAGGTGCATTGATCACGTACACGTCACCGGGTGCAATCGTGCCTTGGTTCTCGCGGATAACGGTTTCCACGGCGCGGTCCATGGAGCCGAGATGGACGGGCATGTGCGGAGCATTCGCCACCAGCGTGCCATCGGCTGCGAATACCGCACACGAGAAATCGAGCCGCTCCTTGATGTTGACCGAATAGGCCGTGTTCTGCAGCGACACGCCCATCTGTTCGGCAATCGACATGAACAGGTTGTTGAACACTTCGAGCATCACCGGATCGGCCGCGGTGCCGATCGCGCTCTGGCGCTTGAGCGCAACGATGCGCTCGACGACGAGATGGTTCTTCGCGGTAATAGTGGCGCCCCAGCCGTCCTCCACCACAACCGTTTGATGCGGCTCAATGATAATGGCCGGGCCGTTCACCTTGTGACCAGGCGACAGTTGTTTGCGCAGGAAGATTGACGCATCGCGCCATCTGCCGCCGGAGTAGAAGCGGGTGTTCTGCACGGGTGCGGGACGCGGTGCGTCCGTAAGCGCGTGCGCCGGCTCCGTAAACTTCGCCCCTCCGCCGACTGCCTCGATTGAGACCGCCTCAACCACAAGATCTTTCATCGCATCAATGAATCCGAAGCGCGCCTTGTGCGCCGCCTCGAAGCCGGATCGTAACGAGGCCAGTGAGACCTCCGTGGGAGCCGCGCAAGGAGCTTGCGTAAGGCCCGGCACCACAAGAGCCGTATCTGTTCCGGAGTATCGAATATGCACGCGCACATGCACGGTCACGGCGTCGGCTGGAACGCCCTGGCGGATGACTTCTGCTCGTGCCTCCTCGCCCAGGCGGTTGCCGATTGTTCTGATGGCGTCGAGTGCTGCGGCGCCAAAAGGCTCCTCAATGGCCAACTGCCGCGTAGCGCGAATGTCCGCAAGCCCCATGCCATAGGCCGACAGCAAGGACGAGAACGGGTGGATCAGCACCTTGGTCATGCCGAGCGCGTCAGCGACGAGACAGGCGTGCTGGCCGCCCGCGCCGCCAAAGCAGTTGAGCACGTAGCGGGTGACGTCATAGCCGCGCTGTACCGAGATTTTCTTGATGGCGTTGGCCATGTTCTCGATTGCGATCTTGATAAAGCCGTCAGCGACGGCCTCGGCCGAACGGCCGTCCCCGATCTCATGCGCGAGCGCGCTGAAAGCGGTGTGCACCGCCGGTGCGTCCAGGGGCTCGTTCTGCCCAGCACCAAAAATCTTCGGGAAGAAATCAGGAATGAGCTTGCCCACCATCAGGTTTGCGTCAGTGAGCGCGAGCGGGCCTCCGCGGCGATAACATTTGGGGCCTGGATTGGCCCCAGCACTGTCCGGCCCGACGCGGAAGCGCGCCCCATCGAAGTGCAGAATGGATCCGCCTCCCGCCGCCACAGTGTGGATCAGCATCATGGGCGCGCGCATGCGCACGCCGGCGATTTCAGTCTCGAAGGCGCGCTCGTATTCGCCGTCGAAATGCGACACGTCGGTCGAAGTGCCGCCCATGTCGAAGCCAATAAGGCGATCGAAACCAGCTTGCCGCCCTGTTTCGGCCATGCCGACTACGCCTCCGGCAGGTCCGGAGAGGATCGCGTCCTTGCCCTGGAACAGGTCGGCCATGGTCAGCCCACCCGACGACATCATGAACATGAGGAAGGGACTGGCGCGCTGTGCTTGCTTTGCGCCGTTGGCGCGTTGCCTCGTGATGGGCTCGATCTCGCTTGCGACCTTCGCGACGTAACTGCGGATGATCGGGGAAAGATAAGCGTCGACGACGGTCGTATCGCCCCGCCCAACAAGCTTGATCAGGGGCGAGATCTCGTGGCTCACCGATACCTGAGTGAAGCCCAGCTCGCGCGCCAGTGCCGCCACGCAACGCTCATGCTCGGGATAGCGATACGCGTGCAGGAGGACGATTGCGACCGCCTTGATACCGGCTGCAAGCGCGGCGACGAGCGCGTTGCGCGCGGAATCGACATCCAGTGCCTGCTCAACCGTGCCGTCGGCGCGCACGCGCTCCTCGATCTCCACCGCCTGCTCGTAGAGCATTTGCGGTTTGATGATCTGGCGGGCAAAAATTTTGGGGCGGGCCTGGTAACCGATTTTGAGCGCGTCGCGGAACCCCTTGGTGATCAGCAGAAGCGTGCGCTCACCCTTGCGCTCAAGAAGTGCATTGGTGGCGACAGTCGTCCCCATCTTGATGTTGCCGATGACGCCCGGCGGGATCGGCTGGCCTGGCGCTACGCCCAGCAGGTGGCGAATGCCTTCCACTGCGGCATCCCGATCGGCGTGCGGTTGCTCGGACAAGAGCTTGTGCGCAACGAGCGTGCCCTCGGGCCGCCGCCCGATCACATCTGTGAAAGTGCCGCCGCGATCGATCCAGAAGTCCCAGGTGGCGTTTATCGGCATGGCGAGGCGATTGGTGAGAAGCGAACAGCGAGTAGCGAATAGCGAATAGCGAATAGCGAATAGTTGCCCGGCCGGATAGCTTCTATCCGCTATTCACTATTCGCTATTGCCTTCCCGAGTGGCGAGGCCCGGGGGATGCTCTCCACCGGGCCTCTCACGTTATCAGCCGGCCTGTAAGCCGGGTTCTGTGGGGCGAAAGCTTGCGCTTTCGCGTGACGGCCATTCGTCTGTGGCGCCGGTTGCCCGGCGCCTCGAGCGACCTACCCGGACGGTCTGGATCCGGACATCGATCCCGGGACCTTCAAAGCAAAGCGTCCCGCCCGTCCCTATTCGGTCTTGCTCCCGGTGGGGTTTACCCTGCCACCTGCGTTGCCGCAGGCGCGGTGCGCTCTTACCGCACCTTTTCACCCTTACCGCGCAATGCGCGGCGGTATGTTTTCTGTGGCACTTTCCCGAGGCTCACGCCTGCCGGCCATTAGCCGGCACCGCACGTCCGTGGAGCCCGGACTTTCCTCTCGAACCGGCTTTCGCCATTGGGTCGAGCAGCCGTCCGGCCGACTGACCCAACAGTGATGGGGCCGCTGCAGCGCAAGTTCAAGAGCAGCGATGAAAATGCTTCAGCTCGGCTGGATAGAGTTGAGACGTGCGTCGCGAGCGGCCAACAGCGCCTTCAACGTCGTTGTGGTCGAGACGTCCAGCACGCCATCAACCCGCATGGGCCGGAAATGGCGCTGGAACGCGGCAACGGCATCGCGGGTCGGGCTGTCGAGATAGCCCGTGGGGGTAACCCCATAACCGTAGCGTGCGAGCAGGCGCTGGGTTTCCTCGATTGCCGGATTGGTATCCCCGAGGACGTAGATTTGTCCCGTCTGGGACAGCGGTGCGGGCTTGACCCACAGGCCGATGCCGGATTCCGCCAAGAGCTTCCAGGGAAACTTTTCTCCCGGATCCTGCTTGCGTGCGGGCGCTATGTCGGAATGCGCAAGGACGCGGTCAGCCGGAATCTGATGACGGGCCAAGATGCTGCGGCACAATGCAGTCACCGCCGCGATTTGCCGTCGCGGAAAATCGGGATAGCCGTGGTCGTGACCCGGGTTGGCGATCTCAATCCCGATAGAGCATGAATTAATGTCGCTCTGGCCCGCCCAATAAGAAACGCCAGCGTGCCAAGCCCGCTGGGATTCGGCAACGAGCTGCACGATGTAGCCATCTTGCAGCACGACGTAATGTGCGGAAACCTCGGATACCGGATTACAAAGAGTCCTGATCGCGGCCTCATTGTCGCGCATGCCGGTATAGTGCAGCACGATCATGTCGGGCAAAGCGCCATCCTTGCGCTCGCTTTGGTTGGGCGAAGGCCGAACCTCTGCGACGACGCAGGAATCTGGGCGCAACTCGGACACAAGCGTAACCATACGCGAACTCACCGACGCGCTTACCAACTCAGAGGCGGACCGGGCAAACGATTGAGTGTCGCCCCCGCGACCCCTACGATTGTGCAAAAAAGAGGTGACAACACAAGCGCAAGTCGCGTGTGTGTCCGTAAACCTGTGAATTCTCAGCGGGGTGTTGCCTCTCGGCCGCATATCGGCGTAGGCACGGGCCGATTAGGTCGTATATGCAGCAGAAAGAGCCCCAAAAAGACGGCCGGGCCGGCTTTTGACCGACCCGGACCGCGGGGAACCTACTCTGTCCCGAAACGCAGACGCTACCGACGCAACGTCACTTTATACGCCACGCTACTAACGGGGCGGCGCTGCTGGAGGCGGAGCAATTGGCCGCGGGCCCATGCCGGTGGCCGGCGACGTTGCAGGCCGCTCGGACATGCGCGCGGCTGGACGATAGTACTGGAAGTCCGGGGCCGCCTTGAGTTCGTCCTTGGTCCACGTCACTTTGAGATTGACGTGGGTCGGATCCTCAGGAGCGGCGGCACGAGGAGTTCCTGTGTTGCCCGTCCCCGTAGTCGCATTGTTGCTGCTCGCAGGGACCTCCTGAGAGGTTTTTCAGGTGAAGGAAAGAGGCTTCTTTCCTTGTGGCCAGACAACGCCCGAACAATGCCCGCCGTTCCCTCCGGTTCCGATCCGGTTTGCAGTGCAACCTACAGTACGGCTTGGGGGAATCCCTGGATACGACAACCACGTCGGTTTTGGCTCAACTATTCCTTAAGCGCGCGCGCCGTTAATGATTTTGGTTGATCAGTTCCGGAGCCAGGAATCATTCCCGTTGACGCCCAAGTTATCCCATGATAGCCCATATTTTCCCATCGATGGCCGGAAAGATCGGTTGCGCCAACGCCGGGACGCTGCCGGCGAACTGGATGGAGACGGGTTACGGGGCCCATGGACCGGTTTGTCTCCAACTACAGCTTGCGCCTGGATGCCAAGGGACGGGTATCGATCCCGGCGTCCTTCCGGTCGGTGCTGGCCCGGGATGGCTTCGAGGGACTCTATTGTTATCCCACCCTCGACCGACCGGCTCTGGATGCTGGAGGCAATGCGCTGCTCGCCGAAATCGAGACGTTGATCGCGCAATTTTCACCCTACTCCGACGAGCGGGAGCAATTTTCGACCGCGCTTTTCGGTACCAGCGAGGTCCTCAAGATCGATGGAGAAGGACGAGTAGTCCTAACCGAACCGCTCAAGAATCACGCTGGCATCAAGGACGAAGTCACCTTTGCCGGTCTGGGACACAAATTTCAGATCTGGGAGCCGGGCCGTTTCCGCGCGGAACTTGCGGAGGCCACCGAGAAGGTTCGCGCTGTCAAACGGCGGCTCGGTTCCCGGGTAGCGGCGCAAGACCCGCACGGAGCACGGGAATGATGGCGAGCAGCGGCAGCAATCATGCTGTCGCTGGCGGACTGGCTCGTCACACTCCCGTGCTCGGCCGCACCGCGGTCGACTTCCTCGCTGTTCGGCATGGCGGCGTGTATGTCGATGCAACGTTCGGAGCAGGAGGATATAGCCGTGAAATCCTCCGCCGCGCCAACTGCATTGTCCTTGCCATTGACCGTGATCCCGAGGCGATCGCAAGCGGCTCCGATTTCGTCCAATCGTCCGGCGGCCGTTTCATCCTCGATCAGCACAGGTTTTCGGACCTCTCAGCGGTCGTGCAGAGCGCGGGCTACGACTGTGTCGACGGCATCGTCTTTGATCTCGGCGTTTCATCGATGCAGATCGATGAAGGGGCGCGCGGGTTTTCATTCCGTCATGACGGCCCGCTCGATATGCGCATGGGTATGAGCGGGCCGACCGCCGCTGACGTCGTCGCTGCGGCTTCAGAGCGCCATCTCACGCGCATCGTCGGCACGCTGGGTGAAGAGCGCCATGCGCGAGCGATCGCACGTGCGCTCGTGCGAGCGCGCCGGCATGCTCCGATAAAGACCACGCGTGCCTTGGCGCAAGTCATTGTGGACACACTTCCCGCGCGCCCAGCAACGATTCATCCCGCCACTCGCACGTTTCAAGCGCTGCGCATCTTCGTCAACGACGAGCTCGGTGAGCTCACCGCCGGGCTTGCCGCGGCTGAACAGGTGCTCAGGCCCGGCGGGCGGCTGGTTGTGGTGGCGTTCCACTCACTCGAAGACCGCATCGTGAAATCGTTTCTGGCGCAACGGGCAAAAGCGGCCGGTTCATCACGCCATTTGCCGCACGTCAAGCAAAGCGCCCCGACATTCAAGTTGTTGGTGCGCCGGCCAATCACTCCGAATGAAGAAGAGGTGACGGCGAACCCGCGTGCGCGCTCGGCAAAGCTCAGAGCGGCCGAGCGCACCCATGCTGCGCCTTCCTCCGCGCATTTTGAAGCTTTCCTTCCGCAGCTGCCCTCGCTCTCCGATATCGTCGGGGCCGCGCAATGATGCGCATTCTCAACATCTGCGTGATTGCGGCCCTCGTGCTCGCCGCCGCAGACGTCTACAAGATCAAATTTGAAATCAACCCGCGAAGCGCAGCGCGTTGCCAAGCTGCGTCTCGACATCAGGCGCGAGCAGGAGGCGGTTGCCGCTTTGCGCGCCGAGTGGTCGCAGCTCGACAGCCCGGCTCGCATCGAGGGTCTCGCACACCGGCATCTCGCGCTGAGTCCCGTGGATACGCGACAGTTTGACCGTCTCGACAATCTGCCGGAGCGGCCGCCCGATCTCGTGCCGATTGATGAAGCTGATCCCATCGGAACGGTCATCGCGCATCCTGAAATCCTGCACGGCTCAGTAACGGGCAGCGTAGGGCCGGCGAAGAGGTAGGCTCATGAACGCGCCACCTCACGGCCAATCCGATGGCCAGCCCGCGCGCAGGCGTATCATCCGCGAGCTGCTGTACGGCCGCATCGTCGACCATGCCGCCAAGACGCGCGGGCGCATCGGCCTCACCATCCTCGTGTTTGCGTTGGGGTATTCCGTCATTGCAGCGCGGCTGGTCATGTTCGCGACGTCGCCGGAAGGGCACGGCGGGCGGCGCGCCGCCGTGTTCGAGGCGGTGGGCACCGCGCGGCCCGACATTCTCGATCGCAACGGAGAAATTCTCGCGACCGACGTGCGGACCCCCTCGCTCTTTGGCGAGCCCAACAGGATCATTGACGTCGACGAGGCATCGGAGCTGCTCACCGCCGTGATGCCCGATATCGACGCCACCGAGCTGCGCGAGCGGCTGGGCTCCAGGCGCCGGTTTGTCTGGCTGCGGCGAGAAATCACTCCTGCGCAGCGGCAGCAAATTCATCGCCTCGGGATTCCAGGAGTGGGCTTCCTGCCGGAGAACAAGCGCGTCTACCCGAACCGCGCTGAAGTCTCGCACGTTATCGGTCACGTCAACATCGATAACCAGGGGAGCGCGGGTATCGAGAAATGGCTGGATGGACGGGGGCTTGCGGACCTGCACATGGCGGGATTTGCCAGCGAGCATCTGCAAAATCCCATCGGGCTTGCGCTTGATCTTCGCGTTCAGCACGCTTTGCGCGATGAACTCATTGCCGCGAGGCAGAAGTTCAAGGCACTAGCTGCGGCGGGACTGCTCACGAACGTGCGCACCGGCGAGATCATCGCCATGGTGTCCGTGCCGGATTACGACCCAAACAATCCGCGTGAAGCGCTCGACCCGACACGCATCAATCGGTTGACGACGGGCGTGTACGAGCTGGGCTCAACCTTCAAGGCGCTGACCATCGCAATGGCCTTGGATTCCGGCAAGATCACATTGAAATCTGCGTTCGATGCCCGCTTTCCCCTGCAATACGGCAAGCACACCATTCATGACTACCACGCGCAGAATCGCATCCTTACGGTGCCCGAAATCTTCACCTATTCGTCCAATATCGGCACTGCTCGGATGGCGGTGAGCCTTGGGGTCGAGCACCACAAATGGTTTCTCAAGAAAATGGGCCAGCTCGACCGGTTGCGCACGGAGCTGCCCGAGAGCGCCGAGCCGCTCGTGCCGAAGCGCTGGATGGAGCTCAATACAGTGACCATTGCATTCGGGCATGGGCTTTCGGTGGCGCCGTTGCAGGCGATGATGGCGATTGGCGCGCTGATGAACGGCGGCAATCTCATTGCGCCCACCTTCCTCAAGCGCAGCGAAGAGGAGGCCATGGCGCTTGCCCGGCGTGTCATCAAGCCGGAAACCAGCGAGAAGATGCGCTATCTGATGCGGCTCAATGTCGAGAAGGGCACCGCCAGCAGAGCCGACGTGAAAGGCTACTATGTCGGGGGCAAGACCGGCACGTCCGAAAAGGTGGTTGGCGGGCGCTATTCCAAGACGAAGGTGCTCACGACCTTCACAGCTGTGCTGCCAGCCGATCAGCCGCGCTATGCGCTCCTGGTGATGCTGGACGAGCCGCAGGCGCTGCCGGAAACTCACGGGTTCACCACATCGGGCTGGAATGCTGTGCCCGTAGGCGGCAGCATCATTGGCCGGATCGCCCCCTTCCTGGGCATCGAGCCGCGCTTCGATTTGGCGCCTTCCGACAAGCTCATTTTGGCGAGCGCGGGACGCTAATACACATTCCTCCATGCGCCGACTGTTCACCATTGAGGTGAGCGCCTTTGCTCGCCATATTGCGCGCTGATATCATGGCCCAGTTCGGATTTTGAAACTCTGCAATGGCTGTGCAGGCGATGCGAGCCGCGCGAACCAAGCAGCTGGAGATGCGCTCAAGCGCCGCGATGCACGGCGTTGCTGACGAACAATGACGCTTGCCGATCTTCTCTCCGCAGACGTCGTGTGCAATCCGCGCTTTGCTGAGCTCGAACTGCTGGGCATCAGCGCGGACAGCCGCACGGTCAAGCCCGGTTATCTGTTCGTTGCGGTGACCGGCTCCAAGGACGATGGTCTGCGATTTGTCGATCAGGCGCTGTCCTCAGGTGCTGTGGCCATCATGGCTGAGTGCCTGCTTGCGCAAGCACTGCCTGATGGCGTGGCATTCATCAAGGTGCGAAATGTACGCCGGGCACTTGCACTTGCGGCGGCACGCTTCTTTCCTCGGCAGCCCGAGGTGATTGCAGCGGTCACCGGTACGAGCGGGAAAACTTCCGTTGCGGCCTTCACGCGTCAGATCTGGGCGCGCGAGGAAAAACAGGCGGCCAGCATCGGGACAGTCGGCCTGATCTCGCCCCGGCGGGAGATCTATGGCTCACTGACCACGCCGGATCCGGTCGCGCTCCACCGCTCGTTGGATGAGCTCGTCGGCGAAGGCGTGACGCATCTTGCGATTGAGGCCTCCTCCCATGGACTCGATCAACATCGCCTCGATGGCATGCGAGTGACGGCTGGTGCCTTCACCAATCTCAGTCGCGACCATTTAGACTATCATCCCACGCTGGAAGCTTATCTTGCTGCGAAGCTCAGGTTGTTCACCGAACTGATCATTCCGGAGGGTGCAGCGGTCGTTGCCGCCGATAACGCGCAATCCGAGCTTGTGATCGCGGCCGCTCGAGCGCGCGGTCTGCGGCTTCTTACGGTCGGCCGCCACGGCGAGGACATACGTTTGTGCAACATTGCCCTTGAGGGCTTTTCTCAGGTGCTCACGGTTTCGCACGCGGGCCAGCAGCACACGGCTTGTTTGCCGCTTCCCGGATTTTTTCAGGTCGAGAACGCGCTGATCGCCGCAGGCCTTGCGATCGCGAGTGGCAGCAAGCCAGCAGATGCGTTCGCGGCGCTCGCGCATCTGCGCGGCGCCAAGGGCCGGCTCGAGCGGGTGGGCGAGAATAATGGCGCACCGATTTTCGTCGACTATGCCCACAAGCCAGATGCGCTTGCAAAGGCGATCGAGGCGCTGCGGCCCTACGCCAGCAACCGCCTTGTGGTGGTATTCGGTTGCGGCGGGGATCGTGATTCCGGAAAGCGTCCGATCATGGGAGCTATTGCCGCGAAGCTCGCCGACTGCGTGGTTGTTACGGACGATAATCCGCGCACGGAAGAGCCCGCCGCCATTCGTGCCGCCATCCTGGCGGCTGCGCCCGGCGCGATCGAGATTGCTGATCGCCGCGAGGCAATTGGTGTGGCCATTTCGAAGCTGCGCCGCGGCGATGTCCTGCTGATTGCCGGCAAGGGTCATGAAACCGGCCAAATCATCGGCAAGCAAATATTGCCTTTCAGCGACCACGAAGCCGTTGCCGCTGCGCTTGCCGGAAAAGTGGCATGATCCATCCGCCGCTCTGGACTGTAGAGGCCATGGCCGCCGCCATGGATTGCGCATGCGCGGGTCCATTGCCCGGTTCGGTTTCAGGAATTTCAATTGATTCCCGCACAATTGCGCCGGGCGAAGCCTTCTTTGCGATTACAGGCGAGAGCCGGGACGGGCACGATTTTGTTCCGGCTGCGCTCAAGGCCGGCGCAGCGCTCGCTGTGGTGGAGGCTCGCCAACGATCGCGCTTCGGCGCACAGGATCCACTCCTGCTCGTCGAGGATGTGCTGGGCGCACTGCGCGATCTCGCCCGCGCCGCGCGGGAACGCTGCAAGGCCAAGATCGTTGCAGTGACCGGCTCGGTCGGCAAGACCGGCACGAAAGAAGCGTTGCGGCTCGCGCTCGCCAAGCAAGGGGAAACCCACGCCTCGGCCGCCTCGTACAACAACCATTTTGGCGTCCCGCTCTCGCTTGCGCGGTGCCCAGAGCAGGCGCGTTTTGCCGTCTTTGAGCTCGGCATGAATCATGCCGGCGAGATCGAGCCGCTGGCACGGCTGGCACGGCCGCACGTCGTCATCATCACCACAATCGAGCCGGTTCATCTGGAATTTTTTCCGTCCGTCGATGCAATCGCCGACGCCAAATCGGAGATTTTTCTTGGACTCGAGCGTGGCGGGGCGGCGGTGCTCAATCGCGACAATGCCCAATTCGCGCGGGTTGCAAATAACGCGCGCAGGGTGGACGTGGAGCGTATCGTTTCCTTCGGCCAAAGTGCCGGCGCGGATGCGCAGGTGCTTGCATGCGCCCTCGATAGCGAGAGCTCCAACGTCAGGGCACGCATTCTTGGAACCGAGCTTAGTTACCGGCTCGGTGCGCCGGGCCGTCACCTCGTAATGAATTCGCTCGCCGTGCTGGCGGCCATCCAGCTTCTGGGTGCGGATGTGTGCGCGGCGGCGGCGGCGCTCGCTGATTTGCGGCCTCCGTCCGGGCGCGGAGCGCGGGTCACCATCGCTGGGCCGGGCGGCACGTTTTTGCTGATCGACGAAAGCTACAATGCCAATCCCGCCTCAATGCGGGCCGCACTCGCCGTACTGGGGCAGGCGAGGCGCGCCGCTCGCCGCATCGCGGTACTGGGCGACATGCTCGAGCTCGGTCCGGCCGCGAGTTCGCTGCATCGCGACCTTGCCGAGACGATCATGTCCGAGGATATCGATCTCGTATTCTGCTGCGGTCCGTTGATGCGCCTCTTGTGGGATGCTCTTTCGCTGTCTCGGCGCGGGAGCTATGCGGTAACTGCGGCCGAGCTGGCGGAACACGTGCTTGCCGCCATCGAGCCCGGTGATATCGTGATGGTGAAAGGATCACTTGGCTCCCGCATGGGTGCCGTGGTCAAAGCGCTCGAAAGCCGCCGCGCACCACGCGCCTCCTTATCATCCGAACTTCAAGCTTGAACGGCTGACCCATGCTTTATTTGCTCTCGGCATTCTCAGACGTGATCGGCCCGCTCAACGTCTTGCGATACATTACCTTCCGCACCGGCGGGGCAATGATCACGGCACTTGTGTTCGTGTTTCTGTTCGGACCCGCCATCATCGACCATTTGCGGTTGCGGCAGGGAAAGGGTCAGCCCATCCGTGTGGACGGACCGCAATCGCACCTCGTCACAAAAAAGGGCGTTCCCACCATGGGTGGACTGATGATGCTGTTGGGCATCGTCGTCTCGACCGTGTTGTGGGCGAACCCGGCCAATCGCTACGTCTGGATCGTTTTGGGAGTGACGCTCACGTTCGGAGCGATCGGGTTTTACGACGATTATCTCAAGGTCACCAAACAGACCCACGCCGGGTTTTCCGGCAAGCTTCGCTTCCTCACTGAAGCGATTGTGGCGGCAGTGGCTTGCTATTTCATCGCTTCCATCGGGCGCCAGCCGTTTGCGACCTCACTGACGTTTCCCTTCTTCAAGGAAGTGGTGATTCCGCTCGGCTGGTTCTTCCTTGTGTTCGGCAGCTTCATCATTGTCGGGGCGGGGAACGCCGTAAACCTCACCGACGGCCTCGACGGGCTGGCAACGGTCCCGGTCATCATAGTCGCACTCAGCTTCGGGTTTATTTCCTATCTGGTCGGCAACTCCTTCTTCTCCGAGTATCTGAACATTCACTATGTTGCGGGGACTGGAGAGCTGGCCGTCGTTTGCGGCGCAATGATCGGCGCAGGCTTGGGATTTCTTTGGTTCAATGCGCCGCCTGCTTCGATTTTCATGGGCGATACCGGCTCACTCGCGCTCGGAGGGATGATCGGCACCATTGCGGTAGCGACGAAGCACGAGATCGTGCTGGCCGTAGTCGGCGGGCTGTTCGTGCTGGAAGCAGTGTCGGTGATCGTGCAGGTCGCATCCTATAAGCTCACGGGTAAGCGGGTTTTCCGAATGGCGCCGATCCATCACCATTTCGAGCAGCTGGGATGGACGGAACCGCAGATCGTCATTCGATTCTGGATCATATCGGTGGTGCTTGCGCTTGCCGGCCTCTCTACGCTCAAGCTGCGGTGAAGTGCGCCGAAATGCCAGGTTACCAGCTGCAAGCTCCAGGGTGATGCAATGCGCCCCGGCGATGAGGGCAGTGCTGTAAGAAGACGAGATTTCGTTGCAGCGTTACTGGCCAACGCAAGTGCGTTTGCGTTTGCCGCTATAGCGCATGCACAGCCGCCACGCCGGACGGTGCGCATCGGATTTGTCGGCGCCCAGGCGCGCGATGCGCCACTCTATGTCGCGTTCCGCAACCGAATGAAGGAGCTTGGTTATCAGGAAGACAAGAGCTTTATTTTTGAATTTGTCCGAACCCCGAGCATTGACGCTTATGAAGAGAGTTTCCGCGCGCTTGCCGCGCGCAAGCCGGACATCATGATCGCCGCAGGCAATGAGCCGGCGCTGCGCGCTGCGCGCGCGGCGGCTGGCAGTCTGCCGATTGTGTGTCTCGCCATTGACTTCGATCCGGTCGCCAAGGGGTTCGTCCAGAGTCTCGCCCGGCCCGGGGGCAACATCACGGGAATATTCGTCCATCCGCTTGAGCTTGCGGCAAAGCGCATTGAGCTCGCCCGTGAAGCTTTCCCGCAGGCCCGCCGTCTCGTCCTGATCTGGGACAGCGCATCTGCGGACCAAGTCCGAGCTGCGGCCGTGACTGCGCAGGCGCTTGGATTCGAGCCCCGTCACATCGAGCTAGAAGGGCATCCCGCCGATTACGCCGCAGCCTTCGCGGTGAACGGTGGGCCGGACGAGCCAGTGATTATCCCAGCGAGTCCAATCTTCCTGCGCGATCGTGCAGAGATCGAGCACCTGTTGCTGGAGCGGCGCATTCCTTCAGTCGCCGCGTTCCGGGAGCTGGCCGAGGCCGGCGCGCTGATGAGCTACGGTGCCGACTTGGTTGGACTCTTTGGCGATGTCGCGGGTGTCGTCGACCAGATCGTCAAGGGCGCGAACCCCGCGGACCTCCCGATCGCGCCGTCATCGCGGTATCATCTTGCGATCAATCTTAAGAGTGCCGCCGTCCTTGGCATCACGTTGCCGCTTGCGCTCACCGCCCGCGCCGATGAGGTGTTCGAGTGAGTGCGCCAGCCGAAAGCTGGTGCGATCCAGCCGGTGCAAGTCCGGCGCAGGTAGTGCCTCGCAAGCCGCCTGGAAGCGAGTGTTGCGTGAGGCGGCGGCGACGCCGAACACGAAGCGTACACAGCGGTTGAGTAGGGTGTGTGATTGAGCCACGAAAGGTCAGATATCGCAGGGGCCGAGAGTTTTCATTTCGCTGGCCACATCACGTGCAACGGGATCGCATCGGAAGCTGGGAGGCCTCGGGTTTGACGGGAACGGCGTTGCCATTACCGGCAGCCTGCTCCCCGCCCTGGCGAGGCGCCTTTTGTGCATCACAGCAAATCTCGCGGCCCATGTCCCAGATGGGTCTTGGCTGTGCGAAAACTCAATCTGATTTGATCGTAATGCCGTGCAGAAGGCGAATTTTCGCATTTGCCTGCACTGCGCCTGACCACAGACCTCAAAATTATTGGTGTGTTTATACCGCGTGGTGTCTTCGCACAGCCAGGGTCATTTGCGTCGGTCCAACGCAGCGGAGGGTTTTGCCTTATGACCGCTGTGCCCCCGATAGCGACCGAATTGATGCGCTGCAGCGATTCGACGAAGGGTGCCATAAGGAGACCTGAGCAGGTGCAGCAATCTGCGCGGACAAAACTGCCCTACTCGATCACCTCGTCGGCGGTCATTTGCATGATCAAGGGTATCGTGACGCCGAGCGCCCTTGCGGTCTTGAGATTGATGACCAGTTCGAACTTGGTCGGTGCCTGAACTGGAAGCTCCGCCGGCATCGCGCCGCGCAGGATACGATCTATGTAGGTGGCGGCCCGGCGGTAGACGTCGCCGACTTCGATGCCGTAGGTAACCAGCCCCCCCTCGTCGGCAAAAAAGCGGAATGGGTAGATCGCCGGCACGCGCAGGCGCGCGGCGAGCGCGACGATCCGTGCGCGGTTCGCGGTGGTGGTCGCATCCGGCACTACCAGAAGCCCAGTGTCGGTCTCGCGGGCCAACGTTTGAAACGCCGCGTCGATTCCATCTGCATTCTCGATCAGGGTCGGAATTGTTTTCACCTGGAGAGTATCCCCTGCACGCTTAATCAAGCGCATGTAATAATCGCCGCCGCCCGGAGCCGTCCGTGGATTGTACATAACGCCGAAGCGCGTCACGCTTGGTGCGATCTCGCGCAGAATCTCGATCCACTTTCCGCCGATCGACTCCTCCAAGCCATTGGTGAAGCCGGTGACATTACCACCCGGGTGCGCGATGCTGGTGACCAAGCCATCGCCGACCGGATCGGACACCACCACGAAGACAATCGGAATCGTCCGTGTTGCGCGCATAGCTGCGACGGCCCCGGGAGTGGCACGCACCAACAGCGCATTTGGTCGCAGCTCGACGAGCTCTCGTGCCAAGGGGGCGAGCCGGTCCATGTCTCCGCCCGCCCACCGATAATCGATGCGAACGTTGTGCCCTTCGCTCCAACCGAGCTGCCCGAGCGCGGAACGGAACAGACCAAGCTGAGCCTGAATTGACTTATCGCTCTCCGGATATGGCGACAGCACGCCGATGTGCTTCGTGCCGTCCGAAGTCTGCGCCCGTGCCGCGAGCGGCCCCGCCGCTGCTGCGCCGCTAAGCGAAATGAGGAAATCACGCCGTCTCAACGCTTCCCCTCCTGCCGATACTCAGGGCAAATTGAGGCTATCATATTCGTGGGCGCCAGTCCTTTGTGCATTACAGCAAAATTTGGCGGCCAAGCGCCGCTTCGGGTCATTCACGGCGGACTGATACGCCTGACGACTTCGTGGCATGTCCGCTGTACCTCCGATAGCTCCCGAATTTGTGCGTTGCAGCGATTCGACGATGAGTGCCACGAGCCGACGTGAGCAGATGCAGCAAGACATGGGCAACGGCAGACTTACTCGATCACCTCGTCGGCGCGGGCGAGCAGCGTTGGCGGCACGTCCAGGCCCAGCGCCTTAGCGGTCCCGAGATTGAGCACGAATTCGAACTTGGTCGACTGCACGACCGGCAGGTCGGCGGGATTATCGCCCTTGAGAATACGCCCGACGTAGAGTCCAGCCTGGTGATAGGCGTCTGCAACGTTATTGCCATAGCTCATCAGCCCGCCCTCAACGACAAATTCACGGTTGGCGTACACGTCAGGGATCACGTCACGAGTCGCTAGTGCGACGATCTGCTGACGCCGGCTGGTAAAAAATGGATCGCCACCAACATAAAGCGCACTGGCGCGCTGCTGCCGCACGGTCGCGAAGGCCGCATTGATCTCCCTCGGGGTGCTGGCGTTGAGCACAAGCAATCGCTCGCCAAAGCTGCGTGCCGCCTCCTGCGCGTCGGTTATCATGGGCCCCGATTCCGGTAAATTCGGGTTCACCAACAGGGCGACGACAGCTGCATTGGGAATAAGCTCCTGCAGCAATCCCAGCCCCTTGCCGCTGAGCTGAGTACCGAACCAGCTGACCCCTGTGAGATTGCCGCCGGGTCGATTGAGGCTAACCACGAAGCCCTGCTGGACTGGGTCGCCGCCAGTGGTGAACACCACTGGTATCGTCGTTGTTACCGCCTTTGCGGCCAACACCGAAGCTCCGCCTCCTGTCGCGGCGATTACCGCCACATTGCGGCTGACCAGATCGCCCGCAAGCGCGGGCAAACGATCACGATGATCTTCTGCAAAACGGTATTCGATCGCCACATTGCGGCCTTCTACAAAGCCGGATTCACTCAAGCCGCGACGGAAGGCATTTCTCAAATTCGGAATATCATTTTGCCCCAGGCTGGTCAGAAAACCGACCACTGGAATAACTGGCTGCTGCGCGCGCGCCGCGAGCGGCCATACTGCCGCGCCGCCAAGCGTGACGATGAATCCTCGCCGTGGGATGCAAATTGTCATGTGATCCTTCCGGAGGGGTCATGCCAATGCAATGAAGGGAACGATATCACGCTTTGATCGAGCGGTCTGCATACGCTCGAAGGCCCTCCATCAGCACCGAATTCTAATTTCCGAGGGTAGTCCGCTTACCCCTCAATACTCTCCGCAAACGCGGACATTGCGGCACTCACACTATGTGCCAAAACCGGCCGTGAGCAAATGCAGCAATCCATGCGCAGAAGCCAGACTTACTGCGATCACCCAGGCTTACTCGATCACCTCGTCGGCAGCGGCAGACATGCCAAGCGGAACATTGAGGCCGAGCGCTTTTGCGGTCTTCAAATTGATCACCAACTCAAATTTGCTTGACTGGATGACCGGCAGGTCGGCGGGCTTTTCGCCCTTGAGAACCCGGCCGGCATAGGTCCCAGCGAGGCGATAGGCTTCGGTAATGCTTGTTCCGTAGCTCATGAGTCCGCCGGCCTCAGTGAACTCGCGCCATTCATAGATCGCCGGAAGGGCGTGGCGAGCCGCCAGAGTGACGATCCGATCGCGCTGGCTGTTGAAGAACGGGTCGGAGCTAATCATCAGCGCACTAGATCGTTGTTGAACAAGCAACGCGAAGGCGGGCTCGAAATCGCGCTCGGCAGACGCATTCGCAATGATGAGTTCGAACACCGACACTCGCGGCTGCCGCCTGCACCTCTTTCAACTGAGCCGCAGCAACCGGATAGGTCGGATTAACGAGAACGCCAATAGCGTCGGCGTTCGGAACCAATTCGCGCAAGAGCCCAATTCGCTTCGCTCCGAGATTAGAAGTAAGAAGCACTACCCCCGTTACGTTGCCACCTGGTCGGTTGAGGCTAGCGACGTAGCCGAGTGCGACCGGATCGCTACCAATTGTAAACACGATTGGGATTGTCGCAGTCGCCGCCCTGGCGGCGAGAACGGCAGAGTCGCCGCCGGTGGCTGCGAGCACCGCCACTTGGCTGCGAACCAGTTCGGCCGCGAGCATCGGCAGGCGATCGTATTGACCATCCGCATAACGATAAACAATCGCAACATTCTGGCCCTCGATATAGCCAGCTTCTCTTAATCCACTATGAAAAGCTGCCAGCATGTGGGCTGTCGCACCAGCCGGACCACTCTGGAGGAACCCAATCAGCGGCATGGTGGGTTGCTGCGCGCGGGCCGCGAGCGGCCACGCCGCCGCACCCGCCAGCAGCCTTGTGAAGTCACGCCTCCTCATTCGATCACCTCGTCGGCGCGGGCGATGAGCGTCGGCGGCACGTCGATCCCGAGCGCATTGGCGGTCGCAAGGTTGAGGATCAGCTCAACTTTAGTGGACTGCTGGACCGGCAGATCGGCGGGCTTTTCGCCCTTAAGAATCCGGCCAGTGTAGACGCCGGCGATGCGGAGTGCATCAGCACGACTGGCTCCGTAGCTCAATAACCCACCGGCGTCAGGAAAATCGCGACTTTGGTAGATGGCTGGTATCGCATGTCGCGCCGTCAGCACAACGAGTTGCTTCATCCGGATGACGAAGAGCCCGTCACCTTCGATGAGCAGCGCTTCGGCATGCCGTTGAACCAGGGTTGCGAAGCCTGAGTTGATCTCGCTCTTATTACGGGCATTGAGGACAAGGACCTGCAGCCCGAGGACGCGGGCGGCCTCCAGCGCCTCTTTTGTATCCGTCTCGGCTTGCGGATTGGTTGGATTTACAAGCGCGGCAATGACAGCAGTGGCGGGAACCACGTCGTGCAGTATCTCTAACATTTTCGCCATCACGGCCGAAGAGAGAAAGCTTACACCCGTGATGTTGACCCCGGGCTGGTTGAGGCTGGCAACGAGGCCCAACTTGACCGGGTCCCCGCCGATGCCGAAAACAATTGGAATTGTCGTGGTTGCCGCCTTGGCGGCTACTGCCGCAACGTTGGCCAGCGTGGCAATGACGGCTACCCTGCGGCGGACCAAATCAACAGCCATCGCCGGCAGCCGATCGGCTTGGCCCTCTGCCCAGCGGTACTCGATCGTTACGTTTTGGCCGTCGACGTAGCCGGCTTCGCTCAAACCTCGTCGAAATGCGGTAACTTGATCACGTGATGTCTCGAGCGACTCGATGCTGAGAAACCCGATCACCGGTATGGCCGAGTGCTGTGCGCGCGCCGCGAGCGGCCACGCGGCTGCCGTGCCGAGAACGGTGATGAGAGCTATGGCCGAAAGTTGGTGACGGCATGAGGGGTTAAGGCGGCGTATCGTGGGGGTGTTCGAAGCCTCCACTTCTCCACCGAAGGAGTGATACGCCGTGACCGACACTAACGTTTTCCAACTCTCCCAGCCAGGAACTTTCGCCGATCCGCTGACCGAGGTTTTGCGCAACGGCGCGCGAGCGTTGCTTTCGCAAGCGGTTGAGGCCGAGGTTGCGGCCTTGCTGGGCTACCATGCCGACAAGCTCACCGACGATGGTCGCCAGCGGCTGGTGCGCCACGGACATCTGCCCGAGCGCGAGATCGTGACCGGCATCGGCCCGGTCGCGGTGCGCTGCCCGCGCGTGCGCGATCGGGGCGGCGAAGGCTCCGCGCGCATCCGCTTTTCGTCGGCGATTTTGCCTCCCTATGCGCGCCGCTCGAAGAGCCTCGAAGTGCTGATTCCGATCCTCTATCTCAAGGGCGTCTCTACCGGCGACTTCGAGGGGGCGCTCGCCGCTTTGCTTGGCAAGGATGCCGGCGGAACTCTCGGCCTCGACCATCGGCCGGCTCAAGGACGCTTGGTCGGACGAGCACGTGCGCTGGAGCAGACGCGATCTTTCGGCCAAGCGCTACGTCTACTTCTGGGTCGACGGCATCCACGTGCAGGCCCGCCTGGAGGACGACGCGCAGTGCCTCTTGGTCATCATCGGCGCCACCCCGGAGGGCAAAAAAGAGCTTGTTGGCCTCATCGACGGCGTGCGCGAGAGCACGCAATCCTGGCGGGAGCTGCTCCTCGATCTCAAGCGGCGTGGGCTTGTGATCGGCCCCGAGCTCGCGGTCGCCGACGGCGCGCTTGGCTTCTGGCAGGCGGTCGAGGACGTGTGGCCGAAGATGCGCGGCCAGCGCTGCTGGGTGCACAAGACTGCCAATGTCTTGAACAAGCTGCCGAAGAGCCAGCAATCAAAAGCCAAGCGGGCGCTGCAGGAGATTCTGGATGGCCGAGACCAAGAAGGATGCACTCGTGGCATTCGCTGCCTTCGTCGAAACCTGGGGCGTCAAATACGACAAGGCGGCGGAATGCTTGGTCAAGGACCGTGACGCGTTGCTCGCTTTCTATGACTTCCCGGCCGAGCACTGGAAGCATCTGCGTACGACCAACCCCATCGAAAGCTCGTTCGCGACGGTGCGCCACCGAACGGTGCGCTCCAAAGGATGTCTCTCAAACAAGACCGCGCTCGCCATGATCTTCAAGCTCGCCGAAGCTGCCGAGAAAAGCTGGCGTCGTCTCGATGGCCACAACCAGTTGCCGAAAATAATCCTCGGTGTAAGGTTCACCGATGGAATTGAGGTCGTCAAACTGCAAGCTTAACCCGCTGCCGCCTGACCCCTTCCGTCACCAAGATTCAGCGATAGCTCCGGTGATGAACTCGCGGCGCTTCACTCGATCACCTCGTCGGCGAGCAGTTGCATTGCGTAGGGGACCACAAGTCCGAGCGTCTTGGCCGTCTTAAGATTTATGACCAGCTCGAACGTGGTTGGTTGCATTACTGGAAGATCGGTTGCTTGGTGCCCTTGAGGATGCGGCCAGCATAAATGCCTGCTTGGCGATAGACATTTGGCACGTTCGTCCCGTAGCTGAGCAAGCCGCCAGCAGTTACATAGTCGCTCTGCGGGTATACTGCAGGAATTCCCAGGCGTGCCGCCAGCGAGACCAGTTCCTCCCGCCGGTTTACAAGGAAAGGATCGGACCCGACAAGCAAAGCATCAGGACGTTGCTCAGCGATGGCCACGAAAGCGGCACTAAGTTCGTTCGGCGCACCGACATTGAACATTTTGAGTTGCAGTCCACTGGTGTCCGCAGCGGCGTGTGCATCTTTGATTTCGGGCGCAGCGTTCGGACTGCTCGGATTGACGAGCATGGCAATGAGTGATGACTTGGGAGCCAAATCGCGCAACAGCCCAAGTCGTTTGCCAGCAAGGTCGGTCTGCTGAAGCGACAAGCCGGTGACGTTGCCACCCGGGTGGGCCATACTTGAGACCAGACCGCCCCCAACTGGATCGAAGCCTACAACGAACACGATTGGAATAGTCGTGGTCGCTGCGCTGGCGGCGAGCGCAGCCGGCGGAGTTTGGGCGAGGATCAGGGCTACCCCACGGCCAACTAGTTCCGCCGCCATGGCCGGAAGTCGATCGTATTGGCCGTCCGCCCAGCTGAATTCGACGGTGACATTTTTGCCTTGCACATATCCGACCTCACTGAGGCCTTGGCGGAACGCCGTCAATTGGCGCGCAGCCTGTGCTTCGGACAGGGCGCTGAGATACCCAATCACCGGCATTACCGACTGCTGTGATCGTGCCGACAGTGGCCACCCGGCTGCCACGCCGCCAAGGAGCGTGATGAACTCGCGTCGCTTCATTCAATCACCTCGTCGGCGCGCGCAAGCAACATCGGCGGCACGGTGAGGCCGAGCATCTGGGCGGTCTGGGCGTTGATGACGAGCTCGAACTTGCTCGACTGCACCACCGGCAGGTCCGCGGGCTTGGCGCCCTTGAGGATGCGGCCGGCGTAGACCCCGACTTGATGCAACGCATCCGCAATGTTGCTTCCGTAGCTCATCAGCCCGCCGGCGACGGCTATGTCACGCACCCCATATGCCGCAGCGATGGAGTGATGCGATGCCAGATTGGCAAGTTGCACTCGCCGGGCATCGAAAAAGGGGTCGCCGGCGACGAAAAGTGCGTCGGGCCGCTCGCGCACAAAGATTGCGAACGCCGAATTGATCTCGCGGCTGGTGCTGGCGCGGAAGACTTGGATTTGCAGTCCGAGGGCGTGCGCAGCCGCGTCAACGTCTTTCAACGTTGTCTCGGTAATGACAGCATTTGCCGGATTGACGAGTACGGCTACGTGCGTGACTGCGGGCACCAGCTCGCGCAGGAGCTCCAGCCGTTTTGCCACCAACTCGCTAAGAGTTGGACTCAATATTAATGCCCATGATTTCAGGCCCTTGCCAGACGTCGAGAAAGTACGCGAATGCTGGCGAGCAGCAGCCACGCCTCGGCACTCGCGATGGTTTTCTCGAAATCTTTGGAGAGGCGTCGGCAGCGGTTGAGCCATGCAAGCGTTCGTTCAATGACCCAACGTCTTGGTTGGACCTTGAACGTACCGGCATTCTCGGATCGGGTGATGATCTCAATGGCCCACCTGCCGAACTCGGCGAGCGCGTCGGGCAACTTCTTTCCGCGGTAGGCACCATCAGCAAAAATGTGACGCAGCTTCGGAAACAGCAACCCAATATGCTTCAACAGCGGTACCGCTCCATGGACGTCTTGGATATTGGCGGCGTGCACTTGCCCGGCAAGCAATGATCCTTGTGTATCGGTGACGATGTGCCGTTTGCGCCCCTTTATCTTCTTACCCGCATCAAACCCGCATGGACCGCCGCTTTCCGTGGTCTTCACGGTCTGACTGTCGATAATCCCAGCCGATGGCCTGCGCTTGCGTCCCGCCGCACGGCGTGTGCGCTCTACCAGGAGACGATTGATCCGCTGCCAAACCTTGGCGTCGCGCCAATTGTAAAAATAATACTGAACCGTCGTGAACGGCGGAAAATCTTTCGGCAAAGCGCGCCATTGGCAGCCGGTCGCAAGCATATAGAGAATCGCGTCCATAATGATGCGAACATCCCACTTGCTTGGGCGTCCAATATGACTCCGCATCGGCAACAGTGGTCGCAACGTCATCCACTCTTTCGCCGTCGTGTCGCTTGCATAGCGCAGCCCATCACGCCGATACTGCTTACGGGTGGTTTTGGTCCAAGCCATGTTGTGCCTCCTCGTCGAATCGCAAACACGAGGGAATCACAACAGGGCCGAAATCACCTGCTTTCTTTTCCGGTCAGCCTCTCAGAGTCTCGAACTTAATATTAATGCCCATGATTTCAGGCCCTTGCCAGACGTCGAGAAAGTACGCGAATGCTGGCGAGCAGCAGCCACGCCTCGGCACTCGCGATGGTTTTCTCGAAATCTTTGGAGAGGCGTCGGCAGCGGTTGAGCCATGCAAGCGTTCGTTCAATGACCCAACGTCTTGGTTGGACCTTGAACGTACCGGCATTCTCGGATCGGGTGATGATCTCAATGGCCCACCTGCCGAACTCGGCGAGCGCGTCGGGCAACTTCTTTCCGCGGTAGGCACCATCAGCAAAAATGTGACGCAGCTTCGGAAACAGCAACCCAATATGCTTCAACAGCGGTACCGCTCCATGGACGTCTTGGATATTGGCGGCGTGCACTTGCCCGGCAAGCAATGATCCTTGTGTATCGGTGACGATGTGCCGTTTGCGCCCCTTTATCTTCTTACCCGCATCAAACCCGCATGGACCGCCGCTTTCCGTGGTCTTCACGGTCTGACTGTCGATAATCCCAGCCGATGGCCTGCGCTTGCGTCCCGCCGCACGGCGTGTGCGCTCTACCAGGAGACGATTGATCCGCTGCCAAACCTTGGCGTCGCGCCAATTGTAAAAATAATACTGAACCGTCGTGAACGGCGGAAAATCTTTCGGCAAAGCGCGCCATTGGCAGCCGGTCGCAAGCATATAGAGAATCGCGTCCATAATGATGCGAACATCCCACTTGCTTGGGCGTCCAATATGACTCCGCATCGGCAACAGTGGTCGCAACGTCATCCACTCTTTCGCCGTCGTGTCGCTTGCATAGCGCAGCCCATCACGCCGATACTGCTTACGGGTGGTTTTGGTCCAAGCCATGTTGTGCCTCCTCGTCGAATCGCAAACACGAGGGAATCACAACAGGGCCGAAATCACCTGCTTTCTTTTCCGGTCAGCCTCTTAAGGTAGGATTCCCCGTTCTGAGCAAATTTAGCGTAATCAAGAATGCTATATAACTGGACGCCAGACACAAATTTGGCGAGATAAGCAGCGCCCTCGATGGTCCAAGTGTAAAGATTTTTTTTAAAGTTCGTGCCTGCTTCAACCTCAGCTCGGCGCACCGGGTGCCCCATTGAACTTAGAACAATCATAATTGCCGCTTGCAGACAGTGGTTGTCATCCGTGTCATTTTCAAAGAATACGGGAGTTTTCCAGGTCACTGACCAACTCTACCTTGCTCAGTGTCGCCGCGCGTAGGGGGCATCGGCCCGATTCTCATGGTCCCTATGATCCCTATGCCTCAGCGGGTCCGGATCCGTGTCATAGGACAAAAGGGCTTTGTATGCTTTCCCATCGCCGCGGTTGAGCTGCGGCGACGGAATGCGCGCTCGGTGACAACTCCCGGTTTGCTGGTTGGTAACGTGCCTGAACCCCTCGTGCTCTAGGACGCGATTCGTTGTATAGTCGAAAGGGTGGGGACCGGGGCATCAGCGACGGAGGTCTTCTATGAAAGTCAAAGAAGTGATGCACAAGGGCGTCGATTGGGTCAGTCCGGATACCCCTGTCACTGAACTCGCGAAATTGATGCGTGAGCATGATATAGGCGCCATTCCGCTTGGAGAGAACGACCGCCTGATCGGTATGGTGACCGACCGCGACATCGTCTGCAAAGGGCTGGCGCAGGACAACTTCGATGCCCTTCGCGCGACGGCGCGCGACGTGATGACCCCAGGTATTCATTGCTGTCGGGATGACGATGATCTCGCTAAGGCGGTACGGCACATGGAGGCGCTGAAGGTCCGCAGGTTGCCAGTGATCAACAAGAGCAAGCGGATGGTTGGCATCCTCAGTCTGGGCGACGTCAGCAATTCGGCGCCCGGTGATCTTCTTTCCGAATGCGTCAGGAACGTTTCAGCCCACCACTGAAAGACATGGATTCTACTCGCCCGGCGGAAGAACCTCTATCCGCTGGGCGCTGCAGCGCGGAACTCCCAGGTGTGTGATTGAGCCACGATCTTGCCACCATGGGGCGTGACCGCACTCACCAAGCAACACCCGATCTGTTCTCGACCGATATGGTTCGAGATGCTTCTCCGCCGCCGACAAGGCGGGTCTCTGCCACGGAGGCAGCAACGGACACGGCTTTGAAACGGCATGTGCTA